>NZ_CP053830.1:0-600000 GCF_013372185.1 Campylobacter lari subsp. lari | reverse complement strand
ATTTAAAGCTTTATTTTTTGCTTCTATTTTATTTAGCCCTTGCTTAATAAAATCTTCTTCTCTTCGATTAACAATATGACTTAATCCAAAGTTACCATCTCCCCAAACCAAATCAATATCCCCTAAGTCTTTTCTATGAAAGGCACCTGCTACTTGTCCTTGTTTTTCAATGAGTAATTTTTGCAAAGCACCCTTTCCATCATGGTAATACTCTGCGTAATTTTTTCCAAATTCTTTTAAAGGCTTGATGTTTAATTCATTTTCTATTTTAGAACGCATTAGATCAGGTATATCAGCTTTTTTGCCCTTATGTGTCTTTTTTTTAGCATTGAGTATAAATTCTCTAGTGACAACATCTAAATTACCCATAACATCAAGATTATAGTCTTTATTCTCTTTTAAAAAATTATCAAATCTTTTCCATTTATCCTCATCGCTCTCTTTTTGATTTTTAATTTTTTCATCAAGTTTTTCTTTAACTCTTTTCTTGTTTTTCCTATCCTCCTTTAATTTCTCAATTAAGTTTTCTTTAGGCTTATCTTGGGTAGAATTTCCATTAGAGAACGACACTTGTTTTGTCTCTGAAGATGCCCTAGATGTCGGTAAGGCTCTCGCATTATTATAATACACTACTTTAGCATTTTTCATTTTATTTCTTATATTATTTTGCTTTTTAGGCGAATTGCTAATTATAGTTAAATGCGTTTCATAATCTTTACCTATGCTTGTAAAATAAGTTTGGTTATCTATGTTTTTAATAAATACAAAATCATCCTTATCTCTTAAGACTACTTGTGGATTTTCTAAAGTATCTTTTATATGTGGTATATATTTAATTCTATCTCTTTCAACTAGTTTTAACAAACTCCCCTTAGTAAGCTTTATTTCTCTATCTTTTAAAGCCATTTTTACTTCATTTGGCATATTAGGGATATAATCATCATCAATACTTTTAAGATTAAAAGTTTTCATCCATTCGCTTCTGGCATTTTTATCTATAATATATTCTTTACCATTTTTGCCTATAAATTTTAAAGAACTATCCTTAGGATTAGGCTTATCCATATAAAAATTATCGCCTTTGATAAGCCCTTCTTTTATTAGTGCATCTTTTAATATTTTATTTTGCTCTTTATCTACTTTAATATAATTATCCAAAGCATCTTTAAAGATTTTACTTTGTTCTGGATTTGATATTTTTATGTTTTTGAGATTTTTTATAATCTGCTTGTTGGTTTTAGCAAGTTTTAATGCATCTAATATTTGATTTCTTAACGCTTGCTCTTTAGCACTTTTCATAAAAGGAGCTAAAGCATGTATTCTAGCAAAAACACCGCTTATTAATATTCTATCAAAAACACCACTTATTGTTGTAGCCATTGCAGAATTTGTTTTTTTGCCACTACTAGCTAAAGCCGTCATTATTAAGTCTTTATTGTTTTGATAAATTTTTGCATAAACATTTACTACTTCTTTTGCATATTTTAAGTCTTTACTTACAAATTCTACATTATCCATATCTTTTGCTAGGCTCTTAAAATCATATCCTATATCTTCAATTCTATGTTTTGCTAGTAATGCATTAAAAACATGTTTTTCATTTGCTTTTCGCTCTGCTTCATTCATACCTTCAAAAGCTCTTTTTAAATCCTTATCTTCATTGATATTTCTAGCACCATTAGCTATTCTTTGTGCGAGCGCTTCGGGCGTTTCTTGGTCTTTTATTTTTCCTAGATAACTATTATTAAAATTTTCTTTTAAC
Source organism: Campylobacter lari subsp. lari (assembly GCF_013372185.1). Classification (NCBI taxonomy): domain Bacteria; kingdom Pseudomonadati; phylum Campylobacterota; class Epsilonproteobacteria; order Campylobacterales; family Campylobacteraceae; genus Campylobacter; species Campylobacter lari. Next base: position 598,238 of record NZ_CP053830.1, on the reverse strand, counting down.
GCATAGTTTTTATTAGCATCTTCTAAAATCTTCCTTGCTAGTTCTTTATCACTTGCATTTTTTATCATAGTTTCATCTAAAGTATCTTTTACTAGTCTATAAGCTTCTTTAGTATTATATGTCTTGTTTCCTGTGGCTAATTGCTTATTTATAGCACTTCTTAAGTTAAATATTTGCTCAGCACTTAAGTCTTTATCAATAGCATCTTCTAGAAAGCTACTAATATTTGTTTTTATATCTTGCTCTAAAAAATTGTTGTTTTTAAACTCTTCAATCTTTGCTAAATCTTCTTTGCTTAACCTTATTGAGCCGTTGTTAAGCTCATCTATACTTTTTATAGCTTGAGCATATTCATTATTAATTCTTTTTTTATAAGAGCTATTATCTTTTTGCCAAGCCTTAACATCAAACTCCCCACTTAAACCAGTTTTATTCTTAAACATCTCATCTTGTTCTTTAACTATGTTTAAAAAAGAAATGCTAGCATCTTTATCAGCTTTTAAAACATCATCTAAAAAACTACCTATTTCAGGATACGCTTGTGCTGCTTTTAGTAGTATTTCTCTTCTTTGTGTAGTGGGGTAACCCGACAAAGCATTAGAAATATTTTTTAAAATAGCACTTGTTCTTTTAGCACTATCTTGTATAAATTGCGGATTGTTTTTGTTAAGTCCTTGCTCAACAAGGTTTTTTAATATTTCTATTGTAGGTTTTCCATTTTCTAAGTATATTGGGTTTTCTTTTAATATTAATTCATCAATTTGGGCTTTATTTTCCACATTTTTTGTAAGATTGTTAAAAATTGTTTCAGCATTTTGCAAGCCACCATCACTAAACTTGCCAACTATGGGAATATCTTTTTGACTGATTTTATCAATAACTCTATTTCCCTTAACAGCTATCCCATCTATCATATCTTTGCCGACAGCTGACCCTGTTTTTGCCATAGCGTATGTATTTTTTAAAGTTCTTGCACCTTTAGCTACTCCGGCGAAAGCTGCATCTCCAACTAAAGAAAGTCCAGCATTTTCCCCCATAAGCATAAGAGCTTCTTTTAAATTTGCTTCCTGATTTGTATCTTTTGTGTTCCCATAATAATCATATCCAGCTCCTAAAGATGCACCTAATGCACCCCCAGCGACCATACCAACTCCACCACCTAACATACCACCGCCAATTGCACCTGCTGTTCCTAGTGCTACACTAGCACCATTATCTCTAATCCCACGATATAAGTCACCTATTAGGCTTCCTTGAACCTTAGCATAATTACCTTTTACATCTTTAACCCAATATGAACCATCGCTATCTTGTAAAAGTTTTCCTCTTCCGGATTTTTGAAGCTCATCTCCTAAATCTCTCATAAACTGATTGCTTTTTCTCGCCACTTCGTTATCATCAGCAAAAATAGGTTTAGAAGCATTAAATTGAGATTGTTTATCTAAAATATAATCACTTAAATCATCAGCATTCATTTCCTGATTATTTTCATAATCATACAAATCTCGCTTGTATTGACTAATATGGCCGAGTGGATTTGTTAGATTTTGGTCTTGTATGTTATATATTGAGATATTATTTCTATTTTGTGTAATTGCTTTATCTATGTCATTTCTTAACTCATCTAAATAATCATTCTTATCTTTATTATCCTGCTGCAAAAAAGCTAAAATATCACTTTCTCTTGGTTTTTCTTTTAAAAATTCTCTTATGCTCATTTTACTAACCCCTCTTTTCTTAGTTCTTCCAAGCTTACTTGTTTTCTTTTTCCTACGCTGTTGATTAAAATAACATTTCCATTGGAATCAGGTTCAGAAATTTGTGCCTCAAAGCCTCCTAAATTCACATCATAAAATTTTTGATTATTAGCAAACGCTAATAAGTTATGAGAATTTTGCTGAGCCTCTTTTGTTTTTTGATTTTCTACTGTAATTGCTTTTTCGCTAGGTTTGTCATACTTTCCATCTTTAATATAATAATCACTAAGCTTTTTTGCTAAACCCTCTCTAAAACCTTTTAAACTTTTTTGTCTTTGCTCTTCATAAAGATGATTAATGTAAGGATTTTTTAAATTAGAAATCTTTGCCATTTGCTCATCATAGTAAGCATTAATCTTAGCCTCATTAACAGCTATATAATCTCTTGTTATTCTTTCAAATTCTTTAGCATTTATGGTTTGTGGCTTCCAAGCTGAAGGCTCTTTATAAATTTCATCATGCCTTGTTCTGTTATAAGTTGTATCTCTTCTAACTTTTTCATTATAAATACCATCACTCATAAATTTAAATAAGCTATCTTGAGCATCATTTATATTATCTGCTCCAAAAAGTCCTTTTATATTTTGCCAAGTTCCGCCCAAAAGCCCTTGCCCATCATAATAAGAACTGCCACCGGCTTTTTTTATGGTATTAAATCTTTCTTCTATTGCTCTCATCTCCGGATTTGACTTTGTATAACTTGGTAAATTAAGCATTGCTTGTTCTGCTAAAAGTTGGTTTTGTTTTTGTTCTTTTGCTTGTTCTAAGTCTATTTTTTCTTTTTTAAAAAGCAAATCTTGCAAAGCTAAATTATTCTTTATTCTATCTTGCTCCATAGCATACTCAAAAGCTCTTTCCTTTTGCAATAAATTATTATTTAAAAAAGCATTATTAATCTCATTTTGCTCTTGTCGAGCTTTTAATTCTTCATCTTGCTGCGCCAAAAGTCTTCTTTTGTTTTCTTCTTCTCTATATTGTTTCATACTGTCGTATAAAACTCCGCCTACTTTTCCTGCATTTTGGATTACACCAAGACTTGGATTAAATACTACTTGTTGTGGGTTATAATGTGCCATTTTTTTACCTTTATTTAATATCTAAAATAAAGGATTTAAGAAAGGTTTGTGTATAATTATAAAGGGTGTGGTGCCAAGGGTCGCCACCCTTAGCACTAATTTACCACCTAGAAAGGCGGTGGAAATAAGATGCTACAAATCTTAATAGTTATTATACTACTTTGCACTATTGTTGTCAACGCAAACTAGCAATAATAGGCAAAGCCCTTCCTTATAAAAAGGAGGGGTTAAGATTTACCCTTTAAAAACACAAACTCTTAAATCCATAAACTTTAACTAGCCCAAACTTCTTTTAAGTTATTTTCTCTATTTTGTCTTCTTCTAAGCTCCTCTTGTGCTAAGTATTTGTTAAAATTGTAAGCATCTTTTTGAAGCTCAAAATTCTTTTTTGCCATTTTCTGCTCTTCATATCCGCCCCAAAGTCCTCCGGCAAGCCCACCAAGGTCTATAAGCCTATCAAAATTAGTTCTTGCTCCATTTTTTGCTATTTCTTTATTCCCCCATTTACTAAAATTATCAAAACCTTTACTTAGAAAATCAGTAAATGAAAAACCACCAGCCTTTGGAGCCTGAGCTTTAACTAAGTTTTTTGAAAAATCAAAACCATTATTCATCAATGCTGCGTAATTCATTAAATACCCCTCTTTATGCTAAAGATAATAATTCTTTTCCTAAATCAATATTAGAAATATCATCACCTTTTTTTATTTTTGAGTTAAAATCACTCTCACCACCTGCGTAATTTGATCTAGGTAAGCTCTCATCTGCCTTTTTACCAGTATCTTTTTTATAAACCATAGCCAAAAGTGTTCTCCAGCTTTGTAAATCTCCACTTGCTAATCCACCAAGTTTGTTTGCTAATTCTCCCATAGTTTTCAAATCAGCATTTGGATACTCTTTTCTAATTGTTCTTTCAATCTCCATGTATTTAGCACGCAAGCTTTCTTCCTCATCTTTTTGCTTAGCTTTTGCTTCTAATTCATCTAGCTTTTTGAGCCTTTCATCAATTCCATCAAGCCCTAATTGCTTTAAATACTCTTTCCTTTCTTCTTCTTCTTTACTTGGCTTATTTTTATTATTAAGTAGTGCTAAGCTTTCTTTTAAGGTTTTAATTTCATTTGCTTGCTCTTTTAAAAGTTTAGATAAATCTTGATTATTTTGTTCATCTTGTTCTACTTGCTCTACTTCTTGTCCTTCCTCTTTGTTTTGAATGGTTTCTTCATTGTCATTAAGTGAGTTTAAAAGTTCATTTAAAGCATCATTTTCATTCATTTGTTCATTCATCATCTTCTTCCTTTAGTAAATTTATTATCGTGTCTAAAAAAGCCATTTGCTCTAAAGCTTTTAGCCTATACTCTGCTGTTTGTTGTTGGTTTTTTGCCATTGCAAAACATTCTTGGTATTTTTTATCTATAAAATCAACTAGCCTCTTACCTCCTTTTGTTTGTTGTATATCAAAATTTAAATCCAATAAAATCTTCATTGCATACCCTTGTTGAAAGCAAATAAAGAATTGACATTTTTTATCCCCAAAATAGGCAAAAGTTCTTTAACTAACTCTTCATTAGCTTTAACAATTCCATATGCACTTTGCATATCACCTATACTCATATACATTTGATAAAGTTGTGAAAATACTTGCATACTTGCTTGAAGTCCTGCCCTTCTAACTTCTTTATTCATAGCTCCAGTACCTGTTTGTATATTAAATCTAAAACTAGGTATATCCTCTCTTGTAAACCCATTAAAAAATTCATCATTTCCATACTTAAATACTAGTTTTGCAAATCTATCAAACAAAGGCTCTACAAAAGTCTCATTATATGATCTAATATAATCAGCACTTCTTCGACCACCTTCTTGTGCTTTTATGCTAATTTCAGTAGCAGTTTCATTTTGTGCAGTTTGCGCGCCGTTATTTTGTGGGCTAACACCCGTAACCTCTGTGATTTCACTCTCTAAGAGTTCTAAATTAACTCCCGAGCTACTTATATTCGGTGTTGGTAAAAAACCAACACTTGAAGGCTCTGTAAGATATATTGGCTTACCAACAGTCTCTAAGTCTTCTCTTGAAACTCCGGCAGATTTTTGAAGTATTATTTTTGGGTTTAATGCACTTCTCATTGCATCTATTAAAAGATTTCTTGTAATATTTATTTCCTTTTGTAAAGACAATGCGCTTGACATAACAGGCTCGCCATAAGCACACACATATTCTTCATTGTCTATTGTTTTTAATTGTGGAAGCATTGACCCCCAAACAAAAGGCTGTCCATCTTCTAAAACCACATCATCGCGTAGCAATTCCTCTTCTAAAAGTGTTGAAACAACCCATTTATCATCATCTTTTTTCACATAAATATCATATAACTTAACCTTTTTAAACTCTTCATTTTTGTCAAAATGCACATCTATATTTGTCTTTTGATAAAATCCTAATTTTTGCCTTTGCTTAATTTGTGCGTGTGAAAGATAAATCTCATTTACGATAAAACTAATATCATCATTATTTAAAGCATTTGGATCAAAATAAACCTCATCTATACCAACTCTTTCAATACGAGGCATACCCTTGTGCCAAGTTACTTTTGCTATAGATGTTCCTGTTGTTAAAACATCTAAAAATAAAGGTTGAAAGAGCTTAAATAAATTAATTTCTCCTGTATAAAAATCTAAAGCTCTTTGCCACATAGCTATAATTTGCTCATCTGAATTAATATAACTTTCAATATCTGCCATTCTCTCACTGTTAAAATACACATCATTTAAAGCAGTTATTAAATATTTAATTTTTGCATTAATCTTTGGTATAAAGATGCAAGATTTGTTTCTTTTTTCATAAATTTCTTTTTTTTCATTTTTTAATAAATATGCATCTTGCAAGGCAGAAAAATAAGGCTTGTATTTTTCATAAGCATTTTTACTTTCACTTATAAGTTTTACTAAATATGTAATTTTTTCTTCTTTATTTCTCATTATTAATTCTCCATATGGTAACTTTACTAAGCTTTGTTAGCTTAGCAATATCATCATCACTCACACCTTTTTCTTTTAAAATTTTCACCATTTCTCTTTTGTATTGCTTTTTAGAAATATTTCTAAAACCCCCAAAAAGATCTAATATCCACTTAGCCAAAATTATTTTTATAACATCATCTTCTTTCTTAGCTAACTCTTTAATCTTAAGCGGATCTATATTCTCATATACCATTAAAAACTCACCAGCCATCATAACTCCAATCTTCACTAGTATTGTTTTTTGGGTGCAATTTTTCAAAGAAAGTTAAAGCTAAAGCATCACTAGTATCAGGGCTTTTTCCGTAATCTTTTTTTATCTGTTCTTTTGCCTTTATCTTTAAAAGCCCCTTGTCAGAATACTCATATTCAATCATGCGTAAATCTTTTTTTAGCTCATCATCTTTGATAATTTGCATATGTTTTATGTTTTTAGCCAAAGTAAAATACATTTGCGCTCTTTTGTTTAAGTATTCATTGCTAGTTGCAGAATTTGCAGAATTGGCATCAAATACAGGCAAGCCATAATCACTCAATATATCATATACACCAACTCCAAGCCCACAAGTATCTATAAAAATACCTCGTGGCTTTTCCTTGTCTTTATTAAATTCTGCTAAAACAACATTTGCTAAAGCACTAATACTAAGCCCACTATATTTTTTAATCTCATCTACAACAAAACCTTTTCTTTTGACCAAAACACTCTTATCATCTCCATATCTTGCTACATCAAGTCCCCATATATTGTCTCCTTGCATTTTTTGCATATCAAAACTAATAACATTCATACTTTTTTCAATATCACTTAAAGCAAAAAGTTCTGCACTAGAGTTATCTATAAAGTCTCCATAAATTTCTTGTTTAACTACTTCGCTATCTTCTCCGCCTACTTCTTCGATTAGCTCTTTGATTTGATCTTTACTCAAAAAAGGATTATCATAACTTGAGAACTGAAAATGTTTCCAATTTTCATCACTTAATTCTTTTTTACAAAGCTCATAAAAAAGATTTTTTCCTTTAGGAACTCCACCTATAATCGCTCTTGATTTAGGATTATCAAGCAACATAGGGCGTATGGCGTTATACCAAAGATACTCCCCTTTAGAGCCTTTTAAGATAATTCCTGCTTCGTTTAAAATTACCAAATCATAGCCAAAGCCTTCTATATTTTCAGGTCTTTCAGCACTTCTCATATGAAGCACAGCATTATTTAAAATGAGTTTTTTATCTTGAACGCTCCAAGAATAAAATTCTTTTGGGAGTTTTTTTAGCTCAGGCATAAAGTAAAGCTCGAAATAATTTTGTAAGTTGCTTTGAACCGTGTCAACCCAAAGAACATTTAACCCCATTAAAAGATTTTCTATTACATATTTTGCACTTCCTCTTGTAAAACCCAATCTTCTCCCTTTTGCTACAGTTATGAAGCGTGGATTTTTATCATCAAAAACTTTAAGTTGTGCCGGAGTGTAAGAAAAATCAAGTTTTAATTGCATTTAACTTCACTTCTTATGATTTCTATTTTTTGAACACTATCACTAACCACTTCTTGTTTATCTACATAGCCATGGTTATTTTTAAGTAAAAACATACTCACACTAGGAGTATAAGTTCCTATTAAAGAATGCTCTATTATAGAGCTAGCACATCTTTGTTTAGCCATTTGAACCAATTCTCCAAAATCTGCATCTTTTTCCCAAACACTAAGAGTTTTTGTCGTAATACCCAAAAACACCGCTAGACTTTCGATAGTTTTTGGAGCATAAACAAGCTCGTTTTTTGTTTCTTTGATTACTTTTTTAATATTAAAAAACTCTTCTATTTTTTGTTCTAATTCTTCTTTTGTTAAAACTCGACCGCCCATTTATAAAACCTCTTTAAACTCATATTCTTTAATATCAATTTCCAAAAAAGCCTTTTTAAAAGCAACAATTTCATATTTCCCTTTTAACACGTTCTTATCATTTTCAAACAGCGCATCCAATACGGCTTTTACGATATTATCTGCATCGCCATGCTTTTTATTATTAAAGCCTATTTTTAAAGAAAACTCGTATTGCTTTTTAGAGTCAAAAGCTTGATTAGGGCTTATTCCATTTTGCTTTCTAAACTCAATTTGCAAGAGTTTTTTAAAATCTAAATACTTAAGATAATCCTTGCAAACAAACTTAGCCCTTTGAGTTGTTCTTTTATAAGGTACAGGGTTATTTTTAAGCTCTAATTTTAAAGAATAATTCATCGCTTCACCTTTTCTTTATTTTTGCTTAAATAATTAAAATTGGTGTTGGTTTTTTCTTTTAGTTTTTGAGAAAACTTTTCCAAATTTTGCAAGTGCAATATTTTTTCTTCTTCTTTTGTTTTTTGATGGCAAAGTTCTGTTTTTAATTCTATCTTTTGAATGTCCAAGCTCAAATCTTTACCAACTCTATGCTGGTTTTTAAACATGAAGTCTATAAGTGCCTCTTTAAAATACCCATCTTCTACCAAAGACCCATCGTGATATGTTAATTCTTTAAAGCCATTTATACATATTAAACAATCATTTGAGCTATTTTCAAGTTTTACTTTATTTTTGAAACTATCATAAGCAAAATATTCATATGTGAAATCATTTTTATATAATCTAAAAAAAGCTCTTGACTTGTAATTTCTAAAAAGCCATTTTAAAAAACTTTCTTTATTCTCAAATCGTTCTTTAAACTCAAGTTGTGCTATCTTGCAAACAATTCTAAGTTTTTCATAAGTAGAACCGATGATTTTTTCACTCATACATGTCTCAAAATAATAATCTAAAAAAACATGTATATCTTTGACATCTTTTAAATATCTACCAACTATATCCACCGCTTGAGCTTCATTAAGCTCTAACAAATTCATTAAAATTTTAACTTTTTCTTTCATTTCACCCTCAACTAATACTTACTACATCAATACATTTTTGTTCTTGACTATCTTCAAATCCATAATAATCCATCAAAGAGCTCACCACACAAGCTTCAGCCTCTTTTTTTCTAACTTTAAAAGCATTTTTTCTTAATGCATTTTCCTTTGCATATTTGAGCCAAGTATGTAAGCTACCAGCAACAGAAGCCATTTTTTTGTTGCCTCTCTTCCACTGCCTAACATCCCAATACTCTATAAAATCTTCAGCCAAACTCTCATCAAAGCAAGTATTGTGCTTTTGATTAAAGGTATTAATCTGCTCCATTAGATCATCTACACTAGGTTTTTTAAATTTACCCATGCTAAACTCCTGTGTTTTTAAAGCTCCAAAATCAACAACAAAAAAAGTTCGCGTAGCGTTATTATTTTTATTTGTATTCTCTTTATTTTCTAAATTTTCTAAATTTATAAATTTATTATTATTTATATTTATATTATTTTCTTTATACGCGTGCGTGCGTGTTTCTATATATAGGGAATTTTCATTTTTTTCTTTTTCAATAGTCATTTTTGTGTCGATTGATAAAGTGTTATTTTCAGCGACTTTGCTTAGGTTTTTATCTTCTAGTTTAAGCTTATACTCAGTTTTATTAAAATGCTTAATAATGTTTTTATTTTCATCAAATAAAATCCATTCAAAAAAGTTTAAAGAACCTTTTCTTACTTTATCTATTTGCAATAAATCAAAATCTATTAATTCTCTCTTTGCTACCCTAAGTCTTTGCAAGCTTATTCTTGTATCTTTTTTGATTAAAATAAGTTCTCTTAAGTAAATTTCACTTACTAAAGTTTTTTCACTCATTCTCTTAAGCTGTAAATAAAGTGCCAAAGCATCCATACTTAAGCCACCATAAAAAATCGTATTAGCTACTTTTGCAAAACCTCTTCTAGCTCTAAGTGGCTTTTTAGCTCCTAAAGCCACCTCTAAACTAGCTTTAAAATGCGGTATACTCATCATTTTTCCTTAATTTATTTCTCATTTTTAATATGATAAAATCAAACACAAAAAGGCCTAAAATAGATCTACTTAACTCTTTAGTGCAGATACTAGGTGAAAAACAAGCCATTTTTATATATGGGCTTATCATAGGTTTTTTACTTGGGCGTTTTTTTACAAAAGCGCAAAACAAAACGCAAATAACCACATTCCAAAGCACATGCAACGCTATTTTAAGAGTTAAAATACCCATCACTTTGGTATATAAAGATGGAATAGAACAAGCTCCAAAATGCGATTTTTTAAGAAAAGATGGCATTTGTGCGAAAACAAAAGTCACTTGCCTTTACCTCCGAACTTTTGATGTAAAAAATGAGACAAAGAATAAATAAAAACTCCGATTAAAAATCCTATGCTAAGACCTGAAAGCAAGTAGTTAATCACACTCATAAAACATCCTTAATTTTGTTAAAATTCTTTTGCCAAGCTAAGAAATACTTTATAAAGGATCTAATCATGACAAAAAATGAAATTGTTTTAGAATTAACTAAAAAACTATTAGAGTATCTCCCTCTTGATGTTACACAAGATGATGGATATACCAATAAACAACCACAAGATTTGGCAAAAGAATTATCAAACATATACAACACCATTTTTGAAACCATAAAATATGACAATTAAATGCTACCAGCAACCACAATCGGTTTAATTTCAATGCTATTTTCATAAAAAGCATTCAGCATTTTTAAAATCTTAGCTTGGTCGCCTAAGTTATGCTTTCTCATGATTAAAAGTATTTCTTTTAAATCCATAGAAATATCTTCAATTCTTTTGTTTTGCTCTTTCACTCACACTCCTTTTTTGGTTTTCTTCCTCTTTTTGGTATATTTGTAAGATTAGAACGCACATCTACCCAAAACTCATGCGGAATTCCATATAGCCTTTTAAACTCTATTTGTTTTTTAAAAGAAGGGCGTGTTTTATTAGTTCTAATTTTTTTAATACTTACCAATGAATAATGTTGTTTCATTAAATTAGTAAATTTCATAAAATCAATTTTTTTCATAGTTAAAGTATAGAATAAATATTCTTATATGAAAATTAAAAAGAATAGATATAAGGAACGATAATTGCATAGATAAAAGTGTATAATTTTTATACCAAAAAAAGGAGATAGTTTGGCAAGAAAAGATAAAACCATAGATTATTTGTTTAATAAAGATAAATTTCAATTTTATTTAAGAAATAGAGAAAAAAAAATAACATATCAAAACTTAATAGAAATTTTATATAAACACGGCATAGAATATACAGAGCCTGGAATAAAAAAGTGGTTTGTGAAAAATGGTAGAACAGAGCCACCTATGGGAGTAATTAAAGTGATCTGTGATGAACTTAACATACCATTTGATGAAATCATCACACAAGATATATTTAAAAACTACAATCAAATCGAACTTAAATACTATCCTGATATTTCTGCTTCAGCTGGATATGGAGTTTTAGCACAAGATATAAATTATACTAGTATTTGTGTTGATGGAAGTTTTCTAAAAGAGATTTTAGACATTCCTATAAAAAAAAGCTACGATATTATAAAAATAAATGGCGATAGCATGGAGCCACTTTTAACACATGGAGATTTTGTTGTTATTGATAGAAGCAAAAATACTCTTGGTACTATATCGAGTGCTGATATAGTTATTTTTAGACAAGGCGAAGATCTATATTGCAAAAAAATTAAAAAAGAAGCTTTTTGCGATTTTATTTATTTAGTATCTGAAAACAAAGACTATAAAGAAGTTAAAATTAGCGATTTTGCACAGTGTGAAATTATAGGGGTGGTTGTATCAAAAATGACAGTTGAAACCTTTAAAAATTTTATTGAGTTTGTAAGATGATAAATGTTAAAGAACTATTATGCATTAAAAAATATCCAAAAATACAACAAACTTATATATTGCCAAGTCTTGAAAATTCTAAATCTTTAAAAATAGAATTACAATGCAATGATGATAAATATCATAAAGAGAATTTTATACTTGATATTTCAAGATCTAGCGTACAATTCCAAAGAAAAACAAACCAATACCGCTACAATGCAATTAATGTAATAGCAAGAATTGATTTTTATTCTTCTCATACAAATCCAGAATTTAATCCAAATAAAATTCCAAGCGATAAAAGATTATCAGAACTTATGGAAAAATATAGCGAATTTAGATTTAGAAACGAAAATCATATCCATATTTTTATGGAAAATTATGCAGATAAATGGGCTTTCCCTTTAAATGAATTTAATATCAAACCAAATGAAGATTTTTTAAATCAAAGTTATGATTTTTGTCAATTTTGTAATATAATAAATATAAAATTTGCAAAAGGTGATTTATTTTGTTAAATATAGAAAATCTTATGAATTCTTATTTTTCTTATGTTAAAAACAGCTTTGATGTATCCAAAATAGAAAATAGCATATATGAAGTTACAACACCATTTTTAGATAAAAGCAATGATAATATTTTATTTTATATAGAAAAAAAAGATGATTTGATAGAGTTAAGCGATGGTGGAGAAACCTTAAGAAATTTATCATTAAGCGGTTTTGATTTTAATTCTCAAAAAAGATTAAAAGAATTAGAAATAATTCTTAATGGCTTCAATATTCAAAAAAACAATGATATTTTATTTACTCGCGCAAATGAAAGTGATTTTGCAAAAAAACAACATAATCTCATACAAGCACTTATAAGTGTTAATGATATGTTTGTGTTAGCTCAAGGCAAAATACAAAGCTTCTTTTTTGATGATGTAAAAAATTTTTTTGAAGAAAATTTTATTAGATATACAGAAAATATTAGTTTGGACGGAAAAAGTCATTTAAATCATAAATTTGATTTTTTAATTACAAAATCTTCGCAGCAAAAAGAAAGACTTATAAAAATAATTAATAATCCAAAGAATGATAATTTAAAGGCAACATTATTCTCTTTTATGGATTTACCTCAAGAAAGAAAAGCTAATGCTGATAATATTATTATTTTTAACAATAAGGAAGGTAGAAATATGGACGCTTTAGTCAATGCTTCAAAAGAGCATAATGTAAAAGCATTTCTTTGGAGCAAAAGAAAAGAATATATAGATTATTTAGTGGCTTAAATATTAATATTAAGAATAGTATTTATAAAAAAGGTAATAATTTTAAAGAATGTTATAAAGTTCCAAATTATGAAGTCGATAATTTAAGTATAAAAAGATATAAGTTCAATTGTGATGTTTTAACTAGCAATAATCATCAGTCTTAAACGATTTTTTAGTTTAAACTATAATATAAGATAATATAAGATAATATAAGATAATATAAGATAATATAAGATAATATAAGATAATATAAGATAATATAAGATAATATAAGATAATATATTTTATATCTTAAAATAAGGTAAAAACTATGAAAGCATTAGATGTTGCAAAATACTTTTTATTCTTAGCAAGAAGTAAAGAAGCTGGTGACACGCTATCAAATTTAAAAATACAAAAAATGCTTTATTATGCACAAGGGTATATGCTTGCCATATTTGAAAAACCACTCTTTGATGATAGAATAGAAGCGTGGCCGCATGGACCAGTGGTTAAAGCAGTGTATGAGCAATTTAAAAAATATGGATCAAATTCTATCTCTTTTGATGAACTTGAAGATTTTGATACAGATTGTATTGCTGACAATAAAGATGCCCATGAACTTTTAGTTCTTATTTTTGACAAATACGGTTCTATGGGGGCTTGGGAGCTTAGAGAAAAAACCCACGAAGAATATCCTTGGAAAAGTTCTTATGTTGCAAGTCTTGGAAATGAAATTACACAAGATACAATAGCTACTTTTTTTAAGGAAGAAAATAAAAAAGAAGCATTAAGACTAAAAGAATTACAAAAAAATGATATGGAAATTAATGAATTATGGCCTTAATTAATTTTAGATATTTCTTAATTCTTCTTTCTAATATGACTGATATAGATATAGAAATTTTACTTGAACACAAAAACGAATTACTTAAATACTTATCTCATCTAGGAGATAGTAGTGTTTTTGAAAAAGATAAGTGTTTTAAAGCTTTAAATAATATAGAGCAAGACTACTTTATTTGTATTGGTTTAACAGACAATGAAAAACAAAAAGATTTCTGTAAAAGTGTTTTTATTATCTTAAGAGATCATTGGAAAAAATTTAATTCTACTTTCTATTAACACCAAACTATTCTCTCAATACCCCATCAACCTTTTATATCCATCACAGCCAAGTTGATAACCGCCATCACAAGCTAAGCCATAGTATTTTTTTGCTTGTTTAATGATTATCCACGAATATTATTCTATCTTTCCAAACCTTTTCTCATATTCTGCTAATTTTTCTTTTAAAATATTCGTTTTGTTTTTATTGCGTTTTTCAATTTCATTTTTAATCTTTCCAATTCTCTAAAAATGTTTTTAAGGATTTTTTTGGTTTTTCATCTTCCACCTCAACATTTATAATTTCTTCTTCTTGATATGACTTAGGATTGTATTTTCTAAATACAAAAAATGGATTTTTTTCATTTGCAAAAATATACTGAAAAATCCACAATGCTAGAAATATAGGAATTCCAAAAAAAGCTCCAATAATTGTCAAATCAGCAACTAAACAAGCTATGTGCAAAACTTTTAAAAGTCTTGTTAAAAAATTATTTTTTATAGGGTAATTTACAACAAACCCTTTAAATATTAATCTTGCGAGTAAAGTTAACACAATCACATATGCATAAATACCTAATATTGTGGAAATAACATAAGTATATATATCAGCATTATCATAATTATTAGCAACTAAAACTCTTAAAGAAACCATCAAAAGCATTTTTAAAATAATAGATAATACAAACACAGGAATAATAGAATTAAAAACAAAATTTTTACATTTATCCTTGCCATAATAAATTCTTTTAGCTATATAAAATAAGCCGAAACATAAAAAATAAACAATTATATAAGGGATAATAGTATATAGCCAAGGCTCTGAATATTTAATATTCGTAACATAATAATCTACTAAAGAAAATAATATTATTGCCAAAAAACTTTTTATCAGTAATCTCATCAAAACCCTTTTTTTGCCTTTATTTTATACTCAAAATTATATCATAAACATATTTTTAAAAAGTATAAAATATATATTCTTTTTAATTTAATTTTAAGTATATTTATTATATTCTTTCTTCATCGAAACAAATGAAACCTAAGAAACAAAAAAGGATTTAAAATGTTAGATAGTTGCTACCTTGATTTAGAAAAAAGAGAAAGAGAAGCTGATACTCTAGCTAAAGAGCTTATGCATGATGAGAGTATGAGTAGCAAAAATCTTTTTTATCTTAAAGATTTGATAGAAGATTTTATAACAGATCTTGAGTGCAAAATGGAAGATTGGGAGTTTTCAACTTCTTTAGAAACTTACAAAGAAAATGTTGAGTTTGAGATTTGGGATTTAATATCCAAAGTAAAGCAAACGCAAAAAACTTTAAATGCTATTAAAGTTTAACAAAGTCTTTTATTAAAAAGACTTGATTAAGCTTTTGACTGCTTGGAAATTAAGCTTTGCTATCGCGTTGATAGTTCTTATAGCAGAAGGGTTAGCAAGTTATCCAAAAACTTGGCTTAGTATAAATGTTTATAGTGCTATTTTATGTTTTCTTGCACTTTAAAAATGACAGAAAACTTAAGGGTTAAGAAATAATTTTGTACAATAACAATTGTATTAAGTATGGCTACTCTTTCGGTTTTTTAGAAAGGGGGTTATTGGTGAGCAAGATAATTGATTTTATAATTCTTATTTTAGAATTAATAAAAGAGATAATTAAGCTCGTTAATTATCTCATCTAAAATCCTTAGAGCATATTATATATATCCACGCTTAGTCTAAGCTTAATACAATTATAACACAATAACCGAAAGAGAGCGTGGCTTTCGGCTTTCTTAAACCCCTTTTTATACTCAAATGAGCGCAAAGATTTTTGTTTTGATTTTACATCACATTCATTAAGTTTTTTTTCATTGCGATTACTCCTTAATTATAAACAATAAGACATATTTTTTCCTTTTTGCTTTGCGCTCTTTTGAGTATAAAGATTTTGAAAGGAATATCAATGAGAGCAGAAGTAATAAACAAAAAGGCATATGTTCGTTTTGATGATTATGCAAATGAAGTCAGCGAATATAAAAAGAAAATAGTTTTATTAGAAGAAAAACTAAAAGAAGCTAAAGACTTATTTAAAAGTGAAAATAACTTAAGAATGGCTATAGAAGTTGAAAACATTAAACTATTAAGCTTATTAACAAAGGAGCTTTGATGTTGTTATTTTTCAAAAAAGATGATGATTTAAAAATAAAGCTTTTCAAAGCCCAAAACCACATAAGACTTAAAAACAAGGCAATCAATCAAAGCTTATTAGCTTTAGAAGAAAAAGAAAAAGAGCTTAGAAAGCTTTACTCTTTTAAAATAAAAATACTTGATGAGTTAGGGCTTATAGCTATGGATAACGCTGAAGAATTAGCAATTAAAAAAATAAAAACACTAAAGGAGAAAACAAATGAAATATAAAATCATAAAATTAGAACAAGGCTCTAAAGAATGGCTTGAGTTTAGAAAAGGAAAAATCACAGCTAGTATAGTCGCTTCTTGCATTGGTGAAAAAGGTGCTTTTTTAAGCAAAGAAAAGGCAAAAGAACTTATACAAGGACTTTTTGAACCATATACCAATAAAGCCATGCAAAAAGGTAGAGAGTATGAGGAATTAATCAGAGCAAAAATGGAATTTATAATAGGAAAAGATATAACTCCTATTGTTATTCAAAGCTTAGAAAATGAGCTTTTTATGGCTTCTTTAGATGGTATAGATGATGAAAAAACAATATACGAGTTTAAATACTCAACAAACAACGAAGAATACGAGCAAGTGTTAAAATTTAAAAAACCTAGCCCAAAATACTACGCTCAAGTTCAATTTCAACTTTTTGTAGGTGGTTTTGAAAAATGTGTTTTTGCAGTCTTAAATGAGAATGATGATTTGACTTATTGTGTGGTTAAAAGCGATAAGGAATATCAAGATTTTATGCTTAGAAAAATAGATGAGTTTATAAAAGATTATCTCGTTAATCAAAAAAGCGACTACAAAGAACTTGATGATGCTCATGCAAAAGAATTAGCCTTAGAAATAATTAGACTTGAAAGCACAATGAAGCCTATAAAAGAAAAACTAGAAGCTCTTAAAAAAGAATTTATAGAGCTAGCAAATGGTGAGAAAGTTAAATGCTTGGATATTAGTGTTTATCCGCAAAATAGAACAACGATTGATTATAAAGGCTTTTTAGATTTTACTAAATTAGAAATCCCAAAAGAATATATAAAACAAAGTATCTCAATGTGTTTAAAAATCAAAAAAGGAGCATAAAATGAGTGAATTAGTAGTAGCTGAAAAAACACAAAAAAATAATTTTAACTTTAATCCATATGAATTAGCACTAGTTAAAGGAGATTTATCAAAATTAAGTGATGAAGAAAGAACTTCTTATGTAAAAAGTATTTGCGATAGCTTAGGCATCAATATGCTAACTAAGCCTTTTGAGTACATTGAACTTAATGGCAAATTAACTCTTTATGCAACAAAAACAGCAACAGATCAGTTAAGACAAATCCATAAAGTATCTATCACTAAAACAGAAGCTAATCAAATAGGAGATATTTATATGGTCACAGTTTATGCTAGCACCCCAGATGGTAGAACAGATTGCGACACAGGAGCTTTAAATATTAAAAATTTAGGTGGAGACAACCTAGCAAATGCTCTAATGAAAGCCATAACTAAAGCTAAAAGGCGCGTTACTTTAAGTATTTGCGGTCTTGGAATGTTAGATGAGAGCGAATTAGATACTATCAAAGACTATAACAATACTAAAGCAACGCTAATAAAAGATGAAGCAAATGAGCTAAAAAAACTTGGGCTTGAACTAAGAAAAACCTTAGAGGATATGGGTTTAAATAAAGAAGAACAAAATGCATTTATCAAAAACAACAATATCTTTACAAGAGAGAAAATAAAAGAATTGTTAGATGATAAAAATAAAATATTCGAACTTAAACAAGGACTAAAAAATGATACCAACATTTAAAGCAAATTATGAAGTGGCAAATTATCAGCCACTACTTGAATATTTAAACGAAGGTGGTTTATATAGTGGCTATTTTAGAAAAATATTCTTATATGATACTATCGGCAACACAGGCCATACAAATACTTTTGTAAAATGTGAATTTGTATGCCAAAAACACAATAAATTAGCTGATTTTAATTTATTTATTGCAAAGAATGGAGATTTTACATACACAACTTCAAAAGGCGAAAAGGAAAGCTACTTAGGTTTTAGACAACTTAACGCAATAATGCTATTTTTAGGCATAGAAGAACTTGATCTTAGTAAAAAAACAAAAGCAAATATCTACGGAAAAGAAACAGAAGCTACAAGTCTTGATGAGTTAACAAATAAAACTTTGCTTTTAGGCTTTGACACAGAAGAGTTTTTAAATAAAAACAATCAAGTTGAAAATAAAATAGTACTTAGTAGAATTTTTAACTCAAAACTACAAAGTCTTGATGAATTTAAAAACCAAAAAGAGCCAGTTGCATATAAAAACTTTAAAGCCAGACACAAAAAATTACCACAAGAGCAAAATGAGTTTCAAGCTCAAAGCATTTCATTTAATCCATATGCACAAAATTTTAATCAAAAACCTCAACAAATTCATACTTTAGATGCCACTTTAGAAGATGATGGTGAGCTTCCATTTTAAAGTAAGTAAAAATGTTAAAAGAAAAAATTAACACAGCCATAGAACACGCAAGAGCTTTGGCTTTAATTAACAAAGAATGCTTAGAGTTGATTGACTACATGGAAGAGTGTGATGAGGATGAATTAAGATCTAACTTAGATGACTTAAAAAAACTCTTGATAAAAGCAAAAGAATTATTGAAAGGTTGAAAATGCATACACCTAAATTATTTAATGATCACTTTCAAAACCACAAAAGGTATCATATACCAAAAGCACAGCTTGTAATAGCTGATATACCTTATAATCTTGGAAATAATGCTTATGCGAGCGGTCCTGAGTGGTATATAGGTGGTGATATGGAATTAAATTTTATCAAATGGTACAAAGCTGATTATGAGGGTTGCAAGCTATGATTACAAAAACAATAAGATCTGCTTTAAATGCCCTCTCAAAAGCTTTTAATATTATCATCTCAATATTAGCTTTAACTTTTGCATTTCTTGGGATTTGTGTGATTATCATAGGATTATTTATTCTTGAAATTTTCTCAAAAGATAATCTTAAAAAATGTAAAAGGATTTTTAAATTTAAAAAATAGAACAAGGACTAATATGATTACTTTGCTTTATATACATTCAACAATATTTTTATTATCAATAATAGCCTTAATAGCTTGGGTTGTTTATTTGGTTACTAAGGATTAATATGAATACAGAAAAAATACTTAACTTTTTAAAAATTCAAACTCATTATTTTTGCGCTTACGAGGCAACGATAAACGATGGAGAAAGAATTAAAGGAAGCTGTATAGCTACAGACAAAAGATATTTTTGGGAAACATCTGACCCAAATATTACGCATAGATATGTAGTTAATCATATAAAAGAAAAATTCAATATAGAAAATATCAATTTTACACAATTTCATAAATTATAGAAAAGGTTAAAAAAAATGATACAAATTAAAATTAGTTATGCAGTAGCTTATGCTTTGTATGGGAAAGAATTAGAAAATTTTAATACTAATCAAAGTATTGATGTAAATGGCATGATTAGGGTTTAAATAATTAAAAAAGGTTTGTAAATGAAGATACAAGATTTAATAAAAGATGAAGAGTGTAGTATTTATTATGTAGATGGTAAAGTAAGTTCCACAAGAAAGATTTTAAAGAAAAATTTAGCCATTAAGGAAATTAAATCATATATTAATACAAACAAAGATGTGATTATAGATTTAATGAGGGGTAGATTTAATGATATTTCTAGCAGTTATAATGTTTATATGAATAATAGTGAAGTTATATTCTCTATAACACTTAATAAAGATATGTCTGATAGCACAAAAGCTTTAGAAAATAAAGCTAAGAATGCTATTATATTTGATATGTCTAGATCTTTCTTACCTATGAAAATGTATGTAAATATACCTAATTGTGTCTCATATGAATTTTTAGAAAACATTGTAAGGAGAAGAATTTTTATATTTACTAGAGAATTTTTAAACTTAAGCTTGCAAAACCAATAAAGGACTAATAAAAAAGTTAACTTTAAAAAAATAACACAGCTTAAAGGATAAGTAATGAAACTACAGGATTTTGATTTTAGGGTTTGGAATAAAAAATCTAATTTTTATGTCGAGAAAACTTGTGGTAATATAATATCCATAGCAAGTGATAGTAGTCTTGAATATAATGCAAGAGAAAACAAAATACTAGCAGTAGAGTTTTCACCATATGATAGTATGCCCTTAATAAATAAAAACTACACTGAAGATGATTATGAAATAGAACTTTTTACAGGGCTTTATGACAAAAACGGAAATAAGATTTATGAAGGTGATATACTTGAGTATACTAGATGGTGCGAACAATATATGGAAGATGCCGAACATTCAGAAACTATTTATGAAGTTGTTTGTTTTGATACAAATGGAGGGCTTTATTCCAAATTACTTAACGGAGAATTCGGTTGGTTTTTTGAACATTTTATGAATGATAAAAACAATACAATAGAAGAAATGTCTATTATTGGTAATATCCATGAAAACAAGGAGTTATTAAATGTTAGATTATAATTCTTGGCAAGAAGCACAAGCAAAAGTAGAACCACTTAGAAAACAAGTTATGGAGGCGATTTTAAAAGATGAAAGATTTAACGCAAGTATTCCTAACGCAGATAGAGATAATCTTTTAAGGGTTGATATTAAAAATCTTACTTTTGATTTAATTTTTGATTTAGGAAATTTTCATATTGAAGCTCGTTTCAATTTGTTTTCACTTGGTGACCTTGAACATAATACTAAAGTTACCATTTTTGAAGGAGATTATGATTTTTACTGCGGAAATGTAAAAAGAATTGTTGATGATTTATATTTTGAGTTATCAAGAGAAATACCAAATACAAGAAGGGCATTAAAAGATTTAATAAAAGACTGTAAAAGAGTTTTAAAGCTTAAAGTTAATGATAAATAATTAAAATAAAAATTAAAGTTGCAGGTTATAAAATGTTAAATATCATCTCAGTTTTACTTTTTGTATTATTTTTCATTCTGATGTTTTTTAACTATAAATATCAAAAAGCACAAGTTGAGCTTTTAGAACAAAACAAAAAAACATTAGAATTAAGTATTAAAATCTTGGAATTAAATATTAAAAAAATTGAGCTTTTAGAAAAAAGAATTAAGGAGAAACAATGAAATTAAAAGATTTTGATTTTAGGATTTGGGATGAAAATCATAAAGATTGTGGTAATAAAGATTGTAAGTGTCAATCAAAATATACACTTGGAGAACACGCTAAGAATATGTTATCAGAATTTATTGGTAAAGATGTAGAAATAGAGCTATGGACTAGAATCATAGATAGGAATGGTAAGAAAGTATATGAGAATGATATTGTTAGAATGAAAAGTCCATATGATTGCTTTATAGCAAAAATTAGCATTCATAAAGAAGGAACTTTTTATCTTGAGGGAAAAAATGGAGACTATATGGGTTCTTTAATTTATTTAGTTGAAGATGAAGCATATACCATTGAAATCATCGGTAATATCCACGAAAACCACATCTAAACCCACAAAAAACAATATTAATTCTAAAACAAGAGGAAATAAAATGGCTACAATTTATGACAAAAATGGAAATATTATTATAGAAAAAACTGAATTTAGTTTGAGTGAATTACTTGATTTTTGCAGAAAGCAAAAAATATCTTTAAAAAATGCTAATTTTAAAGAGCAAAATTTAGCAGGCATAGATTTTAATAGTTTAGATCTAATCGGGGCTGATTTCACTAATGCCATTTTACAATATTGCGATTTTGAATCAAGCATTATATCAAATGCTGTTTTTACAAATGCTGTTTTAAAAAACGCTTATATGCAAGATGTAATTGCAAATGAAACTAATTTTAAAAATTGCTCGCTACAAAACATTTTTTCAAATTCTGCTAGATTTATAGATTGTGATTTTAGCGGGGCTGATTTAAGAGAAAACAATTTCTTAAAAACAAGAATTACAAATCCATTTTTTAAAAATACTTTAATTTCAAATACCATAGGAGATATGGAAAACATATGCTCATTACAAGTAGAAAAATTTTCCATATCCTTTAATTCTCAAGATATAGCCATAGGTTGTAAACAAGAAAGCATATCATGGTGGAAAAATGTAAAAAATGAAGAATTAAACGATGGTCGTGAAGATTATACGCAAGTATGGAATGCATACAAAGACATTTTGTTTAAAATCATCAATATAAAATACAATATTTAAAGGAAACTCCATGTCAAATATAGAATTTTTAACACCAAAGCAAGTAGAGCAAATGTATGGATTAAACCCTTTACAACAATTTAGAGCAAGAAGCAATGGCATGCCACACTACAAGATTGATGTTAAAACAATCAGGTACAAAAAAACAGAACTAGATCATTGGTTTAAATCTAAAAAAGTTATCATTTAAAATCAAATGGACACAAAGAATTTAAGTATTCGCCATACCAATTCATAAGCTGTTTTCTTAAATCAATGGCCTTACTTCTATTATAAGCTCTTTCAACTTCACTTCCATTTACATGGTGCAATATCATCTCAGCGATATCTTTGCCTATGCCAAGTTTTATAAGCTCGTTGCTTTTTTCTGTACATATACTCCTAAAAGTACTTCTAAATCCATGTATTGTATGTTTCAAATCATACATTTTGAAAAACTTGCTTGCAAAGTTATCGCTAATGCATTTATCAAAATTAAAAAACACATATTCTTTGTTTACATTAAACATCTTTTGCATTTGTAATATTTTTAATGCATATTCATTCAATGGGATAATATTTTCACCATTGCTTTTTACCTTCATATCTTCAGCTTGTATAACCCAAAGATTATTATCAAAATCTATCTCACTCCATTTAGCAAATCGTATGTTTTTACTTCTTTGCGCTGTCAAAAGCGTAAAATAAATTGCATTTATAATATTCACATTAACCCTAGCTCTTTGTCTGTATTCTTTCATACATTCGAGCATAAACTTAACTTCTTTTTCTTCTACTAAAGCTTTAAAATGCTTCACATTGCAATCATCATTGATTAATCTATAGTACTTTTGTAAATCCTTCAAATCTGTAATAATGCTAGTTTTTAATTCTCCTCTTTGTCTTGCAAGTTCTAAAATTCTGCAAATAAAAGCAATACTTTTATTTAAAGTTGAATAAATATTTTTTGAATTCATATGATCATAAATAGGAAGAAAGTCTTTCTTTTCTAGCAAATTAATAGGCTTTCCTCCTAGCATAGGCTGTATGTATTTTACAAAAGTCCCCTGCTCCTTTTTTATAGTAAAATATGAAAGTTTTTTTCCTATAGTTTCCATATAGTGATCATTTGCCATATTTAATGTAAATTTTTTATTCTTATTATCAATAAAATCCCCGCTTCTTAATTGTTGCAAAATCTTAATCGCTTCCTTTCTAGCTTCTGCAAGACTTAACAATCCTTTTCTAAACTCTCCTATGGTTATATATTTTTTTAATTTTTGTTCTCTAAGTTGAAAAACTTTTCTACCTGTAGGATGAATTTTTAAATAAAGCTCTTTTGGCTCACCGAGCGGAACTAAGTATTGTTTTTCCTTTATTTCTAATGCTTCTATATCACTTTGAGAGAGTGCCATTTTTCGCCTTTTTATACCCAAAAAATACCAAAAATATACCCAATACCTATAAAAAATAACGCTGGGTATAAAATGGGTATTGAAATTATATCAAATAAATGAAACAAAAGAAATAAATAAAATACTACAAATACCTAAAAATAGATGTTTAAAGAAATGTAAGAAATATATTTAAATAATAATGGTGTCCCCAGCAAGGTTTGAACTTGCGGCCTCAGAATTAGGAATTCTGCGCTCTATCCAGCTGAGCTATGAGGACAAATATTTTTATTATTTTAAGAAAAAATTTATTTTATAGAGCTTAAATTTTAAGCTCTATAAAAAAACATTTTGGATTTTCATCAAAACCTAAAACTCCATTATGCGCATCAATAATTTGTTTTGATAAAGAAAGCCCTAAACCATTGCCTTTTAACTTGGTTGTTTTAAAAGCCTCAAAAACCATTTTTTTATCTTTGATACTTACTCCATTATCATAAACTTTAATAAAAACTCTATCTTCCTTTTGTTCACATTTAACTTTTATACAACCATCATCATTTTCACTTTCTTCAATAGCATCTATGGCATTATAAAGTAAATTTTGCAAGACTAAAGCAAGTAAAGATTTATCTGCATTGATTTTTAAATCTAAAAATTCAAATGTGAAATCAATATTAGCTAGATAATTATAAGCCCCAATAGCTTGTTCACATTCATCTTGTAATTCTTTTAAATCAAACTCATTTAAATTAACATGCACCCCTTTTGTAAAAAGCAAAGTAGAATTTACTATGCGCTCCACCCTAGAAATAGCCTTTTGAATTTCTAAAACTATATGTTTATTTTTTAACTCACTTCTTTCAAATAAAGTTGAACTCAATAAAGAAATAGAACCAATAGGATTGCGTATTTCATGTGCTAGGTGTGCTGCTACCGTACCCATACTAGCAAGCCTTTCATTTCTTTTTTCATCGCTAATATCAGTTGCACTTACTATAAGTTTATCAGCATGAGATGTAACTTTTATAAGATAAAACTTATGATCAAATTCAAGCTCATAGTGAGATTTTTCAAGATCAATTTTTTCTAAAAGTTTTGGTTGTTGATTGGCTAAATTATTTTGAAGTGTGATTTTTTTATTAGTATCTAAAACCCACAAAGCCATTGGTAAAACTTCAATAATTTCATTCATTGTTTGCATCAAAGCTGTGTAGTTTTCATTGAGTTGATTATAAGCATTTTCCACTACAAAGGTTTGCTCTATTAAAAATTTTAATCCTTTTTGAAAATCTTCCTTTTCACTAGAGTCTAAACTTTTTAAAATTTTTTCATCCATTTTCACCCTTTAATTAAAAAATCAAAATCATCTAAGGTATATAAAAGCACATTATACTCTTTGTTTTCAACAAGTTCTTTACTAAAACCATTTTTAGAAAAAAGCACATATAAATTTGGTTTTAAATTTAGTATTTTTGCTTTATTTTTTAAAATATTTAAGACATTTTTGCAAATTTTTCTATCTTTAAATTTAGCCTCACCTAAAACACAAAAATTTTCTTTTTTATAATAAAGATCTATCTCACAATAATAATTCCAAAAACTATACACCTGCTCTACCTTAAGCTTTTTAGCTAAAAATTCCTTGCACAAAAGCTCAAAAGTAAAGCTTTGATATTTTTCTAAATTTTCTTGGATTATTTCCATTAGCTCGTTATATCTTTTCATCTCAATTAAGTTTAAATTAGGATATATAAAATAAAAGAAAAATCTCAATCCTTGATTTTTAAAAACAACCTTATCTTGAATGTTATATGAGCGTAATTCTTTTTTAATCTTTTGTCTTTTATTTTTTACAATAGGTTTTTCTTGACTTTTTTCCAAAATCAAAATATTTTTTTCTAAAAGTTTATTAACAAGTCCTAGAGCTTGAAAATGCGGAATGGATTTATTAATAGAATAGCGTTTTCTATCATTTTTACTTAGAACACTCAAAGCCTTCAAAGCATTATCATCTAAATTTAAATAAGATAAAATATCAAAAGCTTTTAAAACAAAAACATTTAAAATATTATCATATAAACTTAATTTCAAATCAAATTCAAATTCATCAAAAATACTATAAAAATCAAAAATATTTTTAAGCTCCAAAGCTTCACAGCGTTTTGAAAAATCACTAAAATTTATAACCACATCCTTATTTTAAATATTTTGTATGATATAATTTTAACAAATTTTTGGGGGATTTTTTTGAATATTGAAACATTAAAACAAGATATTATTTTAAAAAAAGGCATATATTATTTTGACTTTACAGCTAGTGCTTTAGCCTTAAAAAGCGTGGAAAAAGAAATTAATAAAATTTTAAAAACTTATGCTAACACTCACTCAGATAGCTCTATAAATTCTTTTTTGACACAAAAATATTACGAAGATGCAAGAAAAAATTTAAAAGAATATCTTGATTTAGATGATAGTTTTGCTCTTATAGCTTGTGGGAGTGGATCTTCAGCTGCTATTAAAAAATTTCAAGAGCTTTTAGGTTTATATATACCCCCGCTTATTAAAGAAAAATACTTTAAAAATACAGATAAAAACACCTTGCCTTTAGTTATAGTAGGACCCTATGAACACCACTCTAACGAGCTTTCATTTAGAGAAGCTTTGTGTGAATGCGTTCGCATACCCTTAGATAAAAAAGGCGAGTTAGATTATGCTTTTTTGGAAAAATTATTAAAAAAATCTAAAAATAGACAAATCATCGCAAGTTTTAACGCAGCTTCAAATGTCACAGGAATTTTAAGTGATTATAAAAAAATCTACACTCTGATCAAACAATATAATGGCATAGTTGCCTTTGATGTTTCCACCTTAGCTCCTTATGCTAACTTGGATCCTAAATTTTATGATGCAGTATTTATTAGTTCTCATAAATTACTTGGTGGTGTAGGATCTTGTGGTTTACTTGTTATTAAAAAAAATCTATGTGGTAATACTCCTAGTTTTGCTGCAGGTGGAACTGTAGGCTATGTTTCAAGAACTTCCCAACAATACTTATGCGAAGTTGAAAATTTAGAAGAAGGTGGCACACCTGGAATTATTCAACTTATTAGAGCAAGTTTAGCTTTTAAAGTACGCAATGAAATAGGCTTAAAAAATATAGAAAAAAAAGAAAAAGAGCTTTGTGAATATTTTTTAAAACAATGCATAAATTTTCCAAAAATGATCTTATATGCAAAAAATATCACTCATAGATTACCTATTTTTGCTTTTAACATAGAAGGAATTTCTCCTTTTGATTTAGCTTATAAACTAAGCAAAACTTATAAGATAGAAACAAGAGCAGGTTGTGCTTGCGCAGGACCTTATGGACATGATTTGCTAAATTTAAAAGATAATCAAAAATTAAATTTCAAACCAGGTTGGCTAAGAGTGGGTTTTCATTATACACATACAAAAGAAGATATAGAGTATTTTTTTAAAGCCTTGAAAGCAAGTATCAAGGCTTTAAGTTGATTATTGTAAATCGTATTTTTCTACGATTTTTTGGTAAGTACCATCGGCTTTAACTTTTTCTAAACCTGCATTAATTTTTTGAACAAGCTCAATTTGTTTTCCTTTATCAAAAGCTATGCAAAACCCTGAACTTCCATCATTTTCTTCTAAAAATGCTTCTAGCTCTTCATTAGTTTTTAAATAACCTTTACCAATATCCTTATCTGTTAAAACAGCATCAACTTTACCAGCTTTTAAAGCCAAAATTGCAGCTAACATTTCTTCGCTAGCCACCACTTGAGCATTTGGAATAGCCTTAGCAGCACTTTCTTGGATGGTTCCAAGCTGAACACCTATTTTTTTACCTTCCAAACTTTGTTTATCACTAATACTAGAATCTGTTTTTAGTTTTAAGTATAAATTTTTAGTATTAAAATAAGTATCACTAAAATCCATACTAGTGAGTCTTTGTGGTGTTGAACTCATAGCAGAAGCTATCATATCAATCTTTCCAGCTTTTAAAGCAGGGATCAAACCATCAAAACTCATGTTTACCCACTCAAGTTTTAAATTTTCTCTTTTTGCAATCTCTTCTAGCAAATCAACATCAAATCCGGTAATTTTTGCATCTTTAATAAAATCAAAAGGAGGATAATTTGCAGCTATACCTACTTTATAAACTTTTTCACTAGAAGCACTAGCTTGATTTTTATCGCTTGAGCAAGCACCTAAAGCCAATATACCAAATAACGCTAAAACAACATATAATATTTTTTTCATTTCTTTCCTTTGTTAAAAATTAAAATAAAATTGATAAATGATTATAATGTGTTTAAACGCCTGTATTTCTTCATATCCGCCTCCTTGTATAATAAATATAGCATAATTATAGCAGAAAAAAGTTTTTTGTAAAGACTTGATAGCAAATATTTTTTATTTAAGTTATTTTTTATATATTTTAATTAACAAATTTATATTTTTACCTTTTTACTAATCATTAAAACATAACCTATTCCAAAACAAATTGACCACATAGAACTACCTCCATAGCTTAAAAGCGGTACAGCTACGCCTTTTAATGGAGTCAAGGAAATAATTCCAAAAGCATTCATAAAAAATGAAAACAATAAAAGTAAAGCCACACCTGAACAAAATAAAAAATGAACTTTATTTTCACAACGCCCTGCTATTCTAAAAATTCGCAGTATTACCATCAAATATATAAAACAAATAATACTTAATCCTAATAGTCCTATCTCTTCAGTAATCCCCGATAAGACAAAGTCTGTATGAACCTCACTTAAAAATCCTAGTTTAAAAGTTCCAAGCCCTAAACCCTCTCCAAAAAATCCACCATGAGCTATAGCATTTAAACTATGTGAAATTTGATAAGGCTCTGAGTTGTGACTTACTCTTAAAACACTTGCTAGCCAATCAGGAAAGAAAGGTAAAAACGCATCTTGGATATTTCCCCACCAAGCCGAAATACGCTGTATTCTTCTTTGATTGCTTAAGATTACCAAAACCCCAATCATTCCAACAATAACCACACCAAAAGCAAAAAGTCTTTTACTAGCTCCTGCAAAAAAAGCTAGAGCGAAAACCAAGAAAAAAGAAATAACGCTTTGCCCTAAATCATTTTGTGTCATATAAATATAACCAATAACAAAAGCAGCTAAAATAAAATAAGGAATTAAAATTAAAACTTCATGCTTGATTGCTTTTTTACTATCATCAATCCTTCTTGTATAAGACCAAGCAAGGAAATAAATCAAACCTATTTTAAAAAATTCAACTGGAGAGATAGATAAAGGACCAAGCCTAATCCACCTTTTAGCACCACCTGCTGCAGTAGCAAGAAAGGTGGGTAAAAAAGGTAAAATAAGTATAAATAAAAAAGAGATGAGCAAAACGCTTATCATCAAATAGTGCGCCATTTTACTATCAGGATTTAATCTTGAAACAAAATAAATAATAGCTATACCACTAAGCCCGAAAAAAAGCTGTCTGATAAAAAAGTGAAATTCATTATATTCTAAATAAAGAACAGTAAAAGCACTTAAAGAATATGAAAAAAGTATTCCTATAGTTATAAGAATGCAACTTAAAAAAAATAACTTTCTATCAGCAACCAATATTATTCCCTAAATTTTTATAAAAAGTTAATTTTAATAAATTGCAACTTAAAATGATGTTATTTTAGCATCAAGTATTATTTTTATATAAAGATTTTAAACTCTCATAAGCAAGCTGAATTTTCTCAAATTCTTCCCTACAATAAGCTTGTTCTATCTTGCTTTTACCTTGATGACGATCAGGGTGATATATTTTAACCAAATTAAGATAATTTTGTCTAATAGTGGCAAAGTCATCGCTAGAATTGCATCCTAGTGTTTGAAAATAATTTTCAAAAAGCTTTGCTAGGGCATTAAATTTCCAATTAGTACTAGCTTTATTCTTCATTTTATTTCTAAATTCTAAAAGTTGGGTTTCATTGATCGTAAAATCAACACAATATTTTAAATGCTCATTTACGCTAGCTAAAATTTCTAAAAGATTTAAAGTGTTATCATCTTTGTATTCTACTGAAAAAATACAATTTTTTTCATCATACACGCTTTTGTGATCTTTAAAATACTGCTCTAAATACACAGCAAATAATTTTTCATTCGAACTTAGTGTGATTAAAATATTTTTTTGCGAAAAACCAATCTTTGCAAAAATAACAGGTTTTAAAGTATTTGCTTGAGCTAAATTTAATTTAAAAGTTTTATAGTGAGCAAAAGCAAGATTATCTATATCATTTCCAGTATTTTTTTTATATTTGTGATTAACAAGTTTTAAAAAATATCTTCTTTGAGGAATTTCATTTTCTACAAAAAAAGACAAGGTTTTATTTTTATTACCTATAACTTTGGAAAAATTTTTACGGATAAGATCTTGAAAATATTTAAACATTAAAAAATCATCAGTATTAACACTAACTGATTCTAAAGTTTGCACTACTTGCATAAAATCCTCTCTATAAACCTAACTCCACAAAAATGCTTGTTCATTTAAAGCACTAGTGTGTTTTAAAATTTCATTTGGACTATAATCGGCTTTATATGCTAAAGATTGACACCCTTTTACAAAATATCCCAAATAAATATATTTTAATTTTTTTAATTGTGCAAGTTTAATTTCTGTTAAAAGCGAGTATTTACCAAGACTTAAATGAGAAAAATCAGGATCATAAAAACAATATATACTAGAAATTCCATCTTCTAAAATATCAATCAAGTCAACACAAACTAACTTATTGTCTATATAAAAATCAAGCTCATATCCAAAAGTACCAGCATTATCTACATAAAGATTATAATATTTCCTAAAATTTAAATCATAAATTTTCCAATTTCTTTTATCTTTTTGGTAGCGGTGGTATTTTTCATAAAGCAATAAATGCTCATCACTTAAAGAAGGTTTTTGTAAGATTATTTTAGTGGCTGTATTTTTTTTTAAAACCCTGCGATAACTTTTACTAAAATGAAAATTCTCCACTAAAATACGCAAATTTTGACATTCGTTGCAATCATTACATATTGGTCTTGAAAAATACGAACCAAAGCGACGCCAGCCTCTTGAAACTAGTTCTTGATTTTGTGTTTTTGTGATAAAA
Organism: Campylobacter lari subsp. lari; assembly: GCF_013372185.1. Lineage (NCBI taxonomy): Bacteria > Pseudomonadati > Campylobacterota > Epsilonproteobacteria > Campylobacterales > Campylobacteraceae > Campylobacter > Campylobacter lari. The sequence goes on along the minus strand of NZ_CP053830.1, from coordinate 567,351 downwards.
GATATATAATTATACTCATTTCTACAATACCTATTTTCAAGATAAGGACATTCTTCTTCTAAAGTACAAAAACCAATAATATTATTCATTAGATCTTTTTAATATCACTATTTTTTACAAATTCCATAAATTCATTAGCCAAACGCTCTTCTTTTAAAAACATATCTTCAAATTCTTGCTCTTGTTTTTTATCTTCATTTTGCTTAGCTAAATCTTTTTGTATAGCATCTAAGTCGGTATTTTTCATACTAACTCCACTTTTACTCGCTTTAACCTTTTCTTTTTTTGTTTGACCTTGTTCTTTTTGGAGTGCTTTTTTTATATCTTTTAATTCATCTAAAAAACTCATGATTGTCTACTTTCTTTTATCTTTTGTAAAGTCGCAGCTATAGCAGCAATTACTTCTTCTTTGTTTTCTTGGTGTCTATCCTCTGTTTTTTCTAAAAGCTCTTCCATATGTGTTTCTATAAAAGAAGTATCAAAATACCCTCTTCTAAATTCTCTTATTTTAGTAATTGCAATCAAAAACGGCACAGTTGTTCTAATATCATCAATCACAAATTCTTTCAAAGCCCTCTCAAGCCTATTAACCGCACTGTCATAACTTGAACCTTTAACGATTAATTTTGCAAGTAAAGAATCATAATATGGCGGAACAGTATAATCTTTATATAAATGACTATCCACTCTCACAGAAGGCCCTAATGCTGGAAAATATTCTGTGATTTTACCCGGACTTGGAATGAAATTTTTCCACACATTCTCAGCTGTAATTCTAGCTTCTATAGCAAAACCTCTTGGCTTAATATCACTTTGTTCAAGATCTAAAATTTCTCCATTTGCTATACGAATTTGTCTTGTAATAAGATCAATCCCTGTAATTTCTTCTGTTATTGGATGTTCTACTTGAATTCTTGTATTCATCTCCATGAAATAAAATCTATTATAATCATCAAGTAAAAACTCAACCGTCCCAACATTAGTATATCCAACAGCTTTTGCAGCAGCTACTGCAGTAACTCCTATGGTTTTTCTTAATTTTTCTGAGATACTAGGGCATGGGGCTATTTCAATGATTTTTTGATGCCTTCTTTGAATAGAGCAATCTCTTTCGCAAAGATGAATGATATTGCCATAATTATCTGCTAGAATTTGAAACTCAATATGTCTTGGATTAATGACATATTTTTCCATAAAAACCTCATCGTTTTTAAAAAAGCTAAGCGCTTCTCTTTTACAAGCCTCAAAAGATTTTTCTAAATCCTCTTCTTTATGTACTACGCGTATACCTCTACCGCCTCCACCACCGCTTGCTTTTAAAATCACTGGATAGCCAATTTTTAAAGCTTGAAGTTTGATTTCTTCTAATGTACAATGATTTAATTTTTCAGTACCTGGAACTACAGGGATTCCATTTTTTTTCATTAAATATCTTGCTATATTTTTATTTCCCATTTTACGGATAACATCTGATTTTGGCCCTATAAAAATAATCCCTGCTTCTTCGCATTCTTTTGCAAATTCATAATTTTCACTTAAAAAGCCATATCCAGGATGTATAGCATCAGCGCCGCAAGCTTTAGCAATTTCAACTATCCTTTTACCATCTAAATATCCTCTTATGGCATCAGTTCCTATTCTATATGCTTCATCAGCAACTTTTACATGCAAACACTCATAATCAGGCTCAGTATAAACAGCAACACTTTTTATATGCAAATCCCTACAAGCACGGATTACCCTTACTGCAATCTCGCCTCTATTAGCTATTAAAATCTTATGTATCATTACTTTGCCTTAAGCTAAAATATTATTTAAAGAAGATTAGCATAAAAATATAAAAATTCTATAAAATTACTTATTTTTGCTAAGTTTAAGAATTTTTTGATAAAATTAATCTTTTATTTTGCGCCCATAGCTCAGCTGGATAGAGCATTTGATTGCGGTTCAAAAGGTCAGAGGTTCGAATCCTCTTGGGCGTACCACTTACTTTTTTATTTTTGATGAAAATTCATCTAAGTCTAATTCCTTTTTATCTTTAAATTGATACCATAAAAATAGAATAAAAAATATACTTAAAATCACAGCTAAAATATAATAAGTTCCATAGTCATTTTCAGATAAAAATAAATTTTTAGTATTCATACCAAAAAATCCAACTATTAAATTCAAAGGTAAAAATATCGCTGACATAATGCTTAAAAAATATATATTTTTATTTATTTTTTCATTTCTTACTGTGTTTATATAAGTATAAATACTTTCTAATCTTGTAATATTTTCTTTAATGCTTCTTTCTAAATTTCCTAAATTTATCAGAATAGTTTTTAAGCTTTTTTTCATAAAATGCTGCTTGCTATGACACATTTTACAAGCTTCTAATATAGATGAAATTAATTTATAACTTTTGCTCAATCTTACCTTTAAGGTAAAATACTTAGTTAAGAAATTTTTTACATTTTGGTTTTCTAAAATTAAATTTTCGCGTTTTTCTATAGATGAATTTATCGCTTGAATTTTTATTTTTTCATTTTGTAAAATATTTTTTAATACAAGTAAAAATTTATCCTTAGAAAATTCACTCAAATTATTATTCTCATAAATAAAAATTTTTTCATTTTGAAAAATAAAAATTTGCCTTATATCATCATTATCTAATATAAAAATATCACTTTCTTCAAATTCATAATAAGCATTAGAAATGCTTATACTATCGATAAATTGTTTTAATGTTTGACTTAGCATGTTCTTTGTCTATAAAATTCTTTTTTAAAATTTTCAAACTCATTTTTGATAATGGCTTCACGCATTTGTTTTGCTAAATTTAAATAATAATGTAAATTATGCAAACTTGCAAGTCTAAAAAAAGTTAGTTCTTTGGCTTTAAATAAATGATTTAAATAGGCTCTTGAAAAATTTTTACAAGTATAGCAAGAACATTTTGAATCAATAGGACTATGATCTGTTATAAATTCTGCTTTTTTAATATTAAATTTACCAAAACTAGTAAATAAAGTTCCATTTCTTGCATTTCGAGTTGGCATAACACAATCAAACATATCAACACCCCTTGCAACATTTTCCACTAAATCCTCAGGCGTACCAACCCCCATTAAATATCTAGGGCGATTATTATCAACATAAGGCATCATAGCTTCAACCGTATCATACATAACTTCATTTTCTTCCCCTACGCTCAATCCACCTATAGCCAAACCATCAAAATCCATCTCACAAAGTGCTTGAGAACAAATTCTTCTAGCTTCAAAATCAGTCCCACCTTGGATAATACCAAAAATATTTTGTCCTATTCCAACACCTTGACTTTGCTTTAGTTTATGATAATCAATAGCCTCTTTTGCCCATTTTATAGTGCGTTTTAAAGAAAGTTCTATGCGCTCTTTAGAAGCTGGCAGGGCAACTAAATCATCTAAAATCATCATAATATCTGAATTAAAATCATATTGTGCATCTAAAACACTTTTTGGGGTAAAATAATGCAAACTCCCATCAATATGGCTTTTAAATTTAATCCCCTCTTCATCTGGCTTTGAAATTTTATTTAAAGAAAAAGCTTGAAAACCTCCACTATCTGTTAAAAAAGATCTATTAAATTTACTAAATCCATGTAAGCCACCCATTTGTTTTATAACTTTTGAACTAGGCCTTAAATACAAATGATAAGTATTTGCTAAAATTATTTTTGCATCTAAAATTTCACTCATATCAATAGCATCTAAACTTTTAATTGCAGCTAAAGTTCCAACTGGCATAAAAGCAGGAGTTAAAATTTCACTATGAGTAGTTTTAATGCGACAAGCTCTAGCGTTTGCGCTTTTATACTCAACTTTAAATTCCATTGATTTTCCTATATTTTTTGCATAATCATACCAAAGTCTTGCTTATAAGTTTTTTGAAAGAAAGCCTGTTTTCAAGCAGGCTTAAGGAATTAGTAGTTTTTTACAAAATTGATAATTTTTTCACAACCTTCTTTTATATCATTTTCACTAGTTGCATAAGAGAGCCTAAAATACCCTTCCATGCCAAAACCTACACCTGGCACTAAAGCAACTTTTTGCTCTTCTAATAATCTTTTGCAAAATCTCATAGAATCATTATCAAGCTCTTTACAAGAAATAAACAAATAAAACGCACCTTGTGGAATTTGCTCTAATTTTATTTTCTCACATTTGCTTAAAATTTCACAAGCTAAATTTCTACGTTTTAAAAAAGCTTGTCTCATCATTTCAATATCATCATTTGCTTTTCCAAGTAAAGCTGGTAAAGCAGCGTGTTGAACTATAGAGCAAATATTTGAAGTACTTTGGCCTTGTAATTTTTTTATAGCTTTGTTAAACCCACTCATTTTACTAGCCATATAACCAAAACGCCATCCTGGCATAGCTCCGCACTTACTAAGCCCGTTTATAGTTACAGTTCTATTTAAAGCATCTTCACTTGCTTGAGCAAATGCAAAAAATTCTCCATCATAAACTAATTTTTCATAAATTTCATCACTTAAAACTACAATTTTACTTCCTTCTAAAACCTTAGCTAAAGCGATAATTTCATCTTTTGAATATATTGCTCCTGTAGGATTTGATGGGGAATTAAACATTAAAACTTTAGTTTTTGGAGTAATGGCTTGTTTTAATTGCTCTGGGGTAATTTTAAAACCATTTTTAGCATCCCCTTCTATAAACACAGGAGTGCCGCCTGCAAATTTAACCATTTCAGGGTAACTTACCCAATATGGACTTGGTATAATAACCTCATCACCCTCTTCAACCAAACACTCAATCGCCATAAACAAAGAATGCTTAGCACCAACATTGGTAATGATTTCGCTTGCTTTATATTCTAAATTATTATCATTTTTAAATTTATATTGTATAGCTTCTATAACTTCTTTTATACCAACAACAGGTGTATAAGCCCCACAACCTTTTTCAATAGCTTCAATTGCTGCCTTTTTAATGATTTCTGGAGTATCAAAATCAGGCTCACCTGCTGAAAAACTAATAACTTTTTCACCATTTGCTTTTAAAGTTTTGGCTATATCAGTCATTACTAAAGTTAAGGATTCTCCTAAATTTTGAGATCTTTGACTTAGCATTTTTTATCCTTTATTTTTTTGCTTTGATTTTTATTTGTGTTAATTGTTACAACTTGGAGCTTAAAAAAATCTACGAATAAAATTAAGAGTGTATATTTTTATAAATTTGTGTAGAAACTATACATTTTCTACACACAAAAATTTTACATTGTTTCTTTGAGTAATTATTCTAAAGCTTCTATATCGCTTTCATTATGATGGATAAAACGCTCATCTTTTTCTATAGTTTCAACTAAACGCCCCACTCTTTCCCATCTAACTTTTTTATTTTCATCCCATGAAAAATAAATAAACCAAGGTTGACCAACTATATATTTATAAGCTACACTTCCCCAAAACCTACTATCACTAGAGTGATCACGGTTATCACCCATCATAAAATACTCATTTTCAGGCACTTTATAATAATAAGCATTAAAACCATAAATATTATTAGCACCTAATTCATCAAAAGAAGCGGGCTTCATAGCAAATTGATTTAAATTTAAATAACGAAAAAACACACTTTCAATATCCACTCTAGAATCATAATGTATTCCTTTTTCTACAAAAGGTTCTTTTACAAAAAGTTTTCCACCTATGATTTTTGTTTTATTAGGATAATAATCCCTCATATATTCATCACCCTCAACCATACGTACATATAAGGTTTTATTTGCAAAAATTATCTCATCTCCACCCTTAGCCACACATCTTTTTACATAGTGAATTTTTGGTTCGTGTGGATATCTAAATACTACAATATCTCCTCTTTTAGGACCTTCAGCGCTTACTAAATGTCCATTTTTATTAAAATCAGGTAAAACAGGCACTTCTATCCAAGGAATATGCGGAGTTGGAATACCATAAGAGAATTTTTTTACAAATAAAAAATCCCCTACTAATAAAGTATTTTTCATAGAACCACTTGGTATGGTAAAAGCTTGAATAAAGAAAAATATAATCAATAAAACAACTATTAAAGTTCCTGTCCAAGATTGTGTGAATTTGTATAATTTTTTTAAAAAATTCATTTTTTAATCCTATTCTTAGCTGATTTTATAGTATTTTCTAAAAGCATTGCTATAGTCATAGGCCCTACTCCGCCTGGCACAGGAGTAATATAACTAGCTTTTTTGCTTACATTTTCAAAATCAACATCACCTACTATTTTTCCATCAACTCTATTAATCCCTACATCAATTACCACAACACCATCTTTAACCATATCTTCTTTTAAAAGCTTTGGGCAACCTGCCGCTACAATGATAATATCAGCATTTTTGGTATAAGTTTTTAAATCTTTTGTATAAATATGGCAAATACTCACACTAGCATTAGCATTAAGCAAAAGCGTAGCCATAGGACGACCTACTATATTAGAAGCTCCTATCACAACTACATCAGCACCTTGTAATTTAATACCATAATGCTCTAAAATTTTCATCACTCCCAAAGGCGTACAAGGTAAAAAGCCACCTTTTAAATTTAAGTTTAAATTCCCAACATTAAAAGGATGAAAACCATCTACGTCTTTATTAAAATTTATACTTTCTAAAATAATATCTTTATTAATATGTGCTGGCAATGGAAGTTGAACTAAAATTCCATCAACACTATCATCATGATTTAAGGTATTAATCAAAGCCAAAAGTTCATTTTGAGTTGTGTTTACATCAAGTCTATAAACCAAAGACTTGATCCCACATTGCTCACAAGCCTTTGCTTTAGAACCCACATAAGTAGCACTAGCAGGATCTTCACCTACTAAAATCACGGCCAAACAAGGCTCTATACTTTGGGTTTTAAGTTCTAATACTTCTTGTTTTAGATTATTTTTTATCTCATCACTTAGCTTTTTACCATCTAAAAGTGTCATTTCTTTCCTTAAATTTATAGCTTTCTTTAACTTAAAAAATTGTATCATAATAAAACTTCTTTTTTTGTTAAAGGTGATAAATGAAAATTATTTTATTTTTGTTTTTTATAGTTTATGGTGTTTGGGCTGAAGATTTTATCTCACCTAAAGAATACCAAGAATCCCTTTACAAAAATCCAAGAGGTATAAGTTGTGCTAAATGTCATGGTGATGGAGGACAACAAATACTAGGATATTATACTAAAAATGGAGAAAAAACACCTTTTATAGTGCCAAGTATTAAAAACACTCCTTATACACGTTTTAGAGAAATTCTAAGCCAACCTCAAGAGGCAAAAAGCATTATGCCAACTTACTCATTAACAGAAGATGAGATGAAATCGCTTTATGATTATATTACTAACAATAAAAGGAGTAAAAAATGAAAAATAATAAAAAAGCCTTTGAAGAAGCTTGCGAATATATAGCAGGTGGAGTAGATTCTCCTGTGCGTGCATTTGCTAGCGTAGGAAGCAATCCTTTATTTATAAAAAAAGGCAAAGGTGCTTATATTGTAGATATAGAAGATAATACTTATATTGATTATGTACAAAGTTGGGGACCTTTACTTTTTGGACATTGTGATGAAGATGTTGAAAAAGCTTGTAAAAAAGCATTAGAGCATGGCTCGAGCTTTGGCGCACCAACCCTAGCTGAAACTAAATTAGCTAAATTTATTTTGCAAGATTGGCCACATCTAGATAAAATTCGCTTTGTAAGCAGTGGCACTGAAGCTACTATGAGCGTTATTCGTCTTGCAAGAGGCTTTAGCAAAAAAGATAAAATCATTAAATTTGAAGGGTGCTATCATGGGCATTCTGATTCATTATTAGTAAGTGCTGGAAGCGGAGCTGCTACTTTTAATACCCCAAGCTCACTTGGTGTTTTAGAAGATGTAGCCAAAAACACCCTTGTTGCTATTTATAATGACATTGATAGTGTGAAAAATTTAGTAGAAAAACACTCAGACATTGCTTGTATCATTATAGAGCCAATTGCAGGGAATATGGGCCTAGTACCTGCTAAAATAGAATTTTTACAAGAGCTAAGAAAACTATGCGATGAACATCAAATTCTTTTAATTTTTGATGAAGTTATGAGCGGCTTTAGGGCTTCGTATTTAGGCTCTTTTGGGATTAATAATATAAAAGCTGATATAGTAACTTTTGGTAAGGTTATAGGCGGAGGTATGCCTGCGGCTGCTTTTGCTGCAAGAGCTGAGATCATGGACTTGCTAAGTCCTTTAGGCGGGGTATATCAAGCAGGAACACTAAGTGGTAATCCTCTTGCTATGGCTGCAGGCTATGCTAGTTTAAAAAAAGCAAGAAATTATGAAGGTTTATATGAAAAATTAGAAAAACTAGGCAAAAGACTTACTCAAGGCTTTAAAGAAGCTGCAAATGATTGCAAAATTCCTTTGCAAGTTAATTGCGTTGGCTCTATGTTTGGATTTTTCTTTTGTGAAAATCCTGTAAATAATTATCAAGATGCCTTAAAATCAGATACTAAATTATTTGCTAAATTTCACGCTCAAATGCTTAGCAAAGGCATATATTTAGCACCATCTCAATTTGAAACAGGTTTTATATGTGAATGTATGGATAAAAAAATCATTGATAAAACCATACAAGCAGCACAAGAAAGTTTTAAAGCCCTATGAATAAAAGACAAAAAATCATTCGCAAAGGTATAGAAGCTGCAGATGGATTAAGCCTTGGCATATCCATGGTTGTAGCTGTTTTAATCGGTGTTGGCATAGGCTATTTTTTAAAAAATTTAACCGGTATAGCTTGGCTTTTTTGGATAGGAGTGTTTATAGGAGTAGCTGCGGCGATTTTAAATGTTTATAAAGCTTACAAAGCACAAGTAAAAAGCTATGAAGAATTTAAAGAAGAAAATCGCTATAAAGATTTAAAAAATGATCCTAAAGCCTAAAATTTTACTAAAACTCTTGCTAGGATTAAATTTACTTTTCTTAGCAGGAGTTTTTTTCTATAAAGAATTAAGCTTTAATACCTTTATAAGCTTTGAATTTGGCTTTTTAGCTCAAAATTTAATCATTCTAATCTCTTTTTTAAATTATAAAAATTTTATTTTTAAAGCAGCTAAAAATTATGATTTTACACAAAGGCCTTTGCAAATTTTTGCTAAAAAACAATATTCTTTGCCAAAAATTATAAAATTTATCCATATAGATGACGATTTAAAACCAAAATTTAAAAGTATTTTTAAAAACGCATTAGCTTTTTTTTCTTTGTTTAAAATTTTTGCTTATGTGTTTTTAATAGCAGGATTTTTATTTTTAGAGTTTCAAGGCTTAATGAGTATTTTTGCCTTGTTTTGTGCGATGTTTGTCACACCCATAGCGGTATTAATATATAATTTTTTAATAAGAAAATGCTAAGCTCAAAAAGAACGATTAGATCATTAACTGCATTGTTTTTTGGTATGATTTTTGTTTTTATAGGAAGTGCTTTAACAGTAAATTCTATAGCAATTATTCTAAAACATAACGATATTAGTAATTTTTATATAGGAATAATAGGAAGTTGTTATTTTCTTGGTGCTATGGTAAGTACAATTAGTGCTCATAGGATAGTCTCTAAAGTAGGACATATAAGATCATTTGGAATTTTTGCCATCATTTTTGGTATAGCTACTATGCTTCATAGTTTAAACTCTAATCTATATTTTTGGATGGTTTTGAGATTTTTGCTTGGCTTTTGCTATTATGCACTTTTAATGGTCATAGAATCATGGCTTAATGAAAAAGCAAAAAATGCTATTCGCTCAAGAGTAATAGCCTTTTATGAAGTAGTATTTTACTCATCATCAGGCTTTGGAATTTTACTTATGTCATTTGATTTCCCAAGTAATACAGTATTTATTTTAAGCGCTAGTTTTATTATGTTTGCTTCTATTCCTTTATTTTTAATTCGTATTAAAGAGCCGGTTTTACCACAAAAAACCAAAATTTCCATTCCTAAAGTTTTTGATATAGTGCCTTTAGCTTTAGTGACAAGCTTTATAGCGGGTATGCTTTTAAATGGATTTTTTTCCATGGCTTCTTTATTTATACTCATACAAGGATTTGGCGCAAAAGAAGCTTCGATTTTTATATTTTGTACCATGTTAGGAGGGTTTATATCTCAACTTTTCATCGGAACTCTTTCTGATAAAATTAGTCGTAAATTTGCTATTATTTTATGCGCTTTTACCGCTTTAAGTGCTATGCTTTGTATTTTATTATTAAGCTATAATATTTATTTAAAATACTTTTTTGGCTTTTTACTAGGTATGGGAATGTGTTGTTTGTACGCTCTTTCTTTAGCTAGAGCAAATGACATGCTTGAAGATTCTAGTAAAAGAGTTGAGCTTGGCAGAGCGGTTCTTTTTACTTATTCTTTTGGTGCTTTGTTTGCTCCTGCTGTGCTTGGAACTTTGATGTATTATTTTGAAAGCAATGGTTTTATGTATTTTTATATTGTTTTACTAGCTACTTTAATTGCCTTTGCTATAGATAAACCAAAATTTAAAAATCTAAGCAAATTTAAAAGAAAACCAGGTAATATGGTAATGCTAGATGATAACTAATATTTCAAACCAAAACCAATTTGCCAAAAATGAAACCACAAAAGATAGCAAAGATAATATCAAAGAAAAATTAGACAAAAAAACCTCTCTTAGTGAAGCTTTAAAAAATCCTTTTTTTTCTAAAGATGAAGTAAAGCTTCCAAAAGACTATGTAAACAAAGTTGATCAAAAATTACAAGAACTTTTAAACAAATTACTAGATCAAATCAAAACCAACAAAGATCCTGATTTAGCCATTTTAAAAAATCACAAAGATTTAAATTTTGCACCTAATTTTGCCAATGAAGTTAAAAAACTTCAAGCAGAGCTTTCTAAAAATCCTGAATTTGAAAAACTACTTAAAGTTTTAGAAGATCTAGTTAAACCTGCTAAAGATATCAACAATAAAAATCTTTCATCCTTGGTAAAAAATTCAGGTGTATTTTTAGAAGCAAAACTTAATCATTCTTTAAAAGAGCAAAATTTACCACAAAGCTTTTTTAGTCTTTTAAATACCATAAAAGGGGCTACTAGCGAAAATCTAAAACGCGATATAAGCAATTTAGATCTTAAAAATCTTGACACCACAAATACACTAAAAGAACTAATTCACATCTTGCAAAATCACAAAAAAGATAATAAAATTTCTTTAGAAAATACAAACTACAAGACACTTTTTAAGCTATTTGATAAAATAGAAAATTTTAAAAACTATATCAATAAAAATCCAAACTCCATTAGTCAAGAAAAGCTACAAAATATTGCTAATAATTTCATTAAAAATCTTAATAAAAATTTAGCACTTATCAACAAAGAACTAGCTAAACCTGAAAATATAAAAATTCAAAATACGCATATACTAAAAGAACTTAGTCAAAACATTAAAGATCTTATAACGCTTTTAAAAGATATCAAAAACCACAAAAACAAAACTGAAACAACACAAGAAAATTTAAATAAAACTCCGCATACTGAAGACATCAAAGAAGAGTTAAAAGAGCAAATAAAAACTCCGCAAAAAAACACAGAAGATAAAAAAGAAACTCAACAAAAACAAGAAAGCATAGTAAAAGATAAAGAAATTCAAAACACAAAAGAAGAAAAAATACCACAAAATAAAGATATCAAAGAAAATCCTAAAGAAGAGCCTAAAACACCACAAAAAAATACTGAAGATTTAAACAAAAATGATAGTAAAAGTCAAAATTTACAAACAAATAACACTAAATTAGAAGATATATTCAAAAGCACTTCAGGTAAAATTTTACTAGAAGATATTTTCAAACAAAATGTAAGCAAAAATCTTAATTTTAGTCAAAATTTACAAGAAGAGCTTTTAAATAATCTAAACAAAGAACTAGGCCTAATAGGAAGAAAACTCAATGAGGTTTTAAAAGCTTTAGATCCTAAAAATTATGAAGCAAAAAATTCTTTAGATGATATAAAAAATATAGAAAAAAAATTAGAACTTTCTATAAAAGATCTTGGAAAAATTACTCCAAAAGATACCGCAGAAATTTCTTCAGAATTGCAAAAAGACATTAAATCCACTCTTTTGCAAGTTTCTAATCTGGCTAAAAATTTAGACAATGAAAGCATACTAAATCAAGCAAATCGTCTTATAGCCCAACTTGAGTTTAACCAACTTTTATCTTTGGCTAATAATAGCATTCATACTTTTTTACCTTTCTTTTGGGATGATTTAGAAAAATCTAATGTAGTTTTTAAACGCGGTAAAAAAGATAAATTTTATGCACAAATTAATCTTGAATTTGAAAAATTAGGAAAAATCAATGTATTTTTATCACTAAGCAATGATAAATATATCGATATAAATATGATGATAGAAAATGCTAATTTTAGAAAAAAACTTTACGAAAGAGCACATGAGCTAAAAAAAGCCTTAGTTAAAGTAGGACTTCTAAGCTCTAATTTTTTCATCAGTGATATAGTTAAAAGCAAATTTCACAATCAAGAAGAATATAATGATTTTAATATGGGTTTTGATACAAGGGCCTAAAAATGGCTAAAAAAACAAAAAAAGCAGTTGCACTAGGTTATAACAAAGAAGATCAAAATGCACCAAAAATTTTAGCCAATGCAAAAGGTGAAAATGCTTCTAAAATCATTTCACTAGCCAAAGAAAATGGCATTCCTATAAAAGAGGATAAAGACTTAGTAGAAGTTCTTAGCAAGCTTGACTTAGGCGATGAAATCCCACCTAATATGTATAAAGCTGTAGCTGAAATTTTTGCCTTTTTATATAAAGTTGCTAATGAAGATGAGACTAAGCAAAGTCCGCAATCTTCTTAGAAAATTCAACTTGCTTATAAGCGTTTTTACTAAATTTTAAAAACCCTTTTTGAGAAATTAACACTATAGTCGATCCAAGTTCAAAATTTCCAAGTTTTTGGCCTTTTTTTACAAAAAGATCTTCATAAGTATGAGTAAAATCAAAATTTGCAGCATTAGTTTGTATGCTAGTATCAAAGCTAAAATGCATTTTACCAACATTTAGCGCACCCACAAATACCATCCAAAGTATAAATTTTCCCTCCACCAAACACTTTAAAACCACTCTTTCATTTTTAGTATAAAGGTTTATAATCTTAGCTAATTTTGCTTCACTCACACTAAATAAAGCCCCACTCATATAAGTAGCACTTAAAATTTGTATATTACAAGGTGCGTGATAATGATGATAATCTTTTGGAGATAGATAAATATTTGCATAATCTATACCATTTTCTAATTCTTCTTTGCTAGCTGAATTTTTTAAAAGCTCTTCTATGCTGTAAGTTGATCCTTTAATGCTAAGAGCTAAATTTTGCCCTAAATCATTTTGAAAACTACTTCCAAGTTCTAAAATTTTACCATCACATGGACTTATAAGGCCATCTTCTAATTCTCGCTCATTTAACAAGCTTCTAGTAAATAAAGCATTTAAACTTTCATATTCTTCATAATTTTTAAACTCGCTCATATCGATTTTAAAAACATTAATATAGGCTTTATTGATGTTTTTTTGTATGATTTTTGGAAATTTATATTTTGCTATCACCCCAAATATTTTTGAAGCACTATTGCTAAATCCCATTTATTCTCCTTTTAATTTAATCAATGCTATTTCACTAGGAGCCAAAAATCTCACAGCAGGTCCCCAAAAACCAGCCCCACTACTTACATAAAGCAAACTATCTTTACTTAATTTATAAAGCCCATGCACAAAGCCTTGCTCTAAATACACAAGCAAAGAAAAAGGAAAAATTTGCCCTGCATGAGTATGCCCTGATAAAATCAAATCAAACCCACTCACATCATAAGTTTTTACATATTTTGGCTGATGCGTGATTAAAATATTAACTTTTTCTTGATTGATTTGAGTTTTGATTTTTTCTATATTGCTTTCTTTAAAACCCAAACGTTTAGCAGCTAAATCCAAAGTCCCACTTAAAGTAAAATCTCCAAAATCAATACTTTCATCTTCTAAAACTTTGAAATTCTTAAGCGTTTTAAGCTTTTTGCTTATCGCATTTATATCATTATAATACTCATGATTTCCATAAACAAAATAAGTACCATATTTTGATTTAAAATTTTCCAATAGATCAATATAAGACATACTAGCTATATCTGCATCGATTAAATCCCCAGCTATGATGATTATATCAGCATTTAAAGCATTAACCTCATCGATTAAAGTTTTTAAAAAATCTTCACCTAAATTTTTCCCCAAATGCACATCAGAAAGCAAAGCTATGTTTAAATCTTCTTTTAAATTTTTAATTTTAATATCTACCTCATTAACCTTAGGTGTGCTAATAGCATTTACAAAGCCTTTAAATACCATACTAACGCTAAGTATAATAAGCCAAGAATCAAAAATTAATTTTAAAAACCTTCTTCTTTGAAGGCTAAAAATTTGCTCTTTTTTATTTTCGTTAAAGAAAATCCAAGAGCCAATTTCATAAATCACTCCAAAAAGCAAGAAAAAGCAGGTAATAGTAGGAAAAATCGCTAAAATATAATAAAGCTTTTCATACAAAAAATCCCCGCGCATGTTTACAAAAAAGATTAATTCACATGCAAAAACTATTAAAACAAGAGCTAACACAAGCTTTTTATAAGGTTTTAAAAAATCAACTTTACTTAAAAATCTTTTATAAATATACCAATTTGCCAAAGCAAAAAATAAAACTAATAAAGTAAAAAAAACAAACACTCTCATAGTGTAATTTTATTTAAGCAAAATTAATATATTTTAAAGTAAAATCGCAAAAAAACATTTGGGAAAGAAATTTGGCTTTAATAGATTTAATCGATGCAAATAAGAAATTTAATACAAAAATAATCTTAGAAAATGCAAATTTTAGTGCAAATTTAGGAGAAAAAATCGCCATCATAGGTAAAAATGGCGAAGGAAAATCAAGCTTTCTAAAAGCCCTTATGGGAACTTTAAAACTAGATAGCGGTAGAGTGATTAAACAAAATAATGCTAGCATAGGCATGCTAAGCCAACAAGTAAGTTTTCAAAGTTCATTAAGTGTAAATGAAGCCATAAAACAAGAACTTGAAGAAATTTATCAAGCCTTGCAAGAGTATGAAAACTATAATGAAAAACTAGCAATAAATCCAGAAAATAAAGAATATTTAAAAAAAGTAGATGAGTTAAGTTTATTTATAGACTCAAAAGATGCTTGGAATTTAGATCAAAAAATACAAAGAATACTAGAAGAGTTTAAACTATTAGAGTATAAAGACAGAGCGCTTTGCTCTTTAAGCGGAGGAGAGATAAGACGCGTAGGACTTTGTACTTTGCTTTTAAAAAATCCTGACATCTTGCTTTTAGATGAGCCAACTAATCATTTAGATGTATATATGAGCAGTTTCTTAGAAGAAAGATTAAAAGCTTCTAAAATGTGTGTTATTTTCATCTCTCATGATAGATATTTTATAGATACAATAGCGCAAAAATGCGTGGAAATAGAAGCAGGAAAATTAAGCATTTTTGAGGGTGGATACACACAGTATTTAGAAAAAAAAGCAGCTATTTTAGCATCTTTAGCAAAAAGTCATGAAACCTTACTTAAGCAATTAAAAAGCGAAGAAGAATGGCTAAGAAGAGGAGTTAAAGCTAGACTTAAACGCAACGAAGGGCGTAAAGAACGCATTTTTAAAATGCGCGAAGAAGCCAAAAAAAATCCTTCTGCAATAAAACGCTTAGAACTTGAAATAAAAAGAGCGAGTAAAAATTTCAACCAAAACCAAAGCCAAAACCGCAAAAAAATGCTTTTTGAACTTAAAAATATCTCAAAGTCTATTGCTAACAAGACACTTTTTAAAGATTTTAATGCACGAATTTTACAAGGTGAGCGTATAGCTATAGTAGGAAAAAATGGCTGTGGCAAATCTACCTTTTTAAAAATTTTACTTGATCAAATTCCACTTGATAGTGGAGAGATTAAAAGAGGTGAAGTAAAAATTGGCTATTTTGATCAAAGTAGGAGCTTGCTAAATACTGATAAAAAACTTTTAGAAATTTTTTGCCCAAATGGCGGTGATCATATCCAAGTGCGTGGTAAAAATATGCATGTTTATGGGTATTTAAAACAATTTTTATTTCCAAAAGAATTTTTAGAGCAAAGTGTTAGTGTTTTAAGTGGTGGTGAAAAAAATAGAGTCGCCCTAGCCTTGCTTTTTACCAAAGAATATGATGTATTAATCTTAGATGAGCCAACAAATGATTTAGACATTGCTACGATTAATATTTTAGAAGAATATTTACTTTCCTTTGAAGGTGCGATTTTGCTTGTCTCGCACGATAGATATTTTGTCGATAAAATAGCAACCAAGCTTTATGCTTTTGAAGATAATGCAAATATCAATATAGAAGTTCTTTCTTATAGTGAGTATTTAGAAAATGAAAAAGAATATAAAGACTTTGAAGAATTTTCTAAAAGCTTAGAAACAAACACCACAACAAGTGTAAAAACAAAAGAAAAATCAAGTAAAAAACTAAGCTATAAAGAAAATGAAATTTTAAACTCATATCCTGATAAAATTCATAAATTAGAAGAAGAAATCAAAGAACTCAAAAATGCTTTATCAAATCCTGAGTTTTATCAGAAAATCGGAATTAATAAGCTTTATGAAGAATTAAAAGAAAAAGAAGAAATTTTGATTGTGTTAGAAGAAGAGTATTTTAAAATTCTTGAAAAATTTGATAGATAAGATATTTAAAAAACTTAATCTTTAGTTATACTATGAAAAAAGCTAGTTTAATATTGTTTTTTTTACAATATATATAAAAAATATTTATTAATTATAATATTTATTATTTTTTAATATACATAAAGATATAATACCATTTCAAAATATTATTTTATTGAGGAGTTAAATGATGAAAAATTCAAGAAAAATTTTTCTATCAGCTTGTGTTGCTACTATGGTAGCTAGTTCAGCTCACGCTATCGGGGGGGGGGATCCGTTTTCCGACACTAACCTAAAAGATGAAAATAAAAATGGAAACTATTCTTTCGTAGTAGATAAAGACACAGGTTCTACTTACAATATCACTTCTGTTATCGGAGGCAGTTTCGATGGCACTACAAACAAATACATCAATCACTTAAATATAGATGCAGCTAAAAGCACATTTAATGTTGGTGCCAATGGCCAAGATGCGGAAATCGGTCATTATTTTGATGGAGAAAAAGATAAATTTTATTCTTTTAATATAAAAGCAAAAGAAATAATTTTTGATGGCAAAAATAATGCTTTGGGTCAAGATACTTCATTAAATGTAGGCAATACTGGGGTTATAGAAGGAAATCTAGCTCTACTTAATGGTGCTGATCTTTTCATTAGCAATGGTACCTTAGGAAGTCAAAGTGCAAATGGTTCTTTGCTTGTAAAAGGTGATTTTACTGCAAATGATGCAAATCTTGAATTTTATGGAAATCATGGTTTTCATATAACTGGTACAGCAATTATAAGAAATTCAAATTTTAGTGCTTCAAATGCACCAATAAGTGAAAATGGTATCTTTTTATTAAGCGCTGATAAAGGTTTTAATAAAGATATCGAACTAACCAATACAGCAAATGTTTTTAAAGAATTTTCAACCGCACAACTTCTTGGACTAAGCGCAGAAGAAGCTAAAAAATACAATGATGCTATAGTAAAAATTAATTTAGAAAATAAACTTGGAATTAATTACAGCCTTAAAGCAGTAGGAAATACTTTATACATCAATGCAAAAGTAGATAAAAATGGTTGGAAAAGTGCAATAAAAAGAGAAGGGATTGCCGCAGCCCTTAGAACAGCACAAAAAGAAATTTTAACAGCTATGATTGCCGAATATGAAAAATTAGCAGCTGAAGCAACTGGTCCAAAACCAAGAAATAATAAAAAACAAGATTTTACAGGGTTAGACTATAATCATTTAATCAGCCAATTAAATGCCAAATTAGATGCTATTGAAAGTGGCATTGCTAATAAAACAACAGCATTTAACTATCAAGTTGATGCAGTTTTAGCTTCTGTTATATCTTCAAACAAAGAACAAGCAGCAGCTAGTGCTATAGTAGATGCGATAACAGGAAATGCTCAACAAGCTAAAAATGTTTTAAATTCGGCTAGAGAAAGCGCAAATAACTCTAACCGCCAAGGTGCTATCCAAGTTATTAACCTAGCTAATGAAATGGCTATTGCAACTAGAATGATGCAGCCAAGAAGTCAAGGAGAAAATAGCGTATGGGCTAATGCTTTTGGCGGCGTAAATATGATAGGAAGTGAAAATGATAGTGTATTTGGTACTAGCATAGGTATTGACAGACAATTTAGTGATGCTATACTTGCTGGTGCTTACTTGACCTATGCAGATTCAAAACTAAACTACAATTCTGTTAGTCAAGATGCAGATAATTTACAAATCGGTGCTTACTCAAGAATTAAAAACAACAATCACGAATTTGACATCAAAGCTTATGCGCAATTTAGCTGGACTGATCAAGAAAGATTATTAAATGGAACCAGCAATAAATCTGATTACACACAAACTTTCTTCGGTGCAAGCGGTACTTATGGATATGTATTTGATATGGGTAATGAATTTGCTATTAAACCTTTAATTGGTTTAAATCTTTACTATAGCAATACTCCTGATTATACAGAAACTGGCGTTTGGGCTCAACATGTACAATCAATGACAAGCTTTACAGCAAGTGCAGAACTTGGTGCTGAATTTAGAAAATCTTTTGAAAATGGATTTTTTTATATAACTCCAAAAGTTGAACAATTCTTTGCAACTAGTGGAGATGATTATCATGCTAGATTTGTAGGTAGCGATATGAGCTTTAATGTAGCTGGTGCTGAAAAAGATAAAACTTTTGGTAAAATTTTAGTTGGTAGCAATATTAATATAACTAATAGTTTATCTCTTGATTTAAGTATAGGTGCTAAACAGATCTTAGCTGGAAAAGAAGATGATACAGATGAAACTTACTTAACTGGTAATATTGGTCTTAAATACTCATTTTAATTAACACAAAAAAGAATTCTTCTTATACAAGCATAGGTTTTCACCTATGCTTATTTACCTTCTTGTTGCATACTTTCAAAAAAAAAAAAAAAAAAAATGGAAAAAATTATGACTTTAATAACAATTTTATGTTTTTATACTTTTTTAATGATTTATATTTCTTATCATCAAATTAATTTTATAAAAAAAGAAAAAGTTAAACAAGCAGTAATTTTAGATAAAAATGATTATGAAAATGCTGCAAATATCGCTATAGAAAATGAAAAATACAAAATCTTTTCAAATATTTATAATCTAATCATCAACATCGCTTGGCTTAGTTTTGGCTTTTTATACTTAAAAGAAATTTTTATAAAAGAAAATTCTACCTTAGAAAATACTTTGTTTTTGCTTTCTTTTTTGTTTATTTTAAGTATTTCAAATTTACCGCTTAGCTATTATGAAAGCTTTGTAAAAGACAAAAAACATGGTTTTTCAAATATGACTTTAACACTTTTTGTTAAAGATAGCATTAAATCTTTGATTTTAATGCTTATTTTTGGTTTTTTAATCATTTATTCTTTAGTATTTTGTTTTGAATTTTTTGGTGCTTATTGGTGGGTAGTAGCCTTTGTGTTAAGCTTTGCAATTATACTTATTATAAATCTTATCTACCCTACTTTTATCGCGCCAATTTTTAACAAAATGACAAAATTAGAAGATGAAAATTTATTAGCAAAAATAAGCAATTTAATGCAAAAATGCGGCTTTAGTGCTAATGGGGTTTATATAATTGATGCAAGCAAAAGAGATAAAAGGCTAAATGCTTATTTTGGAGGATTATTCAAAAGCAAAAGAGTAGTTTTATTTGATACGCTTTTAAAAGCATTAAAAGAAAATGAACTTTTAGCTGTTTTAGGTCATGAATTAGGGCATTTTGTGCATAAAGATATCGTAAAAATGCTTATTTTAAATGCCATAATGCTTTTTGCTTTATTTTTTATCTTTGCACATTTACCAAGCTTTTTTTACACCCAAAGCCATTTAGATGAAGTAAATGCTGGAGTGTTTGCGCTATTATTGGTATTTGGCAATGTATTTGTTTTTTTCATTTCGCCTTTAATCAATAAAATGAGTCAAAAAAATGAATTTAATGCTGATTTACACGGAGCAAAACTTAGCTCAAAAGAAGATATGAAAAATGCCCTCATAGCCTTAGCAAAAGAAAACAAAGCCTTTGTTAAGACAAGCAAAATTTATGCATTTTTTCATTTAAGCCATCCTTGCATTTTTGATAGAATCAAAGCTTTGCAATGATTTCTATCAAAGAAGCTTTAAAACAAGCTTACGCAAAAGATCGCACTCATAAAGAATATATACTTTTTATTCTTTGTGAGCTTTTGCAAAAAGATAAGGCTTGGATTTTTTTAAATCCTGAATTTCAAATTGATGAAAAAAATTTCTTTGATTATGTAGATAGATTTTTAAATGGCGAGCCTTTTGAGTATTTATTTGAAAAAACTCAATTTTATGGTTTTGATTTTTTCACACAAAAAGGGGTGTTAATACCGCGTTTTGATAGTGAAATATTACTTGAAAAATGTTTAGAAATTTTAGATCATAACTCTTTTAACAATATACTTGAAATTGGCTTTGGAAGTGGAATTTTAAGCATCTCTTTAGCAAAGTTAAAACAAATTTTTATACAAGCTTGCGATATCAATCCAAAAGCATTAAATCTTGCTAAAAAAAATGCAGATTTTCACAATGTTTCAAATTTAATCAATTTTCAACTTTGTGATTTTAAAAATATGCAAGGGGAATTTGATTTTATTTTTTCCAATCCTCCTTATATTAAAAATGATTATCCTTTAGATAAATGGGTGCAAAATGAGCCATATGATGCTTTATTTGGAGGAGATAAAGGCTGGGAAATTTTAGAAGAAATCATTATTTTTGCTAAAAATCATAACACAAAAGTCTTAGCTTGTGAATTTGGCTATGATCAAAAAGTAATTTTAAATCAAATTTTAGAAGAAAATGATTTTAAAGCTACTTTTTATCAAGATTATAATGGATTTGATAGAGCCTTTGTTGCGTGGAATTTAAAAAATTAGACTATAATTATCTTTTTATAGGAGAAAATAATGAAATCAATATATTTATTTTTACTAGCAAGTTTAATTGGGATTGAAATTAGCATAGGAGTGTTTTTAGCTCCGACTATATTTTATCCTGCTAAATTTATAGGTGAAGGGGTTTTAACTCATTTTCAAAGCGGGCTTTTAATGACAAATATTTTTGTACAATTTGGCTATGTTTTACTAGGTGTGAGTGTTTTATCTATTTTAGTGGAAATTTTCTCATTTAAGAATAAAAATTTAACTTTTAAAATAAATTTTTCAAAATTTATGCTTTCTTTAATCATTTTGGCACTAAGTTTGCTTTTTGTATTTTACTTCACTGCTTATGTTTTAGAAGCACAAAGCTTAGGAGAAGAAGCAACTAAGACTCAAGAATTTATAAAAATTCATGGTGCAAGTGAAGTTGTGATGAAGATTATCATGTTATCACAAGTAATTTTATTTTTTTTAAATTTTAAAACAAAAAAATGATATAATAAAATAAGTCTTTAAAAGGAGTCAAAGATGAAAATAGGCGATATAGGAACAACCCAACAAAACCATTACTTAAATCAAGCTCAAAAAAGCCAAGAAAAAGCTTTAGAAAATATAGCTGCAATACGCGCTATAGATGGAACCGATGGAGCAAATTTAGCTATAGCTGATTCTTTAAGAAGTCAGTATAGCACTATAGACCAAGGCATTTTAAATGCTTATGATTCAGTAGGTGTTTTACAAATTGCTGATTCAACTTTAAATAATATTTCAGCAACTGCTGATAGATTAAATGAATTATCAGTGCGCTCAAATAGCGCTGCATTAAATGATAGACAAAAAAGCATGCTAAATACTGAAGCAAATAGACTTGTAAGCTCAATCAATGATGCTTTTTCAAATGCAACCTATAATGGTAAAAATGTTTTTCAAAGCATGGATTTTGTTGTTGGAGCAGGAGTTGAAAATATCAATTTAAATCAACCAAGCACAGCAAATTTAAGCCTTGAAAACCAAGATGGAATTCGCAATTTTCAAGATCAAGTAGGTTCTTTACGCGCAGATATTGGCGCTGGGATTAATGCTATCCATTCTAATATCAACTCATCTTTGCAAACTAGCATTAACACCAAAGAAGCTGAAAGCAAATTGCAAAATAATGATTTAGCGCAAAATGTAAATGATTTTAATGCAAATTATCTAAAAGAAAATGCGTATTTATTTGCAAATGCCCATTCTAATGTAATGCTACAAACTAAATTAGCAAGCCTACTTCAATAATAAAACTCCCAAATAAGGGGGTTTTTTAAGGAAAAATATGCAAGATAATGCTTTGTTAAAGCAAGCCTTAAAACATCCATTATATGAAAAAATTCAAAAATTAAATTTAAAAGCTCAAAACTCAAACTACACTATAGATGATAGTTTTAATATTTTTTGCGATGAAAAGCTAGATGAAGAAATTAAAAATATAGCTTTAGAATTAAAACCATGGCGTAAAGGTCCTTTTAAAATAAATAAACTTTTTATAGATACAGAATGGCAAAGTTTTATTAAATTTAACATATTAAAGCCTTATATGCAAGAAATCAAAGGTAAAGTGGTTGCGGATATTGGCTGCAATAATGGTTATTATATGTTTAAAATGCTTGAATTTAACCCTTCAAAACTCATAGGTTTTGATCCTTCTATTAAATATTTTTTACAGTTTTTCCTTTTAAACTCTTTAGCAAAAACTCCTATACAGTATGAGCTTTTAGGCGTAGCTGATGTACCAAATTATGGTATAAAATTTGATGTTATTTTTTGCCTTGGTGTAATTTATCATCGTAGTGATCCTATAGCCATGCTAAAACAACTCAAGCAATCTTTAAATAAAGATGGTGTAGTTTTTTTAGACACTATGTATATAGAAGATGAAAGAGAAATTGCACTTATTCCTCAAAAAACTTATTCAAAAATACCAAATATTTTTTTCATTCCGTCGATATTGGGTTTA
The DNA here is from genome assembly GCF_013372185.1 of Campylobacter lari subsp. lari. Lineage (NCBI taxonomy): Bacteria > Pseudomonadati > Campylobacterota > Epsilonproteobacteria > Campylobacterales > Campylobacteraceae > Campylobacter > Campylobacter lari. Next base: position 544,128 of record NZ_CP053830.1, on the reverse strand, counting down.
AGAAATTGGTGTTATAGAGCTGGATTTAGTGAATTTGAAGTTATAACAACTAGACAAACTGATTTTGAAGAACAAAGAAAAACACAATGGATTGATTCTTATTCTTTAGATCAATTTTTAGATAAAAATGACTCAAATTTAACTTGCGAGGGCTATGAAGCACCAAAAAGAGTTTATGTTAAATTAAAGGTGTAAAAATGGCAAGAACAATAAGTGCTGTTACTATAGAAGAGCTAATAGATCCTGAAGAATTAAATCGTATTAAATCAGAACTTATCACTTGTCCAGGGATAAATAATGCTTTAGCAGGAAGCATTTCTCATATAGAAAAAAATTTTGCCAAAGGTATTTTAATTACAACCCATGATATGGCAGTAGATGAGTTAGGATTAGTGCATAGTGGTTTTGTTTTCAATGCTGCAAATTATATAGCCCAAGCAGCAATTAATAAAGAATTTAGCGTTTTAATAGGCTCAAGAAGCTTTTTTTATGCACCTTTGAAAGTTGGAGATATTTTAAATCTTGAAGCAAGTGCTCTATTTAGCGATGACTCAAAAAAAAGAGAGGTTAAAGTAGTTGGCTTTGTAAATGAGATTAAAATTTTTGATGCATCTTTTCAAGTAATTACCACAGATGATCATATATTTAAATTAAAGCAAAGTCAAAACACAAGCTCTAGTAGCCAAAACCAACAAGAAAACTCTAAGCAAGATGCCACTCCAGAAGAATTAAATGCTGTTTTAAAAGGAATCGGGAGTTAAAGGCAAATCCACCCAATTCTTTGGACATTCTTTATGGTAAGTTCCGCTTGCATCGTAATATTCTTTGCAATCATCATAAAAGCGATTTGAAATTCCTCTTTCATTTACAAAGCAACCACCAAAAAATAATACTAAAAACCCAATGAAAAATATTTTTTTAAACATCTCTTTTCCTATTTTAATCTTATTTGCTTACGCCATTTATAAGGTTCTATAGGATTTTCATCTACCCATAAGCCTTTTTTATTTTCTTTGGCATAATTTTGCTCATTTACATATAAATCACTATAATGCTCATAAGCCCAAGCAAAGCCATTTTTAACCATAACTTGATTGATATCTTTGTCATTTAAATACACAATGGCCAAAATTCTACCATATTTATCCTCATCTTTTACATTCAAAACTACTTCTTTATTCAACACAATTGCATTTAAAAATTGCGCTGCCATCTTTCCATAAGCTTGATCACTTTCAGGCGCGTCTATACCAAAAAGTCTAATTTTAAGTTCTTCATCTTCAAATTTAGCCTCAATTGTATCTCCATCTACCACACGACTTACTTTGGCATTAATATACGAACCACTATCATAATTTAAAATATAAGCAAAAGTAAATAGAAAAAGTGTAATTAAAAATTTCCTTGGATCTTTTAGTAAAGCTATTAATAGTTTAATTTGCTTTTTAGAAATTTTCATTTAAACCTCATCTATATAAAAATATGCCATAATTACAACAAAAAGGAGATTTTATGCAAGAAATTATACAAAATTTTAAACAAATTACTCAAATACCTCATTGTAGTTTCCATACCGAAGAATTAAAAAATTTTCTTATTGATTTTGCTAAAAGTCAAAACTGCCAAGTAAATATTGATGAAGCAGGTAATATCCATGCATATAAAGGAAAACCTAAAATTTGTTTACAAAGTCATTATGATATGGTTTGCATGGGAGAGGCTCCAAATATACAAATGTATGAAGACAATGGATATTTAAAGGCTAAAAATTCAAGTTTGGGTGCAGATAATGGCATAGGTGTATCATTAATGATGCAAGCTTTAAAAGAATTTGAAAATATCGAATGTCTTTTTACTAACAATGAAGAAGTTGGACTTTGTGGAGCAAATAATCTTACACATACTTTGATTTCAAACAAGCTATTAAATTTAGACCATGAGAGCGATGATGAAGTTGTTATAGGTTGTGCTGGCGGGGTAGATATTTTTGCTAATTTAAATTTAGAGATAGGTGAAAAGGAAGAAGATTGTTATGAAATAGAAGCAATTAATTTTAAAGGTGGGCATTCAGGGATTGATATTGTTAAAAATATTAAATCTTCTATTAAAGAAGCAAGTCATTTTATCACTCAAAACCAAGGTGAACTTTGCGAGTTTAACGCAGGTGAGAGAATCAACTCTATACCAAAACATGCTAAAATCGTAGCATTTTTTAAAAATTCTCCAAAGGAAAATAATCATTTTAAAATAAAATATCTAGGTAAAATCAAAAGAACATATTATAAAAATTCTCAAATCATTTTAAATCTTATCAATGCTTTTGCGCAAGGTGTTAGAACTTTTAATTATCAACTCAATTTAGTCCAAACAAGTATCAATCTTTCGTTAGCTTATGAAAAAGAAGGTAAATTTCATTTTGAACTTTTTGCAAGATCGAATGATTTACAAGAGCTTAAAAATATAGAATTTGAAACCTTAACTTATTTTAAAATGCAAAATTGTGAAGTTTCAAGTGCAAATTTTTATCCACCTTGGGCTAATAAAGATACTAATTTTGGAGAAGAAATTCTAAGTTATTTTAAAAAAGAAAACCCAAATGCCAAGCTTTACACCATACATGCTGGTTTAGAATGCGGCATTATAAGCGAAAAGCAACCACTAGAATGTTGCTCCATAGGTCCAAACATCCATAGCCCTCACTCAACAGATGAAAAATGCGAAATAGCTTCTATTGAAAAAATCAGCAAAATTCTTTTTGCTATCTTAAAAAATTACCAATAAACAAAAAAGACCAATATTTTGACAAACAAATTCAAAATATTGGTAAATATTTATTTAAATAATAAAAAATTTTATTTACTATTAATAAAACTTACACTATACTCTCGCATATTTTTAAACAAGGAGAGAGTATGGAAATGCTAACTAGCCGTAGTTCTCATTTGTCTTTTTTATGGGGCAAAAAAAGGTGGTATCGCTCTAGGTTTATTGGGTGGTATTGGTTTATTAGTTTTAAGTTTTGGTTTTGCTGTAGCGCCTGGAAAACCTTCTATTGATGTTATGCTTACTATCTTAGCTGTTGTTGTTGCTAGTGCAACTTTACAAGCTAGTGGTGGTTTAGATGTAATGTTGCAAATTGCAGAAAGAGTTTTAAGAAAAAATCCTAAATTTTTAACCATCTTAGCTCCTTTTGTAACTTGCTTTTTGACTATACTTTGTGGAACTGGACATGTTGTTTATACTATGATGCCTATTATTTACGATATTGCTATTAAAAACGGCATACGTCCAGAAAGACCAATGGCTGCTTCTAGCATTTCTTCTCAACTTGGTATTATAGCAAGCCCTGTTTCAGTTGCTGTTGTAAGTTTAACCGCATTGCTTTTAAATCCAGAAATTAATAAACATCCTTTAGCAGGATTTGATGGCTATGTAGATTTACTTGCTATTACTATACCTTCTACTTTAGTGGGTGTTTTAGCTATAGGAATTTTTTCTTGGTTTAGAGGAAAAGATCTTGACAAAGATGAAGAATTTCAAGCTAAAATCAAAGATCCAGAACAAAGAACATATATCTATGGCGATAGCAAAACTCTTCTTGAACAAAAACTTCCAACCATTCAATGGGTAGCTATGTGGATTTTCTTGGGTGCTATTGCTATAGTAGCTATACTTGGAGCTTTCCCAGAACTTAGACCACAATTTATCTCAAAAGGTGTTACTAAACCTATGAATATGGTTGCAACCATTCAAATGTTTATGCTTTTAGCAGGTGCAGCACTCATTATCTTTACTAAACTTGATGCAAGCAAAATTGCAAAAAATGAGATTTTTAAATCAGGTATGATAGCTTTAGTGGCTGTTTTTGGAATTTCTTGGATGGCAGATACTATGTTTGCAGTACATACTCCTATGATGAAAGAGTCTTTAGGAAATATTGTTATAGAACACCCTTGGACTTATGCAGTTATGCTTTTATTAATTTCTAAATTTGTTAATTCTCAAGCAGCAGCAATTGCAGCATTTGTGCCACTTGCATTAGGTATTGGTGTTGAACCAGGTATTATCATTGCTTTTGCAGCAGCTTGCTATGGGTATTATATTTTACCAACCTATCCAAGCGATCTTGCAACTATACAATTTGATAGATCAGGCACAACAAAAATAGGTAAATTTGTTATCAATCACAGTTTTATCTTGCCAGGTTTAATTGGTGTAATTGTTTCTTGTATAGTAGGTTATTTCTTAGCTTTGGGTGCAGGATATTTATAAAATTAAAGGGCTTATTTTAAAGCCCTTTTTTATTTAAATGCTTTCTCTAAATCAATAGGCATAGCCTGATAACCAGTGCTTGCTCCGCTAAAGCGAATTTGCACCGAAGGCTCTTTAGCTCCCCATTTAAACTCATCTATTTCAGGTTTTGGTTCTCCTATAGCAATACCCTTACTTAAATCAAAAGCCATTCCAGCACTAGCACTATAAACCATAATCGAATTTTTATCTTTATAATACTCAGTTAAAGAAGTAATAGGCGAAAACCATTCATTACCTCTTTGTTTACCATACTCCCAAATTTGCTCTACGGTTTTATTTTTTTGATCTATTTTATATATAACTGCTCTTGAATATTTCATCGAAGCAAAAGCAGGTTGTGTTATAGCTCTTGCATCACCATTATCAAAAGCTGTAATGTAAATATATCTTTTATTAGACTTTTCACTTATTCTAAAAGCAGTATGCTGTGTCCATGTAAAATCAAAACCACCTTCCTTATTTTTATAACCAGGACATTTACTATAATCATCTTCACAAATGATATTTTTGCCATTTTTATTAATAGGTTGCAAAAGTGCTTTTTTATATTTTTCTCCCCAGCCCTTATGCGCTCCTAGTATCCATTTTACTTTTTTATCGCGTCCTATTTTTACAATAGCACTTTGATGACGACTTGAAATGATAATGCTATCATCACTCTCATCATAATCTATGCTATTTACATGAGCCCAATTACGCCCTACTCCAGTGCCTGCTATATCTCCAAATACATCACTTGTATCCATTTTAGCTAATTCTTCATTGCTTAAAGTCTTACCCGCTTTTGAAACATCTACATTCAAACAAACCGCACCTTGATCTAAAACTTTGATTATATTAGCTCTATATGGATCTAAAATTTCAAAAAGTCTCCACTCATCTACTACATTGCCATTTTTATCAACCTCTACTATCACATCACGCACCGAGCGCACATTTTTACCATCAGGACGCTTAACACTAGCCAGAGCCACTCTTAAAAGATAATTTCCATTTGGCATTTGGCTCATAGAATGAGAAAAATCTATATAAGAAGAAGGTAAAAGGCGGTTAAAAATTTCTCTACCCATTAAATCATATTTTACATATCTTTGACCAAACCCAAAGCTTAACGCCCCATCTGGGTTTTGCCTAAAGCCCATCATAATGCCACGATTATAAATATTGTTTTTATCCATTAGCTTATCATTATCTAAATACCAACGAATTTCACCCTTTGTGTCGATAATAAAAACACTAGAAGCCTCATCCCATTCTAAAGCACCACCACTTGGATTATTCCATATAGTTTGAGAGCTTTTTGCGCTGTATTTTCCTGGAGTATTATTTACTAGATATAATCTATCTTCAAATTCTTTATCTACTTTAAGCACTTCCACTTTCTCAAAAGGCACGCCTCTTTGCATAAGACTTCCACTTGGCTCTATATTTACCCCGCCTGTTGCTATTTTATATACCTCATCTACCACTTTTTCACTTTTTCCAAAAGCACTTTTAGTGTAACTTACCTTTACTGTATTAAAATATGATGGATAAAGCCCAAAAATAGGAATTCCTCCATAAGTTTTAATTTTATTAGGGCTTACCTTATAAGATATGGTTTGTCCATTTGGCTTTGGAACTATAGTCACACTTACATCGCTTAACTCATACCCTCCATCTACAATCACAGCACTAAGCGGAGATAGGCCATAAGGATTAAGCTTTATAGCTCCAATTTGCCCTTGTACTTGATAGTCTATCTTAGCCCCACTTGCTCCACCTACAGCCAAAGCTAAATTTGGTGCCAAAACAACGCTAGCTAGCAAACTTAAGCTGATGATTTTTTTAATTTTCATTTTTATCCTTTATAAGATTAATAACACCTTTAAAATAAAGGCATTATTTAACTGAAAGTTCTTTAACTATACGGATTAGTTCTTCTAAAGAAGTAATGTATTCAGGGTTGATTTGATATTTACCATTTACTACAAAAGCAGGTGTGCCATAATTTCTTGAAATTTCATTAGCCATATCATAAGCAGCTAAAAGTTCTCTGGCTTCTTTAGTTTGTAAAAATTTTTGCAATTCTTCTTTGCTAGCACCAATAACATTTAAACCTATTTTGTAAAATAAATCAAGATCATTTAAATTTAACTTTTGTTCAAAATGACTTATAAAATACACATCAGCAAGCTTATAGGTAAGACTTTTTTCACTAGTAACATCTAAACCTAAAGCTTTTTCTTTAAAAGAAGCTAAAGCAAACATCTCATTTAAAGCCCCACCATACTCACTCATAGAACTTACCGAAAAAAGATCATATTTTAAATTTGGCAAAGCCTCTTTAACCTTTGCTAAAGTGTGAAATTGATGATGGGTGTAACAATGAATGCAACGATAAGAAAAAATTTCTATCAAAGAATTTTGTGCATTTGGGATAGGTGTTTTTAAAGCAATGTATTCTTTTCCCTCACTAAGAGCTTGTGCATTTATAGCAAACACAAAGGCTAAAAAGATTATAAGTTTATGAATTTTTTGATTTATTTGCATGTTTTTTCCTTTTATATTTTTAAAATACAATTTTAACACAAGATGTAAAATCAACCAACATCATAAAGTTATACTTTTATTTTAAATAGATATAATTTGATTTTATATAATTATTTTTTATAAAATAACCTGTAAAAACATAAAGCAAGGAATAAAATGGCTTCTCGTAATGCAATTATCAATACAATAGGCGAAAAATATCTTAGCAGTAATGTTGAAAATGGAGAATTTAGCTACCAAAAAGCATTCAATATTATTAATAAAAAATTTGATGAATTAAAAATAAAAAGACAAAAAAATAAAACTTATTACACAAATGTTGATTTAAGGTTTGTTGATATTGAGTCAAAAATAACAATTTTAGTTGAAACTAAACAAGATTTCACAAAAGATATTGATAGTGCAAAAGAGCAACTACAAGCTTATGTTAGCTATGAAAAAAAACTAACAAATCATTTAATTATCGGTATATTAGCAAACACAACCGATGATAGAATTAAAGTTTACAAAAACGAAATTAATAGCAACAATCTATTAAACAACGAATTAACACTTAAAACCTTTAAAGAGTATATAGATTTATTAAAACCACAAACAACCAATAACCGTGAAGAAGTAATGAAAAACACTTATAAGTTAAATGAAATATTACATCAATATGGAATAAAAGAGAAGTTACGTGGTCAATTTGTAGGAACATGTCTTTTAGCCATAAAAAATAATTTAAGATATGATAATTTAAGTACAAAACAAATTATTGCCAGTATTAAAGAAATATTAGAGCAATTGCTTAATAATAATCCTAATAAATCAGAAAAACTAACTATACTTGATAAAAAAATATTAGAACAACAAGACATTAGACAATTACAAGATAATGTTTTTAGAGAAATCATATCTTTTATTCATAAAAATATATACCCATTTATTAATGAAAAATCCACACAAGGACAAGATTTACTCAATCTTTTCTTTACAACTTTCAATAAATATGTAGGAAAAGATGACAAAAACCAAGCTTTTACACCAGACCACATCGTTTCATTTATGTGTAAAGCAATAGGAATAAATAACAAAAGTAAAGTTCTAGATCCTTGCTGTGGAAGCGGATCTTTTTTAGTTCGAGCGTTAACAGATGCTATAGATGATTGCAAAACTTTAGAAGAAAAAGAAGGTGTTAAAGAAAAGAATATTTATGGTATTGAACGAGAAGAAGTAGCCTTTGGATTAGCAACTACAAATATGCTAATACACGGTGATGGCAATTCCAATATTTACCAAGAAAGCTGTTTTAACATGCTAGATAAATTTGAAGAATGGGGTATTGATAAAGTATTAATGAATCCGCCTTATAATGCTCAAAAATCAGTTTGTCCTAATAGCTACACCGATAACTGGGGGACATCAAAAGAAGATCCTTCAAAAGGTTTTTATTTTGTCTATGAAATAGCAAAAAATGTTAAAAAAGGCAAACTGGCTGTATTATTACCTTTACAATGCGCCATCGGATCATCTAGTAGTATAAAAAAATACAAAGAACTTATGCTACAAGAACATCATTTAGAAGCTGTTTTCACTTTACCTTCTGATATATTTCACCCAGGGGCAAGCGCTTGCGCATGTTGCATGATATTCAATCTAGGTATTAAACATGACAAAGCTTTAATAAAAGAAACTTTCTTTGGTTATTTCAAAGATGATGGTTTTATTAAAAAGAAATATCTAGGTAGAGTTGAGAAAAATAATGGCATATGGAAAGAAAAAGAAAAATTATGGCTTGAATTGTTTGCCAAAAAACAAGAGGTAAGCGGGCTAAGTGTTCTTAGAAAAGTAACTGCTGATGATGAATGGCTAGCAGAAGCTTATATGGAAACAGATTATTCAACTTTAACACAAGATGATTTTGAAAAGACAATTAGAAATTTCTTAGCTTATAAAATAACAATAAGAGATAATAATGAGTAGTATAAAAACAACCGAATGGAAGGTATTTTATTTAAAAGATTTATTTTTACCCATTCGTGGTAAAAGATTAACTATAAACGATAGAAAAAAAGGTAACATTCCATTTATAACAGCTGGTGAAAACAATAATGGAGTTTCTGATTATATTGATAATGATGTAATTATATACAAAGATAAAATTACCATAGATATGTTTTGTAATTGTTTTTATCAACCATATAACTTTGCGTGTGATGACAATATCATTGTACTAGATGAAATTGATATTACAAAAAATATTTCACCTTTTGTTAAACTATTTATTGTTTCTATTATATCTCAAGATAAATATAGATTTGAATATGGAAGACAATATCGTATTAAAAATTTCAATACTCATCAAATAAAATTACCTTCAACTAAACATGGAATTCCTGATTGGAAATTTATGGAAGATTACATAAAATCTTTAAAAAATCAAATACAAAGTCTATATAAAAACAGTTTAGAAACTAAAAATCAAACAAAAAACAGTTCTTTAGATACTAATAATTGGAAATATTTTTTGGTACAAGATTTTTTTGATGTAAAACTTGCCAAAGGTGATTTAAAAAATGATGAATGTGAAAATGGTTTTTATCCATTAATATCATCTGGAATAAACAACTTTGGAATACTTTGCTATACAAATGGACAATCAACAATTTCTAACAAAAAAGATTCTTTAATATTCAAAAAAAACAGCATTACTTTGGATATGTTTTGTAATGCTTTTTATAGAGATAAAGATTTTTATGCTGTAAGTCACGGTAGAGTTAATATACTTAAGCCAAAAACTCAACTAAATAAATTTCATCTGTTATTTATTACAACACTCTTAAATAATGAAAAATTTAAATTTTCATATGGAAGAGCTGTTTATAGTAATACAATAAAAGATATGAAAATCAAACTTCCGGTAGCTTCAGACAACACTCCTGATTGGAAATTTATGGAAAATTATATAAAATCCTTACCTTATGGAGATTGTATCTAATCTCCGCTCAAAAGAGACACTATCATACCAAATTAAAGGATTTTAAATGCAAATACGAATTTATTATGAAGATACCGATGCGGGTGGAGTAGTATATCATAGCAACTACTTAAAATTTTGCGAAAGAGCAAGAAGTGAGATATTTTTTCAAAAAAACGCAAAAATTTTTGATAAAAACACAGGGCATTTTCTACTTACTAAAGCGAATTGTAACTTTTTAAAACCCGCTAAACTTGGAGATCTTATAGAGGTAAAAACATTTATCACAAAGCTTAAAAAGGCCTCAGTTTGTATAAAACAAGAGATTTACAAAGATAGCACCAAGCTTTTTGAGGCTGAATTCACCCTAGCTTTTTTAAAAAATGAAAAAGTAGCCCCTATAGATGAGGCTATAGCTAAGGTTTTTACTGATTTTACAAAGGAATAAAACCTAAGCCTTGCGAGCGTATGATTTTAACCTTATAGTCAAATTGATTATCATTTAAACTCTCATCAAAAATTCTTTGAGAGTCTTTATCTAAAAACTGCGTATAAAAATAATCAAGCCCCACGCTAGTTGCATACGCTATCCAGTTATAATTAATATTTTGCGAAAAAAGCTCATTAAGATAGCTTAGAGTTTGATCCTCATTAGAAATGGAATTTGCTAGCAAAAGTTTTTTTCTATCATTAATTTGCGTTAGGCTTAATAAAATAGGATTATAATTAATCTGAGTTGATAATAACACAAAAGGCTCTATATCATAAGTTCTTATTTGCGAGCTTATAAGTGCTGTTTTAATCAAAGAAGTATTTAAAATAATACTAGAATCTTGAAAACTTCTATTTTGATTTAAAATACTTCTAAAATCAAATTTAGAACTATTAATAGTGTAAATTTTCTCACTACCATTACCTGTATTTAAAACATTCTCATCTAAGCGATTTGCCAAAGGTGTTCCATCTGAAAAAATGATATTTTTACCATTTGAGTATTCTAAAAGTTTTTGAATTTGTTTTTGATAGTCTATACTTCCAAAATACACATTTTCATTTTGCGTATCAAAATTTCTTTTGTGTGCAGTAGGTATGAAAACTTTTACATTAAAATCAAGATTTTCTTTTAATAAATTTTTCACACCTTTATCTGTAAAACCTGCGATGATGTAGTTAAATTTTTCTTCTTGAGCTTGTTTAAGAGCTTTAGCTATCTTGCTCTCATCTTCAGTGCCTATTAAAAACACCTTTACTTTTATCTGCGCTCTTTGTCTTAGCAAATACGCTATACTTGAATTTATAATAGTATTTGAATAACTTTTAATCGTTTGTTCAGGTATAATAATAGCTAATTTTACACTAGCATTTTTTTGAATTCTTTTTTCAAAATCTATGATGGAATTTAAAAGTTTAGTATAGATATTAACCAAAAGTTCATTTGCGTTATCATTGTTAAATCTTGATAAGAAATTAAAATAAAGTCCAGTTTCCAGCAAAGTAAATAAACAATCATTGTCACAATTTTGAAATTCTAAATTAGGATAAAAAGACTCACTAGGTTCTATAGGTGATGGTTTTTGCTCTTTTGCAAAAGCACTTAAAGTTAAAACAAAACTCATCACCAAACAAACTAAACTTTTTCTCATAAATAACCTTTTATTTTTTTAATATCTTCTATAAATTCAGTATAAAAACTAGGATTTTTACTCACAAAATTCAAATCATAACTTGGCAAAAGCAAAACATTATTAAAACGCATACATTGCCCTTTGTATTTTTGAAAATTCTCAAAACCCAAACTTGCAAAAGCTTCTTGACCAAGACATAAAATAATCTTTGTTTTTATAAAATCAAGCTCGTTATAAAAATATGGTAAGCATAATTTTAATGCTTGATCATCTATTTTAAAATTACTAAAACATTTAAACATATAAGAAAAATATATCTCATCTTCTTTTAAATTTAAAAGCTCTTTACATAATCTTAAAAACTCTTGTTTATTTTTAGAAGCAAAAAACTTTCCACTTTCATTTTCTTCTTTATCAATAAAAGCTTGATAAATCAGAATTTTAGCATTTTTGGCTTCTTTTTCTATTAAACTATACTTTCTTAGTTTAGAAAAATGGCAAAGATTGCAAGTTTTCACCCTCTCATTTAATTCTTTAAAGCTTAAGTTAAAATGTCTAATTTGTTTTTGTTCATCAAAGTATTCATAACCAAAAGCTTTTAGATAATGCAAACTGCGTTTATTCATCACATCAACGCTTCTAAATTTTCGCCCTCTAAACGATAAGTTCTCCACTCACTCATATGTCTTGCATTTAACTTGGTATAAAACTCAATCCCTAAATCATTATCATTTAAACAAACCCACTCCAGGCGTTTGAGGTTTTTTTCTTTGCAAATTTGTGCTAAGTATTTAAAAACAGCTCTGGCATAGCCTTTTTTTCTATGTTTTGGCTGTATGTAAATATCTTCTAGGTATAAACCACCCAAGCCCCAAAAAGATGAAAAAGTAAAATAATACATCACATAGCCTATTATTTCACCATCAACCTTTAAACTCAAAGCCTTAGCATATTCATGTTTAAAAAATGATTCTTCAAGTTCTTTACTTGTGCATTTTACATCTTCAAACATATTTTCATGAATAGCAAGTTCTTTGAGTAATTCTAAAATTTTTTCCAAATCTTCTTTTTTACTCTCACAAATTTCAAAAGCCATTATTTTTCCTTAGTTTACAAAATAAAATCAAAATTTAGCAAAAAGTTTTAAAATAACTCTTAATTAAAAGCAGATTTAAGTAAGATTTTGCTAACATACTTGCTTATTATTTTGTTTTTTATTTTAAGTTAAGGAAAAAATATGAAAAGAACATATCAACCACATAAAACTCCTAAAAAAAGAACTCACGGCTTTCGTGTACGTATGAAAAGCAAAAATGGTCGCAAAGTGATCAATGCTAGACGTGCTAAAGGTAGAAAAAGATTAGCGGTATAAAAGATTTTCTAAGTATTAACGACTTAGGAGAGTTTGCAGCAATTTATAAAGAAGGTAAAAAATGGCACTGCGAAGGCATGATCATCTTTTACTCTTTAAGCGAAGAAAAAAAATTCGCCGTTGTTGCTAGTAAAAAAGTTGGAAAAGCTGTTGTAAGAAATAGAGCCAAAAGGCTCTTAAGATCAGCTTTTTTTCAGGTTAAAAATCAAGTTGAAAACGGAAAATACATACTTGTAGCTAAAACGAGTATTACTGAAATTCCTTTTTTAAAATTAGAAAAAAACTTGAAATGGGGTTTGAAAAAAATAGGATGTATAAAATAGTTTGTCTAAAACTTATCAGATTTTATCAACTCTTTATCAGTCCTTTTAAGCCACAATGTTGTAGGTATTACCCAAGTTGTTCCGAATATGCCTTGTGGCAATTTAAAAAAAATAATATTTTTAAAGCATTTGGTGCAGTTTTTTTAAGAATTTTAAAATGCAATCCGTTTTTTAAAGGTGGTATTGATTATCCTAAAATACGCAAGAATAATCTAAACTCAGGTATATGTTTTAAACCTAGTTTTAATGCTTTAAAACAACTCAATTATCTTTATATCCCTTGCAACGATAATCAATTTTTTTTAATTAAGATTATATTTCCAAAGGACAATCCGTGTCAGAAAATTTATCTCAACAAAAACGCATATTAATTGCCGTTGTATTATCATTTTTATTTTTTGTAGTTTATGATTATTTTTTTATCCCCAAAGCTCCACAAACTGAGCAAAATATCACTCAAATAGAACAAAACAACTCAGCTCCACAAAGCACTATAAATACAAATACTCAAGCTCCAAAAACAGAACTTAGCATTAATCAAAAAGAAGAAATAGCAGTTGTTAAAAGCGAGCATTTTGAAGCACATATTGACTCTTTAGGTAGGATAGCTAAATTTTATCTAAGTGATGAAAAATACAAAGATGAAAATGGTAAAAGTATTAATCTAGTAGATACTTCTTTATCACCTTTACCATTAGAAATAAGATTTAGTGATACAAAGATCAATCAAGAAGCGTTTAATACACCATATACCACAAGTCAAAAAACTATCAATGTAAGTGATGAAAATACAACATTAATCCTTACTCAAAATTTAAATGATTTGGTAGTAACTAAAAAAATCACTTTCCATAAATATGGAAACTACGATTTAGAAGTTAATCTAAGCAAAGATGCAGCTTATTTTATCACTCCAGGTTATCGTCCAAATATAGCGGTTGATAGCTATACAGTACATGGAGTTTTAATCTTAGACAAAGATGATAAAATCACAATGTTAGAAGATGGAGATGTAGAAAATGATGAAAGTTTTTCTAATGTAACCCTTATGGCAGCTTCAGATCGCTATTATAGTGCTTTCTTTTATAATTTTGAAAAATCACTCAATGCTGTAGTTACTAAAGATAACCATGAAAATTCTATCGTTTTTGCAAGCGCATCAAATACTTTTAAAGCAAGTGGTTACATTGGCTCAAAAGAACATGATATTTTAAGAAATATTGATCCAAGATTAGACAATGTTGTTGAATATGGTTGGTTTACTTTTATAGCTAAGCCTATGTATGAATTTTTAGACTTTTTACATGGGTATTTAGGAAATTGGGGTTGGGCTATAGTGATTATGACCTTAATTGTGCGTATTATTCTTTTCCCGCTTACTTACAAATCAATGATCTCTATGAATAAACTCAAAGATTTAGCTCCAAAAATGAAAGAAATCAGAGAGCGCTATAAAGGCGATCCACAAAAGATGAATTTACACATGATGGAACTTTATAAAAAACATGGTGCAAATCCTATGAGCGGATGTTTACCAATACTTATTCAAATTCCAATTTTCTTTGCAATTTATAGAGTTTTACTAAATGCTATAGAATTAAAAGCCGCACCTTGGGCTTTTTGGATCACAGATTTATCTGTAATGGATCCTTGGTTTATCTTACCTATATTTATGGGTCTAACTATGTTTATCCAACAACTTATTACACCAATGGCTATACAAGATCCTATGCAAGAAAAGATTATGAAATTCTTACCATTAATTTTCACTTTCTTCTTCTTAACCTTCCCAGCAGGTTTAACTTTATATTGGTGTGTAAATAATATATGTTCACTTATCCAACAAGTGATTGTAAATAAACTTTTTAAAAACCACAAAAAAGAGGAAATAGCTAAACATGAACATAGAAGCTAAAGACTTACAAACTGCACTCATAGAAGCCTCAAAACAACTTGAGTGCTCTGTGATTGACTTAGAATACGAAGTTATTCAACATGCTAAAGCAGGATTTTTTGGTTT
Source organism: Campylobacter lari subsp. lari (assembly GCF_013372185.1). Taxonomy (NCBI): domain Bacteria; kingdom Pseudomonadati; phylum Campylobacterota; class Epsilonproteobacteria; order Campylobacterales; family Campylobacteraceae; genus Campylobacter; species Campylobacter lari. Next base: position 528,983 of record NZ_CP053830.1, on the reverse strand, counting down.
GTTTAGAAAAAATGCTATTATTTGTATCAAAGGACACAAAAAAACCAAAAAACCTCATCAAGAAAAAGCTAAAAAAAATCAAAACGAGAACTTTATCAAACATTCACAAAAAAATCTTGAAAAAAATGAACACTACAAAGAACACAGAGAAAGTTTTCAAAAACCACTTGAAGCTAGTACTAAAGAGCATTATAAAGTAAAAAATGATGCTATTTTTGATTCATTTCATAAAGAATCACCAGAAGAAAAAGATATTGCTTCTTATATTGATGAGATAAAAATTTCGCTAGAAAATTTACTGGCAACTTTTGATTTTGATATCAAGGTTATACAAGTTAGTGTTTGGGATGAAAATTGTGTATTAATAAAACTTGATGGAGAAGATGCAGCCTTACTTATAGGCAAAGAAGCTCACAGATATAAAGCTTTTTCATATTTACTTTATAACTGGCTTAGTGCTAAATACAAAATTCAACCAAGACTAGAAATTGCTCAATTTTTAGAAAATCAAACCCAAGCTATAGAAAATTATTTAAAAATTCTCATAGAAAAAGTAGAGAGCACGGGAAGAGTTCAAACAAAGCCTTTAGATGGAATTTGGCTAAAACTTACATTAGAAAAATTAAGAGAACGCTTTCCTGATAAGTATGTAGCTATCAAACAAAATGACGATCAAAGATATATCGTTGTAAATGATTTTTTGAAGAAAAATGAATGAATGACACTATAGCTGCTATAGCCACAGCCCATGGAGTGGGCTCTATAAGTATCATTAGAGTAAGTGGAGATCAAGCCTTAGAACTTGCTCTTAAATTTACCCGCAAAGAAAAACTCACACCCCGCTATGCACATTTATGCAAAATTTATAAAAACAATGATGATTTTTTAGATGAAGCTTTAGTGATTTATTTTAAAGCACCCTACTCTTTTACAGGAGAAGATATAGTAGAATTTCAACTTCATGGGGGTTTTTCTTTGAGTGAAATTTTACTTGATGAGCTTGTTTTAGCAGGAGCGCGTCTTGCTAACCCTGGAGAATTTAGTAAAAGAGCTTGCTTAAATGGTAAAATGGATCTTTTAAAGGCTTTAAGTATACAAGATGCCATCATGTCAAAATCAGCATGTGCTGCAAATATCATAGCAAAAAATATTAAAGGCGATTTAAGTAAATTTTTAAATACCATTAGAATAGATCTTGTTCAAACCCTTGCTTTTGTAGAAACTAACATTGACTATGCAGATGATGACTTACCACAAGATTTACTTGATCAAATCATTACTATGTGTGAAAAAAATTCAAAACTTTTACGCGATATAGTAGATATTTCTTTAAGTAAAAAAGGACTTATAGAAGGCTTTAAAGTTGCTATTATCGGCAAGCCAAATGCGGGAAAAAGTTCCTTGTTAAATTCGCTTTTAGCATTTGATAGAGCCATTGTTTCTGATATTGCAGGCACCACAAGAGATCGTATCGAGGAAAGTTTAAAAATAGGCTCACATTTAATCAAAATCATCGACACAGCAGGTATAAGAAATGCAGATGATGAGATAGAAAAAATCGGGGTTCACTTAAGCTATGAAAGCATTAAAGAAGCAGATATTATCATAGTTGTATTTGATGGATCTAAAGAATTTGAAGAAGAAGATGAGCGAATTTTACAAGCTTTAAAAGATTGTGACAAAAAAATCATTTATGTTTTAAACAAAAGCGATCTAACCACCAAATTTGAACATGAAATTAGTACTTCTTGTATACGCATTTGTGCTCAAGAAAACACCCAAGCCATTAAGGAAAATTTAAATGAGTACTTAAATACTTTAGATGGCGATGGAATGCTAATTAGCAATACCTTAATACTCAATGCTTGTAAGAATGCTAGCGAAGCTATTTTGCGCGCAAGGGATTTATTAAAAGAAAGTTCTTTAGAACTTTTTGCTTTTGAACTAAATTTAGCCATAGGAGAGATAGCCCAATTTACAAAAGATTTTGAAAGAGATGAAATTTTAGATGCTATGTTTAGTAATTTTTGTTTAGGCAAATAAAAAGGAGAGAAAATGGATAAAGAAATTATAAAACAACACAAAATTAGCGATGAGGAATATCAAGAAATTTTAAATATACTAGGTAGAGAGCCAAATTTATTAGAGCTTGGAGTAATTTCTGCTATGTGGAGTGAGCATTGTTCTTACAAATCAAGCAAAAAATACCTTAGTGGCTTTCCAACCAAGGCCCCCTGGGTCATACAAGGTCCTGGTGAAAACGCTGGCGTTATCGATATAGGTAAGAAAATGGCAGCTGTATTTAAAGTAGAAAGTCACAATCATCCAAGTTTTATAGAGCCATTTGCAGGCGCAGCTACGGGAGTGGGTGGAATTTTACGTGATGTTTTTACCATGGGTGCAAGAGTTGTTGCGGGTATGAATTCTTTAAAATTTGGCAATATCCACGATGAAAAAATAGGCAAACATCAAAAATATCTAGTTAAAGGTGTAGTAAGTGGAATTTCACACTATGGCAATTGCATGGGGGTGCCTACTATAGGCGGAGAGTGTGCTTTTGATGAGTGTTTTAATGGCAATATCTTGGTTAATGCTTTTGCGCTTGGAACCTGCAAAATCAAAGATATTTTTTATGCAAAAGCTGAAGGCATAGGCAATCCTGTAATTTATGTGGGTTCAAAAACTGGTCGTGACGGGCTTGGTGGAGCTGTAATGGCAAGTGATAGTTTTAATGAATCTAGCAAAAGCTTAAGACCAACTGTTCAAATTGGAGATCCATTTGCTGAAAAATTATTAATGGAAGCTTGTTTAGAACTTTTCAAAACCGATTATATAGTTGGAATTCAAGATATGGGTGCAGCAGGACTTACTTCAAGCTCTTTTGAAATGGCAGGACGCAGTGGTAGTGGTATGAGGCTTTATCTTGATAAAACTCCTATGAGAGAAGAAGGTATGACTCCTTATGAGTTAATGCTAAGTGAATCTCAAGAAAGAATGCTAATTTGTGCTAAAAAAGGCTACGAGGAAAAGGTTATTGAAATTTTCAATAAATGGGGACTTGATGCAGCTATTATAGGTGAAGTTACCGATAGTGGTAAAATGGAACTATTTTGGCATGGTGAGCTAGTGGGATTAATCCCTATTGAGCCACTTAGTGAAAAAGCACCTATACTTGATAGACCTGTGGCTAGACCAAAATATCTAGATGAAATAAAAAATTACAAATTTAATTTAAATATTTCCACTCAAGAAGCTTTTGAAAAACTTCTTGCAAATGAAAATGTCAGCAATAAAGCTTATATTTATGAGCAATTTGACTCAAGCGTGCAAACTAATACCTTAAAAAGCGATGGAGCTTTAGGGGCAAATAGTATTAGAATCAAAGAAAATAATTGCTTGCTTTCTATGGCAATTGAGTGCAACTCAAGATTAAACTATGTAAATCCAAAAATTGGTGCTGCAGCAGCTGTTGCAAGCGTAGGTAGAAAAATAGCATGCTCAGGGGCCAAGCCTTTAGCAATTAGCGATTGCTTAAATTATGGCAACCCACAAAATCCTGAAGTAATGTGGCAATTTGCCCAAGGTTGTGAGGGTATAAAATTAGCTTGTAAAGAACTCAACACTCCTGTGGTAAGTGGTAATGTTTCTTTATATAATGAAACTGATGGGGTGAGTATTTTTCCAAGCCCAACTATAGCTTGTGTTGGAGTAAATGAAAAAGCAGAAAATGTTTTAAAATCATATTTTAGTAAAGATACTAGTGCTATTTATCTACTTGGAGAAAGTAAAGGTAGTTTTGGCGGCTCATTGATCGCAAAAATATTAGATAAAAAAGTAGCAGGAGAGCTTGAAGATATAGATTTTAGTGCAGAATTAAAACTATGGGATTTTCTACTAAAAGCAAATGAAGCAAAAATACTTGATTGCGCCAATAGTATAGGCATAGGTGGCATTGCTATCACTTTAGCTAAAATGTGCGCGATGGCAAATTTAGGAATTAACGCGAAAACAAATTTTGCAGATAAAAGCTTTATTTTTGAAGAAAGCCCAACAAGGGTTATTGTTGGTGTTAAAGATGAGGAAGAATTCATAAAATTTGTAAATGAAATGGGAATTAATTTTGCAAAACTTGGAAATTTAGATGAAAAAGATTTTATTTTAGATGATATTAAGATATCTTTAGCAAAACTACAAACAATTTATTTTGATAAATTTAATGAGTATTTAGGATAAAAATGCTTTTTGTTTTACTCGTATTGGCAATTTTGGCATTTTATTGGTATTATAAAACATGGGGTAAAGATGATCTTTTAGGCTCTTTTAAAAAAGGAGCTAAAAGCTTCTCTCAAGGTTTTAAACAAGGCTATCACGAAGAAAGAATTGATGGCTTTAAAAGAAGATTAAACTACTATGTTATAGCACTTTTAGCAAAAATAGCAAAAAGCGATGGTAGAGTTAGTGAAAATGAAGCTAACATGATTTCACAAATTCTTGATTATAATGCTAAAGATTCAAGAGAAAGAGAGTTTTTAAAGCAAAGCTTTAATGAACACAAAAACACCTTAAATGATACCTATGAAGTAGCCAAAGAACTTATTAAAGAAGTACCTTTACCTCAACAAGAAAGAATTAATATATTAAATGTTTTGGTTGCAATGGCCTTGATTGATGGCGAACTCAATAGCACTAAAAAAGATGTATTAAAAGCCATTGTCAAGGCATTTAATCTTGATGTAAATATACTTGAGAGACTTCTAAATTCTATGCAAACTCAAAAGGTGGGTATGAATTTGCAAAAAGCATGCGAGGTCTTAGGTGTAAGCGAAAATGTAAATTTACAAGAGCTTAAAAAACGCTATAGAGAACTTGCTAAAAAATATCATCCTGATATTTTAAACGCAAACAACAGTGATGAAGCAAAAATAAAAGAAGGTGTAAAAAAATTTCAAGAAGTTAATGAGTCTTATGAATTTTTAAAACAATACATAGAAAGGAAAAATCAATGAAAGCGCTAATTAGTGTCAGCGATAAAGAAGGAGTAGTAGAATTTGCTAGTGAGCTTGCAAAATTAGGTTTTGAGCTTTTATCTACTGGAGGCACTTATAAGCTTTTAAAGGAAAATAGCCTGCAAGTACAAGAAGTTAGTGATTTTACTCAAAGTCCTGAAATGTTTGAAGGGCGTGTAAAAACCTTACATCCAAAAATTCATGGTGGTATTTTGTATAAAAGAGAAGATGAAAACCACCAAAAACAAGCCAAAGAATACAATATAGAAAGTATAGACTTACTTTGTGTGAATTTATATCCTTTTAAAAAAACTACAATTTTAACCCAAGATTTTGATGAGATTGTAGAAAATATTGATATTGGTGGTCCTGCTATGATACGCAGTGGTGCAAAAAACTTTAAAAATGTCATTGTAGTTTGTGATATTTTAGATTATGATAAAATCATACAAGCTTTAAAAAATGATACTTTAGATCTTGATTTTAGAAGAGCATTGATGATCAAAGCTTATGAACACACAGCAAATTATGATGCTTATATAGCAAATTATATGAATGAGCGTTTTAATGGTGGTTTTGGTGCGAGTAAATTTATTGTTGGTCAAAAAGTATTTGATACAAGATATGGGGAAAATCCTCATCAAAAAGGTGCTTTATATGAATTTGATGATTTTTTCACACATAATTTTACAACCTTAAAAGGCGAAGCAAGCTTTAATAATCTAACCGATATTAACGCAGCTTTGAATTTAGCAAGTGCTTTTGACAAAGCTCCAGCAGTAGCCATTGTAAAACATGCAAATGCTTGTGGTTTTGCTATAAAAGAAAACTTACTCCAAAGCTATATCTATGCGCTTAAATGCGATACTTTGAGTGCTTATGGAGGAGTTGTGGCTATCAATGGAACGCTAGATAAAGAATTAGCACAAAAAATCAATGAAATTTATATAGAAGTAATCATTGCAGCAAATGTAGATGATGATGCTTTGGAAGTTTTTAAAGATAAAAAGCGTATTAAAATCTTTACACAAAAAGCGCCATTTTTAACTAGAGCTTATGATAAATATGATTTTAAACACATAGATGGTGGTTTTGTATATCAAGATAGCGATGAAGTCAAAGAAGATGAATTAAAAAATGCAGTATTAAAAAGCGAAAGAGAGGCTAATGAACAAGAATTAAAAGATCTTGAAATAGCTATGAAAATTGCTGCATTTACCAAATCAAACAATGTAGTTTATGTAAAAAATGGAGCTATGGTAGCCATTGGTATGGGTATGACAAGTCGTATTGATGCGGCTAAAGCAGCTATTAATAAGGCCAAGGAAATGGGACTTGATTTGCAAGGTTGTGTTTTAGCAAGCGAGGCTTTCTTTCCATTTAGAGACAGTATAGATGAGGCTAGCAAAATAGGTGTAAAGGCCATTATCGAACCAGGAGGAAGCATAAGAGATGAGGATATCATCCAAGCTGCTAATGAATATGGCATTGCGCTATACTTTAGTGGCATAAGACACTTTTTACATTAACACAAGGAGCTTCAAATGTTTAAAAGCATAGGTGCAAAGATATCTTTAGCAATGATTTCTACATTGCTAATTAGTTTTATTATTATGCAAATTATCTTGCAAAAAGATTCTCAGCAAACGACCGATAGAATCAGTCGTGCAAATTTAGACACCTTAAGCACTTCTGTTTTTCAAACATTAAGAATGGCGATGAATTTAGGTGATCCTGCCATTATAGAACAAGCTATAAAAGATGCTGGAGAAATTGAAGGTATAAAAGATATTAAAATTTATCCTTCAAAGAGCACAATTGAACTTTTTGAAATGCAAAAATATGCAAAAAGCGATGAAAATATCATCAATGAACAATTTAACAAGCCAGAAATTAAAGCAGTTGAGATTAATAACAATCAAGGACATTATCTAAGACTTATACGCCCATTAATCGCTAATGAAAGTTGCTTAGCTTGTCATGCTAATGCTAAAGAAGGTGATGTTTTGGGTGTTATGGATATGTATAATGACTTAAAACATATAGATGATGATTTGGCAAATTCAGCTAAAACTTACATTATAATTTTTAGTGTAGCTTTACTTTTTACTGTTTTTGCTGTGCTTTATATTTTAAAAATTGTTGTTGGCAATCCTGTTTTAGATCTTTTAAAACATGCTAAAGAATTAGCTAGCGGTGATGGAGATTTACGCGCAAGAATCAACATAAAAAGCACTGATGAGATAGGCAAAGCTTGTACCTACATCAACCAATTTATTGAAAAAATTCAAAATGCGGTGATTTCTACTAATGAAAATTCTCAAATGGTAGATAAACAATCTAAGCTTTTAAATACCAATGCGCTTGATCTAGCAAATAGAACAAAAGAAGGACATACAAAAACTGATGAATCTTATCATTTAAGTGAACAAATTCATACAGAGTTACAAGATCTTGCCGAGCTTTCAAACAATGCAAATAAAGCCAATACAAAATCTTTTGAAGTTTTAAATACTATGCTTGATTCATTAAATCAGGTAGTGGATAAAGTAAGAGTTGTTGCAGAAAATGAAGATGTTTTATCTCAAAAAGTTGAAGTTATGGAAAAACAAGCAGAAGAGATCAAAAAAGCTTCTGATATGATGGGAGAAATTGCTGATAAAACTAATCTTTTATCATTAAATGCAGGTATTGAAGCTGCTCGTGCTGGAGAATTTGGTCGTGGTTTTTCAGTTATCGCTGAAGATGTAAGAAATCTTGCTCAAAGTTCAGAAGAATTTTTAAAAAATATTGCTATTGTTACCAAGCAATTAGTGGATAGTATTAATGAAGTTTCTAAAGAACTAAAATATAATGCTAAAGAAATTAATTCTTTAAATCAAGACGCAAAAGATCTGGTAGAAGGAACCAATGAAGTAAAAGTTTGCAATGAAAATGCAAGAGACTTAGCAAATGCTTGTATGCAAAAAATCTCAAGCACACAAGAAACTTTACAGTCTTTACTTGATAAAATGCAAGAAACGGTAAAATTAAGTGATAAAAATGAAGAAATTTCAAAAATTTTACTTGATGTTGCCCATGAGTTAAATGTAGTTTGTCAAAATTTAGAAGATGAATTAAAACATTTTCATGTATAAGGAGAATAAAAATGAAAAAAATAATCGCATTAAGCATAGCAAGCTTAGCTGTTTTTAGTGGGTGTTCTGTGACAAATTTAAGTGTTGATGATTTACAAAATAAAGAATTTACCATAAGTTCTTATGAAGCAAATGGAAAAAGCTACGAGCTTCCTCAAAATACAAAAACAAGTATTAGTTTTGACAATAAAGACAAAAGGCTTTTTGGAACAGCAGGATGCAATAGATTTTTTGGAAATTATAAAGATCAAGGAAGTAGCATAAAAATAGAAGACAATCTTGCTTCAACAAAAATGCTTTGCGATCAAGAATCTATGAAATTTGAAGACAATTTCCTAAGATACTTTAATGGAGAATTTAAAATCATTAGTGATGATGAAGGAATTATTTTAGAAAATAAAAAAATGAAAGTTTATTTAAAATAAGCCTTAAGGCTTATTTTAAATGCTCTAATATATTCTCGCAAATCTTTCTAGGCTCTTTTGCTTTATAAATAGGTCTTCCAACCACGATAAAATCTGATAAATTATCCTTAGCACACTGTATATCAGCTACTCTTTTTTGATCATCTGAATTTTCTTTAAACGGACGGATACCAGGTGTTAATGTAATAAAATTTGTACTTGTATTTTCTTTTATCAGCAAGCTTTCATATACTGAGCAAACCATACCATCAAGACCGCTTTCATAACTAATTTTAGAAAAATCCTTAACAGCTTGTTTAATATCTTGTTTATATACACTAAAAAATTCTTGCTCATCAAAACTAGTTAAAGCAGATACAGCAAGCACCAAAGGTCTTTTGCTTAAAGTATTTAAGCGCTCCATAATCATACACATAGCACTTTTACCTGCACTTGCATGGATATTAAACATATTTACATCAAGCTTAGCAAGTTCTTCACAAGCATCTGCCATAGTATTTGGTATATCATAAAGCTTTAAATCTAAAAAGATTTTAAAATTATCCACTTTTTTAATCGCCTCTAAAAGCTTTACTCCATCTCTTAAATACGATCTAAGCCCTATTTTAACCCAAAGATCTAAACCTTTTAATTCTTTGGCTAAATTTATACACTCATCATAGCTTGTCACATCAAAAGCCACGCAAAGTTTCATTGCACTTCCTTGTTGATTTTATCTAGTACCCCATTGATAAATTTAGGAGCATTATCCCCTGCCATTTCTTTTGCAAGCTCTATGGCCTCATTAATAATAATCGCTTTTTGTGTAGAAGTAAATAAAATCTCATAAGCACCCAAACGCAAAATGGCCTTTTCTATACTAGCTACTCCATCTAACTTATGCTCTTTTAAGCACTCATTAATTTTCTCATCAAGCAAAGCAAGTTGCTCATTAATACCATTATACAAATCTAGAGTGAATTTTCTTTGGTCATTACGAATTTTTTTCTCATCTAAAAATTCATTGATAAAATCTTTATTTTCTTGATTTAACTGTGCTGCATAAAGCAAAGAAACAATACTTTGTCTTACTTGGTGTCTAGTAGCCATTTTAAGCCTTAATTTTTTGGATTAAATTAAGCATTTCAACCACAGTAAGCATAGCTTCAAAGCCCTTATTACCTGCTTTACTACCTGCTCTTTCTATGGCTTGCTCTAAAGTATCAGTTGTTAAAACCCCAAAGCTTACAGGCACATTAGCTCCAAGCCCCACACTTGCTATACCTTTAGTAGTTTCAGCTGCTACATAATCAAAATGTGGCGTACTTCCACGAATTACCGCTCCAACACAACAAATTCCATCAAATTTTTTACTCTCACAAGCTTGTTTTAACGCAAATGGAATTTCAAAAGCACCTGGTACTAAAATAAGACTTAAGTTCTCTTCCTTGCCCCCGTGTCTTAAAAATGCATCTTTAGCACCCTCAACCAAACGATCTGTGATAATATGATTAAATCTTGCGTTAATAATTGCAATTTTCTCATCACCTTTTAAGCTTAAATTTCCTTCTATTATCTTCATATTTTTCCTTTTTTAAATGATTTCTTGAATTTTTAAAAGCGTATCAACACAATTTTTAAGTCTTGAAATATCAAGCATATTTGGTCCATCACACAAAGCTTTGCAAGGATCAAGATGAGTTTCAAAGAAAAATCCATCCACGCCAACAGCAGCTGCAGCTCTTGCTAAAGGCTCTACAAATTCACTTTTACCTCCACTACTTCCACCATTTATTCCTGGCATTTGCACACTATGAGTAGCATCAAAAATAACAGGAGCGTATTTTCTCATGATAACCAAACTTCTCATATCAACAACCAAATTTCCATAGCCAAAACTTGAACCTCTCTCAGCTACAAAAACACCATTTTCTTTGGCTATTTCAAAACCTTCTTCGATAACGCCTCTAGTTTGTAAAATTTTAGCTACGCTGTATTTAATATCTTCAGGATTTAAAAATTGCCCTTTTTTTACATTTATTTTAGCCTTTGTTTTAGCAGCAGCCACTAATAAATCAGTTTGCCTGCATAAAAAGGCTGGAATTTGTAAAACATCTACAACCTCAGCCGCTATGCTCGCTTGAGAACTCTCATGAATATCAGTAAGTATTTGCATGCCAAATTTATCTTTCACTTTTTGTAAAATTTCCAAACCTTTTTCAAGACCTGGTCCTCTAAAGCTATTAATGCTCGTTCTATTTGCCTTATCAAAACTTGATTTAAAATAAAAATCAATTCTATCATCTTTTAAAAAGCATTCAAGCTCTTGTGCAACCTTAAAAACAAGCTCTTCATTTTCTATCACACAAGGCCCTGCTATTAGTATCATTTTTTTCATCATTTTTCCTTGTTTTTTTATTATTTTACTTTATTTTTATTATTTTCTTCAAGAGGGAAAACAAAATTTAAAATAATAGCCGTAATCCCACCTGCTGCAATCCCTGAAGAAAATAAAGTTTTAAACCACATTGGCATAAATTCTAAAATGTCAGGATTATTAGAAACTCCAAGCCCTATACCCAAACTCATAGCTATGATGATAATAGAACGACGGTTTAAATTTTCTTTAGAGATAATCCTAACTCCCGTTGCAGCTATAGTGCCAAACATTACTAAAGTTGCTCCACCTAAAATAGGCTCTGGAATTTGCAAAGTAATATCAGCCACAATAGGAAATAAACCCAAAATCATCAACATAAAAGCTACAATAAACCCTACATAACGACTTGCAACACCTGTTAGGGCTATAACGCCATTATTTTGTCCAAAACATGAGTTTGGAAAAGTATTAAAAAAGGCAGAAACAAAAGAATTAAAACCATTAGCTAAAACCCCACCTTTTAATCTTTTTGCATAAAGCTCACCTTTAACTGGCTGATTAGAAACTTCACTAGTAGCACTAATATCACCAATTGTCTCTAAAGAAGTTACCATAAAAACCAAAATCAAAGGTAAAATGAGATTATAATCAATACTCAAACCATAATGCAAAGGATCGGGTAAAAACATTAAAGGTAAATTTTCATTAAAATTAAAACTAAAATTTTCAAAAGTCATAGCCACTAAAAGTCCTATTATCATAGCTATAAACAAAGAAGAAATTCTTATATATGCATTATCAAAGCGATTTAAAACAATAATGCTAAAAATCACAACTCCAGCCAATAATAAATTTTGTAAAGAACCAAACTCACCACTTGCCTTAGCTGCAAATCCACCTCCTGCACTCACAAGACCAACATTAATCAAACTAAGACCTATAATCATCACTACTATACCTGAAACCAAAGGCGAAATCACTCTTCTAATAAAAGGTAAAATTTGAGAAATAATCATTTCAGTGGTAGAACAAAGCATTAAAGTGCCAAAAATAGCCCCAAGCATTGCTTCTTGCGATAAACCATTATTTTTTAAAACAAGCCCACCTAGTATAATAGGTGCAACAAAGTTAAAACTAGTCCCTTGAATAGATAAAAGTCCACTCCCTATAGGACCCCAAGTTTTAATCTGTAAAAGCGAAGCAACACCTGAGGCAAAAAGTGACATGCATATAATTCTAGCTGTATTAACATCATCTACTCCAAGACCCTTGCAAATTAATAAAGCAGGTGTAATCACAGCCACAAACATAGCCATCAAATGCACCAAAGCAGCAAAAAAAGCTTTAGCAAAAGGCGGTCTATCTTCTAAACCATAAATTAAATCTGTTTTATTTTCCATTTTTATTTCCTTTTGTTTGCTTACTAACCAAAATAATTCCTCCTATAATAATGCTAAAAATTCCTACAAAAACCATCAAACTAGGAAAATCATCTCCTAATAATATGCCCAAAAATAAAGTAAAAACTACATCTATATAACTAACCCCAGCAACAACTCCTGCTTTTTTTGCTACCCCATAAGCTTTGGTAACATGAATTTGATACATCGCTCCAAAAACACCCATTAAAATAATAAAAACCCAAGCTTTAAAACTAGGCATCACAAAAGGAGCAATTAAAAAATCAAGCTCTTTTATTTCATAAAAAGAACCTATAATCATAGATACTAAAGGCATTAAAGTGCCAATTAAAACAAAAGATAAAGCTATAAAAGGTGCTGGATATGATTTTCTAAGCTCTCTTACGCTAGTTAGTGCCAAGGCCGCACAAAAACCACTTAAAATTCCCAAAATGCTATTTTTTAAATCAAAACCTGAGTGCATAGTACTATCTGCAAAAGGCTGACAAATTAATAATACTCCTATAAAAGCAATCAAAATCCCAAAACAAGCTTTTAATCCTAAACTTTCTTTAAAAAATAAAAAAGCAATTAAAGCTATAAAAATCGGTGCTGTTTTTTGGAAAGCAAAAGCTCCACCTAAAGAAATATTAGAAACATTATAAAAGAAAAGATACAAAGCAATCGTTCCTATAACACCTCTAAAAATAAGCAAACCCAAACGACCGCCGCTTTTGTGAAAATTTAACTTTGAAAGCGCATAAAGCATAAAAGCTGTGCCTATGATATTTCTAAAAAACATAATTTCAATCGATGATAATTCTTCACTAAGAATTTTTACACAAGCACCTACAAGTGCAAATTCTATGGAAGCAATAATCATAAAATATATACCTAAATTTTTTTTAACTATTCTTAACATATAAATTCCATATAAAAATTCCCGTTATTTTAGTCTTTTTTGCTTAATTTTAAGGCAATTTTTATATAATCACAAATAAAAATTTAAAAATGAGTATTAATGCAAAGTATTATTTTAATAGGAAAACCAAATGTCGGTAAATCAAGTCTTTTTAATAGACTTGCAAGAAAGCGCATAGCTATCACCAGTGACATAAGTGGAACCACAAGAGATACCAATAAAATAGAAGTACAAATTGATGGCAAAAAAGCCTTGCTTATAGATAGCGGTGGACTTGATGAGAGCAATGAACTTTTTAAAAATGTCAAAGCAAATTCACTAAAAGCTGCTAAAAATAGTGATATTATCTTTTATATGGTAGATGGTAAATTTTTACCTGATGATGAAGATAAAGCTTTTTTTTATGAAATGAAAAAACTCAACAAACCCATAGCCTTAGTGATTAATAAAATAGATAATAAAAAAGATGAAGAAAGATCTTGGGAATTTTCAAATTTTGGCGTAAAAGAAGTTTTTAATATCTCTGTAACACACAATATCGGCATAGATGAGCTTTGTATGTGGGCTAGTAAGTTTTTAAATGAGAATTTTTTAGATGCAGATGAAGAAGAAGATTTTGAAAGTTATTTAGAAAATTTTGATGAAAATAGTGGAGATTTTAAATTAAAAAGCATTGATGAAAATCACATAAAAGTAGGAATTATTGGCAGGGTAAATGTAGGAAAATCAAGTCTTTTAAATGCTTTGGTTAAAGAAGAGCGTAGCGTGGTAAGCGATATAGCAGGCACTACAATTGATCCTGTAAATGAAAGTATTATGCATAAAGATAAAATCATAGAATTTGTAGATACTGCAGGCATTAGAAAGCGTGGGAAAATTCAAGGCTTGGAGCGTTATGCGCTAAATAGAACTGAATATGCCTTAACTAATGCTCAAATTGCACTTTTAGTCCTTGATGCAGCTGAAGGTTTTAACGAGCTTGATGAAAGAATTGCAGGACTTGCTGCTAAACATTGCTTGGGAGTAATTATAGTTTTAAACAAATGGGACAAAAGTGAGCTTGATTTTGATAAAACTTTAAAAGAATTAAAACTAGATCGTTTTAAATTTCTAGCTTATGCTCCAGTTATTAGCGTATCGGCTTTAAGCGGAAAAAGAGTACATGTACTTTTAGATAAAATTTTAGAAGTTTTTGCAAATTTCACTCAAAAAATTCCAACTGCAAAATTAAACGCTTTAGTAGAAGAAGCCACAAGAGCTCATCCTTTGCCGCATGATTATGGAAAATTAGTTAAAATTTATTATGCAGTTCAATATGACTTAGCACCTCCGAAAATAGCTCTAATCATGAACAGACCAAAAGCTTTGCATTTTAGCTATAAGCGCTATTTGCAAAATCAAATTAGAAAACAATTTAATTTTGAAGGTGTTCCTTTGATAATTGCTTCAAGAAAAAAAGGGAGTAAAGATGAGCAAGAAGGATAACCTCCTTTTTGTTGGCTTTATGGGTTGTGGTAAAACAACCATAGCAAGAGCTTATGCTAAAAAATGCAATAAAATATTTTTAGATACGGATAGTTTAATCAAAGAAAAATTTAATCTTGAAATTGATGAAATTTTTAAAACATATGGAGAGAAAAAATTCCGTAAAGAAGAAAAAAGACTTGTTTCTTTTTTAACTTGTGTGCAAGATTGCTCTATTGCAAGTGGTGGTGGCTTCATAGAACAAAAAAAACTAAAAGGCATAGGGATAATTATATATTTAAAAGCAAGTTTTGATTATCTTTTGCAAAGATTAAGCAAGGAAGAATTATCCACTAGGCCTTTACTTGCAAATATAAATAATGCCAAAATTCTTTTTAACCAAAGGGCAAAAAAATATGAAAAAAAAGCAGATATTATAATTAACATTGAAAACAAAAGTATTAAAGAACTTATCAAAGAGATTAAAAAAGAGGTAAAATGAGAGTTATTACAGGATTGCAACCGAGTGGAGATTTACATATAGGCAATTATTTTGGCTCAATCAAACAAATGCTAAATATGCAAGAAAAAAATCAAATGTATATGTTTATAGCAAATTACCATGCTATGACTTCAAATTTTAATGGTGAAAAACTCAGACAAAATTCACTCAAAGCTGCAGCAGCTTTTTTGAGTTTAGGGATTGATCCGCAAAAAAGCGTGTTTTGGTTGCAAAGCGATGTAAAAGAAGTGATGGAGCTTTATTGGATTCTTTCTCAATTTACTCCTATGGGGCTTTTAGAAAGAGCACATAGCTATAAAGATAAAATTGCAAAAGGATTAAATGCTAACCATGGACTTTTTTCTTATCCTGTTTTAATGGCTGCAGATATTTTGCTTTTTAATGCTCAAATGGTTCCTGTAGGTAAAGATCAAATTCAACATGTTGAAATAGCAAGAGATATAGCCTTAAAGGTAAATAATGAATGGGGTGAAATTTTTACCCTACCTCAAGCTAAAGTTAATGATGAAGTTGCGGTAGTACCTGGTACTGATGGAGCCAAAATGAGTAAATCTTATCAAAATACAATCGATATTTTTAATACACCAAAAGCTATTAAAAAACAAATTTCTTCCATTGTTACAGATAGTACAGCTTTAGAAGATCCAAAAGATTGGCAAAATTGCAATATATTTAAAATCGCAAAATTGTTTTTAGACAAAACAGAGCAAGAAGCTTTAAAAGGTCGCTATGAAAAAGGTGGCGAAGGTTATGGACATTTTAAAATGTATTTAAATGAAATCATTAATGAGTATTTTGCCTCGGCCAAGGGCGAATATGAAAAATTATTAGCCAATCCTTCTAAAATTGAGGAAATTTTAGAATTTGGAGCAAGTAAAGCAAAAAAACAAGCCCAAGAAACAATGGAAAAAATTTATGCTAAAATAGGACTATAAAAGGAGTTAAAATGTTAGATTTAAAACTTTTACAAAATAATTTCGATGAAATTGCACAAAAATTAAAAGCTAAAAAAGTGGATGAAAATTTACTCAAAGAACTGAGTGATTTATTTATAAATTTAAAAAAAGAAAAAGCACTTTTGGAAGAATTTCAAGCTTTTCAAAACAAATTTAGCAAAGAACTTGCAACAGCACAAGATAAAGAAAGCTTAAAAGCACAACTAAGTCAAAATAAAGAAAAGATTAATGCTCAATCAAAAATTGTTAATGAGTTAGAAGAAAAGCTAGGACAAATTGCTCTAGCAATACCAAATACCCCTGATGATTGTGTGCCTTTTGGGGAAGATGAGGATGAGAATGTAGAATTAAAAAAAGTTTTGACTCCGCCTAGTTTTGATTTTGAAATTAAAGAACATCATGACTTAGGAGAAAAATTAAATTGGCTTGATTTTACAAGAGGAGTTAAAATCTCACAAAGCCGCTTTTGTGTGCTTAAAAACGAAGGGGCTTTATTAAGTAGAGCCTTGGTAAATTATATGATAGATTTTAATAGAAGTAGAGGTTTTGAGTTAGTTAATGTACCATTTTTAGTAAATGGTGCGACCATGTATGGTACCGGACAACTTCCTAAATTTAAAGATGACATGTATAAGGTAGAAAATGATGATTTATACCTCATCTCAACTTCTGAAATTCCTGTAACCAATCTTTATTCTAATGAAATTTTAACTCAAGAAGAATTGCCTTTAAAAATGACTTGCTATAGTGCTTGTTTTAGACAAGAAGCAGGGAGTGCAGGAAAAGACACAAGAGGAATTATAAGACAACATCAATTTGAAAAAGTAGAGCTTGTTAGTATATGCAAACCTGATCAAAGCGAGTTAATGTTTGAAGAAATGCTAAATTGTGCAAGCGATTTGCTTAGTTCTTTAGGATTGGCTCATAGACATTTGATGCTTTGTACTGGAGATTTAGGTTTTTCAGCTGCAAAAACAGTGGATTTAGAAGTTTGGCTTCCATCGCAAAATAAATACCGTGAAATTAGCTCTGTATCTAATTGTAAAGATTTTCAAGCAAGACGTGCAAAAATTCGCTTTAAAAACGATAAAGGCAAAAACGAATTAGTGCATACACTCAATGGCTCTTCGCTAGCTGTTGGAAGAACTTTGGTGGCTATTATGGAAAACTATCAAGAAAAAGATGGAAATATAAGAATTCCTGATGTATTAAGAAAATACTTTTAAGAGAAAACATGGCCGAAGAAGTAACACTTAAAGAACAAGACAACCAAGAAAAAGCTTTCTCTGGGTTAGATGAAAATCCAGGAGTAGAAGAACAAGCTATCCCTCCTGGTATGATACCTCCTGAATTAGAGGAGGAAGAAAGCACCTTTCAAAGAGTGGAAGAAGAACCTCAAACACCGCAACCTGAAGAGAAAAAAAAGCTTTTTGATAAAAAATTTATTATTTTAATTTCTGCACTTGGAGGTCTTGCTCTAATATTGTTTGTAGTTTTAATTTTACTCATAGTTTTCAAAGAAGATAAGCAAGCTATTTTAAATACTCAAGTCTTAGATGATAATACTAGCCCAAGTATCACTAAAGTAAAACAATCAGCATTAGATCTTGTAATACAAAAAGCAAATTTATTATATGAAAAAGGCGATATAGAAAGCGCTTTAGAGCTTTACAATAACATTAACATTTTTAATCAATCCCTAGTTATAATCTTGGCGTAGCCCAAATGAAACAAAAAGATTATGCTAGTGCAATTGAAAATTTCAAGCAATCTTTAGAATTAGAAGAGCACAAGGTGGCTGCTGCCATAAACACTGCTGTATGTTATTTTAATCTTGGCAATAAAGAAAAATTTAATTACTACCTTGACTTAGCAAGAGTGCATTTGCCACAAGATTCCAAATCATCTTTGTATGATTATTATCTGGGCTTAATTAATTACTATCAGGGATTTTACCCTGAAGCCTTACAAATGTTTATGCGCTCAAATAATATCAATGGATATCAAGGTGAATCTTATTATCTTGGAGCAAAAGTTTATGCTTTATTAAAATCAGAAAAAAACGCTATTGATTTTTTACAAAAACAAGAAGATTATGAAGCAAGCTTACCCTTAGGCTTATTATATGCAAAATCAGGTGATTATCAAAAAGCTAAAGAATATCTTGAAAAAGCATCAAAGATAGGAGAACATGAAGCTAGAAGCAAGGTTGCTTTGGCCTTAGTTGAGTTAAAAACTGGTCAATTTGAAAGTGGTGCACAAATTTTAAAAGCTCTTTATATTAAAGATAAAGATATAGGTTCAAAATACTATAATATCAAAACAAGATTAAAAAGAAATTTTTCAAACATTGATATCGCTCAACAAAATTTTGCCAAGAAATTAATTACCGGAAAACAACAAATATATGATTTACTGTTTTACTTTTCACCATATCGTGTTTTTGATGTTAAACAAAGCATGGAGCTTATTACAAAGGCTGATTTGGGAAATTTTATACAAGGATATGAATACGAAAATGAATTACTTGTTAAAAGCAAGGCTTTATCAGGGGTTAATATAGAATTATCCCATGCTATTAATTTAGCTTTTAATTTTCATCTAAGAGAAGCTAATCAAGAATTTAAAAACTTAAGTGAAATTTATCATGCTCATGATGTAATTCATTATAATCTTGCCCTAACTTATGCACAATTGCAAGATTATAACAATGCTTACAAGCATTTTTCAACCGCATATCATTTAAATCCTAAAAATTATATTGCAGGAATTTTTGGCATATATTGTATGGATCTAGCAAAGAAAGATTATACAAAACTTGCTAATGAACTTTTAGAAAATCTCCAAGCAGATAATGCCATTGATCAAAACAACAATATATACAAATATTTGCTATATTTAGCTAAAAGTGACTTTACTGCTACTATTCCTTATTTAGATAATCTTTCAAATGCCAATAACACACCTTTGGAGCTTATATTTGCTATTATAGCTGCAAATGGCAACAATCTTGAAACCCTGAGAAATCAAAAAATAAAAGAATTAAAAGATTTATTAAGTGAGGATATTATTAGCAATATTTTATATTTTAACTCCAAAAATATAAACTTAAATATCAAAGAATACGCCAAACAAGCTCAAATGTATTTTTTAAATACCAAACTTGATTATAATTCTTTATTTGGCGGAGCTGGGATAGTTAAAGATAGCTATGTAACACTTATGCAAATAACAGGCTTGCTTAATCATGTTAGAAATGATATTAAAAAAAGACTAGCCATGAGTAATAAAAATTCCATTGGATTAATCTTTGCTCTAGCTTATGTAGATATATTTGCAAAAGAATACCAAGAAGCATATACACTTTATAATATTTTAATAGATGATTACAAAATTAAAGATGCTCAAACTTTATTTTTAGCTGCAGTTGCAGCAATAGGTTCAAATAATCCAAACTCAGCTATTGCTTTGCTTGAACTTGCAAGATTAGAAAATGAAGAAACCTTAGAAGCAAGGCTTGCTTTAGGACTTTTATACCATGAAGTGCAAAACCTAGAACCTGCTATGTTTCAGTATGAAAAAGTAGGCAATAACTTCGAAAGCAAATTCTTTACTTTTGATATCAAAAACTAGTATTTTCATAACGAAAATACTAGTTATATAAAAATCATATAATTTACTTACACTTATAAAAATCAGGATTATAATTTAAAAAGAAGTGGCTCCGGATGTAGGATTCGAACCTACGACCAATCGGTTAACAGCCGACTACTCTACCGCTGAGCTAATCCGGAACATCAATAAATAAGAAATGGTATTATATAAGAAAAAAATGCTCTTGTCAAGAGTTTTTCGCAATAAATTATATTTTTTTATAAAATTTCACTCCAGCTAGATTTTTTACAATAATTTTTTGCTCCTTAAGTAGCTTTTCTAATATATCTTTGCTATATTGACTAAATTTATTTTCAACATCAAATTCACTTTGAGCTCTAAGTTGCAACATTTTTAAAAGCTCTTGAGCATTAAAATCAATTTTTTCACCTTTATAATAATGTTTAGCAAGTACAACAGGGGTATTATTGATATACATACTTAATTCTTCTAATTTTTCCATAGATACACCTTTAACAGGATAAGCTGGAGGTCTGTCAATAGTGCTAAAATCTACTCTTAATGGCTTTATTTTACCAAATACTTCATTTAAAGCTAACATTTCTTCTTTATTGTCATTTAAGCCTTGTACAACTAAAACTTCCATAACAAGATCACCTAGAAATTTTTCCCCAAAAGCAATCATTTTATCAATCATTGTTTCAAGTTTTATTTGTTTTAAAGCTTTATCTATTCTATAAAATGTTTTTTCTTTAGCACTATCAAGACTAAATTTAACCACATCAATATCCAATAAAGCATTGAATGCATTTGGATTTAACACACCACTACCATTGCTTAAAATCAAAAGTTTTTTATCTTGTTTTATTTTATTTAATTCACAAACTAATTCTTTTAAATAAGGATACAGGCTAGGTTCACCATTTGCAGTTAATGTGAGAAAGTCAAATTTCACATCGCTAGCTAAAGCTTGCTTTACTTGTTCTAAGATATCTTGAATTTTTGGGTATACTAAAGATTTTTCCACGGGTTTTGCAGCTTGCAACTCACAATATACACAATCGAAATTACATTGCTTTTGATTTGGACTTAAATCAACCCCTAAAGAAAGCCCAAATCTTCTTGAGCTTATAGGGCCAAAGGTGATTTTATTCACTTTTTAGATTTCTCTTGAACTAGCTTGATAAAATATTTAGCATTTTCAACAGGAATATCAGGCAAAATACCATGTCCAAGATTAAAAATATGTGCACTATCTTGCATAATATTTAAAATTTTATCCACTCCTACTTCGATCGCCTTTTTATCATACAATCTACAAGGCTCCATATTACCCTGTAAAGTATATTTAGCACCTAGTTTTTCTTTTGCCAATTCTAAAGGCGTACTCCAATCAACACCAAAAACATCAAAATTTCCATTTATATTATCTAAGAACCCACTTACCCCTTTAGGAAATAAAATCACGGGAATATGTGGATATTTTTCTTTGATAAAATCAGCAATTTCAAGCATATATTTAAAAGAAAATTCAAAAAACATCTCTTCTTCTAAAGCACTTGCCCAACTATCAAATATCTGTATAGCATTAGCTCCTGCTTTAATTTGTTCTTGAATATAATGCTTTAAAGCTAAAGTAAGTTTAGATAAAATTTGATGTAAAAATTCAGGATTTTGATAAACTAATTTTTTACATTTTGCATAATTTTTACTACCACCACCCTCTATCATATAAGTAGCAATAGTCCAAGGACTTCCACAAAAACCAATCAAAGCTTTATCATGCGCAAGTTTTTCTCTAGTAAGCGCTAGTGCATCATAAACATAAGAAAGATTTTTAATACTTTTTTCAACATCTAATCTTTCCAAATCTTCCTTGGTTTTAATAGGATTTGAGAATACTGGCCCTTCGCCTTTTTCAAATTTTAAATCCATGCCCATTTCTAAAGGCACCACTAAAATATCTGAAAAAATAATAGCTGCATCAACACCCAAAATATCCACAGGTTGCAAAGTAACTTCACTTGCTTTTTTATAGTCCTTACAAAGTGATAAAAAATCCCCAGCACTTGCTCTAACTTCCATGTACTCAGGTAAATACCTTCCCGCTTGACGCATCATCCAAACTGGAGTATAAGGGGTTGATTTTTTAAAACACGTATCAATAAAAATCATTTTTATTCCTTATTAATGATCACTTTTATGCAAGAAATAAAGCCCCACACAAAGAGCCAAAATAGAACCTGCTAAATAAGTCATATCCAAAACTGTATTAAGTTGCATTTGTAAAATTCTTTGGAAAAAATTTACAACTAAAACCATGATAATTACTTTTGCAAGTTTATCTTTTAGCTGATCCAAACTATGCACTTCTAAAACTTTTGATTGCTTTGTTTGTTTAAAATCCTCTATTTCGCTAATAAAAAGCTCATAAATTCCAAAAGAAAAAATAAATAAAACCAAAGCCATCAAATATAAATCCACAGCTCCTATAATCAAACCAACAATATCTTCATGCAAATCTACCGTAGAATTTGGTAGCATAAAGTATTCAAATACATATTTTAAAACTTTAATCACATCATAACTTGCGATAAAAAATAAAACAAAAGCCCCTATTAAACCAAAAATTACAGGTAAAATAGTAACCAAACGACTTTTAACTAACAAATTCTCAAAAAATCTTTCTAGCATTTTTCTCCTTTTTAAACCAATTCTAGCCATTTTTGTGCAATACGCACTGCATTTGTAGCAGCTCCTACACGAATTTGATCAGCCACACACCATAAGTGTAAAATGTTTTTGTGATTAATATCACATCTAATTCTTCCTACATAAGTTTCGTTAGTATCACTTGTAAAAAGTGGCATAGGGTATTTTTTATTTTCTATATCATCAATTACAACAACACTTGGTGCTTTAGAAAGTATCTCTCTAACTTTAGCAACATCAACATCTTTTTCAAAATGCATAGTAATAGCTTCACTATGACTTCTAAGCACAGGAACTCTTACGCAAGTTGCTGAAATTTCAAGTTTTTTATGCAATATTTTTTGCGTTTCATTTACCATTTTTAATTCTTCTTTGGTGTAGCCATTGTCGCTAAAAACATCAATTTGAGGAATCAAATTTAAAGCCAAAGTATATGGAAAAGTTTTTGCTTCAAATTCATCTAATTTAAAAGCAAAAAAACTTTGCATTCCTTGAACTAGTTCTTCCATACCTTCTTTACCTGCGCCACTTGCTGCTTGATAAGTACTTACATCTACTCTTTTTAAATTAAATACATCATCAAGTGGTTTTAAAACATGCACCATTTGTATGGTAGAGCAATTTGGATTAGCAATAATCCCTGTTTTTTCCCAATCTTTAATATCTTCGCTATTACATTCAGGAACTACTAAAGGAACATTCTCATCCATTCTAAAATGACTTGTATTATCAATCACTACAGCACCACACTCTACTGCGTATTTTGCATACTCAGCACTTATGCTTCCTCCGGCACTAAAAAAAGCAATATCTACAGGATTTTCTTTAAAAACACTTGGAGTTAATTCTTTTACTTTATAGCTTTTACCTCTAAATTCTACTTCACTACCTGCGCTTTTTGCACTTGCTAATGGCAAAATACTTTCGACTGGAAAATCAAGCTCATCTAAGACATTTAAAAGTTCTTCACCAACTGCTCCTGTTGCACCTACAATAGCTATTTTTTTCATTGTCCGTCCTTTTTTAAGTAATATTGTATTTTTTCATTTTTTCGCTAAAAATTTTCTCACTCATCCCTATAAGCTTAGCTGCTTCTGTAATATCTTGTGAATTTTTTAAAGCTTCTAAAATCAACTCTTTTTCAAGATTTTTAATATCTTTACTTTTTCTACTTTCTAAAAATAAATCTTGAGCACTAATCTCATCATTTTCACTTAAAATACAAGCTCTTTGTATAATAGAAATCAATTCTCTAATATTACCTGGAAAATCATAAGCTAATAAAGCATCTTGCGCTTCTTGGCTTAAAGTTTTCTCATTAAAATCATATTCTTTACACGTATCAAGTAATACCTTTTGCGCAATTTGCAAAACTTCTTCTTGACGTTCTCTTAGCGGTGGTATATTAATAGGGATAGTATTAAGTCTATAATATAAATCTTGTCTAAATTCATTATCTGCAATCTTTTTTTCTATATGAGCATTAGTTGCGCTGATAATTCTTACATCAATCTTTATACTTTTAGTACTTCCTAATCTTGTAATTTCTTTTTCTTGCAAAGCTCTTAATAATTTTGCTTGAATTTCATAAGGCATTTCGCCTATTTCATCTAAAAACAAAGTGCCTTCATTAGCAAGTTCAAACAATCCTATTTTAGTAGTATTAGCATCAGTAAACGCGCCTTTTTCAAAACCAAAAAGCTCACTTTCTATCAAATTTGATGGAATTGCCGCCATATTAATTGCCACAAAAGGCCTTTGCGCTCTTTTTGAATTTTTATGTACAAAATTTGCAAAAACTTCTTTACCTACCCCACTTTCTCCAAAAAAAAGTACACTAGCATCTGTTTTGGCAGCTTTTAAAGCCAAATTTAAACAATTTTCCAAAGCCTTAGAAGTACCATAAAAATCTTGATTTTCTTCTTTTTTAGTAGTCTTTTTATTTGTTTTTTTAGAAGTCTTTTCTTGAATTATTTTTGCGCGTTTTATTGCAGTTACCAAAGTATTGATATCAAATGGTTTTACTAGAAAATCTTTTACTCCAAGCCTTACTGCTTCTATAGCGCGATTTAGCGTTGCATTGCCTGTGATAATGATAAAATCATATTTATTCTCACAAGCTTGTACAAATTCAATACCATCCATACCCGGCATATTAATATCTGTAATAATCAAATCCACATCATCATTTAGTTTTTTTAGCGCTTCAGTTGCTGATTTATAGGATTTTATAGTAAATTCTTCGTATTCACCCAAAGCTATTTCGAGTGATTTTCTCATATTTATATCATCTTCAACTATAACTAAATTCATCTCAAACCTTAAGCTAAAATACCTTTTTTAGGACCACTTTTACCATGACATTCTTTATATTTTTTACCACTACCACAAGGGCAAGGTGAATTTCTAGGTACTTTAGTAATTTGTGCTTCACCGTTTTCATTAACACCACTTTCTGTAGTATTTGATAAAAACTGCTCATTTTGTTCATGGTTTTTTTCTTCAAAATTTTGTGCTTGCTGTTGAGTAAAAACTACATTAAATAACAATTTTAAACTGTCAAATTTAATGCGCTCAACAAGCTCCATGAAAAGATTATAACTTTCCTTTTTATATTCCACTAAAGGATCTTTTTGATTATAACTTCTTAAACCTATACCAGTTTTTAAAATATCCATTTGGTATAAATGCTCTCTCCATAGATTATCTAAAATTTGAAGATATAAAATTCTTTCAATTCTTCTAGCTTCCTTATCTTCAATAATACTCATTTTGTCTTTATAAGCTTTTTCTAAAATTTCACTTAATTTATTTTCTACTTCAATTACACCCAAATCTTTAAAATCAACTTCGTTTAGTTCAAGGTTGCACTCATAACTCACTTTTTGTTTTAAACTTTCAAAATGTTTAACATCATCTTCAAGTTCTGCATTTAGATAAATTTGGCTTACCAAATAATTGCTATATTCAGCAATATTTTTTAAAATTTTATCTTGCAAATCAAATTCTTCATCTAGTAATTCATTTCTATAATTATAGATGGTCTTTCTTTGTTCATTAGCCACATCATCATATTCAAGCAAATGTTTTCTACTTTCAAAATGTAAACTTTCGACTTTTTTTTGAGCATTTTCTACAGCTCTTGTAACAATGCGACTTTCTATATGCTCACCCTCTTCTATACCTAACCTTTCCATGATATTTTTAATGCGATCACCACCAAAAATTCTCAAAAGATTATCCTCTAAACTTAAATAAAATCTACTTACACCAGGATCACCTTGACGCCCTGCACGACCACGAAGTTGATTGTCTATTCTTCTACTTTCATGGCGTTCAGTTCCTATAATATAAAGACCACCTAAAGCCTTTACTTCATCATCTATTTTTATATCAACGCCACGTCCTGCCATATTAGTAGCTATAGTTACTGCACCTTTTTTACCGGCATCTTGGATAATCAAAGCTTCTTGCTCGTGATTTTTAGCGTTAAGTACATGATGAGGAATGCGTTCTTTTACAAGCATATTGTGAAATACTTCACTTCTTTCAATACTTGCAGTCCCTACTAAAACTGGTTGACCTTTTGCATTTGCTTTTTTTATTTCTTCAATAACTGCTTTAAATTTTTCTTCCTGCGTTTTATAAATCAAATCATCTTTATCTATTCTTGCAACTGGTATATTTGTAGGTATAGAAACTACATCAAGATTATAAATTTGAGAAAATTCTGTTGCCTCAGTTTGTGCAGTACCTGTCATACCGGCTAATTTTTTATACATTCTAAAATAATTTTGAAAAGTAATATCTGCTAAAGTTTGACTTTCTTCTTGAATTTTTACATTTTCTTTTGCTTCTAATGCTTGATGAAGTCCATCACTAAAACGCCTTCCTTCGCTTAATCTTCCTGTAAATTCATCAACAATTACAACTTCTTTATCTCTTAATACATAATGCACATCTTTTTCAAATAAATTATGTGCTTTTAATGCTTGATCTAGTTGATGAGCTAAAATAGCATTATCTAAACTATATAAATTTTCCACTCCAAATAATTTTTCAGCTTTAGAAATTCCAGCCTCTGTAATCATGATAGTTCTATTTTTCTCATCAACAACAAAATCTCCACTTGGCAATTCTTGAGGAGTAGGTGCTGCTTGACCTTTTTGCATTTGTTTTGCTACTTCATTTGCTTTAATATAACCATCTAAAGTTCTATTTGTTGGCCCGCTTATTATAAGTGGAGTTCTTGCTTCATCTATTAAAATACTATCTACTTCATCAACTATAACAAAATTATGCTCTCTTTGTACTTTTTCAAGCTTTGAAAATTTCATATTATCACGCAAATAATCAAAACCAAATTCATTATTTGTACCATAAGTTATATCACATTCATATGCTTTTTTATGGGCTTCATCGCTGTTTTGCTCTGAAAGTATCACCCCAACACTAAAACCTAAAAAATTATAAATAGCACTCATTTGCTCTGCATCTCTTTTAGCCAAATAATCATTTACAGTAACTACATGCACACCTTTACCACTCATAGCATTTAGCACAACAGGCAAAGTTGCTACCAAGGTTTTACCTTCCCCGGTTTTCATTTCAGCGATTTTTCCCTCATGTAAAACCATACCACCAATTAATTGCACATCAAAATGACGCATATTAAGCGTTCTTTTTCCTACTTCTCTAACTATTGCAAAAACATCATTTAATATTTGGTCTAAAGTTTTTTCTTCTTTTTGAATTTGTGTTTTAAAATCTATAAATTTTTGTTTTAATTCATCATCACTTAAATTTTGGTATTTTGACTCTAAAGCATTTATTTGTGCAACTCTCTTTAAATATTTTTTTACTTCTCGATCGTTTTTGGTGCCAAATATTGCTTTAAATACACTAGAAAACATTTTTTTACCTTTAATTACAAAAATATATGCTAAATTATACCTTGATTTTAATTAGAACTATATAAAATTTTATTTGCATAAATTTTATATAATTTGCAAAATTTTTAAAGGGTAGCTATGAAATATTTTGTATTTTTAATGATATTTACTTGTGATATTTTTGCTTTTGATATAAATTTTAAAAATTTTAGCAGTGATTTTGAACAAAAAGTGCAAAGCAATAATTCTTCGCTAAATTATAAAGGAAATTTTATCATTACTCAAAATAAAGCCTTTTGGAATTATACTAAGCCAAATAAAAAGCAAATTTATATCAATAACAAAGAAGTTGTTATCATAGAACCTGAATTAGAACAAGCCATTTACACTCAATTGCAAAATTTACCAAATCTCCAAGCAATTTTTAAAAACGCAAAGTTAATATCTCACGAAAACTATGAAGCAAAATACGAAAATATCACATATAATATCAAACTAAAAAATAGTAGTCTTAATAGTATTTCTTATAAAGATGAATTGGGAAATTTAGTCAGTATTTATTTTCACAATCAAAAATTTGATCAAAATATTAACGAAAATATTTTTATACCAAAAATCCCAAGTCATTTTGATATAATCCAATAATCAAAATGGTATCTCTTTAAACAAATCTTGTTCTTTGTTTAGTGCCAACATTTGCATTTGAGTATTTTCCATAGTTTTTAAAATCATATCCATAGCCTCTTTACTTGTATTAACATCTTGATTAAAACTTATATTGCTATCTTTAATACTATTTGTTTGAGTAGCATTTATATCTTTTGGTTGAGTATTATTTTGATCTGAAGTTTTAATAACTTTAAGAATATTTTGAATTTCTTCTTGCTTAGCAGTTTCTTTTGAATCTTCGTCTTTTTTTTCTAAATCTTTTACAAAACGCTTCAGTTCTTCTATATCAAATTGAGCCACTGAATTAACTTTTAAAATATAAATGTTTTTTATTTGAGTTTTGTATTTTTTATTGCTAAATTTAAGCAAAGTTTCTTTGAAGTTGTTTTTACCCACTTCTGTAAATAAATCCTCATAAAAATAACTAGATACAATAGTATTTAATGCATCTATAATTTTCTTTTGTTCTAAATTTTCTCCCTCAAAATCTAAAGTCATTTCAATCTTTTTTAAAGTATTATTTCCAGCTTTTGAATACAAATCCGTTCTAAAATCTTCTATACTCAAAGAGTTAGCATAAATACTACAAAAAGAAAAAAATAAAATTACCACCCATCTCATAATCACTCCTTATCTTCTTCTAAATTTATAAACTTTTCTTGCAGATAAAATCGCTTTACTTCTTTATCAAATTTTAAAATTTTTAAAAAATAATCTTCAAAAGGTATTTTATAATTATATATGATTTTTAAATTACTTGGATTAATGGCTCTTGATAAACATACATACAATTGTCCTTTTTCAAAAATTCCATCAATATCACATATTAATTTATCTATGCTCATACCTTGAGATTTATGGATTGTTATAGCATAAGCTAGTTTTATAGGAAATTGAGCAAATTTAGCTTTTATCTTAACTTCTAGTTTTTCATCTTTGTCTAACTCATACTCTTCTAAGGTGTATTCATATGGTTTTAATTTCAATCTTTCACCATTATTTTTTTCTATCAGAATATATTCTTGCTCTTTATCTTTTATGAAATCTAAAACAACACCTTGCTCACCATTATAATAATTTTCTTCTTTATTATTCACACAAAAAATAATCTTAGCGCCTATTTTTAGCTTTAATTCTTCTAAAGAATTTAATCCGCTAATCCACTGTTTAAGACTTTTATCATCTAATGCATAATCAAGTTTTTCTACTTTTGCCTTAAATACTCTTTCTTCACCATGCAAAAGATTTAGTTTTTCTGTGTTAATAAAATTAGTCTTTTTATTGGTAGCACATAATAAAGTATACTCATCCATATACTCAAGTAAATTTTTTGAACTAATTAACATTTTTTTAAAGAAATTCAATATTTCTTTATTTGCTTCACCCATTCTAAGAAAAAACAAATATTCGTAAAATTGTTTATCTAAAGTTCTTTTTGTAATACTAAGTTTTAAATTAATAAATTTAAGATCATTCCAAGCTTGCGAAGAAAAAGCATATAAAGTATTTTGAAATAAAGTACTTTGAATTTGATTTTCTTTATGCTTAAGCACGGGTGGAAGTTGAAAAAAATCTCCAACTAATAAAATTTTACCATTAAAACCACTTCTTGATAATCTATAATAAATCATTTCCATCAACGAAGCACTTACCATAGAGATTTCATCTATAACCAACAAATCACATTGTTTTAAAACCCTCTTTAATTTTTCTAATTTATCTTTTTGTTTTCTATCCTCATAATATAATTCATCATAGTTTTGACATCTTTTAAAAGCAAAAAAACTATGTAAAGTTACTCCACCTATATTAAAAGCACTAAGTGCAGTAGAACCTAATACAATAACACTTTTTCCTTGCTCTTTAAAAGCCTTTATAACATCCATAGTTAAAAATGACTTACCAACCCCTGCGCTACCACTTAAAAAAACATTATTATCTCTTAAAAAATTTTCCAATCTACTTAATACCATCTTGACATTATATTACAATCTAGTAAAGCCCATATAAAAATCTTTTACAAACAAATACATATTTTACTAATTAATACCTTACTCAACATTCTTTTTATTTCTAAAATAATATAAAATACATACAACTAACCCAAAAAATCCACAAACCAAAAACATAAGCAATAAAAAATAAAAAACCAAATTTATCAAATTTGTTATAAACATTTCAAATTTAAAACAACTAAATCCTCAAACCAAACCACCCAATAAGCCATTAAAACAATTCAATAGCCAACAACACAAATCTAAAGCATAAAAAATAATACATAAAACTAAAAAAAATTAAAAATAAAATAGAATAACCAATAAATAACTAAAAAACGCATAAAACTAAATTTTATAAAATAATAAAAATAACAATAAATACTCTATCTAACCAGCACAAATTAATTAAAAATTTTCACAATAAAAACATAAACAACTAAAAACTAGAAATTTAAAAACCATAAAAAATAAAATAACAAACCTAAGAACCATAAAAAATTTAAAAATAAAAAGCACTATAAATTAAACTATAAATTAAACTATAAATTAAACTATAAATTAAACTATAAATTAAACTATAAATTAAACTATAAATTAAACTATAAATTAAACTATAAATTAAACTATAAATTAAACTATAAATTAAACTATAAATTAAACTATAAATTAAACTATAAATTAAACTATAAATTAAACTATAAATTAAACTATAAATTAAACTATAAATTAAACTATAAATTATGAATAATTAAGAACTACAAGAAAGAAACACAAGAAATATAATCTAAAATAATAAAAATATAAAAATAATGTCACAAACAAAAATATCCAAAATAAAATAACCCAACTAAAACCCAAACTAAGCAAATAACTAAATTTTATAAAAACTAAAATAATAACTAACAATAAAAACAAACGTAAGATTATGTATAAAGTAAGAATAATAAGAATTAACAAGTCCGCAATGAGCTACTTTCCCCCTGCCAGTAAGGCGTAGTATCATCACCCACGATGTGCTTAGCTTCTTGGTTCGGGATGGGACAAGGCGTCTCCACATCTGTATAATCACGGACATTGTTATTTAAATATTCTTTTAAAAATTAAATTATAAAAATAATAAATTTAGATTATAAAATATCTTTATTTTATGTTTAAATATTTAATTAAACTAAATCACTTTATTATCTTTTTAAGAATACTTAAAAAACAATGTTAAGAGCAAGTTCTAATATAAACTTTACTTGTAAGATTTTATAAGCTAATATAGTTTTCATATAAAAACACTCAAAGCTTTATTAAAAACCTTAACAAGGAAGTGATGCTTATAAAAAAGATAAGCCAAACGCTCTATTAGTACTGGTCAGCTAAAGGACTTTCATCCATTACACACCCAGCCTATCAAACTAGTAGTCTTCTAGAGAGCTTAGAGAAGATTCATCTTAGAGTTGGCTTCACGCTTAGATGCTTTCAGCGTTTATCCGTTCCAAACTTAGCTACGCTGCGATGCTCTTGGCAGAACAACAGCTACACCAGTGGTTTGTTCAACCCGGTCCTCTCGTACTAGGGTCAAATCTCTTCAATCTTCTTACGCCCACGGCAGATAGGGACCGAACTGTCTCACGACGTTCTGAACCCAGCTCGCGTACCGCTTTAAATGGCGAACAGCCATACCCTTGGGACCTGCTCCAGCCCAGGATGCGATGAGCCGACATCGAGGTGCCAAACCTCCCCGTCGATGTGAGCTCTTGGGGGAGATCAGCCTGTTATCCCCGGGGTACCTTTTATCCTTTGAGCGATGGCCCTTCCACACAGAACCACCGGATCACTAAGACCGACTTTCGTCTCTGCTTGACTTGTATGTCTTGCAGTTAAGCTGGCTTATACCTTTATACTCTACGAACGATTTCCAACCGTTCTGAGCCAACCTTTGTAAGCCTCCGTTATTATTTGGGAGGCGACCGCCCCAGTCAAACTACCCACCAGACATTGTCCCACTTGAGGATAACTCAAGCTGGTTAGCTACCCAAATAAGAAAGAGTGGTATCTCAACAATGGCTCATAATAAACTGGCGTCTATTACTCAAAGCCTCCCACCTATCCTGCACATTCTTATCCAAATAGCAGTGTCAAGCTGTAGTAAAGGTCCACGGGGTCTTTCCGTCTTGCCGCGGGTAGGAGGAATTTTCACCTCCACTACAATTTCACTGGATCCCTCTTTGAGACAGCTCCCATCTCGTTACGCCATTCATGCAGGTCGGTATTTAACCGACAAGGAATTTCGCTACCTTAGGACCGTTATAGTTACGGCCGCCGTTTACTCGGGCTTCGATCAAGAGCTTCGCTAATGCTAACCCCATCAATTAACCTTCGAGCACCGGGCAGGCGTCACACCCTATACATCCTCTTACGAGTTAGCAGAGTGCTGTGTTTTTGGTAAACAGTCGGGAGGGACTCTTTGTTGTAAGTTTCTTTGCTTTCGAAGTAAATTCTAATACAAAGCGAACCACACCTTATACCGAAGATACGGTGCTATTTTGCAGAGTTCCTTAAAGAGAGTTCTTCCACGCGCCTTAGAATACTCATCCCACCCACCTGTGTCGGTTTACGGTACGGGCAACATTAGCTAAACTTAGAAACTTTTCTTGGCTCGACGGCATCAGCAATTCTCCTATCCATCCGAAGACTTCAAAGAGCCTTTAAGATCTCGGAGTATTCTTATACGGATTTGCCTGTATAAGCTCCTACATCCTTAGACTAGCACTTCCATCCGCTAGCTTGCTTAGCCCTAAGCGTCCTTCCATCGCACACTAATGTTGGTATTGGAATATTAACCAATTTGCCATCGTCTACCCCTTTCGGACTCGACTTAGGACCCGACTAACCCTACGATGACGAGCATCGCGTAGGAAACCTTGGGTTTACGGCGTTAATGATTCTCACATTAATTATCGCTACTCATGCCTGCATGCTCACTTCTATTCGCTCCAGCACTCCTTACCGGTATACCTTCGACGCAAATAGAACGCTCTCCTACCACTTAGTAAAACTAAGTCTATAGCTTCGGTGCTTACTTTAGCCCCGTTATATTTTCCGCGCAAAATCACTAGACCAGTGAGCTATTACGCTTTCTTTAAAGGATGGCTGCTTCTAAGCCAACCTCCTGGTTGTTTAAGTAACTTCACATCGTTTTCCACTTAAGTAAGACTTGGGGACCTTAGCTGATAGTCTGGGTTGTTTCCCTCTTGACGACGGATTTTATCACTCGCCGCCTGACTGCTGTGATTACATATAAGGTATTCGGAGTTTGATAGGGTTTGGTACATTGGTGTATGCCCTAGCCCATTCAGTGCTCTACCCCCTTATACTACGACACAACGCTATACCTAAATATATTTCGGAGAGAACCAGCTATCACGAAGTTTGATTGGCCTTTCACCCCTATCCACAAGTCATCCCGGGGCTTTTCAACGCCTATGGGTTCAGTCCTCCACTAGTTCTTACACTAGCTTCAACTTGCTCATGGATAGATCACTTCGTTTCGGGTCTGCAGCATCTGACTTAAGCGCCCTATTCAGACTCGCTTTCGCTACGGCTTCGCGTGTGCTTAACCTTGCCAGACACCACAACTCGCAGGCTCATTAT
The DNA here is from genome assembly GCF_013372185.1 of Campylobacter lari subsp. lari. Lineage (NCBI taxonomy): Bacteria > Pseudomonadati > Campylobacterota > Epsilonproteobacteria > Campylobacterales > Campylobacteraceae > Campylobacter > Campylobacter lari. The sequence continues at coordinate 495,264 of NZ_CP053830.1, read as the reverse complement.
GCAAAAGGCAGTCCATCACACTGTATTGCTACATAGTGCTCTGAATGATTGTAAGCAAATGGTTTCAGGTTCTATTTCACTCTGATCACCTCAGTTCTTTTCACCTTTCCCTCACGGTACTTGTGCACTATCGATCTGGTATTAGTATTTAGGGTTGGATCGTGGTCGACCCAGCTTCAGACAAAATTCCACGTGTTTCGCCCTACTCAGGATACTGCTAGCTAAAGTTTGGTTTTCGTATACGGGACTATCACCCTCTATGGCTACACTTTCCAGAGTGTTCTACTAACCTTACTTATTGCACATTACAGTCCTACAACCCCCAGTGCAAGCACTGGGTTTGCCCTCTTACGCTTTCGCTCGCCGCTACTGACGTAATCTCTATTGATTTCTTTTCCTGAGGGTACTAAGATGTTTCAATTCCCCTCGTTCGCTCCATTATGGTAGTATATATCTCTATATACTGGGTTGCCCCATTCGGAAATCTACGGATCAAAGCTTCTTGACAGCTCCCCGTAGCTTATCGCAGTCTAGTACGTCCTTCATCGCCTTTACCAGTCAAGGCATCCACCATTCGCTCTTAGTAGCTTACCTTTTTTACCTTTTATTCTAAAACGCATCACTTCCTTGTTAAAGTTTTTATAATAAAACCTTACTATCTCAAGACGGAAAGCATTTAAACACTTAATAACTAAATATAGCTAATAAGCTGTGAGTTTAAAACTTATCTTTAATCTTTAAAGACTAAAGCAAAGATAATAATAATTTTATTCTTTAACAAGTTCTGTAAAATTGTTTTTATTAAAACTTGCTTGTGACTCTTAACAATGATAATTCAAATAACTTTAAATAACTAATCTAATATATAAAATATTTTATTATTTATTTAATTTAGGTCTTAAAACCTAAAGTAAGTAAATTAATAATTAAAATATTTTTATTTATAAATATATTTAATATACTTACTTTAAGTTTTAAAACTTATATATTTATATTGCAAACAAATCTTTTTTATGGTGGGCCTAACAAGACTTGAACTTGTGACCTCACCCTTATCAGGGGTGCACTCTAACCAGCTGAGCTATAGGCCCTTAATAATGGTGGAGAATAGCGGGATCGAACCGCTGACCTCCTGCGTGCAAAGCAGGCGCTCTCCCAGCTGAGCTAATTCCCCATAAAGAACTTAAGAGAAAAAGTTCAACTAGTTAAAGCACGCAGTTCATAAAGCAACGTAGTACTTTATGAGAAAAGCTAAAAAAGCAAAGCAGTTTGCTTTTTCTTAACGCTTTTATGTGCAAAGCACACACTCTCCCAGCTGAGCTAATTCCCCAAAATTAGCTTTTTCATCAATCTTTGAAATCTAAACAAGGATGATTGAGTTTATTGAAGTAATAGTTGTGAGACTTATTACTTTAGTACTCTAGAAAGGAGGTGATCCAACCGCAGGTTCTCCTACGGTTACCTTGTTACGACTTCACCCCAGTCGCTGATTCCACTGTGGACGGTAACTAGTTTAGTATTCCGGCTTCGAGTGAAATCAACTCCCATGGTGTGACGGGCGGTGAGTACAAGACCCGGGAACGTATTCACCGTAGCATGGCTGATCTACGATTACTAGCGATTCCGGCTTCATGCTCTCGAGTTGCAGAGAACAATCCGAACTGGGACATATTTTATAGATTTGCTCCACCTCGCGGTATTGCGTCTCATTGTATATGCCATTGTAGCACGTGTGTCGCCCTGGGCATAAGGGCCATGATGACTTGACGTCGTCCACACCTTCCTCCTCCTTACGAAGGCAGTCTATTTAGAGTGCTCACCCGAAGTGTTAGCAACTAAATACGTGGGTTGCGCTCGTTGCGGGACTTAACCCAACATCTCACGACACGAGCTGACGACAGCCGTGCAGCACCTGTCTCTAAGTTCTAGCAAGCTAGCACCCTCATATCTCTATAAGGTTCTTAGGATATCAAGCCCAGGTAAGGTTCTTCGCGTATCTTCGAATTAAACCACATGCTCCACCGCTTGTGCGGGTCCCCGTCTATTCCTTTGAGTTTTAATCTTGCGACCGTACTCCCCAGGCGGTATGCTTAATGCGTTAGCTGCATTACTGAGATGACTAGCACCCCAACAACTAGCATACATCGTTTAGGGCGTGGACTACCAGGGTATCTAATCCTGTTTGCTCCCCACGCTTTCGCGCCTTAGCGTCAGTTAAGTTCCAGCAGATCGCCTTCGCAATGGGTATTCTTGGTGATATCTACGGATTTTACCCCTACACCACCAATTCCATCTGCCTCTCCCCCACTCTAGATTACCAGTTTCCCAAGCAGTTCAACGGTTAAGCCGTTGGATTTCACAAGAGACTTGATAATCCGCCTACGCGCCCTTTACGCCCAGTGATTCCGAGTAACGCTTGCACCCTCCGTATTACCGCGGCTGCTGGCACGGAGTTAGCCGGTGCTTATTCCTTAGGTACCGTCAGAATTCTTCCCTAAGAAAAGGAGTTTACGCTCCGAAAAGTGTCATCCTCCACGCGGCGTTGCTGCGTCAGGGTTTCCCCCATTGCGCAATATTCCCTACTGCTGCCTCCCGTAGGAGTCTGGACCGTGTCTCAGTTCCAGTGTGACTGATCATCCTCTCAGACCAGTTAAGCGTCATAGCCTTGGTGAGCCATTACCTCACCAACTAGCTGATACTATATAGTCTCATCCTACACCGAAAAACTTTCCCTACTCAACTTGTGTTAAGCAGGAGTATAGAGTATTAGCAGCCGTTTCCAACTGTTGTCCTCTTGTGTAGGGCAGATTAACTATACCTTACTCACCCGTGCGCCACTAATCCACAACTAGCAAGCTAGTCGCTTCATCGTTCGACTTGCATGTATTAGGCACGCCGCCAGCGTTCACTCTGAGCCAGGATCAAACTCTCCATAAAAAAATAATTGGATAAGTTTAATCTTTTTCTTCAAAGAAAAAGTTGATTGTGTAAGATTTAAAATAAATCTTTCTGGCTCAATCGATCACTTATTTAGATTTCAAAGATTGACTAATAAGATTTGATTAACAATATTAATAATTTAAAGAACAAATACTAAAAAATTAAGACAAAAAGTCTTAGCTTTTTAAAATCCTTTTGTTTAAAAAGGAAATGAAATTATAGCAATAAAAGCTTAAAGTTTTATTAATATAGATTGGGTATTTTAAAGAAATTTGTTTTAGGATGAGTTTAGATTTGTTATTATGTGTGGTGTTAATGTGTAAATTTATGATTGAAAAAAAAAAGGGGGGGGGTATATTGGTTTATATATGTAGTAGAATTTTTAGAAAAAATAGTGAAAAATAGGGAGGAAAAAAGATAGAGAGATTTTAAGATGTGTATTATGATATGCAATATGCGGAATATGAAGTTTTGGAAAAATATGGAAAAAAGGTGATGAAGTAAAATAAATTTTAATCTATTGTATTTGATTATGATATATATTCATATGGCGACCCCTAGAGGATTTGAACCTCTGTTATCACACAGAGAGAGTGACGTCCTGAGCCACTAGACGAAAGGGTCAGTAAGTGGTGTCCCGTGTTGGATTCGAACCAACGGCCCCCTCCTTAAAAGGGAGATGCTCTACCGGCTGAGCTAACGAGACAATGGCGCGGCGGACGGGGCTCGAACCCGCGACCTCCGGCGTGACAGGCCGATATTCTAACCAGCTGAACTACCGCCGCACCTGAAACAATAAAAGAATGGTGGTCACTATAAGACTCGAACTTATGACATCCACCTTGTAAGGGTGGCGCTCTACCAACTGAGCTAAGCGACCATAAAGATTTTAGTGGTGTCCCGTGTTGGATTCGAACCAACGGCCCCCTCCTTAAAAGGGAGATGCTCTACCGGCTGAGCTAACGAGACAATGGCGCGGCGGACGGGGCTCGAACCCGCGACCTCCGGCGTGACAGGCCGATATTCTAACCAGCTGAACTACCGCCGCACCTGAAACAATAAAAGAATGGTGGTCACTATAAGACTCGAACTTATGACATCCACCTTGTAAGGGTGGCGCTCTACCAACTGAGCTAAGCGACCATAAAGATTTTAGTGGTGTCCCGTGTTGGATTCGAACCAACGGCCCCCTCCTTAAAAGGGAGATGCTCTACCGGCTGAGCTAACGAGACAATCAGAAAACGAAATTATGCCAAAAGAATATTCTTTTGTCAAGATATAATATAAAATTTTGAGCATATTTTTTAATATGCTCAAAATTTAGGCTAAATCTAAAGATACTTTTCCATTTTTGATTTCTGCAACTTTAACTTTAATTTCATGCCCTACCTCTAACTTTTCCTTAATCTTAGAGTTATGCAACAAACCATCCACGCCTTCTTTAAGTTCTACAAAAACTCCAAACTCTACAACTTTTTGAACTCTTCCTAAAAATTCTTCTCCAATATCAAATTTAGGCATTTCTTTTTTATCGCGCCTTTTGTTAGAACCTTTAGAGTGAAGTAAATTTAATATATACTCTTTACTTTGAGAAATCAAATTATGATCAATTCCTGCTATTTTAACCTCACCTTTATCTCTATCTAAATCAATATTTACCTCGAATTTTTCAATGATATCTTTAATGGTTTTACCACCTTGTCCTATGATATCAGGAATTTTATTTGGATCAACATTGAAAATTTCAACTTTTGGTAAAATAGCCTCATTTACGATGATTTTTTCACAAGCTTCTTGCATTAAATTTAAAATATATCCTCTTGCTTCTTTAGCTTGATATAACGCCTCTTGTAATACTTTTTGTTCTATACCGCCAAGCTTTATATCCATCTGCAAAGCAGTGATTCCATCATGGCTTCCTGCTACTTTAAAATCCATATCTCCATCATGATCTTCAAGTCCCATAATATCGGTCAAAATAGCATATTTTTCTTCTTCAAAAACAAGTCCCATCGCCACACCTGCGACTAGTTTTTCACTTTTTACTCCTGCAGCTCTTAAAGCCAATGCACCGCCACAAACAGTAGCCATAGAACTAGAACCATTACTTTCTAAAATTTCAGAAACCAAACGAATTGTATGAATATAATCTGCATCAACACTAGGATACAAAGCTCTTTTTGCCAAATTTCCATGGCCAAGCTCTCTTCTACCAGGGGCTTTTATAGGGCTAGCTTCGCCCACCGAAAAACCTGGAAAATTATAATTAACCATAAATTTTTCACAAATTGGGTTTTTTTCTGTAAGCATATCTGACATTTGCGCATCATTATCATTTCCTAAAGTTGCAACAACTAAAGCTTGAGTTTGCCCTCTAGTAAAAAGACAAGATCCATGTGCACTTGGTAAAATATTTGTTTCTATGTCTATTTTTCTAACATCCTTTAAACCTCTACCATCTGCTCTTTTATTTTCATTAATAATTTGGTTTCTAACAAGTTCTCTTTTGCATACATGTAAAGCTTTTTCAATATCTTCAAATTTCCATTCGTTTTCAATAGCCATAGATTCGCTTTCAATCTCTTTTGCAATTTGTAAAATTTCACTTGCCCTTTCACTTTTTGCCATTTGATTAATAGCAATTTTGAGTTTTGTTATATAAGTATTTTTTATATAGTCAATAATTTGAATATTATCTGACTCTATTTTAAACTCGAGTTTAGAATTTTTCCTATAAGCAGCAAATGCTTTTTCATATTCATTCGAGCCACGCAAAATTGCGCTGCTTGCAAAATCTAAAGCCTTGAGTGTATCATCTTCACTAAGCTCATTCATGCAGTGCTGATTATCTTTTTTATTAGATAAAGCCCTCATTTCTATCATTAAAAGTTCGTCTTTAACACCTGCAACATAAAGATCAAGAGTGCTATTTTTTAACTCATTATTGCTTGGATTTAAAACAAATTCATTATTTATACGACCTATTCTTACACCACAAACAGGTGCTTTAATAGGGATATCACTTAAATATAAAGCAACACTTGCAGCATTTAAACTCATCACTTGTAAATCTACTTCAGGATCAGCAGAAAGAACCATTATAACAATTTGGGTTGGATATGCATATCCTTTTGGAAAAAGAGGTCTTAGACTTCTATCTATAATCCTAGCGCTTAATGTTTCACTGTCGCCCGGTTTGGTTTCTCTTTTTACATAACCTCCTGGAATTTTACCTGCCGCATAAGCTTTTTCTATATATTGCACTGTAAGAGGTAAAAAATCCTCTTCCACCATTTTTTCTTCTCTTGCTACAGTTGCTAAAACTACTGCATTTTTTTCTTGCATTAAAACTGCACCTGCTGCTTGTTTTGCCACTTTATCGGTATCAAATATTTCAATGTGGTTATTAATATTTATTTCATGTCGCATGATTTTCCTTTAAATTTTTATCATAGGCAAAACCAAATAAGCTTTTTAAATTTTAAAAACTAAAACTTAAAAAGCCTGTTTTTATTTTGCCTATAAATTTATATCTAAACAACTTGTTGCTCAGGTATAAATTTATTTTTTTAAAGGTAAATAATATCTACTTTCTTCTAAGATATCTAAAATTTCGTGAGCTTGCAACATCGTTTTATTTTTAAAATAAAACTCAATATCTACAAAATGATCAATTTTTTGCACGCAATAAACCTCATCTGCAAAAACACTAATATAATCATATACGTCACTTGGCATTAAAGCGGTGGCATAAATAATACTACTAACCTCTTCTTTTAACAAACTTTTTATACATGAAGAAGCAGTAATTCCACTCTCACACCCCTCATGCAACATTAAAATATTTTTTCCTTTTAAATCTTTTAAAAGATTACCTTTTCTATAACGGTATACATTCTTTAAAATTTTTTCTTCATAAGTCCTATTTGCCTCACCATAAATATAATCTAAGCTTATATCAAAAGCCTTAACCAAGGCTTCATTGTAAACTAATTCTTTTGTTTCGCTAATCATAGCTATTTGACATTCATCATTATTAGGAGCTTTGATTTGCTCTGTAAATAAAAAATCATAGGGTATTTCTAATTTTTTTGCCAATGCATCAACAAAAACTATAGATTTTAAAGAAGGAGTAATAATGATATAATCTTTTAATTTATTTAATGGGAGTAAATCATATAATCTTTCAAGTGCTTCTTTTTCATCTTCAAAAAACATTATATAGACCTTTCATTTTCTTCCAAAGAAAAATCATAAGATACACCACCCAAAGGATAAAAATTAAACATAAAATATACACCGCTTTGATCTTTAGCGCTAATCCCACCGCTAGTAAGTTTAGGTGAAATATCCTTACGGTACATCAAAGAATAATTCCAACACTTTCTTTGATAAGTATAACCTACCTCCCATTTTTCAGGATCTTTATTTAAATCAAACCACAAACCACCAAATATTTGATAGTTAGTATTTATATCATACTGAGCTTTAGTTCCTAAAAAATTATATTTTTCTTTTTCATATATTCTATAAGCATGATTTAAACTAACTTTCCACTCACCATAATCAAACAAGGCTTCACTAAATACTTTATCAAAGCGATTATCTACCCCTGAATATTCTGCCTCATTTCTTAAACTTATATAATCATTATAAAAATATTCCACAACATTGTCAAAACCACCAAAACTACCTTCTTTGGTAAAATATTTAGCCTTTAAACTATGATATAGCTTTTTTTTACCTAAAGCACTATAAAAATACTGATACATCGAAAAATTAAACTGTTCAGGATCATCTTTTAATTCTATAAAATCTTCTGTAATTTTACCTGATTTAGCCCCGGGTATAAAATAATTAGCACCTAAATATAAGGTATGATAAAAATTTTCATAAGGTTTAGAAAGATCTGTATATAAAGAAAAATTATGTGAATTTCTAAACAAGTGCTCTTGATTTTTACTATCTGTATTAGAATAATCTACAAAATTTGCATAAACTCTTTCTGTAAAGGCAAAATTTAAAAAATCATCCAAAAAACTTGTATGATAAATTAAAGGTAAATCAAAATCTAAAGTTTTAGCATAAATACCCGTATGTCTATAATATCTATGAAAAGAAGCATCTAAGCTATACTGTATATAGTTATCAAAAAAACCATTTAAATATCTATGATACTGAAAAGAAGGGTATTCTTGCATGGTATCTTTGTTGCTAATTTTAGAAGTATCTATATAATACTTCGCATAAGCACCATAATAATTATCATCATCAGATAAGAAATAATTTATTTTTGAGGTAACCAAAGAAGCTTCAGTTTTTGCACTAGAGCTTAAGTTCATATAATCTACATCATTTAAATAAGTAGCATCAATCCATAAGCCTTCTTGAAATTCATCACTCAAAAGACTCTTGAATAAAGCTTCGCTTGAATATTTAATCTCTAAACCATAATGTTCTTTGTTTTTTAAATTTTCTTCTTTTTTATAGCTTGATTTTTCTCCAAAAATACCACCGCTAATTTCACCTTGAGAATAAGGACTATCAATAAATCTTAAAGTTGAGTATAATCCATAGCCTCTTTTTGTCCTAATTTGAGGTTCAAATTGAATATCTACACTATCATCAATAACATAATAGATTGGTTGGTTATAATATAATCCCTCGCTTTGTTTTAAAATCACCTGAGGAATTAACAAACCACTTTTTCTTTTGGTATCTACGCTAAAGCCAAAATACGGCAAATACATCACAGGGGTATTTTTTACATATAATTTTGCATTATAAAGATGTAAAAAATTACTCTCTTTATTTAATTTACCCTCATCAAAACGAATTTCCCAATCAGGATTTTCAACATTACAACTAGAAACAACCGACTTTTTAGTTACAACAAACTTATCATTTAAATTTGCTTGATGACATTGCAGCCAAACCTCTAAATCATTATTTGAAAAAAATAAATTTTTAAAAGCTGTTGTATTATCTTTAAGATTAATTTTAGTATAAGTAGAATTAGTTCTTTCTTTTTGCCCTCGTAAGATATTTACATCACCAAACAATTCTAAATCTTTAGTTGTTTCATTAAATTTAGCCTCGTTTGCGGTTATTAAATACAAATCAGAAACTACAACCACATTATTTTTTGCTTCTATAATATCATTTGTTTTTACAACATCTAAAGCATAAATATCTACCTTAGAAGCATATAAACTCCCTACGCAAGCCAAAGAAAGCAATATTTTACGCAAGATCTATCACCACTGTTTTGGCTGCATAATCATGCCAAGTTTTCAAAACAATATTACTCAAAGCCCAAGCAAATCCTAAACCATACAACATATCACTAATTTGTCTTACACCTGCTCTTAAAGCGCTTTGAGTAAAATTTGGCTTATCTAGTAATTCTTGATCAATCACCATGATCTTCAAAAGCATTTTTCCTAAAGTTGCACCATATAAATAAGTAAATAAACTATGGTATGCAAACTGTAAAATCAAAATCCCACCAGCAAAACGCATTAAAAGATTATGAATTTCTTCATAAGTTTGCATAGAATTAATTTTATCAAGCAAAATAATACTTACAATGCCCAAAATTACAAAACTATCAACAACATAAGCTAAAAATCTTTTTTTAAAACTTGCTATTTTTATTTCTTCTTTTTCTAGCTTATCAAATAATTCTTGATTGGTGCTCATTTAAGAACCTGAAAGGCAATATCTTTTCTGTATTGTTTTCCTTTAAAATGGACATTTTCACAAAGCATATAAGCATTTTTTTGAGCTTCTTCAATGCTTTTGCCAGTTCCCACGCAAACCAACACACGGCCACCACTGGCATATAATTTATCATCTTCTAAACTCACACCAGCATAAGAAATATGAGAATTTTGAGGAATATTTCCTATTTCGATCAATGCTTTTGGGGAGTCCTTGTAAGGATAATTTTTGCTTGCACAAACCACACCCACAGCAAATTCATTTTTAATTTTTATATGAGTATTAGCAAGATTTTTATTCACACATGCTAAAAACAAATCCAAAGGATTTTCTATTAAAGGCATCAAAACCTCACATTCAGGATCACCAAAACGCACATTATACTCTAAAACATAAGGTTTATTATTTACAACCATCAAACCTATAAACAACACTCCAACAAATTCAGCACCTTCTTCTTTCATGCCTTTAAGAGTTGGCGCCACTATATCTTTCTTCACTTGCTCTAACAAACTTTCACTTGCTAAAGTACTTGGAGCATAAGCCCCCATACCACCTGTATTAGGCCCTTTATCATTATCTAACAATCTTTTATGATCTTGTGCCGCAGGCAACAATATAAAATCATTTCCATCACAAACCGCAAATACGCTTAATTCAAAACCATCAAGATATTCTTCAATCACAACAATTTTTCCAGCTTCCCCAAAGCTTTCTCCACTTAGCATATTTTTAGTAGCCTCTAAAGCTTCTTCATGGCTTTGCGCGATAATCACCCCTTTACCTGCGCATAAGCCATCTGCTTTTACAACAATAGGAGGTGTTAAAGATGTGATAAATTTCTTAGCTTTTTCATAATCAGTTGTGTTTAAAAATTTAGCTGTTTTGATTTTATATTTTTTTAAAAAACTCTTCATAAAAGATTTTGAAGCTTCCAACATAGCAGCAGCTTTAGTAGGCCCAAAAATAGCGATATTGTTTTCTTTAAAAAGATCTACTATACCCTCTGCTAAAAAATTTTCACTCCCGACTATACAAAGATCAATCTCAGATGCCTTTGCATAAGCTGTTATAACTTTAGGGTCTTTCATGTTAAGATTTGTTCCTATTTTAGCAGTAGCACCATTTCCTGGAGCAAAATAAAATTCTAAATTATCATTTGTTTTTTGAAGAGCCAAAGCAATAGAATACTCCCTAGCACCGCTTCCTAGTATTAAAATTTTCATTATTTTCCTTAAAAATATTACAAAAACCCAAATGGCCGGAGTATAAGTGTCTGACCCTCAAAAAGTCAAAGTATGCCATTAGGTGATTTTTAAAGGCTGCAGCTTCTCGCTTTTTTCAAAACTCAAACGAAGTCACAGAACACGGTAAATCACACATCACAGCTTATAATTAATGTGTTGGATCCTCTTTAATACCATATCGAACCATTTAGGCGGTATAATTATAGCTAAGAAAACTTAAAAATAGCGTTTAAAAGGTTTTTATAAAATCTTAAATTTTGTCTTAGAATCTTTCTTTAAAAAATATTTTCCTTCCAAAATAACATCAGCAACAGGCGCCCATATAGTCTTTTCATCAACATAAACTATATCAAATTCAGTGTTTTTCATTAACCCTTGGTAATTTACTTTCTTAGGTGCATGCTTAACTACATAATAGGGATTCATTGCAAAAATTTGAATCTTCATATTAACATATAAATCAGGATTAGAAGTTACAACCAGGAAATTCTTTTCACATTCTTTTTTCACTTTCTTTACATATGAAAATAATAATTGATCATTTGGGTTTAAAGCATGTTTGTTTAGTCTGTTTAAATAAAGCTCAGCAAAAGAAAGCGTACAAAAAGAAATTTCACTTGCTGTTTTAAAATAAGAGTTTTTAATGCTTGTTGATTTTAAAGATTTTTTCCAAATTTCTATGTCTAGTTTTGTTGCGCATATATTTAAACCCTGCTTAATCTTTTCAAAAAGCTTTTCTCTTGCCATATTAAAACTATTACTAAAAATAGTAAAATTTTTTTCATAGAAAGATTTTTTTATCAACTCTAGTTTTTCTACGCTTTTAGTAAAATAATCAGCTTCATTTTTTAATTCTATTAGTTTTTGTTTTTTATCTTGTATCACTTCTTCTAGTTCATGGTGTTTTTTTCCACCCTCTGCTTCTAATCTTGCTTGTTTTGATTTTATATCTGTTATTAAAGTACTCATTTGACGATCAAGCGCTAATTTTCTATTTTTTCTGTTATCAATTGAAGCCAAAAGCGCTTGATAATGACACTGATGAGATAAAAAAACCTCTTCATATAAGCGTTCCATATTGATATGCTTTTGCTTGTCTTTCATATCTTTATATGACATTTCAAGGTGTACTATGATATTTTTCATTGCAGAAAAATCAGCTTGATTGATAGTATTATCCGAAAATAATAAAGTATCCAAAGCCTTATATAAAAAACGCTTCATAGCAAAAAAATCAATAATATATGACACCTCATCTGTATTAATGTCTTTTACTGCATTAATTGACAAGGTTTCATTATAAAAATACCTTTGAATGGCTTGTGGAATAGTTAAATTTAATGTGATTTTATCAAGATTATCATAATCTGTTTCTCTATAAAGTTCTTGAACATAAGCATCGCGTCTTGTCAGTCTTAAATCTTCTAATTCATCATCACTATCTGTTTTCCAGAAATCTCTTTCCTTGATAAAGTCACCATCTGTAAATTCTTGAAATTTAGAAGGGCGCAAATCGGTAATATGCTTTCCATCGGATCTAAATTCGACAAACATGCCAACCGTTGGCATACTTCTTTTATCATGCCATGCGTGTTTATTAAATTCAAAAAATGTTTTTGCAAGATTGATTACTGTTCCTCTTCCAGTAGCATCCACATAAACCATTATTTTTCCGTGCATATCCAAATCCTTGATCTAAAGAAAAATTCAATTCTTATTCTAACTTTGTTTTCATAAATTTACAATTATATTTTAAAATTTCACAAAATAAACATCTTTAGGTAATTTATTTATGTTTTTATATCAATATTTTAAAAACCCAAAACAAACAGGTGCATTTTGCGCAAGCTCTAAAAAATTAAGCAAACTCATAACTTCTCATGTCCAACATGCAAAAAATATCGTTGAAATAGGACCTGGTACGGGAAGTTTTACAAAGTATATTCTCAAACAAAAAAGCCATAATGCAAGTTTTTTTGCTGTTGAAATCAATCCACACATGGCAAAAAAATTAGAGCAAAATATAAAAAATATAGATATAGAAATTAGCTCAGCAGAATTTTTACCAAATATACTAGAAAAAAGAGCAATCAATACTGTAGATTTAATTATTTCAGGAATTCCTTGGGCTTTATTAAATTCCAATGAACAGGATTTATTACTAAAATCTATTCATGGGGCTTTAGAGAAAAATGGGTGCTTTGCAACATTTGCTTATGTACTTCCAACCCCAAAAGGCAGGGTTTTCAAGAAAAAGCTTTTTGCTACTTTTAGCAAGGTAGAAATTTCACCCATCATTTGGCGAAACCTCCCTCCTGCTTTTGTTTATTTTTGTACCAAATAATTATTCCCACTCAATAGTTGCTGGTGGCTTACTGGAAATATCATACACCACGCGGTTAATCCCATTTACTTCATTGATAATACGGCGTGAAATATTTTCTAATAATTCATATGGTAAATGAGAAAAAGTGGCTGTCATTCCATCGCTTGCATTAACAACACGCACACAAACTGCATTATCATAAGTTCTATTATCGCCCATTACACCAACACTTTGTACATTTAAAAGCACACAAAAAGCCTGCCAAGTTTTATCATACCAACCACTACTTTTTAGCTCTTCTATCAAAATCACATCAGCTTTTCTTAAAAGTTCTAAACTAGGCTCATTTACCTCACCCATTATACGTATAGCAAGGCCTGGCCCTGGGAAAGGATGGCGATAAACTACATCTTTACTTAAACCAAGCTCCATTCCTAAAGCTCTTACCTCATCTTTAAAAATTTCTTTTAAAGGCTCAATGAGTTTTAAATTCATCTTTTCAGGCAAACCGCCAACATTATGGTGAGATTTTATAGTCTTGCTAGCCCCAACAACAGAACTTTCAATAATATCAGTATATAAAGTTCCTTGTGCTAAATATTTTACATCTTTATGTTTTTTAGCTTCTTCTTCAAAAACCTCTATGAAAGTATTTCCTATGATTTTTCTTTTTTGCTCAGGATCTCTCACTCCTGCTAAACGACTTAAGAAAATCTCTCTTGCATCAATGCTAATTAAATCAATACCCAAAGTGTGTTTAAACATATACTCAACTTGCTCTTTTTCGCCACTTCTTAAAAGCCCATTATCAACAAACACAACCACAACTTGATCTTTTATCGCACTAGCAAGCAGTGCAGCCACCACACTACTATCAACCCCGCCACTTACTGCACATAAAACTTTATCATTTCCTACTTCCTCTTTGATTTTTTGCGCTTGAGTTTTTGCAAAAGATCCCATATTCCATACACTATCACAATTACATGCATACTTAGCAAAATTTTTCAAGATGCTTTTTCCAAATTCGCTATGTTGAACTTCGGGGTGAAATTGTAAAGCAAAAAATTTACGCTTCTCATCTCCAAATACACAAAATGGACTATTTTCACTAGTCGCTAAAACCTCAAAACCTTGTGGTAAATTCTCAACCTTATCAGAATGGCTCATCCATACTGTTTGCTTTTTAGGTAAATTTTTAAACAAATCACTATCGTTTTGAATATCTATAGTTGCTTTACCATATTCTTTATGGCCTGCTGGAGCAACATTTGCCCCAAAATGATGCGCCATTAATTGCATACCATAACAAATTCCTAAAACTGGTATATTTAAATCAAAAACACCCTTATCACAAAAATAAGCATCATTTGCATATACACTAGCTGGCCCACCACTTAAAATAATACCCTTAGGCTCTTTAGCTTTAATCTCATCTAAACTTACATTAAAAGGTAAAATTTCTGCATACACACCTTGCTCCCTTAATCTTCTGGCAATGAGTTGTGTGTATTGTGAACCAAAGTCCAAAACCAAAATATCTGCTTTTTTCATCTAACTCCTTTACAAATTTAACAATTGAAATTGTACATACCAAACCATAATAGATATTATATAACCAACCAAAATCGTCCATGCATATTTTAAATGAGCATTAAAAGTATAAATTCCCTTCATTTTACCCATTACTCCTACTCCAGCAGCTGAACCAAAGCTTATCAATGATCCCCCTATTCCTGCTGTAAGAGTTACTAAAAGCCATTGAGTATCATCCATACTTGGATTTGCCTTTAATACTGCACTCATAACTGGAACATTATCTACAATAGCAGATAAAAATCCTACTCCTATATTAATACTAGTAGCTCCAAATTTTGCATAAAGATCAGAAGCATATGCAAGCCAACCAACAAAATGTAAAGCACCTACAGCAGATAAAATACCAAAGAAAAATAATAAAGTATCCATTTCAATATGCGTCATATAATGAAAAATATTTAAATCTTTTTTGCCTTGTTTTCTATTGAAAAAATACATATACAAACTAAGCAATGAAAGTCCAAAAATCATACCCCACATTGCAGGTAAATCACAAATACTATGGATAAATACTGCCAAAGCTATAGTTAAAAAACCAAGTACAATAAAAACTTTACCACCTGGTTTAATCTCAACTTTTTCTAAATTATCTTTGTGAAAATTTGGCTTAACATTAGGCACATAACGCGATAATAAATAAGCAGTAAGCAACCAACCAATAAAAGAAGCAGGAAAAAGAGCAAAAAATTCAAAAAAAGTTGCTTTTTTAGCTGTCCAAACCATCAAAGTGGTAATATCGCCAAATGGCGACCAAGCACCTCCTGCATTAGCAGCGACTACTATATTAATAGCTCCTGGTATTAAAAATTCTTTTTTATCTTTATCTATAGTTAACAGCACAGTAGATAAAATCAAAGCAGTTGTAAGATTATCTGCGATCGGGGAAATAAAAAAAGCCAAAATACCTGTTAGCCAAAATAACTTCCTATATGTATAACCTTTACTTACAAGTTTGTATTTTAAAGTTTCAAAAACCGATCTTTCTATCAACGCTTCTATAAAAGTCATAGCAGCTATTAAGAAAAAGACAATTTGCGCAATTTCTAAAATAAGATGATTTACACTTTCTTCAAGTATTTGTGTGTCTAGATCATTCATTACCATATATATGCCTATGATAACAAAAGATAAAGTACCTATAAATAAAGCAGGCTTAGTTTTATTGATATGATATTTCTCTTCTGCTGCTATAAAATAATAACCTAATATAAAAATTATTAAAATGCCTATACCTAAAGCACTAAAAGCTAAATTTAGCTCATGCGTTTGGCTGGCAAACAAAAAACTAACACCAAAACAAAGCAAAAAAAGCATTTTACTCATATTTCACTCTCCAAAGATTGGAATTTTTTTATTTGCTTTACACTGCCATTATTATCTTTTATCTCATAAAATGGAGCAGCTTTATAACCACATGCACTTAAAAATATTAATAAAAAAAATGTTACAATAATTAAATGGAAGTTGAAAATAAAATTAAAACAAGTCGTGATGTTATTGATATATTTGCTAATTCTAAAAAATATAAACATTATAGACCTTTAAAAGCACTTTTGCAATATAAAGAGTTTTTAAAACTGTTTAACCATAATCACCAACAAATGATTACTAAACTCTTTATAAAAAATAATACTTTGATTATTTTAGTTAAACACCACATTGCATATATGGAGCTTAATCACGATAATACCAAAAAAATGATTAAAAGTCTCATAAAAAACTATACTTTAGCTAAGCCAATGAGTAATTTTGCAAAGGTAGAAAACATAAAAATACTCAGCGATAAAAACTTTATTTCTAAAAATAATACTATTAATGAACATAAAAAAGCTCACCTAGAGCTTTCTAATGGGAATTTTAAAAATCATTTTGAAAATCCTATTTTACATAACAAATTTGAAGAACTACGAAAGCTTATAAAAAATGCTTGAAAATGAACTCAAAACCTTGCCAAATTTACCTGGTGTATATCAATACTTTGATATACAAGGTAAGCTTTTATATGTAGGTAAGGCCAAGAATTTAAAAAACCGTGTTAGAAGTTATTTTAACTTCACTCCTAATCTTTGTCCAAATCCCAACAACAGCTTAAGAATTCAAAAAATGATTAGTCAAACTTATCATTTAGAATTTATCACCACAAAAAGTGAGGCTGATGCTTTAATATTAGAAAATTCTTTTATAAAACAACTTCATCCAAAATATAATATATTACTAAGAGATGATAAAACCTATCCTTATATTTATATAGATTTAAATGAAGATTTTCCAAGATTTGAAATTACAAGAAAAATTATCAAAAAAAATAAAATAAAATATTTTGGTCCGTTTTTTAAAGGAGCAAAAGAGCTTTTAAATGCTTTGTATTTATCATTTGAACTAAGACAAAAAAAATCTTGTAAAGAGCTTTGTCTTTTTTATCAAATTAAACGATGTAAAGGTCCATGTGAGCAAAAAATTTCTAAACAAGAATATGAAAAAATTGTCCAAAAGGCTACCCAAGCTCTTTTAAATCCCTTATCTTTAATAAAAAATTTAGAAAATAAAATGCTTGAATATGCAAAAAATGAAAACTATGAAGAAGCGGCCACTATAAGAGATCAAATCAAAACAATAGAAGATTTGAGCGTAAAAATACAAATAGACCTTGCAAAATTAGAAGATTTTGATGTTTTTGCCATACACCATAAAGCAAATATACTCTCTATGGTGCGTTTTGTTATAAATAATGGCAGGATAATCAGTTCAAACCATAAAGTGCTAACTCTAAATCATCAAGACGAATTTGACCTAAATGCAATATATAAACAATACATATTAGAAAATTATACCCAAGATAGTCCAATAAATTCGACCCGAATCTATACGCATGAAGAATTTGAAGACATGAACCTTTTGCAAAATTTACTTAGTGAAAGGTTTTCTAAAAAATTTCATCTTAAAACTCCAAAACTTGGCGAAAAAAAAGCCTTATGTGAACTTGCACTAGAAAATGCAAAAATAAACATACAAAAGCACTTAAGAAGTGATGATTATTTATTTTTAAAAGAATTAAAAGAATTTTTTAACCTACAAAATTATCCTAATTATATAGAAATTTTTGACAATTCTCATATGCAAGGTGAAGCAAATGTCGGCGCTTTGGTAGCCTATAAAGATGGAAAATTTGACAAAAGTTCTTATAGACACTACCATTTATCCTATAAAAATGATTACGATCAAATGCTTCAAACCCTTAGCAAAAGAGCTTTGTCATTTGATAAAAAACCCCCGCCTGATTTATGGTTAATTGATGGAGGAGATGCTTTGTTAAAGCTAGCCAATGATATCATCAAAAGCTCTGGAGCAAATGTAGATATTTTAGCAATTTCTAAAGAAAAAATAGATGCAAAAGCTTACAGGGCAAAAGGAAGTGCGAAAGATAAAATTTATACCCAAGAAGGCAAAATTCAACTTTCTACTGATGATAAAAAATTACAATTTTTGCAAAAATTACGCGATGAAGCACATCGCTTTGCAATTAGTTTTCATCAAAAAACAAAAAGAAAACAAGATTTACAAAATTCTAGATTAATACAACTTGGAATTTCCCAAGGATATATTAAAAAATTTTTAGATTATTATGGTAGCTTTGATGAGATTAGCAAAGCTAGCTTTGATGAATTAAAAACACTTTCCAATACAAAAATAGCTAAATTAATCAAGGAAAATTTATGATATTATTTATTAGTGTTTTGACTTTAATTTTATGTTTTTTAAATTATTATTTTTTATATCCTATGGATCAAAAATTATTCTTCATTTATGCTTTTATAAGCATTTTGATTTTTATTATTGCCTGTATTTATATAATCTCAAAAAATCATAAAAACAAAAAAGATAAAGTCTTGATTCAAGAGATAGAAAAATATTTTTCCTTACCAAGATCAAATTCTTTAGAAGAATTAAAAGAAAATTTAAAATTATCATTTGATTTAATGGGTAAAAATTTACATGAGCAAAAAAGGGAAAATCTATATTTAGAACAAAATTACCAATATCTTGCCCACGGCTTGGGTTATCTATATCTAGATAATTCTGCTTATATATTAAAACCTTTTATCAATGATTATAAACCCAACTTAGAGTATAGACGCTTTAAAAACATACATGCGGGTATTATCAATGATAACAAAAATGAAAATTTTCTATTACAGTCTATTTTGCTTAAAATGGGTATTAGTAGTGAAATTTTATACAAACATAACCAAAAAGATAATAAGAATTATTCTTTTATCATTTCAAAGGAAAAAATAGATGATGTTTTAAATTTCACTTTTGAAAAAATTCATATTGAGGGGGTTGTTGATTTTTTGAATACTCATTTTACACAAGAGTGTTACATTGCAAGAGATTGTTATAATGTTTTAATTTTTAAATCTTCTTACTTTGAAAATGATCTTATTTTAAACATAACTAATCAATTTTGTTCCCATAATCAAACTATAGATAATTTAAGTGACTTTAAAAAGGCATTGCAATTTAGATTTAAATTAATTTTAGTAGACTATGAGGTTATAAAATTTGATCTAACACATATTAGTCAAATTTTACAAGAGTACAAGATAAAAAATCCACAAATTGTAATTTTGCTTTTTTCCAAAAACAGAGTTAAAGATTGTGATTTTGCAAATTTAATCTTAAATGATATCAATAAAAGCGAATGGTTAGCATTGTTAAAACAATATATCAATCAAGCCTAGTTCTATGATTTATAGCTTTATGCAAAGATATAAAATCAACATTTTCCAAGCTAACACCACTTGGAATACCTTGAGCTATTTGAGAAAAACTCAAATTTAAATCTTTTAATTTTTCTTCTACAAAAAAAACAATAGCATCAGAATTTAAACCTTGCGTGAAGGCAAAAAATATTTCTGTGGTTTTATTATGCTCAATCATACTTCTTAATTTTATAATATTTTCTTCACTTATATCATCAAGTACAAAATAAAGCCCATCATAACTTCCACTATCTTCTAAAACCAAGACATCTTTAGAATCTTGAACTATACAAATAATGTTATGATTTCTTTCTATATTAGAACAAACTTCACATAATTCATTTTCACTTAAAGCGCCACATTGTGTGCATTTTTTTATCATTCTAATTGATTCTTCAATATGATAAGCAAGCTTAGAGCCTAGTAAAGGATCTTTTATACAAACATGGTATGCAAGTCTTAAGGCAGACTTTTTCCCTATGGTAGGCAAAGCAGAAAAGGCAGATACTAGCTCGTTAAATTTTTCCAAGCCTTTCAAATTAATTTAACCTTGAAAAAACAATTTTAAAAGTATGATAGCCATCTTCATAGCTGTAAGTTAAATTATAACCGTGAAGATTGCAAATATTATTAATAATATAAAGTCCTAGCCCCATTCCCTCTACTTGAGTATTTTGTTCTCTCACAAAAGGTTTTAAATAATAATCAAAAGTTTTTTTAAGCTGCATCCCTTTGTTTCTAACAATTATATAATCCCCAGAGCATATAATCTCACACGCTTTATCATCTGAATACTTAATAGCATTATCAATTAAATTTTTAAGCATCAAAGAAAAGAGTTCTAGATCAGCAACTATCATAGTATCTTCTTTGTAGGAGATTTTTACTTTTTGATAAAAATCATCCCTCATTAAATAATCTTCGGCTTGCTCTAAAATCAAACTCAAATGATAGGTTTGCAAATTAAGTTGACAATTTCTCGATAAGACTTTTTCAATTTTCCCAAATTCATCAATCAACAATTCAAGTCTTTCAAAAATCGCCACTAGGCGATCTTTTTGCTTTTGATTATCTAGCATTTCACAAACTATTCTACCTTTACCAATAGGTGTTTTAAGTTCATGCATAATCATTCTTAAAAAAAACTGTCTTGATTTTACAAGTTCTTGAATTTTATTAATAGCATGATCAAATTCAAAAGATATTTCTGAAATTTCATCATTAATCTGAGAGTATTCAGATAAAGGTTCAATTTTACCTGCGCTAATATTTTTGATTTTCTTTTTTAGAATTTTTAGAGGCATTAAAGATCTTAATACTGAAAAATACAAAAATACAATCAAAATTAAACTAAAAAAGAAACTTAATAAAAATAAATATTCTAAACGCGTAGAAGCATTTAATTCATAAAGATGTTTTGTATTCAACCTTTCTACATAGAAAAAAATTTGATTATGATAAATAATAGAAGAAAAACTTCCATATAAAGAATTAATCCTAAATACTTTTTCACCTTTTGCAATGATATATTTTGCACTGCGCTCATTTTCAACCAACTTAAAAGACTTAGAAAGAAGATACTCATGTATTGAAAAACCTTCTTTTCTTTCTAGATTATATATTATTTTTTCTACAATTTCTTTTTGTCTTCCTTGCTCGTTAGTTAAATAAGAATCAATCTGAATCTTTCCTAAAAGCACAAACAAAGCACAAACAAATAAAAAAGCTGTTGCAAAAAGAACAGTGATTTTAAGATTAATAGTTACTTTCATCCTATTAATTTATACCCTATTCCTCTAACTGAAAAAATATGTTTTGGTGCTTTTGAGCTATCACCAATTTTAGTTCTAAGTCTGCCAATAATAACATCTAAGCTTTTAGAATCTTTATCCTTTAAGCTTTTGCAATGATATACAAGTTGTTCTCTGCTAACTGAAAAACCATGTTGTCTTATCATATAGCTTAAAATTTCATACTCAGCAGGAGTTAAAACCAAAACCTCATCATTATAACTTATCTCATGTCTTTTTTCATCAATTTTAAATGCCGAATTGATTATTTTTTCAGGAGTTTCATTGGTTCGTTTAGAACGACGAATCAAACTCATGATTCTTGCATGCATTTCTTTTGGATCATATGGCTTTGGCAAGTAATCATCTGCGCCTATTTGAAGCCCTACAATTTTATCACTCAAATCACTTCTAGCTGAAGAAATAATAATAGGAATACTATATTTTTCTCTTATTTCACGACAAACTTCAAGACCATCAAGTCCAGGTAAAGTTAAATCAAGAATTAAACAATCATAGTTTTTTATACCAGCACTCATTCCCAAATATGGATCTTCATAATTAGTAACTTTTATATTAAACTGGGCCAAATATTCTGCCAAAAACTCTGCAAAATCTGGATCATCTTCGATCATTAAAACATTAATCATCCCTACCCCTTTAGTGAAAATATGTTACGAACTTAACATTATAACACATAATTTAACTATTCATTTATTTTTTTGCTAAAATTACAATATTAATTTTTCAAGAGAGGAAAAAAGTGGAACTTAATTATTATGAAATACTAGAAATTTCCCAAACTTCAGATAAAGAAACCATAAAAAAAGCATACAGAAAGATGGCTTTAAAATATCATCCCGATAGAAATCAAGGAGATAAAGAAGCAGAAGAAAAATTTAAGCTTGTAAATGAAGCTTATGAGGTGCTTAGCAATGATGAAAAAAGAAGTATATATGATAGATACGGAAAAGAAGGGCTTAAAGGTCAAGCCGGTGGTTTTGGTGGTTTTGGAGATGTTGATTTAGGGGATATATTCTCGAGCTTTTTTGGAGATGGATTTGGTTTTGGCAGCTCAACGCGTAAAAAAGAAAAAGGAAATAAATATCCTCAAGATTTAAAAATAACAACAAAAATTAGCTTTAAAGAAGCTGTTTTTGGTTGCAAAAAAAAGATTGATTTTAGCTATAAAAGTTTTTGTAAATCATGCAAAGGAAGTGGCTCAGAAAATGGAAAATTAGATACTTGTCCTCATTGCGGAGGAAAAGGGCAAGTTGGTGTTAGACAAGGCTTTATGACCTTTGTACAAAGCTGTGATCACTGCAAAGGTAGTGGTCAGATTATAAAAGATAAATGTAAAACATGTCATGGTAATGGCTATGAGGAAATCAAAGATCACATAGAACTTGATATACCAGAAGGTATAGATAGCGGCATGAGTCTTAGAGTACAAAATAAAGCAAATGAGCTTCCAAATTCTTCTCAAAGGGGTGATTTATATATCAAAATCATCGTAGAAGATGATGATAAATTTATCAGACACGATGATGATATCTATACCATAGTGCCTGTATTTTTTACCCAAGCTGCTCTTGGAAAAACTATTAAAGTATCCACTATAAGAGGAGAGGCTGATCTTAAACTTCCAGTCGGTGCAAAAGATAAGCAAAAATTTGAATTAACCAATGAAGGTGTTAAAAATATTCACAATGGAAAATTAGGCTCACATATTGTACAAATTGAAATAAAATTTCCAAAAAATCTTACTGATGAACAAAAAAATCTACTATTGCAACTTGAGAAAAGTTTTGGCTTGGCAGATGAAGAAGCCTTTATAGAACAAGAAAGCTTGTTTGATAAAATCAAATCTTGGTTTAGTCACTGAGGGAGTTTTAAAGCCATCTCCATGGCTTTAAAAATTTCTTCTTTTTTTTGACATTCTAAAAATAGCTCAAGAGCAAAAACACCTTGCCATAAAAGCATTTGTGCGCCATCTTTTATTTTTAAGCCATTTTCTCTTGCTAATTTTAAGAAAGGTGTATTTTTACCATAAATCACATCAAAAGCATATTTGGCATGTTGAAAAATACTTTTTAAAATCTCTTCTTGACAAGGTAGTTTCTCATCATTTAAACCTGCGCTAGTTGTATTAATTATCAAATCAAATTTTTTACTTAAATCAAGTTGATTATATAAAAAACATGGATAGCTGGTTAAATTTTCAAATCTAACGCTAGAACGATTTGCTACCGTAACTTCAATATTTATAGATTTTAAAGCATATGCTAAAGCTTTAGCTGTACCTCCAGCACCTAAAACTAAAGCACTTTTAACAAAAGAAAAATCTTCAATTGCTTTTAAAAATCCCAAATAATCTGTATTATAAGCATAAATTTTATTATCTTTATTTAATAAAGTATTAGCAGAGCCTATACGCATAACACTTTCGTCTTTAAAATCAGCTATTTCGCAAGCTACTTCTTTAAAAGGTATGGTGATATTAACACCATCTAACTTTTGAACAATTTCTTTTAATTTTGTTTTATCTTTTAGATGATATCTTGTATAAACTGCTTCTTCTTTGAGAGCTTGCAAGGCATTATTATGCATTCTTGGAGATTTAGAATGCATAATAGGATCACCTATAACTGCAAAAGTTTTCATTTTACTCTAAATGTAAAAGCACCTTTTGCGATTTTAGAGCGTACTTTTTCTAATTCAGTCTTTAACTCACTCTCTTTATAAGGTCCAACTAAAACCTTCGTTAGCTCTTTGCCATTTACTGTTGTCTTATAAATTTTATAATCATATCCATTTTCTTTAAGTATATTTAATTCTTTTGATTTAGGATCTAAACTATTTAAAGAAAAAACTTGAATATAAGCACCTGAAGGAAGTTGTGTTTGAACATCTGGTGTTTTGATACTTTCAAACAATTCATTTGTATTGCTTTGTTCTGGAGCTTTTTGCTGCTCAATTATATTATTTTTTGGCTTTTCAGAAGGTTTTTGAGTCGGTTTTTCTATAGATTTTTCTATAGGTTTAATCCCTTCTTGTTTTTCTTCCGCCTTAGCTGGCTCTTCTTTTGACTCTATTGTAGTAATTTGATCTAAAACACTATTGCTTGGAGCTTCTTGCTTTTCTTCTATGGTAGTATTTGTATCATTTAAAGAGCTCTCCTCTTTTAATTTTCTAGCTAAAGCTTCAAATTCATCCTCTTCTTTAGCACTATCTGTAATAGGCAAAGAATTAAAATTATTTTCATAAGCAGCTTGTTCTTGTGGTTCTGATGGCATTTGCAATGTTTTTTCTTCGCCTGGGTCATTAATTAACTTCATTACTATCATAACAACTAAAAATACAATGATTAAAATAATCGATCTAAGTAAAATTTTTTTAAGTTTTTCACTTTTATTGCTTTTTTGCAAAATAATATCATCAAATTCGTTTTTATTGTTTTCTTCCATTTTTCATCCTTTCAAAATTACATATGTTTAGACCAAGAAGCACCGCGTTCTTTTTGATATACTTCATAAGGCAAGGTTAATATATTAAATTCTCTAGGTATATCCATACTAGGAAAAACCTTCCATTCCACTGGCATTTTTTGAGAAAAGAGCAAAGATAATTTTGAGCCCAAAGAACAAGCTTCATTAAAGGTTGTATGCCCTTTATGGATGTACAAATGTAAATGATTATTAGTTCTTGTTCTATAAGCAGTAAAATTAATAAAGCCTTCTTCTCTTAAAACAAGCTGCGCTCTATGCCAAAAACGCTCTGCATTAAAACCATTATAATCAAATACAATATTTTCAACCTTATCAAAACTATTGATTAAAGAATGCGCCACGATTATCTTTTTTTCCATATGCTCTTGTATAACACTAGCAGTTAATGGAGCATTAACTTTTTCAAATTTATCAAAGAAAATTCTACCTTTATATTCATATTTATTTACTATAGTGTCACGCTTTATATAATAATGGCTTGTAACCATTTTAATTAAAGCTAAATCCATTGTTGTAATCAAAATAAAGCCCTTTCATAAATAATAAAATTACTTGCTAAATCCTTCAGTTTAACCTTAATTTCCTCTTGTAATTTTGTATTTTGTATATCATCTAAAATATCAGCTATATAATTTGCAACAATAGCAATTTGTTCTTCTTTAAAACCTCTTGCTGTTAAAGCTGCTGTTCCAAGTCTTAAACCACTCGTTACAAAAGGACTTCTAGTTTCACCTGGAACAGTATTTTTATTAGCTGTAATACCTGCTCTTTCTAGTGCTAAATCTGCATCTTTGCCACTAAATTCTTTATTTAAAAAGCTTAATAAAATCAAATGATTATCAGTACCACCACTGACTAAATCATATTTTCTATCTATTAAAACTTGTGCCAAAGTAGCAGTATTTTTGATGATCTGCTTGGCATAAATTTTCCACTCATCACTTAAATTATATTTAAATCCAACAGCCTTAGCAGCAATTACATGCATTAATGGACCACCTTGAATGCCTGGAAAAATTGCTGAATTTATCTTTTTAGCAATTTCTTCATCATTACACATAATAATCCCACCCCTTGGACCTCTTAAAGTTTTATGTGTAGTAGAACTTACAACATGAGCATAAGGGAATGGACTAGGATGCTCACCTGCTACAACCAAGCCTGCAATATGTGCAATATCAGCAAACAAATACGCACCAACCTCATCTGCTATTTCTCTAAATTTAGCAAAATCAATCACTCTAGGATAAGCACTAGCACCACAAACAATAAGTTTTGGTTTAATCTCTTTTGCTATCTCTCTAACTTTATCATAATTAATTCTTCCATCAAGCTCAACTCCATAAAAAAAGCTTTCATAAACCTTTCCAGAAGAACTTACTTTAGAACCATGAGTCAAGTGTCCTCCATGGCTTAAATCCATACCCAAAATTCTATCACCTGGATTTAACAATGCCATATACACACCTTGATTTGCTTGCGAGCCTGAATTAGGTTGCACATTAGCAAAATTACAATTAAAAAGTTTTTTGCATCTTTCTATAGCAATCGTTTCAATCTCATCTACAAATTCACATCCGCCATAATATCTTTTACCAGGATAACCTTCTGCATATTTATTTGTTAAAATACTACCCATTACCTCCATAACTTCTGGTATGGTAAAATTTTCACTTGCTATCATCTCAAGACCATCACATTGTCTTGCTAACTCTTTTTGGGTTAAATCAAAAATTTCTTTATCAAAATTTTCCAACATTTACTCTCCTTTTATCTCATTTTTAAGTGGTCTCATAGCTGGGAAAAGTACTACATCACGAATTGATTTTTTATTAATTAAAAGCATAACTAATCTATCTATTCCTATGCCTTGTCCTGCAGTTGGCGCCATAGCATAACCTAATGCATTAACAAAATCCTCATCCATTTCACATGCTTCTTCATCACCTGCATTTTTTGCTTCAATTTGCTTTAAAAATCTCTCATATTGATCTAGTGGATCATTAAGCTCGTTAAATCCATTAGCAATTTCTCTGCCTGCGATAAACAACTCAAATCTTTCAGCAATATCTGCATCTTTATCACTTCTTCTAGATAAAGGACTTATAGAAATAGGAAAATCTATCACAAAAGTAGGATTAATCAATTTATCTTCAACATAATTATCAAAAAGTTCAGCTTGCAAATGGCCTAATTCCAATTTTTCATTGGCTTCAAATCCATCTTCTTTTAGCTTTTTCAAGATTAATTCTTTATTGTTAATAAGCTCATCATCCAAACCACCATATTTTTTTAATGCATCTTTATAAGTAATTCTTTCAAATGGCTTAGAAAAATCAATTATTTTTTCATCAAATTCAAGTTTTTTATCTAAATTTAACTTATCTAAAAGCATAGCAAAAAGCTCTTCTGTTAAATCCATTAAATCATGATAATTATGATAAGCCCAATAAAACTCAATTGTAGTAAATTCAGGATTGTGCGTTAAATCCATCCCTTCATTTCTAAAACATCTATTAATCTCATAAACTGCTTCAAAACCACCTACAATCAAACGTTTTAGATATAATTCTGGAGCAATTCTTAAGAATCTTTCCACACCCAAAGCATTGTGATAAGTCACAAAAGGCTTTGCATTTGCTCCCCCTGCAATAGGATGCATCATTGGTGTTTCAACTTCCAAAAATCCTTTATTATCAAAAAAAGATCTAATATAAGAAACGATTTTAGAGCGCAAAATAAAATCTTTTCTCACCTCACTATTCATAATCATATCAAGAT
Source organism: Campylobacter lari subsp. lari (assembly GCF_013372185.1). Lineage (NCBI taxonomy): Bacteria > Pseudomonadati > Campylobacterota > Epsilonproteobacteria > Campylobacterales > Campylobacteraceae > Campylobacter > Campylobacter lari. Next base: position 467,586 of record NZ_CP053830.1, on the reverse strand, counting down.
ATCTTTTTCTATATCTTTGCTCAATATCTGTCAGCCCATGATATTTTTCTGGTAAAGGCACTATAGCTTTTGTAGCTATTTGAATTTGCTCTACATGAAGACTGAATTCTCCTGTTTTTGTCATAAAAGGAAAACCTTTAACCAAAACAATATCCCCTACTTCAAGATATTTTTTTAAAATGGCAAAGTATTCTTCTCCTAAGATATTTTGATTAAAATAAATTTGTAAATTGTCTTGCTCATCTTCTATATTAGCAAATACTGATTTACCAGCTATCCTAAGAAGCTTTAATCTTCCTGCTAATACTCCATGAGCATTTTCATCGCGCTGATTTTCCATATCTTTAATATAGGTAAATTTAGCCTTATATTCACTTATACTCATTTCTTTTTTTAAAAAGTGCGGATAAGGGTTGATTCCTAATTCTTTTAACTCTTGCGCTTTTTGAATTTTTTGTTGCTCTAAAATATTATCAAACATTAAACATACCTTATTTTTTACTGCATTGTGGACATAGGCCATAAAGTTGCATTAAATGTCCTGTTAATTTAAAATTATATTCTTTTGCGATTAACATTTGTTGTTGTTCGATAATGGGATTTTCAAATTCTACAATATCGCCGCAACTTTTACAAATCAAATGATCATGGTGAGGTTTATTTGCAAGTTCAAATTTCTTCCCTGAAGCACCAAAAGATATAGAAGTAGCCATGCCTGATTCTTCTAATAAATTTAAAGTTCTATAAACTGTTGCAATACCTACATTTAATTCGGGATTTTTTTGTTTTATTTCTACGTATAGGCTTTCTGGAGTATAATGCATATCACTATTATATAAAGTTTTTAAAAGCACTTCTCTTTGTTTGGTATATTTTAGACCATTATCTTTAAGTGTTTTTTTAAAACGCTCAAGCAAAACATCATATTCTATATTTTCAATTTGCATTATTTACCTCCGAATTTAGACTTAAATTAGAATCTATAATTTGTTCTTGTATTTTATCTAAACCATTTTGAGTAAAATCAGTATTCATTATAAAATCACCTGTTTGTCTAAGTAGATCTAATGTATAGCTATTTTTAGCATATTTTTCTAAACTTGAATTCAAAAAATCTATATTATTAATACAAGCCACTAAAATTGCAAAAATCAAAAATATTTTAGCACTACCAAATAAAAATCCACCTATACGATCTATAAAACCAAGACCACTCATACTAAAAATCTTTGATAATATATTTCCCAAAGCCATACAAGCTACCCAAATCACAATTAACAAAACCAAAAATCCTGCAAAAATCGCAAGATTTTCATTTTCAATTGCATAAAAATTATTATTAATAATTTCTGCCACTTCTTTAGCATATCTTGAAGCAAGTAAAACCCCACCGACTATGCCTAATAAACCAAAAATTTCCTTAAACAATCCACTTACCAAGCCTTTTAAGCCTAAAATCGCAGTTAAACCTAAAACAAACACATCAAACCAAGAAAAATTTTCCATCTATACTAAACTCCAAATATTTTATTCAATTATCTTAGGGACTATAAAAAATCCATCTTGAGAATTTGGAGCATGCTTGCTAACCATATCTATCACATCAGATTTTCTACTTTCATCTAGTCTAAATGGCGTTGCAGTATTTGTAGTGCTAGTCATAGCTTCAACATCATCAAGTTTTAGCTCATCTAATTTTTCTACAAAATTAACAATCTGACTCAATTGTTCTTCCAATTCTTGTCTTTTATCATCGGCAATTTTTAAAGCACTTAGCTTTTCAAGTTTAGTCAATAATTTATCATCAATTTGCATGATTTACCTTAATCTTAATTTTTAACTCAAGAAAACTCTTTTTAGACTAAAAATTATAACATAAAATCATTTATTTTTTCATTTTTATATGTTACAATTATAGACTTAAAACAATAAATAATGTTTATTCTTGCTAAAAAAGGGAAAATATGGCTTTAAAAGAAAATCTAAAAGCAGTTCAAGCAGAATTAAGCTCTCAAGAACAAATGATGGAAAATTTTATCAAATCTGAGCGCTTTATAAAAAAATACAAATACTATTTCATTGCGGTTATTGTGCTTTTAATTGCATATCTTAGTGGAAGTTATTTTTATAATCTAAAACAAGAAAGTAATATCCAAGAAAGTAATATAATTTTTAACAACTTATTGAAAAATCCTTCAGATCAAAAATTACTTGAAGAATTAAAACAAAAAAATGCAAATCTATATACCATATTCATGATGAATCAAAACAATCAAGATCTTAATCAAACTTTAAGTCTTAACATGGATCCCTTGTTAAAACAAATAGCACTTGCTCAAAACAATCAAAAATCAGACTTTTTAAAAGACTATAGTACCTTATTAGCAGGTTTTGAATTTCTAAAGCAAAATGATTTTAAAAATGCAGATATAGAATTTAATAAAATACCTATAAATTCTCCCTTATGGCAGATTATTACAAGTTTAAAACATTACCAAGGAATAAAATGAAGCACTTTTATTTATTTGTTATCACTTTAGTTTTTTTTAGCGCTTGTGGCACAAAAAGGGAGTATTACCAACCAACACAAGCAGAGCATCTTCCTTATAGCTCTCAAAGTATTAACGGTAAGATTATAAATTTCAATAACAATATAGCGCAATTAAGCAATAATTCCTTTATAGATACCATGGGAAATATTATTAATTTTAAACTAGATAAAAATTATCATATTATTAATATGCAACAAGAAGAGGTTCTTATTGGTGATGATAATGGAAATTTTAAGATTTTAAATTTACAAGGTGATGAATTATTTTCTCATAAATTTAATGAAAGTGTTGTGAGTGCAAGTATAGATGGGGATGATATAGCTTTAATTTTAGCTAGCAATACCTTAGTATATGCAAATAAAAATCTTGGTATTAAAATGCTTCAAAATCTTGGCACAGCCTATGCTCAAGATAGTCGTTATGCTAGTCCTTATTTTTTAAATACCATTATTATTTATCCTATGCTTAATGGAAAATTAGCCATACTTAATAAAAACACACTAAAAGTAAGTAAAGAAATTTTAGTAAGTAGTGAAGAATTTTTTAACAATATCATCTATCTTCATGTTAAAAATGATACTATGATTGCTGCAACTGCACAAAAAATCATTGTTGTTACTCCAAATAGAACCTTATATTTAAACGAAAGTATTAAAGAAGTAAACACTAACGATAATGAAATTTTTGTACTAACAAAAGATGGAAGAGTTATTAAAAATGATTATAATCTTAGAAAAATCGATGAAGTAAAATTTCAGTTTGCCCTGTTTTCTAAAAGCACCTTGCACAATAACTCTTTGTATATTTTTGAAAAAACAGGCTATTTGATCAAGCTGAATACAAATTTGAAAGATTATGTAGTATATGAACTAAGTGAAGCCGTTGATAAAAAAAGTTTTATGGCTAATGGTAAATTTTTCTTTCAAAACAAATTTTTACAATTAAATTAAAATGAATCAAGAGCTTAGTGATATTCTTATAAAACATGGACTTGTTTTAAAAAATACCAAATTCTTAGATATCCATGCTTTTAGCAAAAAGAAAAAATTAATTTGTATTTATGGAGAGAATACAAATAAACAGTGTTGTTTGATTTTATTTTCTTTTACAAAAAGTAAAATTTTATTAAAAGAAAGTTTAGATTTTGAAGATATTTTTCAAAATATAAGCCAAACTCTAGACTTAAATTTTCAAAATTATTTTATATTTCACCAAGCTTTAATTTGCTCTAAAGCAAAAGAATATCTAGCTACCAAAGGGATTAAAAATCATGCTTTTATGTGATATTGGCAATACAACCGCTAGTTTTCTAAATGAGCAAAAATTTTATTCTATGAGTATTGATCAGTTTTTACAATACGAGCCTACACAAAAAGTATTTTATATTAATGTAAATCCAAATTTAGAGCAAAGATTAGAACAAAATCCTTTATTTATCAATCTTGCTCCATATTTTAATTTTGACACTATTTATGAGAATTTAGGGGTTGATAGAATAGCGGCATGTTACACTATAGAAGATGGTGTTGTAGTTGATGCGGGTTCTGCAATAACTGTGGATATTGTTTCAAATTCAATCCATCTTGGGGGATTTATACTCCCAGGTATTGAAAGCTACAAAAAGTCTTTTTCCAATATTTCATCACGCTTAAGATACGAGCTAAACACACAGATTAATTTTGATGCTTTCCCTCAAAGAACTGTTGATGCTTTAAGTTATGGAGTTTTTAAAAGCATATATTTAATTATAAAAGATAGCGCATATGATAAAAAATTATATTTTACGGGCGGAGATGGGCAATTTCTTGCAAATTTTTTCGACTATGCAATTTATGATAAATTTTTAATTTTTAGAGGCATGAAAAAAGCCGTTTGTGAAAATTTTATACTTTAAAATTTATTTCTTCACCCCTGTACTTGAAATTATAAAATTTATTTACTCAAAACAACTATATTTTGATATTATTAACAAAATCAAACACACAAAAGGAATTGATAATAATGGATCAAAAACATTTTGATACCGTGGTAATTGGCGGTGGGATTTCTGGTGCTGCAGTATTTTACGAACTGGCTAGATACACAAATATTCAAAATATTGCTTTATTAGAAAAATACAATAGCGCTGCAACTTTAAATAGCCATAGCACAAGCAATTCACAAACTATCCACTGTGGTGATATAGAGACAAATTATACTTTAGAAAAAGCAAAAAAAGTTAAAACAACAGCAGATATGATTGTAAAATATGGTCTTTTACAAAATGCACAAAATAAATTTATGCACTCACACCAAAAACTCGCACTTGCAGTCGGAGACAAAGAATGTGAATATATGAAAAATAGATATGAAGAATTTAAAGAATTATATCCTTATATTAAATTTTATACTAAAGATGAAATCAAGCAAATAGAACCTAATGTTGTATTAGGTGAAAATGGCATGAATGATAGAACTGATGAAGTAGTGGCTATGGGTGTAGAAGCAGGATCGGTTTATACTACAGTAGATTTTGGCTTGATGAGTCAAAATCTTATAGAACAAGCTTACAAACAAGGAAAAAATACTCATGTTGCCTACAATCAAGAAGTTGTGTTTATAGAAAAAAAAGATGATATTTTTTATATTAAAACAAAAGATTTTAAAGAATATAGCGCAAAATCTATTATAGTAAATGCAGGGGCGCATTCTTTATTTTTAGCGCATAAAATGGGTATAGGATTAGATAAGTCTTGCTTTCCGGTTGCAGGAAGTTTTTATATGTCTAAAAGAAAAATTTTAAATGGTAAAGTTTACATGGTGCAAAATCCAAAACTACCATTTGCTGCGTTACATGGTGATCCTGATTTATTAGCTAACATGAACACCCGTTTTGGCCCTACTGCCTTAGTTATCCCTATGTTAGAAAGATATCATGGCTTTAAATCACTACCTGAATTTTTCAAAACACTTAACTTAGACATGAATGTAGTCAAAATTTGCCTTAATCTTTTTAAAGATTCTACTATTAGAAATTATATTCTTTATAATTATTTATTTGAAATTCCTTACATTAATAAAAGGCTTTTTGTAAAAGATGCCAAAAAAATAGTTCCTAGTTTAAAAACAGATGATATTTACTATGCTAAAAATTTTGGTGGAGTGCGCCCTCAAGTGCTTGATAAAAAGGCAGGTGAATTAATGCTTGGAGAGGCAAGCATTACTGAAATTCCAGGAATAATTTTTAACATGACCCCAAGTCCAGGTGCTACAAGTTGTCTTGGTAATGGTTATAGAGATGCAAAACTTATTTGTCAATACTTGGGCGCTAATTTTAATGAGGATTTATTTACTAGCGAACTACTATAAAAAGGATAAGAAATGTTAAAAAAAACAAAAATAGTTGCAACGATTGGACCAGCAAGTGAAAATGAAGCTACAATAAGACAAATGATTATTAATGGGGTTAATGTTTTTCGTTTAAATTTTTCACATGGAACCCATGAGTATCATAGTCAAAATTTAGCTACTATTAGAAAAGTAGCAGCTGAGCTTAATGCAAGAATTGGAATTTTACAAGATATTAGTGGGCCAAAAATTAGAACCTTAAAAATTCCAGAAACTTTTGAGTTAAAAAATGGAGATAGACTAGACTTTTACAAAGCTACTTTTGAAGGAGAAAAGCTTTCTAGTGAACATTATAAAGTTTGTATTAATCATCCTGAAATTCTTTCTATGCTAAAGGTGGGAGAATACATCTATCTTTGCGATGGCTCTATAAAAACCAAAGTTGTACAAGTAGAAAAAGATTTTATCCAAACCCAAGTAGAAAATAGTGGGGTACTTAGTTCAAACAAGGGAATTAATTTTCCAAATACCAAAATAAACATTGATGTAATTACCCAAAAAGACAAAGCAGATCTTGCATGGGGTATTAAAAACGATGTGGATTTTTTAGCCATCTCTTTTGTGCAAAATGCTCATGATATTGATGAAGTTAAAAAAATACTTGATGAAAATAATGCTAAAATTGCTATTTTTGCAAAAATAGAAAAATTTGACGCTGTTGAAAATATCGATGAAATCATAAATTGCAGTGATGGTATAATGGTAGCAAGAGGAGATTTGGGTATTGAAGTGCCTTATTATAGAGTGCCAAATATACAAAAACTCATCATTAAAAAGGCCAATGAAGCTAATAAACCTGTCATTACTGCTACTCAAATGCTTTTTTCTCTTGCAAAATCCAAAACTGCCACAAGAGCTGAAATTTCAGATGTCGCCAATGCTGTGCTTGATGGTACTGATGCGGTTATGCTTAGCGAAGAAAGCGCGGTAGGGATTGATCCGGCAAATGCAGTTGATATTATGACTCAAACTATCATTGAAACAGAAAAAAACTATCCTTATGAAAAATTTGAAACCTTTAAATGTTTTAACGAAACTGATATCATTGCCAAATCAAGCACACAACTAGCAACTGATTTAAATGCAAATGCAATTTTTACCATCACAAGCAGTGGTGCCTCTGCAGTTAAAACAGCAAGATATCGTCCAAAAATGGATATCATAGCTATCACTCATTCTAAAAAAGCTTTAAATTTTTTAAGTATAGTTTGGGGAGTTCAACCTGCTATATTGATAGAAAAACACGAAAATTTAACAGAGCTTTTAAGCAATTCCGTAAAACTTGGAGTCGAAAAAGGCCTTATGAAAAAAGATGGAGTTTACACTCTTACTGCAGGATTTCCAGTAGGTGTTGCAGGAAGTACAAATTTAATTAGAATTTTACAAAAAGATCAAATTGAATATTATTTAAGTTTGGGAAAATAACCCAAACTTAACATTCTTCTTCTATCAAATCACACAAACAATGTATAATTAAAATATGCATTTCTTGAATTCTAGCTGTATCATCACTTGGAATGACTATATTATGCTCACACAATGCATTCATCACTCCGCCGCCCTTCCCACTCAAACCTATACACTTAGCACCAATTTCTTTAGCCTTTTCAAAAGCTTTGATTACATTTGGGCTTTTTCCACTAGTAGAAATTCCAATCAACACATCATTATCACTAGCTAAAGCTTCAACTTGTCTTGAAAAAACAAATTCAAAACCATAATCATTTCCTATAGCACTTAAAGCAGAAGTATCTGTACTAAGAGCTATAGCAGCTAAAGCTTTTCTTTCTTTTTTATATCTTCCACTAAGCTCAGCAGCAAAATGCTGACTATCTGCAGCACTCCCGCCATTTCCGCAAATTAAAATTTTCCCACCATTTTCCAAGCACACTTTTAACTCTTGAGCAACCATAGCAATTTGCTCTTTTAATTTTAAACTTTGCTCCAAGGTTTTTTGATGTTGAATAAATTCCTTTTCAATTTTATTTATCATTTGCAATCCTATTAATTATATTAGTAGTGCTAAATCCATCTTCAAAGTCAATTAATTCTACTTTTTTTACTAAATTTGAACCCACCACTTCTTTGTCTTTATAATCAGCTCCTTTAACTAGCACATCAGGTTTTAAAAACTCTATTAATTCATAAGGAGTATCTTCATTAAAAATCACTACATAATCTACAAAATACATACTCGCAAGCATACATGCGCGTTGAAATTCTAAATTTATAGGTCTTGAGTTTCCTTTTAGTCTTTTTACGCTTTCATCTGAATTTAAACCTACAACTAAAATATCTCCTAATTTTTTAGCTTTTTCAAGATATTTTATATGGCCATAATGCATAATATCAAAACATCCGTTGGTAAAAACTATTTTTTGATTTTGTATTAATTTTACAAGCTCTTCTTTGCTTTTAATTTTATCTTCAAAAGAAGCTTTTTTGAGGTTTTTTATCTCTTCTAAACTTACACTCACACTTCCTACTTTTGCTACTACAACAGCTGCTGCATCATTTGCTAACTCGCACGCTTTTATAATATCAACTTTTAAAGCCAAAGCATAAGCAAGCATAGCTATAACACTATCTCCAGCTCCTGTTACATCATAAACCTCCAAGGCTTTTGCAGGAATAATATGTAGTTTTTCATCAAAAAGCGCTATTCCTTCTTCAGATAAAGTTATAATAGAATAAGTTAGATTTAAATCGTCTTTTAATTTTTTTAAAGCTTTTTCTAAATTATCAATTTTTTCTACACCCAAAGCTTGAATAGCTTCTTTTTTATTTGGAGTTAGTAAGGTTGCATTTTGGTATTTACTAAAATCGCTTCCTTTTGGATCAATCAAAATAGGCAAATTTAAAGTATTTGCATGCTCTATTAAAGCTTTTGTTACTTTTGAAGTTAAAACTCCTTTAGCATAATCACTCAAAATAATCGCATCATAATCTTTTGCTATTTTTTTATACTCTTGGATAATTTCATCTTCTAATTTGGTATCAAAATTATTCTCATCATCAAGCCTTAAAACTTGTTGAGAATGTGACAAAACTCTACTTTTAAGAGGGGTTTTTCTATCTTTTTCTATTAACAATTTTGCATTTAAATTCTCTTTTAAAAACTTCCCACTCTCATCATCACCCACAAGCCCTAGAGCAAAAACCTCAGCACCAAGACTTTTTAAATTTGCATATACATTACCAGCCCCACCTAATCTTTTGTCTTCTTTTTGTGATTTCATTACCATTACAGGGGCTTCTGGGGAAATTCTAGTGCAATCACACCATATATAATGATCCACCATAAAATCCCCAACAACTAAAATTTTTGGCTTTTTGGAACTTAAAAAATCAAGCATTTACTTCCTTTTCATAAAGCCTTTTAATCTCATCTAAATAATCTTTTATTCCCTCTTCAAGACTAAATTGAGCTTTATATGAAAAACTCTCATCTAATTTTGCTTGAGTATGAAATTGATAAGCATTTTTATAAGGATTAGGAATATACTCACAAGGATAATTAGTGTTTAATTCTTTTTGTAAAATATCAACTATATCCTGAAAAGTTCTTGCTTTGCCTGTAGCTACATTATAAATTCCACTTTTTGCTTCTAAAGCTTGCAAATTTGCACTCACAACATCTTTAATATATACAAAATCACGATAAATTTGATCGCTTCCTTTAAACAAACGCGGATTTTTACCCGCTAAAATTTGATGTCCAAATTGTAAAATCATAGAAGCGGTGCTATTTTTAAAAAATTCTCCCTTGCCATATACATTAAAATATCTAAGCCCAACTATATGCATTTTATCAAAGTATTTTTTTGCTAATTTATCCATCATTAGTTTTGAAAATGCGTAAGGGTTTTTAGGGGCTTCACTTAAATTTACGGTTTGTGGGCTTGGAGCATCTCCATAAACTGAAGCTGAACTTGCATAGATTAATTTTGCATTAAGCTCCAAAGCAAGTTCTAGAAAATCTTTAAAAGTGTTTAAATTAGTCTTTAAAACTTTGTTTTGATCATAAACAGTTGTATCTGAAATTGCAGCCTTATGAAAGATCACATCGGGTTTAAAATCTTTTATAACTTTTAAAGTTTTTTCATCATTAATATCACCCACATAAAGCTCACCTTCAAAATCTAAAATATTTTTAAAATGACCAAAGCTTTCTAAATTTCCATTTTCAAAAGTAGCACTTGATCGCATTTTATCTACAATCAAAACTTCATGTTTATCTTGAAGTTCTAAAGCAAGCGCAGAGCCTATAAAACCTGCTCCACCTGTTATCACAATTTTCATTTTCTGTCCTTTAGATAATGCAAAAGTTCTTTTAAATTTTTAAAGACCTTATAGTTTTTATCATCATTATAATTTTCATTAATCAAAAATAGATTTTTTACACCAGCATTAATTCCAGCTTGCATATCGCTTAAATTATCCCCTATAAAAAAAGATTGTGAAAAATCTATATTAAATTCTTTTTGTGCTTTTAAAAGCATGCCAGGTTTTGGCTTACGACATTCGCAATTTTCTAAATGCGGGCAATGATAAATTTTTTCTATTCTAATGTTTCTTTTTAAAAATTCATCCAGCATATATGAACTTAAAATTTCAAAATCTTTTTCACTATAATAAGCTCTTGCAATGCCTGATTGATTAGTAGCTACAAAAATTAAAAAATTTTGCTTTTGGAAAAATTCGCAAAGTTCAAAAATACCATCACAAAATTCAAAATCACTAATCTTGTGAACATATTTTTTGTCTATATTAATAATCCCATCTCTATCTAAAAATAACGCCTTTGTTTTCATAAAAAAATTATAATGTATTTTTATTAAGATTTTTATAATTTATCAAGTAAAAAAGTTTTTTAAGCGACTTTAAATAAAAAAAGCTTATAATTAAAAACATTTTATTTTCAATTTATATAGGAGTGATACAATGAAAAAGCTACTTGTTTTATCAACTTTAGCATGTCTTAGTGTTTCAGCTTTTGCTGCAGATGGTGCTACACTTTATAAAAAATGTGCAGTATGTCATGGTGCTAAAGCAGATAAAGTTTATCTTAACAAAGTTCCTGCTTTAAATACTTTAACTGCGGCTGAAAGATTACAATACATGAAAGATTATGCAGCAGGTAAAAGAAACGCTTACGGTCAAGGAGCGATTATGAAAATCAACCTTAAAGGTTTAACTGAAGCAGATTTCAAAGCAATTGAAGAATATATTGAAAGCTTAAAAAAATAATCTAAACAGCCTTCATGGCTGTTTTTTATTTTTTAAAATTTCCTCTTTTCTCTTTTCTAAAATTACTGCGTCATTTAAAGCATCTTCACTATCATTTAACATGGTAAATTTATAATCATCATCAAATTGTTTATTCTTTATACCCCAAAGCAAAGCACAAATTGCCAAAAACAAAGCAACCAAAGAAACACCTATCATCATCATTAAAACACCATTCATTTTTTAATCCTTAAAGCATTTAAAATCACTATTATACTGCTAAAAGACATCGACAAAGCCGCAATTAAAGGATTAATTAAACCAAAAAAAGCCAAAGGCATGCTCAAGGCATTATAAAATAAAGAAAAAGCCAAATTTTGTTTAATAATTTGATAAGTTTTTTTAGCTATTTGCATAGCTTTTTGTAAGCTTTTTAGGTCATTTTTTAACAATATAATATCGCTATTTTCCATAGCAAGCTCCGAACCTTCTTTTAAAGAAACCCCAACACCTGCATAAGAAAGCGCTAAAGCATCATTTACCCCATCTCCTACCATTAAAACCCTACCTGTTTGATTTAAATTGGCTATTATTTGCATTTTATCTTCTGGCATGCACGAGGCTTTAAAATTATTTATTTTTAATTTTTCAGCTACCTTACTCACAGCATGTAAATTATCACCACTTAATATATAAATTTGCATTTTACATTCTTTCATAAATCTAATCAACTCCTCAGAGCTTTCTCTTATACTATCTTCTAACTCAAAAACTGCTAATATAGTTTTATTTTTAGCAAATATAAAATGCGTAGTTTGAAATTCTTGTGCTTGTATATGATTTTCTTTGAAAAATTTCTCATTTCCTCCCAAAAATTCATCTTTACCCAAAAAAGCTTTATAACCTCTTGCTTGAAAATTTTGAACTTTTTCAAATTCTATTCTGCTATCGATTTTCTCATCCAAAAAATTCAAAATACTTTTAGCTACTGGATGGTTAGTTAGGTGTAAGAAATTTAATAATTCGTTTTTATCTAATCTTTCATCCAAAAAGCTTTTTTTAACTTCTAAACTAGCCTTTGTTAAAACCCCTGTTTTATCAAACACAGCCACATTACATTTACTCAAATCCTCCACAACACCTGCTTCTTTGAATAAAATTTTTTCTTTCAAACCAGTACTAATTGCCACTAAAGAACTAACAGGAGTTGCCAAAGCCAAAGCACATGGACAAGCTATGATTAACACAGAAACCATGCGCATCATAGCCTCTTCAAAACCTAAATTTAATACAAAAAAAGTAAAAGCAAAGCAAAGTAAAGCACAAGTTAAGATAATGGGCGAAAAATATTTACTTACTTGTTGTACCATTTTTTCTATTTTGGCTTTTTTTGAACTTGAGTTTTCAAGCAAATTAATAATCCTAGCCAATTTAGAATCCTTATAAAACGCATTTGCCTTATATAAAGCATTCCCGCTTAAAACTAAAGAAGCAGAATAAATCATATCATCTTTTTGCACATCAAGTGGTAAACTCTCTCCACTTAAACTAGACATGTCCAAGCTAATATTACCACTAATACACACTCCATCTATTAAAACTCTATCACCTTCTTTTAACTCTATAATATCTCCTATTTGCACTTCTTCTACATCAATATTTTCTATTTTATTATTTTTTAATACCCTTACTTCATTGCTTAAAAATGATCGCAAATGATCAAGCGTGTCAAGAGCTTTTTTCTTGCTTAAAAGTTCCAAATACTTTCCTATAAAGACAAAACAAATAATCATAGCAACAGAATCAAAATACACTTGCGAAGCTCTTGAAAACATTGCCCACACTGAATATATATAAGCTAAACTTGCCCCACTAATTACCAAAGTATCCATATTGACACTTTTAAATTTCAAAGCATAATAGGCATTTTTATAAAAAATCGAGCCAGTGTAAAAAAGCACAGGAGTACAAAGTAAAAATTCAGCAAAATGTAAAATATCCTTAGTATCAGCCTCCATACCACTAAAAAATCCAGCATATTTTGCAACAGATATCCACATGATATTCATCACACAAGCTATGGCAACTATTAATTTTGCATAAAAATCTCTTTTGGTTTGAGTTGCTCTTTGCTCATTTTTTGTAGGCAAATACACACTAGCTTTATAACCAATACTTTCTATACTTTGGATAATTTTTGCTAAATTTATGCTTTTTTCATCAAAAACAATTCTAGCTTTATGAGTAATAGAATTAATATCAACTTCTATCACCCCTTCACTTTTAATGAGAATTTTTTCATTAAGCCAAACACAGGCAGCACAATGAATTTCTTCTATAAGTAAAAATATCTCACTAAAACCTTCTTTGGTTTTTTGTATGTATTTTTCATAATCTTTGACATTATGTTCTATTATCGCAGGTGTTAGGGTTTGGTTGCCAAGTTTTTCATAAAATTCTTCCAAATTATTTTCTTGTAAAATCTCATAAACACTCTCACAACCCTTGCAGCAAAAATAATTTCCATTTTTTTCTATCATTTGATCTTGTCTAAAGCTTAATTGGCAGTGTTTGCATTTCATCTTATACTTTCTTTAGTAATTTTTACAATATTTTATCATTTTTTTAAAATCAGTATTTTAAAAATTATTTACAAAGCTATATTATAATTTTAAAAATTTGACAAAAAAGCATTTTTTTGAATAAAATCTCTTATTCATTATTAAATACTACATTTTCTACATTTTAGAGGATATATGGAAAATACAAAAGAAAAAAAACAACATCAAAGAACACACATTCCAGTGGAAGGTTATAAAATAGAAGATTTAAAGTTGCTTGATCTAGAAAGCTTAGTTAAAATTGCCAATGAAGCAGAAATAGAAAATCCAAGAGAATTTAGAAGACAAGATCTTATTTTTGAAATTCTAAAAGCCCAAACCAAAAAAGGTGGTTTTATACTTTTTACAGGAATTTTAGAAATTTCACCTGAGGGTTATGGCTTTTTACGCGGAATGGATTCAAATTTAAGCGATAGTGTAAATGATGCTTATGTATCAAACTCACAAATTCGTAAATTCGCTCTTCGCGTGGGAGATATAGTTACCGGTCAAGTTAGAGAACCAAAAGACCAAGAAAAATACTATGCTTTGTTAAAAATAGAAGCGATTAATTATCTTCCTCTTAAAGAAGCTAGAGAAAGACCTTTATTTGACAATCTTACTCCAATTTTTCCAACACAAAAATTAAAATTAGAATATGATCCTTTAAAACTAACAGGTAGAATGCTTGACTTATTTGCCCCTATAGGAAAAGGCCAAAGAAGCTTAATCGTAGCACCTCCTAGAACTGGTAAAACAGAATTAATGAAAGAATTAGCAACTGCAATTGCTAAAAACCATCCTGAAGCTCATTTGATTGTACTTTTGGTAGATGAGCGTCCAGAAGAAGTTACAGATATGCAAAGATGTGTAAAAGGTGAAGTTTTTAGCTCTACTTTTGATTTACCAGCTTACAATCATGTAAGAGTAGCTGAACTTGTCATAGAAAAAGCAAAAAGGATGGTAGAAACTGGTAAAGATGTTGTAATATTGCTTGATAGTATTACAAGATTAGCAAGAGCTTATAATACTGCTACACCAAGTAGTGGTAAGGTTTTAAGCGGTGGGGTTGATGCAAATGCATTGCATAAACCAAAACGCTTTTTTGGAGCAGCAAGAAATATAGAAAATGGTGGCTCATTAACCATAATAGCAACAGCACTCATTGAAACTGGCTCAAGAATGGATGAGGTGATTTTTGAAGAATTCAAAGGTACAGGAAATAGTGAAATCGTTCTTGATAGAAATATTTCAGATAGAAGAATTTACCCTGCAATTAATATCATAAAATCAGGTACTAGAAAAGAAGAATTACTACAAGGTGTTGAAAAATTACAAAAAATTTGGGCTATTAGATCAGCTATTTCACAAATGGATGATATAGAAGCTTTAAAATTCTTATACTCTAAAATGCTAAAAACCAAAAGTAACGAAGAATTATTATCTATAATGAATGAGTAAAAATGCTTCAAGCACTTGCGATAAAATACAGACCAAAAACTTTTGATGAGCTTGTAGGTCAAAGCACTGTTTCTATAAGTTTAAAATATGCACTTGAGAACAATCGCTTAGCACATGCTTATTTGTTTTCAGGATTAAGAGGAAGTGGAAAAACATCAAGTGCTAGAATTTTTTCAAGAGCCTTAGTGTGTGAAAATGGACCAAATGCTAATCCTTGCGGAAAATGCTCTCAATGCGTATCTTCTTTAAATGGAAGCAATATTGACATCATAGAAATGGATGCGGCTAGCCATAGAAGCTTAGAAGATATACAAGAACTTATCGAGCAAGTCAAATACGCTCCATCTATGGCTAGATTTAAAATTTTTATCATAGATGAAGTGCATATGCTAACACCACAAGCTGCAAATGCACTTCTTAAAACACTAGAAGAACCTCCATCTTATGTTAAATTCATACTTGCAACAACAGATCCTTTAAAATTACCTGCCACAGTTCTTTCAAGAACTCAGCATTTTAGATTTAAACAAATTTCTCAACAAGAAATTTTAAAACATCTTGAATGGATATTAGAGCAAGAAAAAATTTCTTATGAAAAGGAAGCTTTAAAACTCATAGCAAGAAGTGGAAATGGCTCCTTAAGAGATACCCTAACCTTGTTAGATCAAGCTATAGTGTATTGTCAAAATCATATACAAACACAAAAAATCACCGCTATGCTAGGCTTTTTAGATCCTGCTAAAATTGAAGAATTTTATCAAGCTATTTTAGCAAATGAAAAAGATAAAGTTTTTGAGTTTTTAAAAGAATTTGAAGATTATGAGGCTAGTAATGTTATAGATGAAATGATATTTTTTTTAAAAGAAGCATTTTTTGCAAAAAATAATCTTTTTTCTATGTTAATTTATGAAAGATTTTTTAGAATTCTTTCGCGTGCTAAGACTATGTTAAATTCTAGTGATGATGATAGTTTTGTGCTTTGTGTTATGGCTTTCATGCTTATAGAAGCAACTTATCTAAAAAGCATCGATGAGGCTATTAAAGGCTCAAAGCAAGATAGCACGCCAAGTCCAAAACAACAAGAAATTCCTTCTATTCAACAAACCCTTAAAGAAGAAAAACTTAGTCCTTATGAAAATCTCTTAAAAGCAATATATAAAAGAGATTATGACTTAGCTGAAGTTTTCAAAAAAACCACGCAGTTTGTTTCTTTTGAAGATGATATTTTAAGTATTAGCTCACATGCTAAAGATGATGATAGAATGGTTTTAAACAATGGTTTTAAATTAATCAAAACATTACTTCATGAACTTTTTGGAGAAAAAACACAAATTAAAATCCAAAAAATAGAAACCATAGATACTCAAAAACTACAAGATATATTCAAAACTCCCATAAAACAAGAAGTAAAAAACACTCCAAATTTAAATGAGCATTTTGAAAATTTTAAAAAAGATGCTAAAAAATACGATCCTAAAGACGAAACCAAAGAAGCTCTTAACAAGCTCTTTGGTTCCCCAACTATACAAAGTTAAAAACTACCATTGATTGAAATATAAATTCTTCTTCCTTCTTCTATACGGTTATAAGTGTTTACCCAAACATCTTTATCATCTTTGTTTTTATAAGATTCCCAAGCATTTGTAAAACTTTTATCAAAAAGATTATAAATTGCTGCGTTAATACTCCACTTTTTATTGATATCATAACGCACACCCATAGAAGCTAAAAAGACATCTTGATAATATTCTCTATTAATATTTGTATCGCCCATATAACGATCTACTTGCCACTCGCCTTTTACCCATGGAGTAAATTTATTAAAGATATTATAACTTGCTTTTAGCATGATGTTGTGTTTTAAACTATCTTCCTCTGGCTTTCCTATCACAGCCTTATCTTGTGCATCTTTTACTTCACTATCAAGATAAGTATAAGCTAAATCTAAATTTAAATGATCTATAGGAGTAATCCCCGCTCCAAGCTCTATACCCTTATATTCAACCTTACCATGATTAATCGCTTGATAACAAGATTCAGCTTCACATTTTCCAATACTCGAAATCATACTATTTTTGCTAAATTTTTGACTAGAAATTTTATCTTTAAAATTTGTCAAAAACCCAGTGGCTGAAATATAAAACAAATCATTATTATAAACAGCAGCTAGTTCATAGTTAAGTGAAGTTTCTTCTTTTAAATTTGGATTTCCATACATAGGATATTTACCCTGTCCACTATAATTATAAGCCCCCGCTATCAATCTATTAGCATATGGAGTTCTAAAACCCGTTGAAACACCACCCTTTAAAGTAAGCTCGCTAGTAGGATTATAAACTAAATAAGCTCTTGGAGAAATATTATTTCCAAAAATTTCATGATGATTATATCTTGCACCAAAAGTAAATCTTAAATCATCTCTTATACTATACTCATCTTCTGCAAAAAGAGCTAATAAATACTGATCAAAATTCGTAGGATTAGCGATTTTATCTTGCATTTTTTCAAGTCTGTATTCACTACCTACGCTTAAAATATGACTTTGACCTAAGGGAATAACTGATTTTGTATCTACAATAATATCTTCAGCAACTATATCTCTATTGTGTCCTAAAAATGGCTGATTTACTTGGCCAACTACCTCGCGTCCATCATTACTTACACGGTTATACTGCAAGGTAGAAGTAATCAAAAAGTTTTCATATACACCCTCATGACTTAGATAAGTTACCAACTTATCCACTTGCATAGTGTCTGTATAACCACCTATCAAAGCACCAGTATCACCAGATGGTTTAGTCAGTGTTCCTAGTTGTCCTTTTTTATTATCATAATGATTTCTTGAAAAATCAATATCAAATATCAAAGTATTATAATCATCTACTAAATAATTTAACCGAGTTCCTAAATTAAAATTATTTGCTTTTGTAGGACTTTGAGCCTGATCACCTTGCACTCTTTGACCGCTCCCATTGCTAAATTCAACATTAGATTGATCCCTATAAAATTCTCTAAAACGCAAAGTAAGTCCCAAACGATCATTTATCAATGGACCACTTGAATATATACTTGTACCATAAGTATTACCCCATTCTTTATGTGCATTAAAAATACCATCTAAACTGACCGATGTTTCCCATTTATCGCTTACTTTTTTTGTAATGATATTTACAACACCACCTAAAGCTTCAGAACCATATAAAGTACTCATTGGCCCTTTGATTACTTCTATTCTTTCTATGCTAGAAATTGGAGGTAAAAATGAATTTGAAATTTCATTAAAACCATTAGGCCCTACTTCTCCACCTATCCCTTGACGGTGCCCATCGATTAAAATTAAAGTATATCCAGTAATACCTCTCATGGTGATATTATAAGATCCAGTTTTTCCCTTGCTAGCAAATAAATCCACACCAGGAATATCAGCAATAGCTTCGGCAACATCTCTATAAGGCTTACTTTCTAAATCTTTTTTGCTAATCACATTTATAGTAGCAGGGGCTTCTTTGATATCTTGAGAAAAACCCGAAGCACTTACTATGGAGCTATCCAATAAAACTTCTTGTGATAAAGCATTACAGACCCAAAAACTAGCAACACAAAACAATAAACAATGTTTTTTCATCATTTCCTTTCTTATAAATAAATTTTCAAAGTTGGAATATTATGATAATAATTATTAATTTAAAATTAATTTATTGTATCAATTATGATAATTATTATTAATAAAAAATTTAATTTTTAGCAATATAATCACAAAAAATTTTAAGATGAGGGTATGATGGAATTTTTAAAAACTTATATTGACTTAATTATATTCATTGTTTTAGGAATAATGGCATTTATTGCTATATGGTGTACTATAGAACGTATCTTGTTTTTTAGAAAAATTAAGCTAAATAATTATCAATGTCAAGAAAAATTTGATGATGCAATTAGTGAAAATCTCACTATGCTTTATATTATTTACACTAATGCTCCTTATGTAGGACTTTTAGGAACTGTAGTAGGGATTATGATTACATTTTACGACATGGGAGCAAGTGGAAATATTGATGTTAAATCTATTGTTATTGGTTTATCATTAGCTTTAAAGGCTACAGCATTAGGAATTTTAGTTGCCATTCCTTCTTTGATGGCTTATAATGGATTACTTAGAAAAATATCAACCTTGAGTAATGCATATCGCATTTTTAAGGATAAAAATGCTTAAATTACCAAAAAATGAAGGTTTAAATATTATTCCTTTTATAGATATAATACTTGTTTTACTAGCCATTGTTTTAAGTATATCCACTTTTATCGCACATGGTGAAATCAAAATCAATCTACCTCGAAGTGAAAATTCAAATTCCATAAGTGAAAATAAAGAAAAAATAAGCATCTTAATCGATAAAGAAAATAAATTTTATATCGATGGAAAAATAATCTCCTTGGAAGAAACAAAAGAAAAATTTGACACTATAGATTCTAAAACATTAGTAGAGTTAAAAAGTGATAAAGAAGCAAAATTTGAAAGTTTTATAAAAATTATTGATATTTTAAAAAATAAAAATCATGAAAATTTTCAAATTTTAACAGAACAAAAAAAATGAAAACATTCATAAACAATCATAAAAATCAATCCTTTTTTATCACTTTATTTCTCTTTTTGCCTTTATTTTTTGTTTTTATTTATACTAAGAGTTTTTTACATATACAGCATAGTGCTTCAAAAGAAGAAAAATTTAATATAGCTATAAAACAATTTTTACAAGATTCCCCTAAAGTAAAAACCAAACAGCCTAAACAAGAAAAAATAAAAAAGCCAGAACAAACAAAAGAAAAAGCTATTATGCAACCTAAAAAAACAAATACTTTAACCAATACCAATACAATAAATCAATTAAATGAAAAAATAAAACCTCAAAAAACTATAGCACAAGAAAAAAATACTCCAATAACTTCTCAAGAAAGCATATCTTTAACTAATAACAACGAATTTTTAAAAGAAGTCAAGCAAGCTATAGATGAAGTTTTAATCTATCCTAGACAAGCTAGAAAAATGCGAATGAGTGGTGAAATTTTAGTAGAATTCACATGGACTAAAGATAAAAATCTATTAAACTTAAAAATATTAAAACCATCAAAATATAAATTATTAAACGATAGTGCCTTAGAAACTATACGTATAGCATCTAAGAATTTTCCACAATATGAAAAAACTTTTCATATAAGAATACCATTAATATATAAAATAAACTAAGCAAAATTGCTTAGTTTGTCTTGATTAAATTATGTCCTTTGTAGATCCCATAAATTTTATAATCTCCATTTTTAAGCATTAAAACCACAGGATATTCTTCTTCATAACCTTGCTCCATCCCAGGACTTCCCTGAGGCATACCAGGAGCAGAAATACCTATAACATCCTCAGGTTTATTTTTCAAAAGCCAAGCAACTGCATCTTCAGGAACATGTCCTTCTATAGCATAACCATCAATTATGCCAGTATGGCAACTTTGATACATAGGCTGAATATTCATTTTTTCTTTTATTTTTAAAAAATCCTCGCTTTTGTGTATTTGCACTTTATAACCTTTATCTTTCATATGATCAGCCCAAAGATCACAACATCCACAAGTAGGACTTTCGTAAATATTTAATAATTTTTCATTAGCCAATAAAGTTGTAAAACCTAGCAATAAAGTTAAAAATAATTTTTTCATATATCCTCCAAAAAACAAAAAGATATGATACATTATAAAAATTAATATTTTTTATAAAACCTGTAATTTTTATTTGAAAATCTATCAAAATACAAAAAACACTCCTATTTCACTCACAAATACTTATTCTTTACTACAACTAAAACTCACCTATATACTAAATAAAACATTCAATGAATAATTTCAAACCAAATATATAAACTCTATTAAAAAAATTAAACCCAAATTTGTTATAAACATTTCAAATTTAAAACAACTAAATCCTCAAACCCAACCACCCAATAAGCCATTAAAACAATTCAATAGCCAACCACCCAAAAAACCAAAAGCTAAATCATTTAAAACTCATAAAATAAAAAGCTATAATCAATTAAGAGTCATAACACAAAGAAACACAATCTAAAAATTAAAACAAATTTAACAAACCGCTAAAGAACAAAAAATTTAGCAAACTAATAAAAAAGTCAACAAGCAATTAAAAATAAACTGCCAATAGATTATCAGAATAATTCAACATAGATTAAAAACCAATTTTAGAAACTATACTAAAAAATAAAAACCAAATTTATCAAATTTGTTATAAACATTTCAAATTTAAAACAACTAAATCCTCAAACCAATCCACCAAATAAGCCATTAAAACAATTCAATAACCAACAACACAAATCTAAAGCATAAAAAATAATACATAAAACTAAAAAAATTTAAAAATAAAATAGAATAAGTCAATAAATAACTAAACAACACATAACTAAATTTTATAAAATAATAAAAAATAACACTAAACACCCTATCTAATCAGCACAAATTAATTAAAAATTTTCACAATAAAAACACAAACAACTAAAAACTAGAAATTTAAAAACCATAGAAATAAATAAAACAACAAACCTAACAACCATAAAAATCTAAAAATAAAAAGCACTATAAATTAAACTATAAATTAAACTATAAATTAAACTATAAATTAAACTATAAATTAAACTATAAATTAAACTATAAATTAAACTATAAATTAAACTATAAATTATAAATAATTAAGAACTACAAGAAAGAAACACAAGAAATATAATCTAAAATAATAAAAAATATAAAAAATAATGTCACAAACAAAAATATCCAAAATAAAATAACCCAACTAAAACCCAAACTAAGCAAATAACTAAATTTTATAAAAACTAAAATAATAACTAACAATAAAAACAAACGTAAGATTATGTATAAAGTAAGAATAATAAGAATTAACAAGTCCGCAATGAGCTACTTTCCCCCTGCCAGTAAGGCGTAGTATCATCACCCACGATGTGCTTAGCTTCTTGGTTCGGGATGGGACAAGGCGTCTCCACATCTGTATAATCACGGACATTGTTATTTAAATATTCTTTTAAAAATTAAATTATAAAAATAATAAATTTAGATTATAAAATATCTTTATTTTATGTTTAAATATTTAATTAAACTAAATCACTTTATTATCTTTTTTAAGAATACTTAAAAAACAATGTTAAGAGCAAGTTCTAATATAAACTTTACTTGTAAGATTTTATAAGCTAATATAGTTTTCATATAAAAACACTCAAAGCTTTATTAAAAACCTTAACAAGGAAGTGATGCTTATAAAAAAGATAAGCCAAACGCTCTATTAGTACTGGTCAGCTAAAGGACTTTCATCCATTACACACCCAGCCTATCAAACTAGTAGTCTTCTAGAGAGCTTAGAGAAGATTCATCTTAGAGTTGGCTTCACGCTTAGATGCTTTCAGCGTTTATCCGTTCCAAACTTAGCTACGCTGCGATGCTCTTGGCAGAACAACAGCTACACCAGTGGTTTGTTCAACCCGGTCCTCTCGTACTAGGGTCAAATCTCTTCAATCTTCTTACGCCCACGGCAGATAGGGACCGAACTGTCTCACGACGTTCTGAACCCAGCTCGCGTACCGCTTTAAATGGCGAACAGCCATACCCTTGGGACCTGCTCCAGCCCCAGGATGCGATGAGCCGACATCGAGGTGCCAAACCTCCCCGTCGATGTGAGCTCTTGGGGGAGATCAGCCTGTTATCCCCGGGGTACCTTTTATCCTTTGAGCGATGGCCCTTCCACACAGAACCACCGGATCACTAAGACCGACTTTCGTCTCTGCTTGACTTGTATGTCTTGCAGTTAAGCTGGCTTATACCTTTATACTCTACGAACGATTTCCAACCGTTCTGAGCCAACCTTTGTAAGCCTCCGTTATTATTTGGGAGGCGACCGCCCCAGTCAAACTACCCACCAGACATTGTCCCACTTGAGGATAACTCAAGCTGGTTAGCTACCCAAATAAGAAAGAGTGGTATCTCAACAATGGCTCATAATAAACTGGCGTCTATTACTCAAAGCCTCCCACCTATCCTGCACATTCTTATCCAAATAGCAGTGTCAAGCTGTAGTAAAGGTCCACGGGGTCTTTCCGTCTTGCCGCGGGTAGGAGGAATTTTCACCTCCACTACAATTTCACTGGATCCCTCTTTGAGACAGCTCCCATCTCGTTACGCCATTCATGCAGGTCGGTATTTAACCGACAAGGAATTTCGCTACCTTAGGACCGTTATAGTTACGGCCGCCGTTTACTCGGGCTTCGATCAAGAGCTTCGCTAATGCTAACCCCATCAATTAACCTTCGAGCACCGGGCAGGCGTCACACCCTATACATCCTCTTACGAGTTAGCAGAGTGCTGTGTTTTTGGTAAACAGTCGGGAGGGACTCTTTGTTGTAAGTTTCTTTGCTTTCGAAGTAAATTCTAATACAAAGCGAACCACACCTTATACCGAAGATACGGTGCTATTTTGCAGAGTTCCTTAAAGAGAGTTCTTCCACGCGCCTTAGAATACTCATCCCACCCACCTGTGTCGGTTTACGGTACGGGCAACATTAGCTAAACTTAGAAACTTTTCTTGGCTCGACGGCATCAGCAATTCTCCTATCCATCCGAAGACTTCAAAGAGCCTTTAAGATCTCGGAGTATTCTTATACGGATTTGCCTGTATAAGCTCCTACATCCTTAGACTAGCACTTCCATCCGCTAGCTTGCTTAGCCCTAAGCGTCCTTCCATCGCACACTAATGTTGGTATTGGAATATTAACCAATTTGCCATCGTCTACCCCTTTCGGACTCGACTTAGGACCCGACTAACCCTACGATGACGAGCATCGCGTAGGAAACCTTGGGTTTACGGCGTTAATGATTCTCACATTAATTATCGCTACTCATGCCTGCATGCTCACTTCTATTCGCTCCAGCACTCCTTACCGGTATACCTTCGACGCAAATAGAACGCTCTCCTACCACTTAGTAAAACTAAGTCTATAGCTTCGGTGCTTACTTTAGCCCCGTTATATTTTCCGCGCAAAATCACTAGACCAGTGAGCTATTACGCTTTCTTTAAAGGATGGCTGCTTCTAAGCCAACCTCCTGGTTGTTTAAGTAACTTCACATCGTTTTCCACTTAAGTAAGACTTGGGGACCTTAGCTGATAGTCTGGGTTGTTTCCCTCTTGACGACGGATTTTATCACTCGCCGCCTGACTGCTGTGATTACATATAAGGTATTCGGAGTTTGATAGGGTTTGGTACATTGGTGTATGCCCTAGCCCATTCAGTGCTCTACCCCCTTATACTACGACACAACGCTATACCTAAATATATTTCGGAGAGAACCAGCTATCACGAAGTTTGATTGGCCTTTCACCCCTATCCACAAGTCATCCCGGGGCTTTTCAACGCCTATGGGTTCAGTCCTCCACTAGTTCTTACACTAGCTTCAACTTGCTCATGGATAGATCACTTCGTTTCGGGTCTGCAGCATCTGACTTAAGCGCCCTATTCAGACTCGCTTTCGCTACGGCTTCGCGTGTGCTTAACCTTGCCAGACACCACAACTCGCAGGCTCATTATGCAAAAGGCAGTCCATCACACTGTATTGCTACATAGTGCTCTGAATGATTGTAAGCAAATGGTTTCAGGTTCTATTTCACTCTGATCACCTCAGTTCTTTTCACCTTTCCCTCACGGTACTTGTGCACTATCGATCTGGTATTAGTATTTAGGGTTGGATCGTGGTCGACCCAGCTTCAGACAAAATTCCACGTGTTTCGCCCTACTCAGGATACTGCTAGCTAAAGTTTGGTTTTCGTATACGGGACTATCACCCTCTATGGCTACACTTTCCAGAGTGTTCTACTAACCTTACTTATTGCACATTACAGTCCTACAACCCCCAGTGCAAGCACTGGGTTTGCCCTCTTACGCTTTCGCTCGCCGCTACTGACGTAATCTCTATTGATTTCTTTTCCTGAGGGTACTAAGATGTTTCAATTCCCCTCGTTCGCTCCATTATGGTAGTATATATCTCTATATACTGGGTTGCCCCATTCGGAAATCTACGGATCAAAGCTTCTTGACAGCTCCCCGTAGCTTATCGCAGTCTAGTACGTCCTTCATCGCCTTTACCAGTCAAGGCATCCACCATTCGCTCTTAGTAGCTTACCTTTTTTACCTTTTATTCTAAAACGCATCACTTCCTTGTTAAAGTTTTTATAATAAAACCTTACTATCTCAAGACGGAAAGCATTTAAACACTTAATAACTAAATATAGCTAATAAGCTGTGAGTTTAAAACTTATCTTTAATCTTTAAAGACTAAAGCAAAGATAATAATAATTTTATTCTTTAACAAGTTCTGTAAAATTGTTTTTATTAAAACTTGCTTGTGACTCTTAACAATGATAATTCAAATAACTTTAAATAACTAATCTAATATATAAAATATTTTATTATTTATTTAATTTAGGTCTTAAAACCTAAAGTAAGTAAATTAATAATTAAAATATTTTTATTTATAAATATATTTAATATACTTACTTTAAGTTTTAAAACTTATATATTTATATTGCAAACAAATCTTTTTTATGGTGGGCCTAACAAGACTTGAACTTGTGACCTCACCCTTATCAGGGGTGCACTCTAACCAGCTGAGCTATAGGCCCTTAATAATGGTGGAGAATAGCGGGATCGAACCGCTGACCTCCTGCGTGCAAAGCAGGCGCTCTCCCAGCTGAGCTAATTCCCCATAAAGAACTTAAGAGAAAAAGTTCAACTAGTTAAAGCACGCAGTTCATAAAGCAACGTAGTACTTTATGAGAAAAGCTAAAAAAGCAAAGCAGTTTGCTTTTTCTTAACGCTTTTATGTGCAAAGCACACACTCTCCCAGCTGAGCTAATTCCCCAAAATTAGCTTTTTCATCAATCTTTGAAATCTAAACAAGGATGATTGAGTTTATTGAAGTAATAGTTGTGAGACTTATTACTTTAGTACTCTAGAAAGGAGGTGATCCAACCGCAGGTTCTCCTACGGTTACCTTGTTACGACTTCACCCCAGTCGCTGATTCCACTGTGGACGGTAACTAGTTTAGTATTCCGGCTTCGAGTGAAATCAACTCCCATGGTGTGACGGGCGGTGAGTACAAGACCCGGGAACGTATTCACCGTAGCATGGCTGATCTACGATTACTAGCGATTCCGGCTTCATGCTCTCGAGTTGCAGAGAACAATCCGAACTGGGACATATTTTATAGATTTGCTCCACCTCGCGGTATTGCGTCTCATTGTATATGCCATTGTAGCACGTGTGTCGCCCTGGGCATAAGGGCCATGATGACTTGACGTCGTCCACACCTTCCTCCTCCTTACGAAGGCAGTCTATTTAGAGTGCTCACCCGAAGTGTTAGCAACTAAATACGTGGGTTGCGCTCGTTGCGGGACTTAACCCAACATCTCACGACACGAGCTGACGACAGCCGTGCAGCACCTGTCTCTAAGTTCTAGCAAGCTAGCACCCTCATATCTCTATAAGGTTCTTAGGATATCAAGCCCAGGTAAGGTTCTTCGCGTATCTTCGAATTAAACCACATGCTCCACCGCTTGTGCGGGTCCCCGTCTATTCCTTTGAGTTTTAATCTTGCGACCGTACTCCCCAGGCGGTATGCTTAATGCGTTAGCTGCATTACTGAGATGACTAGCACCCCAACAACTAGCATACATCGTTTAGGGCGTGGACTACCAGGGTATCTAATCCTGTTTGCTCCCCACGCTTTCGCGCCTTAGCGTCAGTTAAGTTCCAGCAGATCGCCTTCGCAATGGGTATTCTTGGTGATATCTACGGATTTTACCCCTACACCACCAATTCCATCTGCCTCTCCCCCACTCTAGATTACCAGTTTCCCAAGCAGTTCAACGGTTAAGCCGTTGGATTTCACAAGAGACTTGATAATCCGCCTACGCGCCCTTTACGCCCAGTGATTCCGAGTAACGCTTGCACCCTCCGTATTACCGCGGCTGCTGGCACGGAGTTAGCCGGTGCTTATTCCTTAGGTACCGTCAGAATTCTTCCCTAAGAAAAGGAGTTTACGCTCCGAAAAGTGTCATCCTCCACGCGGCGTTGCTGCGTCAGGGTTTCCCCCATTGCGCAATATTCCCTACTGCTGCCTCCCGTAGGAGTCTGGACCGTGTCTCAGTTCCAGTGTGACTGATCATCCTCTCAGACCAGTTAAGCGTCATAGCCTTGGTGAGCCATTACCTCACCAACTAGCTGATACTATATAGTCTCATCCTACACCGAAAAACTTTCCCTACTCAACTTGTGTTAAGCAGGAGTATAGAGTATTAGCAGCCGTTTCCAACTGTTGTCCTCTTGTGTAGGGCAGATTAACTATACCTTACTCACCCGTGCGCCACTAATCCACAACTAGCAAGCTAGTCGCTTCATCGTTCGACTTGCATGTATTAGGCACGCCGCCAGCGTTCACTCTGAGCCAGGATCAAACTCTCCATAAAAAAATAATTGGATAAGTTTAATCTTTTTCTTCAAAGAAAAAGTTGATTGTGTAAGATTTAAAATAAATCTTTCTGGCTCAATCGATCACTTATTTAGATTTCAAAGATTGACTAATAAGATTTGATTAACAATATTAATAATTTAAAGAACAAATACTAAAAAATTAAGACAAAAAGTCTTAGCTTTTTAAAATCCTTTTGTTTAAAAAGGAAATGAAATTATAGCAATAAAAGCTTAAAGTTTTATTAATATAGATTGGGTATTTTAAAGAAATTTGTTTTAGGATGAGTTTAGATTTGTTATTATGTGTGGTGTTAATGTGTAAATTTATGATTGAAAAAAAAAAGGGGGGGGGAGTGAAGAATGGGGAAAAATAGTGCGATATGAGTTATTATAAAATATGGATAATTTGTATCGAATATAAATAAAACAATATCTTAAATAAGCAATAAATGAGAATACAAAAAGAGAAAACTAACAATTAAAGATAAAACTATGATTTAATACATAAAGATAATAAATAGTTTATCTTTTTTGTTTATTAAGAAGATTTACACTTAATAAAACAATAAAACTAAAAATTAAAAGTATAAGACTATAAATATGGGCTGTGGCAAAATCTAAATTTTCCATACTTTCATATATAGCAATACTAGCTACTTTTGTTTCTCCGCTTAATGAACCGCCTATCATTAATACTATGCCAAATTCACCCATGGTATGTGCGAAACTTATTACTAAAGCACTTAATATAGCTGGTTTGATACTAGGTAAGATTACTTTTAAAAGTGTAATGAAAGAATTTTTTCCCAAAGAAAAACTAGCTTCTATAATATTTTTAGAAATCATAGACATTGCATTATATAAAGGATTAAACATAAAAGGTAAAGAATAAATACAACTTGCTATCACCAAACCTTCAAAAGTAAAAGCTAAAGTGATGTTAAAGCATTTTTCTAAAAAATTTCCAAAAAAAGAGTATTTTGAAAATAAAATCAACAAGTAAAAACCGACAACAGATGGTGGTAAAACTAAAGGTAAGGTTATTATAGTTTCTAAAATTTTTTTTGCTCTAAATTGCTTAAAAGTAAAAACCCAAGCAAGAGGTATGCAAAAACAAAACAAAATTATACAAGTGATAATAGAAAGCTTTATGGAAACTAAAAAAGGTGTCCAATCTATACCTAATAATAATTGTGTCATTATTAAAACTTTCTCAAGTCAAAAAAGACTTGAGATTATTTTCCTAAACTTGGAGTCATTTCTATGATTTTCCAAGGAAGTCCTTGAGTGTTTAACTCATCCATAAATGCTTTAGCATCAAATTCTTCCATGTTAAATACACCTTGTCCTTGCCAAATACCCTTAGCTATTAATTTTGTTCCTATCATAGCTGGAACTCCTGTTGTATAACTTACTGCTTGAGCACCTGTTTCTTTAAAACATTCTTCATGATTGCAAACATTGTAAATATAAACTTGCTTATCTTTTCCATCTTTTACACCACGAATCACACAGCCTATATTGGTATAACCTTTAGTGCGAGGACCCAAACTAGCAGGATCAGGAAGCAATGTTTTTAAAAATTCTATAGGAATTATTTCTACACCTTTATGCATAACAGGTTTGATACCAAGCATTCCTACATTTTCCAAACATTTCATATGTGTTAGATAGCTTTGTCCAAAAGTCATAAAAAATCTTATTCTTTTTAAACCTTTTATATTTTTTACTAAACTTTCAAGTTCTTCATGATATAGCAAATAACTATCTTTTACTCCAACTTCAGGATAATCCCATTCCATTTTTATTTGCATAGGATCAGTTTCTATCCATTTTCCATTTTCCCAATAACGCCCTTTTGCAGATACTTCTCTTAAATTTATTTCAGGATTAAAATTTGTTGCAAAAGCATATCCATGATCTCCAGCATTGCAATCTAATATATCTATATAATGAATTTCATCAAATAAATTTTGTTGAGCATAAGCGCAAAATACATTAGTCACACCAGGATCAAATCCACTTCCTAAAAGCCCTAAAATTCCAGCTTGTTTAAATTTTTCATTTCTTGCCCATTGTTCTTTATATTCAAATTTTGCTAAATCAGGATGTTCATAATTTGCAGTATCTACATAGTGGATGTTAGTTTGAATACATGCATCCATTAAAGTAAGATCTTGATAAGGTAAAGCCACATTTAATAAAATTTCAGCTCCTGTTTTTTTGATAAGTTCTACAACAGCAGCAGTGTCATCTGCATCTATTTGAGCTGTTTGAATTTCTATATTTAAACGATCTTTTATAAATTTAGCTATTTCATCACATTTACTTTTAGTTCTACTTGCTAGAGTTATTTTGCTAAAAACATCACTATTCATTGCACATTTTACAGTAGCAACGCGACTTACACCGCCAGCTCCTATAATTAAAAGATTTTTCATTATTTTTCCTTAAATTTTTTAGAAAATTGTAACAAAAAAACTTTATAAAGCATTGAAATAAAAAACAAAAAATAATTTTTATAATGTTTTTTTAAACCAAAAAAAGTAAAATGATAGTTTTTTAAATTTTTCAAGGACACTTATGAATTTACAAAGTGTGGAACTTTCTTATCCTATTGTTATTACTTTTATTACCTATGCATTTTTAATGCTTTTTATAGGTTTGTATTTTTATAAAAAAAATCAAAACAGTAAAGATTATTTTGTTGGTAATGCTTCCATGGGGCCTGTAATATCTGCCTTAAGCGCAGGTGCTTCTGATATGAGTAGTTGGCTTTTAATGGCTTTTCCTGGTGCTTTATATGCAGCAGGGCTTGGGCAAATTTATATAGCCATAGGTTTAAGTTTTGGTATGTTTTTAAACTGGACTTTTGTTGCTAAAAGATTAAAGATTTTTTCTCAAATAGCCAAAGAATGTATTACAATTCCTGATTTTTTTGAAAGTCGCTTTCATGATGATAAGCATATTTTAAGAAGTATTTGCGCAGTAGTTATTTTGGTATTTTTTACTATTTACATTAGCGCTGGATTAGTAAGTGGTGCTAAACTTTTTGAAAGTGTATTTGATTTGCCTTATATTTTTGCTTTGAGTATTGGATTTTTAGTTATTGTTTTATATACTTTTTTAGGTGGCTATAAAGCTGTATGCTGGACTGATATGATACAAGGACTTTTGATGATGAGTTCATTAATTATCATTCCTTTTGTGATGATTTTTGAACTTGGTGGTTTTGGCGAAGCCTTTTCTACTATAAATGATGTAAAACCTCAAGCCTTTGGCTTAGACGGTGGTGGTTGGCTAGTTGTAGTATCAACCCTAGCATGGGGGCTTGGTTATTTTGGCCAACCTCACATTTTAATTCGCTTTATCTCTATAAAAAATGTAAAAGAAATTCCTACTGCAACTTTTATAGGCATAACTTGGATGGTAATTTCTTTATTTGGTGCTGCTATGATAGGATTTTTAGGTATTGCTTATATAGCTAAATTTAATCTTACTTTAAATGATCCTGAAAGAATTTTTATTGTGATGTCTCAAGTGCTTTTTAATCCTTGGGTAGCAGGAATTTTACTCAGCGCAATTTTAGCAGCTATTATGAGTACTGCAAGTTCTCAACTACTGGTGTGCGCTTCTAGTTTGGTGCAAGATTTTTATACACAAATCTTAAAAAGAAAAACAAATGATAAAAATATTACTTTATTATCGCGTCTAGGTGTTTTAGCTGTTGCTTGCGTAGCTTTTATACTTTCACTTGATACTCAAAGTCAAATTTTAAGTATAGTTTCTTACGCTTGGGCTGGTTTTGGTGCTAGTTTTGGAAGTGTTATTTTATTTTCTTTATTTTATAAAAACATGAGCAAAGAAGGCGCAGTAGCTGGAATGGTTAGTGGGGCTTTAACTGTTATATTTTATAAACATTTTGGTTCAAATTTTATAGCAATTTATGAAATCATTCCTGGATTTTTAGTTGCAAGTTGTTTTATTGTAATTTTTAGTATAATTTTTAAAGCAAAAAAACATACAATAAAACATTATGAAAAAATGTTAAAAGAAATTTAAATGTTTAAATCTTTTTTTTATTCAAAAAAATGGGCGTTGTGGGCTTATATAGGTTTGTTTTTTTTGCTAGCTTCTTTACTCGCTCAAACTTCCATCAATGTTGCAATAAATGAATGGTATAAAGAATTTTATGATGTTTTACAAGATGCGAAAAATCACAGCATAGATGACTTTTATCATTTTATTAAACAATTTTTATATTTAGCATTGCCTTATGTATTAATCGCTACTATCACACAGTATTTTGGAAGTATTTATGCCTTTAAATGGCGTGAAGCTATGACTTTTGATTATATTAAATTTTGGCAAAAAAAAGATGATAACATAGAAGGTAGTTCACAAAGAATCCAAGAAGATATTTATAATTTTTCAAAAATCATAGAAAGCTTAGGATTGGCTTTTGTTAAGGCAATTATGACTTTAATTGCTTTTGTTCCGATTTTGTGGATGTTAAGTGCGCATGTTAATTTACCTATCTTAAAAGACATTAATGGCTCTTTAGTATGGATTGCATTTTTGGTTTCTTTAGGAGGTTTAGTTATATCATGGTTTGTAGGTATAAAACTACCTGGACTAGAATATAACAATCAAAAAGCCGAAGCTGCTTTTAGAAAAGAACTTGTTTTTGCTGAAGATGATAGAAAAAATTATGCGAGTGATGAAAGTATTTTAAGTTTATTTACTGGACTTAAAATCAATTATAAAAGATTATTTTTGCATTATGGATATTTTAATATATGGCTTTATTTATTTGAGCAAATCATGGTTATAGTGCCTTTTTTAATCATGGCTCCAAGCTTATTTTTAGGACTTATACAACTTGGAATTATCATACAAGTTGGCAATGCTTTTGATCAAGTTAGATCATCATTTAGTATTTTTATCACCAATTGGACAACTATTACTCAATTGCGTAGCATTTATAAACGTTTAGATGAATTTGAAAAAAATATTGAATATAGAAAACATAAATTAATTTAAAATATGTCATTTATTTTAAGCTAATTTTATAGTTTTGATTTGATATAATTTTGCAAAAATTTTATTAAAGGAGTTTTTTTGGACCCCAGTCAATCTTTAGACTTAAATCAAACATTACCCGCTGTTGCCTCAATTGATGTAGGCTATTCTACTTTTATGATTCTTATTGCATTAGCTTTAGTGCTTTTAAATGGATTTTTTGTTTTATCTGAATTTGCTATTGTTAAAGTACGTAGATCAAAACTTGAAGAAATGGTAAAAGAAAAAAAACATAATGCAAAAAAAGCTTTAGAAGTAACCTCAAAACTAGATACTTATTTAAGTGCTTGCCAACTTGGTATTACGCTAAGCTCTCTTGCTCTTGGTTGGATAGGCGAGCCTGCTATTGCTAAAATTCTTGAAGTTCCTTTGGCAAATTTAGGCTTAGCTCCGACATTAATTCATACCATAGCATTTATTATCGCTTTTGCTATTATCACATTGTTACATGTTGTATTAGGTGAGTTAGTTCCAAAGAGTGTTGCTATAGCTATTGCGGATAAAGCTGTTTTATGGGTCGCAAGACCATTGCATTTATTTTGGTTGCTTTTCTTACCTTTTATCAAAACATTTGACTTATTAGCTGCAATTTCTTTAAAAGTTATAGGTATTAAACCTGCTAAAGAACATGAATTAAGCCACTCTGAAGAAGAAATTAAATTTATTGCAAGTGAAAGCCAAAAAGGCGGGGTTTTGGATGAGTTTGAAACTGAAATCATACGCAATGCTGTTGATTTTTCAGATACAGTAGCAAAAGAAATCATGACACCTAGAAAAGATATGATATGCCTTAACAAACAAAAAAGCTATGAAGAAAATATGCAAATAGTTTGTCAGTACAAACACACACGCTTTCCATATATAGATGGTTCTAAAGATATCATTTTGGGTATGGTACACATTAGAGATATCATGCAAAATGAACTTAGTAAAGATAAGAAAAATTTAGATGATTTTTTAATCAAAATGATCTTAGTTCCAGAAAATATCAGCATATCTAAAGTTCTTTTTATGATGAATAAAGAACAAGTACACACAGCATTAGTAGTGGATGAATATGGTGGTACAGCCGGTCTTTTAACTATGGAAGATATTATGGAAGAAATCGTTGGAGATATTAACGATGAACATGATGATTCTAGTCCACATTTTAAAAAACTTGCAGAAAACATTTATGAATTTCAAGGAAGATATGAAATTAATGAAGTAGAAGAAATGCTTGATATACGCTTTAATGAAGAGCTAGAGCAAGTCACCATAGGTGGGTATGTTTTCAATCTCTTAGGCCGCTTACCGGTTGTTGGAGATAGAATAGAAGATGAATTCTGCTACTACGAAGTCAAAAAGATGGATGGAAATAGTATAGAACGCATTAAAGTTGTACGTAAAAATACCGATGAAGAAGAGTGACAAACTCTTCTTTTTACTCTCATACAGACAGTTCTCAATCTTATCCATTCTAACCTACAAGAAATATATACAACTACGTGATGAAATCAATCAATTTATGCAAGAACACAAAAGCATTATGATATCTTCTTTAAATTTAAACAATCAAACCATATGCTCATACGCGCCTATTATAAAAATTAAAAATGACTTTTATATTTATATTAGTGAAATTTCTGAACATTTGAAAGAGTTAAACACAATAATAAAAACATAGAAATTATGTTTATAGAAGATGAAAAAGATTATATGCCAATCTTTGCAAGAAAAAGACTTAAATTTAGAGTAGAGAGTGTAGAAATAACGAGAGATAATCAACTCTTTGAGCAAGTATTAAATACTTATCAATAAAGAAATAATCCAAGTCGTTAAAAATATGAAAGATTTTCACTTATTTCAGCTGATACTAAAAAATAGAAGATATGTTAAAGGTTTTGCAAAAGCATATGAAATTAACGAAGGAGTAATTAATTTAATTAATTCAAAAGGGCATAAATAATTCAAGATGAGCTTTTTACCCATCTTGATAGATTAACCATTTCTTTTTTTGATAATTTCTTCAGAAACGTTTTTTGGAACTTCATCATAGTGATCAAATTCCATAGAATAAGTAGCACGGCCTTGAGTTTGACTTCTAAGATCAGTTGAGTAACCAAACATCTCAGCCAAAGGACAAAATGCTGTAATAATTTTATTACCACCCCTTTCATCCATTGAATTTACTTGACCACGACGTTTATTTAAATCTCCAATAACATCACCCATATATTCTTCTGGAGTTTCAACTTCAACTTTCATCATAGGTTCTAAGATTACAGCACCTGCTTTTCTAGCACCTTCTTTAAAGCCCATAGAAGCAGCAAGTTTAAATGCCATTTCAGAAGAATCCACTTCATGGTAACTTCCATCATAAACAGTTACTTTAACATCTTCAACTGGATATCCTGCTAAAACACCATTTTGTAATGCCTCTTGTACACCTTTATCAACAGCTGGTATATATTCTTTAGGAATTACCCCACCTTTAATATCATTTACAAATTCATATCCACTACCTGGCTCAAGCGGTTCAAGTCTTAAGAACACATGACCATATTGACCACGACCACCTGATTGTTTAGCGTATTTATATTCTTGTTCAACTGTTTTTCTAATAGTTTCACGGTAAGCAACTTGAGGTTGGCCAACTTCAGCTTCAACTTTAAATTCTCTAAGCATACGATCAACAATAATTTCTAAGTGAAGCTCACCCATACCAGAAATGATAGTTTGACCACTTTCTTCATCTGTAGAGACTCTAAAGCTAGGATCTTCTTGTGCTAATTTATTTAAAGCAATAGACATTTTTTCTTGATCAGCTTTTGTTTTAGGTTCAACAGCAACAGAAATAACAGGATCTGGAAAATCCATTCTTTCTAATATAACTTTATCTTTTTCACTTGCTAAAGTATCTCCAGTTAATGTATCTTTAAGACCAACAACTGCTCCAATCTCTCCAGCATATAAAGTTTTAATTTCTTCTCTTTTATTAGAATGCATTTTCAAAAGACGACCAATTCTTTCTTTTTTATCTTTTGTTGAGTTATATGCATAAGATCCACTTTCCAAACTTCCTCTATATACACGAACGAAAGTTAATTGTCCAACAAAAGGATCGGTCATAATTTTAAATGCAAGAGCTGCAAATTCACCATCATCTGTTGATTTTACAGAAACTTCAGTTCCATCTTCATATTCACCTTTTATATTAGCAACTTCATCAGGAGCTGGTAAATACGCAACAACTGCATCAAGCAATGGTTGAACACCTTTGTTTTTAAATGCAGTTCCACAAAGCATAGGAACCATAGAAAGACTTAAACATCCTGCTTTAATACCTGCTTTGATTTCATCTTGTGTAAGTTCTTCGCCGCCTAAATATTTTTCCATTAATTCATCAGATGTTTCAGAAACTGCTTCTATCATTTTTATACGATATTCTTCAGCTTTTTCTTTTAATTCTGCTGGAATTTCTTTTTCTACATAATCAGTTGGTTTGCTCTCATCTTCCCATACTAAAGCTTTCATGGTAATAAGATCAATTACACCTTTGAAATTATCTTCAGCACCAATTGGAATTTGAAGTGGAACTGGATTTCCTTTTAAGCGATTTTTAATTTGCTCTTCAACATTAAAGAAATTTGCACCAATTCTATCCATTTTATTAACAAAAACTATTCTTGGAACACCATATTTATTAGCTTGTCTCCAAACAGTTTCTGATTGTGGTTGAACCCCACCCACTGAACAAAAAACAGCAACAGCACCATCTAAAACACGCATTGATCTTTCAACTTCGATTGTAAAATCAACGTGGCCTGGAGTGTCTATAAGGTTGATTTGATGATTTTTCCAAAAACAAGTAGTAGCAGCAGAAGTAATAGTAATACCTCTTTCTTTTTCTTGTTCCATCCAGTCCATTGTAGCTGCACCATCATGCACCTCACCAATCTTATGACTCATACCTGTAAAGAAAAGAATTCTTTCACTAGTAGTTGTTTTACCTGCATCAATATGAGCAGCAATACCTATGTTTCTAACTCTTTTTAGAGGAGTAGTTCTTGACATACCTTACTCCTCTTACCAACGATAATGAGCAAATGCTTTATTAGCTTCTGCCATTTTATAAGTATCTTCTTTCTTCTTAAATGAAGCACCTTTGCTATTAGCTGCATCTAATAATTCTGCTGCTAATTTTTCTATCATAGTTCTTTCACTTCTTTTTCTCGCAAAAGAAATAATCCATCTTATAGCTAAAGCTTGCTGTCTAGCTGGGCGAACTTCTACTGGAACTTGGTAAGTAGCCCCACCTACACGGCGAGATTTAACTTCTAATAAAGGTTTGATATTTTCAATAGCATCATTAAAAATTTCTATGCCTTTTTTTTCTCCACCTTTTTTATCGATAGCTTCTAAAGCACCATACATTATAGTAGTAGCTGTGCTTTTTTTACCATCATACATTAAAGAGTTAATGAATTTTGTAATTACTTTGTTTCCATAAATCGGATCAGGCAAGACTTCTCTTACCGGAGCTTTTCTTCTTCTCATAATTTTCCTTCAAATTTATAATTTTACTCAAACAAAATCAAATCTAACGGATTTGTCTGCGATTTTATTACTTAGCTGCTACTTTAGGGCGTTTTGCACCATATTTAGAACGAGAAACAGTTCTTTTTGCAACACCTGCGGTATCTAAAGCACCACGAACAATGTGATATTTAACACCTGGTAAGTCTTTTACCCTACCACCACGCACTAAAACAATGCTGTGCTCTTGTAGGTTGTGACCTTCACCACCAATATAACTAATAACTTCAAAGCCACTTGTAAGTCTTACTTTGGCAACTTTTCTTAACGCTGAGTTTGGTTTTTTAGGAGTTGTTGTATAAACCCTAGTGCAAACTCCCCTTCTTTGTGGGCAATTTTTAAGCGCTGGAGATTTAGATTTTTCTAAAACTTTTTTGCGCTCTTTTCTAACCAATTGATTTATGGTTGGCACAGTAATTCCTTTCATTAAATAAAATAATAAACTAATATTATAACTAAAATATACTTATAAATTTATAAACTAAATATTTAAGGAGAAAAAAGAAGAAAAACCTTGTAAATTTTACAAGGTTTAAATTTAATTTTGTTGTTTAAGTTTTATGTTTTGCTCGCTATAAAGCCCTGTTCCAACAGGTATCATACGGCCTAGTATTACATTTTCTTTAAGATCTTCTAAATAATCAAATTTACCTGCAATACTTGCTTCTGTTAAAACTTTAGTAGTTTCTTGGAATGAAGCAGCTGAAATAACACTATCGCTTCCAATAGCCGCTCTTGTAACCCCAAGCAATACAGGTTCAGCTACAGCTGGTTCACCACCATATTTTAAAATTCTCTCATTTTCTTCTCTGAATTTTCTTCTTGAAACTAAATCACCAACTATAAAATTTGTATGACCACTATCAACAATTTTTACTTGTCTTAGCATTTGCGATACAATAATTTCAATATGCTTATCAGAAATTACAACACCTTGACCGCGATAAACTTGTTGAATTTCAGAAATTAGATAATAATGTAATGCTTTTTCACCTAAAATTCTAAGCACATCATGACTTGAAATAACTCCATCAGTTAATTTCTCGCCAGCATGGATAAACTCACCATCTCTTACTTGAATGCGTTTTGATTTATCGATTAAATATTCAGCACTACTACCATCTTCAGCTTGAATAATAATTCTTTCTTTCGATCTTAAAGGCTTATCAAATCTTACTACACCATCAATCTCAGCAATTACGGCAGTATTTTTTGGTTTTCTTGCTTCAAATAATTCTGAAACTCTTGGAAGACCACCCGTAATATCTTTTGATTTTGTTGCTGCTTTTGGAGTTTTAGCTAAAATATCTGCTTGTTTAACTTTATCTCCATCATTTACATAAATAACGGTTTTTGGTTCTAATTGATAACGAACCATTTTACCTTTTTCTCCAAGAATTAAAATAGCTGGACGCACACCACTTGGTAAATACTCATTAATTACTAAAGATCTTTTACCTGTTGCTTCATCAATTTGTTCATCGGCACTATAGCCTGATTCAATATCTTCAAAATTTATAGTACCTGCAACCTCTGCAATTACGGTGTTATTATATGCATCCCATTCAGCAATGATAGTTTTATCTTCTTTGCTTGATTTTGCTATGATAGCTTTAGGATTATCCACAAAAGCACTATCATCAAATTCAATTACGGATTCTCTTGGTATATAATGTCTTTTTGCTTCTCTATCATTTTCATCAGCAATAACAACAAAAACACCTTTTTCTTTAACTACATCACCTTTTTTAAGATTTTTAATCCTATCTAAACCATCGCCTTTGAGCATGTAAAATTTTAATGTGCCTTTTGCACCTGCTATAATATCTTGAGTGATAGGATCACCATCTTTTACTAGCAATTCACTTGCATAAGGAATACGATTTGGTATATTCCAACCTTCTTTGATTACTTCAACAATACTTTCATTTTCAGCTACTTCAACACCATCGCTATATGGAATATATAACTTACCTTCGATATTACCACTTACACCGGCAAGCTCATTAGCTTTTGCTAAGTCATATTTTCTTAATATAAATTTAGCTTCATTGTTTTTTGCTTTAACGCTAACCACTACATCTTCATATGCATGTTCAATATGGATAGTTCCTTTAAATGGAGCTTTGATTTTTGGTTCAACAAGTAAAATAGCAGCGTTGCGGTGATTGGCAACGATAGTTTTACCTTGTCTATCTTCATAAGTGTTAAGATTATAAAATCTCACAAAACCTTCTTTGTGTGCTACTACTTGACGATCTTGCAAATCTGTACTAGCAGTACCGCCACTATGGAAAGTTCTTAGTGTAAGCTGAGTTCCTGGCTCACCGATTGATTGAGCAGATATAATACCTACAGCTTCACCTGGCTTAACTAATTTGCCCTCACCTAGGTTAATACCATAGCATTTAGAACAAACTCCTTTTTTAGCTTTGCAAGTAATAGGAGTTCTAATACTTACACTTTTTACACCACTTTCAACAATTACTCTAGCTTTTTCTTCATCTATCAAAGTACCTTCTGAAAATAAAATTTCATTAGTAATAGAATCAATAATATTTTCAGCTAAGACTCTTCCTAAAATTCTTTCCTCTAAGGTTTCAATTACGACACCATCTGCTGTGATTTCATTAATTTCAACACCCTCATGCGCACCACAATCATCCACTGTAACTTTTACATTTTGTGCCACATCGATAAGTTTTCTTGTTAAATAACCTGCATTTGCCGTTTTTAACGCTGTATCTGCAAGACCTTTTCTAGCACCATGAGTTGATATGAAATACTCAAGCACATTAAGCCCTTCACGGAAATTTGAAATAATAGGCGTTTCAATAATTGAGCCATCAGGCTTAGCCATAAGACCCCTCATCGCAGCAAGCTGTGAAATTTGGGCTGCTGAACCTCTAGCACCAGAATCTGCCATCATATAAATAGAGTTAAATCCTTCTTTATCTTTTTTAATCAACTCCATCATATCTTTTGACAAGATATTATTAGTGCTTTTCCAAATATCAATAATCTTATTATATCTTTCGCCTGAAGTGATTAAACCTAGATTATATGAATTTTGAATTTCTCTTACTTGTTTTTTAGCTTCATCAATATTTTTTTGCTTTTGATCAGGCACAATAATATCAGCAATTGAAATAGAAATACCTGCTTTTGTTGCATATTCAAAACCAAGATCTTTTAGTTTATCTAAAAAGCTAGCACTTACTTCAAGGCCACCCTCTTTATAAACATAATCAACCAAAGCTGCGATATCTTTTTTCTTCATGACTTTATTCCACATATTTTCAGGAACAAAATCAGGTAAGATAGACTTAATAATCAATCTACCCGCGGTTGTTGTGATTTTTCTTCCATCAACTACACTTCTAATGCTTGCATGAATATCTAAAGATTTTGCTTCTAGAGCAATCATAACCTCTTCAATACCTGTGCAAATTTTATGCTCACCTTTAGCACCATCTTTTTCTAAAGATAGATAATAAATCCCCAAAACCATATCTTGAGAAGGTACAGTTACAGAACGACCACTTGCTGGAAGCAAGATATTCATAGATGAGAGCATTAATACTTTACACTCAGCTATCGCTTCTTGAGATAAAGGCACATGCACAGCCATTTGATCCCCATCAAAGTCAGCATTAAATGCCGCACACACTAATGGATGAAGTTGAATCGCTTTACCCTCTACAAGCACAGGATGAAAAGCTTGGATGGAAAGTTTATGCAAGGTTGGAGCACGGTTAAGCATTACAGGATGACCTTTAACAACCTCTTCTAAGCACTCCCAAACCTCATTAGTTTTATTTTCTATCATTTTTTTAGCTTGCTTAACAGTTGTTGCATAACCTTTTTCTTCAAGCTTAGCTAACAAATGTGGCTTAAATAATTCTAAAGCCATTTTTTTAGGTAAACCACATTGATCCATTCTAAGTTTTGGTCCAACAACAATAACACTACGACCTGAAAAATCCACCCTCTTACCAAGTAGATTTTGTCTGAAACGACCTTGTTTTCCTTTGATGATTTCACTTAAAGATTTTAATGGACGCTTATTAGCACCTTTAACTGCATTTGCTCTTCTACCATTATCAAATAAAGCATCAACTGCTTCTTGAAGCATTCTTTTTTCATTTCTAATGATAATTTCAGGTGCATCAAGCTCCATCAATCTTTTTAAGCGAGTATTTCTATTAATAACTCTTCTATATAAATCATTCACATCAGAAACAGCAAATTTTCCACCATCTAAAGCAACCAAAGGTCTTAAATCAGGTG
The DNA here is from genome assembly GCF_013372185.1 of Campylobacter lari subsp. lari. Taxonomy (NCBI): domain Bacteria; kingdom Pseudomonadati; phylum Campylobacterota; class Epsilonproteobacteria; order Campylobacterales; family Campylobacteraceae; genus Campylobacter; species Campylobacter lari. The sequence continues at coordinate 425,823 of NZ_CP053830.1, read as the reverse complement.
GCAACACAGGAAGATTTGTGATCATCATCCATTCAGGTCTATTTGGCACAACTTCATCAATGTTTGTATTGCTATTTAAATTACTATTTAAGAAATTTTCTACAACTTTTAAGCGCTTGATAATAGTTTTTTTCTTGGCTTCAGAATTTGTTGAAGCAATATCTTCTTTTAATTGATTTAACAATGCAACAAGATCTAAATTTGCTAGCAAATCTCTAACAACTTCTCCACCCATTCTAGCTTTAAATCCACTGCTTTCATAGCGTTGCATTAAATTTAAATATTGCTCTTCATTTAAAACATCGCAAAATTCAACTTTTTTTGAATTTTCATTATCATAATATGCATCACCTGGATTTTCTACTATGTATGCTTCATAATACAATACACGCTCTAAATCTTTCATTTTAACACCAAGCAATGTTCCTATACGACTTGGTAAAGAATTTACATACCAAATGTGAGCAACAGGAGTTACAAGCTCTATATGCCCCATTCTTGAGCGACGAACTTTTGAAGTAGTAACTTCAACCCCACACTTTTCACATTTAATGCCTTTAAAACGCATTTTTTTGTATTTGCCACAAAGACACTCATAATCTCTCACTGGGCCAAAAATTTTAGCACAAAATAATCCATCTCTTTCTGGCTTTAAGGTTCTATAGTTAATAGTTTCTGGTTTTTTTACTTCACCATATGACCAAGATTTTATTTTTTCTGGACTTGCAAGTCTTAGCTGGAAAGCTTCAAAGTCTCTTGGTCTACCATCTTCTTTTATTTCGATAGGTTTAAATTTACTCATTATTTTCATCCTTATCAAAAATCTCAACATCTAAAGCAAGAGATTTTAATTCGTTTGTAAGTACAAAGAATGTTTCTGGAATACCAGTAGCTGGAACATTCTCACCTTTTGTTAAAGCTTTATAAGCACTAAATCTTCCCTCAACATCATCAGATTTTATAGTAAGCATCTCTCTTAAAGTATGCGCTGCACCATAAGCTTCTAAAGCCCAAACTTCCATCTCACCAAATCTTTGACCACCAAATAATGCTTTACCACCAACTGGTTGTTGTGTTACTAAGCTATAAGGTCCTGTGCTTCTTGCATGCACTTTTTCATCAACTAAGTGATGCAGTTTTAGCATATACATACATCCAACATGTACGCGTTCTGCCATTTTCTCACCGGTTCTTCCATCATAAAGCTCACTTTTTCCATCCATAGCTATTTTTGCCATCTCAAAAAGCTTGCTAAATTCTTCTACAGTTACACCTTCAAATACAGGAGTTGCAAATTTAACGCCTCTAGCCCAATCTCTTGCATAAGAAATAAGCTGCTCATCGTTTAAACTTTCAACAAATTTCTTTTCTAAAGTTAGTCTTGATACACTACAAATTTCAAGAATTTTTGTTCGCAATTGCTTAATAAAATCTTTTTGTTTTTTATCGAAAATTTCTTGAATTTGATCACCAAGTCTCATACCAACTATACCCAAGTGACTTTCAAGAATTTGGCCTATATTCATACGACTTGGAACACCTAAAGGGTTTAAAGCTATATCAATAGGTCTTCCATCAGGTAAATATGGCATATCAACTTCAGGAACGATATTTGAAACTATACCTTTGTTTCCATGGCGTCCAGCCATTTTATCACCAACTTTGAGTTTTCTTTTGGTTGCTATATAAACTTTTACAAGTTTAACTACTCCACTTGGTAAAATATCATCTTTTTCTAAAATTTCAAGTTTTTCATCATGCTCACTTTTGAGCTTTTTCTTCTCATTTTGGAAATGATTTTTTAAATCTTCATATTCTTTTTGAACATCTTTAGAATACGCTTTAACTAAAGAATTTAACGCAAAACGATTAATTTTTTCAAGTTCTTTGATATCAACTTTTGCGCCTTTTTTATATTTTTGACCATTTATTTCCTCATCTGAATTTAAAGCAGTTTTAGAAAGCAATGAACAAACTCTTAAAGTTTCTTCTCTATCCATCATTAAAAGTCTATCGTGATGTTCTTTTTCTAAATTTAATTTTTCCTCATCATAAGCTTTAATAGCTCTAGCATCTTTTTCATAGCCTTTTTTAGTAAAGATTTTTACATCAACAACAACACCTTCCATAGAAGCAGTTGCATATAAAGATTTATTTACAACATGTCCTGCTTTTTCACCAAAAATAGCTCTTAATAATCTTTCTTCAGGGGTTGGTTTTACTTCACCTTTTGGAGAAACTTTACCAACTAAAATCATACCAGGTTTAATATGAGTACCAATTTTTGCAATACCACTTTCATCAAGATGTGCTAAGTCATCTTCTTTAACATTTGGTATATCTTTAGTAATTTCTTCTACACCATCTTTTAATTCTCTAGCTTCAACTTCTTTTTCATAGATATGTACACTAGTAAAGGTATCTTCGCGCAATATTTTTTCACTAATAACAATCGCATCCTCATAGTTATACCCATGCCATGGCATAAATGCAATTAAGGCATTCTTGCCAATAGCAAGTTCACCTTGATCCATACTTGGACCATCAGCAATGATTTGACCTACTTGAACAAATTCTCCTTTTTTAACAATTGGATGCTGCGTAAAAGTTGTATTTTGATTTGTTCTTAGATTTTTTTCCATTTTATAATGATCTATAAATGGTCCGTTTTCATCTTCACCCAAAATAAAAATATTTTTATTATCAACTTTTTCTACAATCCCTGCCCTTTTAGCTTTAATAGCTTCCCAAGCATCACGAGCGATAATTTTTTCCATACCAGTACCCACTATAGGAGCCTGTGCGGTTAGTAAAGGCACTGCTTGACGCTGCATGTTTGAACCCATTAAAGCCCTATTTGCATCATCATGTTCTAAAAATGGGATTAACGACGCTGCAACCCCTACAATCATACCCGAACAAAGGTCAATCAAATGCACTTCTTCTCTTCTTGCTAGTATAGTCTCACCATCCTGTCTTGCTTCAACAAATTCCTCAACAATACTACCTTTTTCATCGATTTTAGTTGAAGCTGCAGCAATCACCAGACCCTCTTCTTGAGTAGCAGTCAAGTAAACAATTTCGTTACTTACTTTTCCATTTTCTACTTTCTTATAAGGTGCTTCAACAAAACCCAGATCATTTACTTTAGCATAAGTTGAAAGCGTATTAATTAACCCGATGTTTTGACCTTCTGGAGTTTCAACAGGACAAATTCTTCCATAATGAGTTGCATGAACATCACGCACTTCAAACCCAGCTCTTTCCTTAACCAAACCACCTTCACCAAGTGCTGATAAACGACGCTTATGAGTCACTTCACTTAATGGGTTTGTTTGGTCCATAAATTGAGATAATTGCCCGCCGGTAAAAAATTCCATAATTGTTACAGTAATTGTCTTAGGATTAATCAAATCATAAGGCATTACTTTATCAATATCTGTATTTAAAGCCGTAAATTTATCTCTAATAGCCTTTTGCATTTTTGCTAAGCCAACATGCAATTCATTAGCTAAAAGCTCTCCGATTGATCTAATACGACGATTACCCAAATGGTCTCTATCATCAATATGACCTCTACCATTTTTTACCTTAATTAAATATTTTGCAGTTTTTACTATATCTTCATTGGTTAAAACCGTAACATATTCAGGTGTATCTAAGCCTAATTTATGATTCATTTTCATGCGGCCAACTTTTGTTAAATCATATCTTTCAGGATTAAAAAATAAATCATTTACAAAAGCCTTAGCCGCATCTTTCACTACAGGTTCCCCTGGTCTCATTACTTTATAAATTCTAATAGCTGCTAAATCATTCTCATCATCTATATTCTCAGTTTGTTTTAATAATTTTAAAGTTTCATTATCTTGAATGAATGAATTTATAATTGCAGCATCTACTCCATTAGCCAAATCATTTGCTATATCAAATGTTTTTTGTTCTTTAATTTTAGCTAGTTTGCTTTCATCTAATAGCGTTAAAGAATCAAATAAAACCTCACCAGTTTCTTTATTAATAATAGGATTAGCTAAATATCTGTTTGTTAAAATTTCAACTGGATATTCAACCCATTTAATCCCATCTTTTACAAGCTGTTCAGCCTTTTTCTTTGTCATTCTTTTACCAGCTTGATGAATTATATTACCTTTTTCATCTTTTAAGTCATACTCGACTCTATCTAAAAAGTCATTTGGATTAAACTCTGTTAAAAATTTATCTTTTTTAACATGAATAGTTTGTATAGGGTAAAATAATTTTATAATGTCTTGTTTTTTATAACCGAGTGCTCTAAATAAAATTGTAATAGGCACTTTTCTTCTTTTATTAATACGCACATAAAGCACATCTTTAGCATCATATTCAAAATAAAGCCAAGAACCACGATCTGGTATAATTTGAGCTGTATATACTAATTTATTTGCAACAGTTGAACTTTCTTCTTCTTTAAAAATAACGCCTGGGCTTCTGTGAAGTTGATTAACAACCACTCTTTCAACGCCGTTTATTATAAAAGAAATTCTATCTGTCATTAATGGAATTTCTCTAATATAAATTTCTTGTTCTTTAATATCTTTTATACCAATTTTTTCACCCGTTTTTTCATCTTTTTCATGTAAAGTAAGGCGAATTTTCATTTTTAAATTTACAGAATAAGTCAAACCTCTTTCCATACACTCTCTAATAGTGTACTTAGGTTTGCCCACTTCACTACTTACATATTCTAAACTTAATCTATTTTGCGGATCATGAATTGGAAAAATAGATTTAAATACTTTTTCAATTCCACTTTCTGAATTTTTCGCATCTATGTTTAAAAAATAATCAAAACTTTTCTTTTGTAATTGTAATAAATTTGGAATGTCTATTTGTTGTGGAACATTCGAGAAGTCTATTCTTAAACGATTTCCTGATTGTGAATTTAACATATTATTATACCCCATGGTAAAAGTATTGAAAGAAAGAATCCTAATTAAAGGAAAACAAGAAAGGATATAAAATCCTTTCTTTTAAAACAAAAAAAATTATTTAAGCTCAACCTTAGCGCCAGCTTCTTCAAGTTGTTTTTTAGCTTCTTCAGCTTCAGCTTTACTAACACCTTCTTTGAGAACTGATGGAGTTTGCTCAACTGCGTCTTTTGCTTCTTTTAAACCAAGACCAGTTAAAGCACGAACAACTTTAATTACATTGATTTTCTTATCACCACCATCTTGTAATACGATGTCAAATTCAGTTTTTTCTTCAGCAGCACCACCAGCAGCACCTGCAACAGCAGCACCTGCAACCATAACTGGAGCAGCAGAAACACCAAATTTTTCTTCAAATTCTTTTACTAATTCTGAAAGTTCAAGAACACTTAGGTTAGAAATAAATTCTAATACATCTTCTTTAGTAATTGCCATTTTTTATCCTTTTTAATTTTATTCAGCTTCTTTTTTTTCTTTTAATGCATTCAATCCAATTGTAAAATTGGTAATTGGTGCATTCCAAACTTGCAAAAGCATAGCAAGCAACTCATTGCGAGAAGGCATTTTAGCTAAAGCTTTAACTTTATCTACTGAAGCAACTTCACCATCAATAAATGCGGTTTTGATTTCAAATGTTTGATTAGCTTCGCTAAATTTATCAGCAACTTTTGAAACATTTAATTGGTCTTCACCCCAAAGATAAATATTTGTATCTTTAAGTTCCATTCCATCTTTGCCGGCATTTTTAAGAGCAATACTTGCTAAAGTATTTTTAATAATTTGAACTTTAACATCCATTTCTCTCGCATTATTTCTCAGCTCTTCAAGTTTTTTAGTATTTAGACCTTTGTAGTTACAAACTACAACAGCTTCACTAGCCTTAAAACCATCTTCAAGCTTAGAAACAAGTTCAATTTTTTGGCTTTTAGTCATCTTTACTCCTTTCCGACCGGTGATTTCAAGCAGAGCAGAAAATCTAATTAAGTCCTAAGACCTCGGCTATCTCCAATCTAAGATAAAAATTAGATAAAATAAAAGATATTATCTTATCTAATTTTTATTAATGAGAGAAAAACTCTCATTAATTTTATTTTGTATCAAGTAATTCTTGAGTATCAAGAGAAAGAGAAGGACTCATAGTCAAAGAAAGACTAGCATTTTTAATATATCTTCCTTTTGCAGCAGCTGGTTTATGTTTATTAATGGCTTTTACAAATGCACTCATATTTTCTTTTAATTGTTCTTGAGTAAAACTAACTTTACCTAAACCTGCATGGATATTTCCTTGTTTATCAACACGGAAATTAACTTGTCCATTTTTAGCATTATTAACAGCTTGAGCAACATCCATTGTTACTGTACCTGTTTTAGGATTTGGCATCAAACCTTTAGGTCCTAATATACGACCTACTTTACCTACTAGGCCCATTAAATTTGGTGTAGCAATCAAAACATCAAAATTCATATTACCTTTTTGAATTTCTTCTACTAAATCATCACTACCAACTATATCAGCACCTGCATTTTTCGCTTCATCAGCTTTTGCATCTTTTGCAATAACAGCAACACGAACTTTTTTACCTGTACCGCAAGGTAAAACAACACTACCTCTTACCATTTGATCTGCATGTCTTGGATCAACATTTAGTTTTAAAGCAATTTCAACTGTTTCATCAAATTTAGCAGAAGCAAGAGTTTTTACTGTGCTTATTGCCTCATCCATTAAATAGTTTTTATTTGAATCTATTTTTTTTAATAATTCTGTAAATCTTTTAGTATTTTTAGACATCAATTTTCTCCGCATTTTATATAAAGTGCTACCGCCTTTTTAAACTCTTGGCGGTAAAGAGTATTAATCTACGATTTCAACACCCATAGAACGAGCAGAACCCATGATAATTTTAGCAGCCTGCTCTCTATCTTTTGTATTCATATCAGCGATTTTTTTATCAACAATTTCTAAAACTTGTGCTTTAGTTAGTTTGCCCACTTTGTTTTTTAAAGGGTTATCTGCACCTTTAGAAATTCCTGCAGCTTTTTTAATTAAATCTGTAGCTGGTGGTTGTTTTGTTATGAATGTAAAGCTTTTATCAGCATACACAGTGATAACAACTGGGATATTGAAACCAGCCATATCTTTTGTTCTCTCATTAAATGCTTTACAAAATTCCATAATATTAACACCTTGTTGACCCAAAGCAGGACCAACTGGTGGTGATGGGTTAGCCTTAGTAGCAGCTATTTGTAATTTTATTTCTCCTACGACTTTTTTAGCCATAACCTTTCTCCTTTACTTAATTATCAAACTATTTTTTCAACTTGAGAGTATAAGATTTCTACTGGAGTTGATCTACCAAATATAGAAACATTTAGCTTTAAAACTCCTCTAACCATATCATATTCTTCTACAATACCAACAAAGTTTGCAAAAGGACCTTCAGTTATTCTTACACTTTCTTCTTTATCAAATGAAATTTTAGGCTTAGGTGCTGCTTTGTTTTTCACCTTTTCTAAAATAAGATTGATATCTTTTTCACTTAATGGGGTTGGCTTTTTACTTTCACCTATAAAACGACCAACCTTTGGTAAAGACTGAATTTTATGCCAAAGTTCTGTTGATAAGTCTATATTAGCAAATACATAGCCTGAATACAAACTTCTTTCACTTATTTTTTCTTTACCATTTTTAAATTCAATCACATCTTCAGTTGGAACAATTACTTCTAATAATTGCTCTTGAATTCCATGATCTCTAACTAAATTTTCTATGGCTCTTTTTACAGCCATCTCACTACCTGCATAAGTTTGAATTGCATACCATTTATGATTCATTTTTCTATCCTATAATCTTAGACAATGAAAATGACATAATCAAATCAACTAATGCTAAAAATAATGAAACAACAGTAACAACTACAAAAACTGTAATATAAGCATTTCTAACTTGCTCTTTCAAAGGCCAAATTACTTTTCCTAATTCAGCTTTTGACAATTTAAAATAAGTTATTAGTTTTTCCATATTTTACCTTATTTTGTGGCAGGGCAAGAGGGATTCGAACCCCCAACCATCGGATTTGGAATCCGGCGCTCTACCGTTGGAGCTATTGCCCTAAGGGCTTTTTTATAAAAGCCTTAACTTTTTAATTTAACTTCTTTATGAATTGTATGCTTTTTTAATCTTGGGCAATATTTTTTTAATTCTAACTTTTCAGTTGTATTTTTACTATTTTTAAAAGTACTGTAATTAATATCACCGCACTCTTCACATTTTAAACCAACTTTAATTCTCATTTTTATTCCTTAAAAAGCGAGATCAAATCTCGCTTATAATTATTTAATAATTTTAGAAACAACACCTGATCCAACAGTACGGCCACCTTCACGGATAGCAAAACGAGTACCTTCCTCAAGTGCAACTGGAGCAATAAGACTTACAGTAATTCTAACATTATCGCCTGGCATAACCATCTCAACGCCTTCTGCAAGTTTAATAGCACCTGTAACATCAGTTGTTCTTACATAAAATTGCGGTCTATAATTATTAAAGAATGGAGTATGACGACCACCTTCATCTTTATTTAAGATATAAACTTCTGCTTCAAAATCAGTATGTGGAGTGATTGATTTTGGTTTAGCAAGAACCATACCACGTTCAACATCTTCTTTTTTAGTTCCACGAAGTAATACACCAACATTATCACCAGCTTCACCTTGATCCATTTCTTTTCTAAACATTTCAACACCAGTAACTGTGGTTGTTTGAGTGTCTCTAATACCAACGATTTCTATAGTATCACCAACTTTTACAACACCTTTTTCAATTCTACCGGTAACAACAGTTCCACGACCTGAGATTGAGAAAACATCTTCGATTGGCATCAAGAAATCTTTATCTGTATCACGAGCCGGAGTTGGAATATAATCATCAACTGCAGCCATAAGATCTAAGATTTTTTTAGACCATTCACCATCTTGACCAGCTTTTGCTTCTTCAAGAGCTTGTAATGCTGAACCTGAAATAATTGGAGTATCATCTCCTGGGAAATCATAAGAGCTTAGTAATTCTCTAATTTCCATTTCAACTAATTCTAATAATTCTGCATCATCAACCATATCAGCTTTGTTCATGAAAACAACAATATATGGTACACCTACTTGACGAGAAAGTAAGATATGCTCTCTAGTTTGTGGCATAGGGCCGTCTGCTGCAGAAACAACAAGAATAGCACCGTCCATTTGAGCAGCACCAGTAATCATGTTTTTAACATAGTCAGCGTGACCTGGGCAGTCTACGTGAGCATAGTGACGATTTTCTGTTTCGTACTCAATGTGTGAAGTAGCGATAGTAATACCACGCTCTTTTTCTTCAGGAGCGTTATCGATATTATCATAATCTTTAAGCTCAGCCAAACCTCTTCTTGAAAGAACAGCAGAGATAGCAGCTGTTAAAGTAGTTTTACCATGATCAACGTGACCAATAGTACCAATATTTACGTGAGGCTTATTACGTGAAAATTTTTCTTTAGCCATCTTTTTCCTCCATATAAAATTTACAAACAAATACTAATTTATGTTTTATAATCTTTTGAAATCAATGGAGCTCATAGCGGGACTTGAACCCGCGACCTCTCCCTTACCAAGGGAGTGCTCTACCTCTGAGCCATACGAGCGCTCAGAAAAATTAAAAACATAAACTATAAAAATTTTGGAAATTTGAAACTGCTAGAAATTCTGAATTTAAAAACAGCTCCCAGTTTCACTCTACCAAAATCAGGTTGGAGCGGGAAACGGGACTCGAACCCGCGACCCTCAGCTTGGAAGGCTGATGCTCTAGCCAACTGAGCTACTCCCGCAAAGCAATGGTGGTGAGTCGTGGATTCGAACCACGGAAGGCGAAAGCCAGCAGATTTACAGTCTGCCCTCGTTGGCCACTTGAGTAACTCACCATGAATAAAAATGCTTTTTATTTCTGGTCAAACACTGCTATTAACAATGGAGCTGGTTAAGGGACTTGAACCCCCGACCTGCTGCTTACAAGGCAGCTGCTCTACCAACTGAGCTAAACCAGCAAAAAATAAAGTTGAATTATAATGTAATTTTGAATTAATGTCAAGTGTTTTAAATAATTTTGTATAATTTTTAAAAAATAAAGGATTTATTATGAAAATTTTATTTTCACCTAGCGAGGGTAAGGGTAAAATAAATACACATACTTGTTTAAACGAAAAATCATTCATATTTAGCAAATTATACGATAAAAGACTTGAAGTAATTGCCAAATATAATAATTTTATAAAAGAATGCGATGAAAATGTTCTTGAAAAATTTTTTGGTATCAAAGACAAAGATGAATTATATGATCTTAGCCAAGATATATTAAAAAAAGATACGACTAAAGCGATTCAAAGATACAATGGTGTTGCTTTTAAATATTTAGATTATGAAAGTTTGGATGAAATTTCTAAAAAATATATAGATGAAAATGTATTGATATTTTCAAATCTTTTTGGTCCTATTTTAGCAAAAGATTTAATACCTTATTATAAATTAAAACAAGGTGAGAAAATCAAAAATTTTAATATAGAAAAATTTTATAAAGAAAATTTTTCCAGTGAGCTTGATAATTTTTTAGAAAATGAATTAATAATCGATCTTAGAGCTAAATTTTATGAAAAATTTTACACCATTAAACAACCCTTTGTTACCCTCACTTTTTTAAAAAATTCCAAAACCTTAAGTCACTTTGCAAAGGCTTATAGGGGTAAAATATTAAGAATACTAGCAAGTAAAAATATACATGACAAAGAAGCTTTATTAGAAAATCTACCTAATGATTTAAAAATAAAAGAAATTAAAATACAGGGATTAAAAGAAGAGATAATCTTAGATATAGTAAGCTAAGCCTTTTGGCTTAGCTTTTATAATTAGAATTTGTATAGAGCTTCAAGTCTGATGAATTGATCGTTAGCATTATCTTTACCAGCTGTGTTGAAATCTTCACTTAGGTAAGAATAGAATCCGCTAAATGTAAGTTTTGGGCTATAAGCATAAGATACGCTTCCAACCATTTCGTATTTGTCTATATCATGAGTAGCTTGTTTAGATTTACCACCGATATAGTCAAATCCTACTCTTAAAGTTTCAGCAAAAGTATAGCCTAAACCTGCAAAATAGAAGAAGTTTTCACCAGTACTACCTCTTAAATCACTGCCATCAGAATAGAAAATTTGTTGACCTGGAGCGATAACTCTACCTAAATCTTCCAATGTAGTAACTGTATATTTATTTTTATCACCATAACCAACTACACCAGCTTGTAAATCAAATGCAGAAATATCTGCTGAAACTTTACCTGCATAGAAATTACCATCATCTAAAGTACTTCCAGCTTTAGTATGTTCGCTGTCTAAGCTATTTCCTAAGTATTGAGCTTGGATTTTGAAGTTCATGTCGTTGAATGCAAATTTATAGCTAGCATCTACTGCATATAAGAATGCCCAGCTGTTAGCATAAGCTGCCCATACTTGGAATGCAAATGGATCAAAGTCACCTAATACAGCAGCACCGTATAAAGATGAATTTTTAATTCCTAAGCTAGTAAAATCACCATCATCTTCATCATTGAAGCTATCAAACCAATAACCAGCAAAAGTTAAGCCTTCGATAGAATTGTTAAGAACTTTAGCTCCTGTACCTACTGCATCATCAGTCCAAATAGAACCAACTTCCATTTTACCGAAGATTACATTTGTAGCATAAGCTTCGTTAGTGTATTCTAAGTAAGCTTGTTGAACAGCAAAAGTTGAATGAGTATTTGTTCCAACTTTTTTAGTAATTTCATTTTTTTCATTTCTTGTATTGCCATAGCCTAATTCGCTAGTGCTATATTGGAATTGAACAAAAGCTTTGAAGTTATCATCTAAAGCTGCTTTGAAGTTTAATTGAGATTTAAACTTATGTGTGTTGTTGCTATTACCAGGATTGTTATAACCACCGATAGTTTGATTATTTCCAATATCTCTTCTATCAGATTCAAATCTGTATCTCATCATTCCTGATACATCAACATCTTTTATAGCTTCTTCAAGTGAAACAGCGTTAGCTGCTGAAAAAGCACCTGCAGCTAAAGCTGCTACTAAACTAAGTTTAACTAGTTTCATGAGAATTCTCCTTATTAAAATTAAAACTATGGCTTGTATTATACCATAGTTTTATATGAGAATTCTTAAAGTAAATAAAAATATATGTATTTATTGGGATATATTTGAAGTTATAGTATGTTGTTGTACTATAAATTATTAGTATATAATGATTATAGTTTAGATAATCAAACTATATTATATTAAATTTTTAAAATTATAATTTAATTTTATTCCTAATTTTATATTCTATAAATAATCTCATTCATATTTAAAACTAAATATCTTTAAAGATCTAGTAAAAACTAGATCTTTAAAAACTAAGGAGTTATCTATGAATGTTTGCTTTTACAGATGTAATTATGCTCTTTGATAGTTAATGTTTGGAAACTGGGCAGGGTGATATATTATCAATACATCTTATAAAGTATGGCAATAGGTATTTTTATTATTAAGTATAATATTTTGTGATTTATTTGAAGAAAATTTAGGGATGTAAGCATAGCCACTAATGGGACTTATAACAATGCAAATATGCTCATTTTGGTCATTAGATAATCTTATAATACAATCATTATTAAAAGAAGTAAGTTTATCATAAACGCGTGTAGCATTTTTTAAAGGTGTATATAAACGACCATAATCATCAAAAACTAAACGCGTACTTCCTTTACAAGCACCTTCAAATAGAACCTTAGATATACCATAGGTTTTTTCTATATTGTATTTTAAATTTGCTTTGAAATCATTTTGATTTATTACTCCACTTTGACCTGAGTTCATTAATATATCTGGATTGATAAGATCAACAGCTATTTCTCTGTCTTTATTAATCATATTTTTACCTATATTTGCATTTCCATCACCATTTTTATCTAAAAAAATGGTATAGGTTTGTTCATTATTGGTAGCGGATTTTGAGCGTATAAAATACAGTTGCCATTTAGCCTTAAACCACTCTCGTTTAGCAATGTTAAATTCTTTAACTCTAAAATCATTTTGCATTAAAGCCAAATGTCTTGTGTATTTAATATCATTTAAAACTTGCTCAGCTCCCAAACGCAAATAATCAGGTTTATAATAAATATAAGCCATAGAAAATAATAAGGATAATATAATACAAACAAAAACTAGTTCTATTAAAGTAAATGCCTGTTTCATTTTATAGAATAATAAATTTTATGTTTACCTAAATTAATGAAAATCTTACTAGCTTTTTTACTAGAATGAAGCTCTAGTTTGCCCTTAGAAATACCATAAAATTTAAGTCTTAATGCTAGTTCTTTATCTTGTGTAGCAATATGCGTGAGATTGTGTTGTTTTAAATTTAGAGCTAATTCTTTAGCTATATGATAATCATATGCAAAATGTTTTTTTGGATCTTTTAATAAATAATAAAAACTTTGATTAAAAATAATACCAAGATAAAAAAATAATAAAAACACCAAAGAACATTCTATAAAAATTTTATGTTTTAGACGCAATTGTGGTATTCTTGAGCGATAAGAAGACATTAAATAACGAATCAACAAAGGCGTACAAACCACACAAAAAGGTAAAAAATCTTCTAAAAAAAGCCTTTGTCTTATAGAAAAAATCAAACAAAAAACAAAAGTAGTCGCACTAATAAACCATAAAAGCGGTTTATCATCTTGCAAAAGAATTCTATAAACAACATAAAAAAAATAAAGAAAAATCAAAGGTGAAAAACAAGCTGCAAAAATACCCAAAGTATCCAAAAAATACCCCTTAGGCTTTCCACTTGCATCAAATCCATAAACACTCATTGCAATAGCAAATAAAATCAAAGAACATATAATAAGTAATTTATCTTTTTTATAAATAGCATAAAAGAAAAAAGATAAGTACAAAATTGCAAAATTTCCATCTATAAAAAGAACTAAAACCAATAAAATATAAAATAAAAATATTTTCTTATGTTCAAATAATACTAAAATTAAAAGTGTAAAAAATATTACAATAGATGATTCATTAAGCAATAAAGCGCTAGCTACACTACCAGGAAGCAATATAAAAAGCACAACAGAAATAAAGGCATCAAAAGAAGTTTTGGTGTATTTTAAAGCTAAAATGTATAATAAAATACAGCTTAAAGAATGTAATAAAACAAAAGGAAATCTTAACCCAAAATCATTTTGACCAAAAAGAGTAGTGCCAAATCTAGCGATCATAGCAATTAAGCTATGATCATAAAAATAAATTTGCGCTTCATTGTAGCTTATAGATAAAGTGCTTATGCCATACAATAAAGCACAAAAATCAAAAAATAAAACGGCTAGTAAATACCTTTTCATTTTTGATTAGTCAAGTTTTACAGGACCATTACTTGCGTGAGATTGTAAAAATCTTAAAATTCTATCTTTTTCTGCATCAGTAATTTTTGCAAAACCTTGCATAGCAGACAAGTATGCATCCCATTCTTCCATTAAATGTTCTTTTGGCTTATGCGCTGCATGACAACTTGTACAAGTATCATAATAAGTTAATTCTATCTCATCCCAAGCAAGAATTTCTTGATCGGTTAAATCTTTACTTTCAACTAAAAATTCCATTTCATTGCTTGCATTTTTAGCATCTAAAGTAAGCAAAAGATAAATTCCATCTTTTGTATAAGCAAGGCTTTTTGGATTTGACTCCACAACCTCACCTTTAACTTTAATCAAAGAGTACCCACCCTCTTCTTTTATAAGCTCTACTTTAGAGCCTTCATAAATTTGTCCTACCACTTTTTTGTTAGCACTATCTAAAAGATCTACTTTTTCATTAAAAATAAACATATCTTTAGCAAATAAAGCACTAGCTAAAAAAGTCAATACTAATATAATTTTCTTCATTATTAAGCTCCTATAATTTCTGGCGGTGTAGTTGAATTATAAGGTTTTATAACTTCTTTTAGCTTTTTAATACCCACTAGACAAGTATTTACGCTAGTTGCTTGAGCCATAGTTGAAGTTGGTCTTGAGCTTGTTAAAACATTTACATGACCTGCATTACATCTTGGCTTGCTATCGCTTACATCTTCAGGGTCATACCAAGCACCCTCTTGGATACTAATAACCCCTTCCATGATATTATCTGTTACAAAAGCCCCTGCTAAAAGTGATCCACGATCATTATATACTTCTACAACTTCTCCGTGTGTAATGCCAAGTTTTTTAGCATCATTTGTATTAATCACCACAGGCTCTCTACCTTGAATTTTATACAAATCTCTCACCCAAGTATTATCAAGCTGAGAATGCACTCTATATCTTGGATGTGGACTTAACAAATGGAAAGGATATTTTTTAACTAATTTTTCATTACCTAACCACTCAGCTGGTTCAAACCAAGTCGGATGTGCTTTAAAATCTTCTAAATTATATTTTTCAAATTTTGGTGAATAAATTTGAATTTTTCCACTTTCTGTTGCAAGTTTATTTGCTATAGGATCGGCTCTAAATTCAGAGTGTCTTACAAAGCTATAAGCTTCTTTTGGAGCTTCAAAATGAATAAATCCTTGTTTCCAAAAATCAGCAAATTCCATATAATAAGGACAATCACTTCTGCCATAAAATCCTTCAAGCCACTGCTCTTTTGTTTTATTTCCGGTGAATTTTTTATGCTCTCTTTCACCTATTCTTTTTGCTAATTCTTCAAAAATATCATAATCATTTCTACTTTCAAAATAAGGCTCAATTACTTTTTTCATAGCATAAACATAATCTTGAGAATAAGAACCACCAAAACTAATATCATCTCTTTCTAAGGTAGTTGTTGATGGTAATACAATGTCAGCCATTTTTGCCATAGAAGTCCACCAAGGCTCATGCACGATTAGTGTATCAAGAGTTCTTAGTGCTTTGATAAGTTCATTTGTATCTGGATGATGACCTAATACAGAAGCACCTACTACATACATAAGTTTGATTTTTGGATAGGTGATTTCTTTACCTTTAAATTTAACTGTTTTACCTGGATTTAATATTGCTTCTGAAATTCTACTTGCAGGGATATTGGTGTCAAGATTATTTTTACCTTGTGGTAAGCCTACTGGTAATCTTACACCTGAAAATGCTTGTCCACCACCTGAATAATGCATTGAAAAACCAAATCCGCCACCAGGCAAACCCACTTGACCTATCATAGAAGCTAAAACCATTAAAGTCCAATCAGCTTGTTCGCCATGGTGCGCTCTTTGCATAGCCCAGTTACCTGCTAAGAAGGTTCTATTTTTTACAAAAGTATCTGCTAAGCTTGTGATAACTTTTTCTTCAACACCAGTGATAATTGCAGCCCAAGCTGGAGTTTTATCAATACCATCAGTTTTTCCAAGCAAATAAGGTAAGAATTTGTCAAAACCATCAGTATATTTTTCAATGAATTTTTTATCGTATTTTCCACTTTTATATAAATAATTCATCATACCAAGCATTAAAGCTACATCGGTATTTGGACGAATTTTAATCCACTGGGCATTTAAAATCTCTGCAGTTTGAGTGTATTGAGGATCAATGCTAATAAATTTGATATTTGATTTGCTGTATTTTTTATAATACTCATCATTTCCACGATTTGCAACTTTAAAGTCAATTTGGTTGCATTTATAAAGATCAGCTCCCCATAAAACATAAACTTGGGTATTTTCCAAAATAACCTCATGAGAAGTTTGTAAAGAATAAACTTCTAAATCCCCTATTATACTAGCATTTACTTTACCAGCAGCTCCATTGCTATACTCCCCATCGGTTCCTATGTGACCGCCTAAAGCAGTATTAAAAAATCTTCCTGCTACTGAATTACAATTATGCAATAAGCCTACATGCCCCCAAGCACCATAACTAGCGTTGAATAAATTTTCAATTGGTGTTTCTTGTAATTTTTGCAATACAAGTTCTAAAGCTTTTTCCCAGCTCACTCTTACAAAAGGCTCTTTGCCTCTTAGTTTAGGCTTTTTTTTACCTTCTAAAAAACTTTTTCTAACACAAGGATACTTTACTCTAGTATCTGAATATGTTCTATCAATAATTGCATCAGTAATAATAGAAGGATGTTTATCGGATTTTTGAGGAGTAATTTTTACAATCTTACCTTCTGAATTTACATCTGCGTAAAAAGCACCAAAGTGAGTAGCATGAGGAATTTTTTTAACATCATAAAATTTAGTTCCCTCACTTGCTGCTAATAAAGGATTAACGCTAGCTATAGCTGAACTTGCTGCTAAACCTTTTAGAAATTTTCTTCTTGTTAGACTCATAAAATATCCTTTTTTTAACAAAATGAATATTATAAGAATACCCAAATAAGCTTAGTTTTAATTAAACCTCTATACTCCAAAAGAATTTTATCCACTCTTTAGCTTCTTTAACACAAAATTCAGGTATTAGCAAGGCTGATGGCTTATAAAACACACTAGCAACTTTTAATTCTAAATGAGGATATTTTTCCATTAATACCCTTTTTATTTCTATCATGGTTTCACCGCTATCTATAATATCATCTACCAAAAGAATTTTCTTATATGAACTAAGATCTGGGATATTAAAGATTTTAATAGTATCTAATTTTTGAGTATCTTCATAATGAATTGAATTTAAAGAAAATAAATTTCTATTTCCCATACCTTCTGCCAAAAAATGACCCAAAGTCATACCACCTCTTGCAATGGCAAGTAAAACATCGGGGTTAAATTCCTCTTTTATTTTACGCGTAAAAGGAATAATTTCTTTTTGAAATTCTTCATAAGCATAATAATACATAATCACTTCCTATAAAAATTGTAATAAAAATACTAGCAATGAAATCGCACTTAATACAATAATACCAAGATTGATTTTATCAAATTCTTTTTGCATGATACGCATAAATAAATACGCAATAAAACCAAAAGCAAAACCTGTGGTAATAGAATAAGTTAGTGGCATCATAATAATAATAAAAAATGCACTCACTGCTATGGATTTATCTTTGAAATTTATGTTTGCAACTTCCATAAACATCAAAACACCAACCAAAACTAAAACAGGATAGATAGAATTTGCTGGAATTGCCTTAAATACAGGAAGCAAAAACAAAGTAAAAATAAAACAAATTGCTGTAACTAAAGCTGTAAGTCCTGTTCTTCCACCTGCTTCAACTCCAGCTGAACTTTCTATAAATGCAGTAACGGTTGAAGTTCCAACTACAGAACCCAAAGCAGAACTTGCTGCATCAGCGCCTAAGGTTTTTCCTAATTTTTTCTCGCCTAATTTTGGATCATCAAAAATTTTACCCCTTGAACCAACTCCTGTGATAGTTCCTACGCTATCAAAAAGTTGAGTAACAAAAAAAGTTAAAATCACAGGTATCATGCTAAGCTCTAAAGCTCCCATGATATCAAGCTGACCAAAAATAGCACTCAAGCCATTTTCTCCGCTAATTACTGGCAAAGAAAAAATTTGCTCTGGAAAGCTTGCGCCATTTATACCAAAAATCCAAGCGCACAATGCGCTAACAAAAACAGCTAATATAAATGCAGCTTTAATTTTCCAAGCCCAAAAAATAAAAACTAAAAATAAACCAAATAAACCAAATAAAACATTAGAGCTTGAAAAATCGCCCAAACCTACCAAAGTCGCTTCATTTTTACTTATAACACCCATTTGAGATAAGCCAATAAAAGCTATAAAAACTCCAATACCTGCTGAAATAGCTTTTCTTAAATCACTAGGTATGCTTTTAATAACCCAAATTCTAAAATTTGTAAAAGAAAGTAAAGTAAAAATCATACCTGATAAAAATACCGCACCAAGTGCTGTTTGCCATGGAACTTGATAAGTATTACAAACACTAAAGGTAAAATAAGCATTCAAACCCATACCAACGCTCATTGCAACTGGGGTATTAGAAAAAAATGCATTGATAGTTGTAGCTATAATGGTCACCAAAGCTGTTGCGACTATCAAGGCTTCTAAAGGCATACCAGAATTGCTCATTATATTGGCATTTACTGGTATAATATAAATCATCGCTAAAAAAGTAGCAATTCCTGCATAAATTTCAGTTTTTACATCGCTATTGTGTTCTTTAAGTTTAAAAAAATTCATTCTCGCCCTTAATAAGTTTTTAATTCATTATACAAACTATCTCGCTCTATGGCGATATAACCTGAGCTTTGTATCATTTGTATAAAGGTATTTAAATTTAAGCCATTTGAGCTTTTTGCTCCACCTGCACTTTGTATGCTTTCTTTTTCTATAGTACCATCTAAATCATTTGCGCCAAAATCTTGCGCTACCATGGCTAAATTTATCCCCATAGTTGCCCAATAAGCTTTGATATTTTTAATATTATCAAGCACGATTCTTGCAATGGCTAAGGTTTTTAAAATTTCTATAGAGCCTAGTGGTTTTTTGCCTGTTATAAAGCTATTATCTTGTTGCCAAACTAGTGGAATAAAAGCGTTAAAACCTTTGGTTTGATCTTGAAGATTTCTTAATCTTATCATATGATTAATTCTATGTTTTCTTTCTTCTATATGCCCAAAAAGCATAGTAGCATTGCTTAATCTTCCTTTTTCATGCCAAAGTTGATGAATTTTTAGCCAATTTTGGCTACTTACTTTACCATGACAAATTTTTTTTCTAATTTCTTCATCAAAAATTTCAGCCCCACCACCTGGCATAGAATCAACGCCATATTCAAGCATTTTATCTATCACTTCTTCATAACTCATATTAAAAGTTCTACTTAAAAAATCAACCTCAGCAGCAGTTAGAGCTTTAATATGCAAAAATGGATATTTTTGCTTAATCATTTTAAAAATTTCTAAATACCACTGCCATGAGGTATTTTTATTATGAGCTGAAACAATATGAATTTCTTTGGTGTCTCTTAAAACCGTCTCATCAACTATTTTCATGATTTCTTCATGAGTCATAGTGTAAGGATTTGGATTTTTTCTATGAGCTGAAAAAGCACAAAATTTACAAGTATCAGCGCATATATTGGTTGGATTTATATGGCGATTTACATTAAAATAAACCTTTTTTCCATGTAAATTTGTGCGAATTTTTTGAGCATATTTTCCAAGAGTAAAAAGATCTAAATCCCAAAGCTTGTTAGCTTCTTCTTCGTTTAATCTTTCTTGATTTTCTAGTTTTTCTATAATTGTTTGCATATTCTTACCATTTTTTAAATTTAAACTACAATTATAATTTTAACTTACTTAAAATTTAATACAAAGTATTTTTGGTATGATACTAGTAAAATTAAATAAGGATTATTATCAAGTTATGGATATACAAAAAATTCAAAAATTAAAAAATTCTTTAAAAGATTATGAAGCTTATTGCTCTAGACTTTTTTTAAAACAAGGCTCGTTTAGTTTTTACCACTCTAAAGAAATTGATCGTTTTATAGAAGATGTTTACGAGCTTGTTTTAAATGATTTTTTTGATGATTATTTTCCACATAATGATAAATTTCCTTTTTGTATTATCGCCATTAAACAATATGCTAAAATGAATTTAAGTATAAAAGAAAATGTTGATTTATTACTTATTTATAAAGATATAAAAGCTTATAATATCAAGCCTTTAATGAAAGCATTTATTACTTCTTTAAATGATATTAATCTAAATATCAATTATCAAATTTGTGAAATAAATGGACTTTATAATATAGCCAAAAATGAGCTAAAACAAAATATTTTACAATATCGTTATATTTGCGGATCTAAAATTTTATTCAAACAAATCAAAGAAAAAATTTCTCAAGCTCAAGATGAGCTAAAAGAAGAATTTGCTTTAAAAATCTTGCAAGAATTTAACCCTTATCATCAACCTTTAATCAAGCAAGAATTTGACATTAATAAAAATTTTGGTGGTTTAGATGAGCAACTTGATATAGAAAATTTAAGTATATTATTTAAAGATTCTCCTAAAAATTATATGCTTAATTTTATCAACGAAAAAGAATTAAGTGAATTTAAACTTGCAAGTGATTTTTTATTTTCACTTAAATGCGCAATGAATCTTTTAGAAGGTAAAAACACTAACTTGTTTTTAATACAAAATTCACAAGAACTTGCTAACTTAATGCAAAAAAAAGAAAAGAAAAATTTAGATCTTAAATCCATACTTATTCAAAAAGCTATGCAATGTATGCAAACTTGTGGAATTTACACACAATTTTTAGCAAGGTGTATCCAAGAAAAACACTATAAAGATAATGAACTTTATGAAACACAAGATAGCTCTTTTACTTATTCTAATAAAAGTGAAAACCTAAATTTGATATTAAATCAGCTTTTAAAATTAGATGATAAAAATTATAATTTTGATATCAAACTCATTTTCGCATTAAAAAGAGCAGAAAACAAAGATGAAAATTTAGAATTATTCAAGAAAATTTTAGAAAGAAAGCATTCTTTTGCTCTTTTAAAACTTCTTGCTGATGCTAATATTTTAAAAGATTTTTGCAAACCTCTTACTCAAAGCAAATTCTTGCTTGAAGAAGAAGGTGTTTATAGTGCATTAGATAGAGCATTACTTTGCTTAAAATACTTTGAAGAAAAAGATTATAACTTTGATGAAAATACACTTTTAATAATAAAACTCACCATACTTTTAAGTGCTATTCATGAAGAAAATGAAATTTCTTTAGCAAATATTTATAGGGCTTATGTAGGAAAATTCCAAGTTGATAATGAACTTTTAGATTTTGGCTTAAGATTATATAAAAATTTTAATGCTTTTAAAGATATTATAGAAAAAGAAGATATTTATAATTCTACTATTGTTTTAAATTTTATTTCCAAATTAAATGATATAAATACCTTAAAAACCTTACATCTTTTATCTTTTTGCAATGCTAAAGCTTTAGGCATAGAAAATCATTTTTATTATAAAAGTTTAGAAAGATTATTTCAAAATGCACTCGAAGGCTTTGAGGATGAGAATTTAATTGATGAGAGTCAAAGAAGAGTAAAAAAAGAACAAACTCTAAAAAGAAGCAAGGCTTTTTTAGATCTTGATGAGCAAACTCAAAATAATATCACTCATATTAAATCCAATCTCTTTTTTATAAAAAATAGTTTTGAAAAAATCATCAAAATAACGCAAATTGCACAAAAAGAAAATTTTATTTTTTGGCTTGATAATCAAGATAATTTTACCCTAGAACTTATCATGAATAGAAAAAATAATCTTGAAAATATACTCAATACTTTGAGTTCTTTAAATTTAATCTTTATGAGTTTCTTTGAATTATTTGATGAAAAAGTTTATTTGAAATTTGAATATTCAGATATAGTAAGCGATACTCAAAAGCAAAGTTTAGAAAATTTACTAAATTCTAAATTACATTTAAAAGTACAAAAAAAAGCAAAAAAACCAAACATTAAAAAAGATGAATTAAAATTAGATATGAATTATTCCAAAAGCTACGCCAAAATAACTTTAAACACAAAAGATCAAAAAGGTTTGATGGCTTATGTGATGGATGTGCTTGTAAGATATGATATTATCTTAAGTGCAGCAAAAATTCAAACTATAAAAGAAAGAACGCGAAATGTTTTGATTTTGCATAAAAATGAAAGCTTGCAAGATCATAAAGATCAAATTCTTAAATCACTAATAAGCGAGTAAAAGATGTGCGGAATAGTAGGTTATATAGGAACCAAAGAAAAGAAAAAAATCATATTAGAAGGCTTAAAAGAGCTTGAGTATAGAGGCTATGATAGCGCTGGTATAGCAGTGATGAAAGATGGGGAGTTAGACTTTTTTAAAGCGGTTGGGAAATTAGAAAATTTAGCCAATAAAACAGCACAATTTCACAGCGATGGCTTTGGACTTGCTATAGGTCATACGCGTTGGGCAACTCATGGAAAACCAACTGAAATAAACGCTCATCCGCATTTAGGCGAGTACTCTTGTGTAATACATAATGGAATCATAGAAAATTACCAAGAATTAAAAACAAAACTCACACAAGAAGGTATTAATTTTCTAAGTCAAACTGACACTGAAGTTATTGTACATTTATTTGAATACTATGCAAGTAATTTCGAACCATTTGAAGCTTTTAAAAAGACTATAGCTGAACTAAAAGGCGCTTTTGCAATCTTGCTTGTAAGTAAAAAAGATCCTAGTACTATTTATTTTGCTAAAAATGCTGTGCCACTCATCATCGGAAAAAATGGTGATGAAAATGAATATTATTTTGCATCAAGTGATGCGCCTTTAGTTTCTTTAGTGGATAAAGTAGCTTATCTTGAAGATGGAGATTATGGTTATGTTAATTTAAATGAATGCAAAATTTGTCATGAGCAAGCTTGCATACAACCTACTTTTGTGGCTTTAAGTCAAGATAAAAGTTATGCTCAAAAAGATGGTTATAGATTTTTCATGGAAAAAGAAATTTATGAGCAAAGTAGAGTTTTAGGCGAAGTTTTAATGGGACGCTTGCAAGGTGAGCAGATTGTTTTTGAAGATATAGATGAAACTCTTTTACAAAACATAGACAAAATAACACTTTGTGCTTGTGGCACAAGTTATCATGCAGCATTAAGCGGGGCTTATTTGCTAGAAAGACTTGCTAAAGTTAAAACCAAAGTTGAAGTAGCAAGTGAATTTAGATACAGAGAGGCTATTATAGGCAAAAATACTCTTTTTGTAGTGATTTCACAAAGTGGGGAAACTGCTGATACACTTGAAGCTTTAAAAATAGCAAAAGCACAAGGAGTTAAAACTTTAGCAATATGTAATGTGGATAATTCTAATATCGTGCGTTTGGCTGATATATCATTACTTACTAGAGCGGGCATTGAAAAAGGTGTGGCTTCAACTAAAGCTTTTGCCACTCAAGTGGCAACTTTATGGATGCTTGCAATCTATCTTGCACAAAAAGCAAATTTAGATATGAGCAAAGAAATCAAAGCTCTAAGAAGCTTACCAAGTATAGTTAAAGTTGAGCAAAACTTGCATGAAAAAGTACACAGAATTTCAAAAAGATACCTACATGGCCATGGCTTTTTCTTTATAGGAAGAGATGTATTTTATCCACTAGCATTAGAAGGGGCTTTAAAATTAAAAGAAATTTCATACTTGCATGCTGAAGGATATCCAGCAGGTGAAATGAAACATGGGCCTATTGCTCTAGCAGATAGCGAACTTTTTACCGTTGCACTAATGCCACAAAATTGCCTTTATGAAAAAACCAAATCAAATGTAGAAGAATTAGCTGCAAGGGATTCTACCTTACTTGCTATTTCTCCACTTGATTTTGACTTAAGCGATGATTTTATAAGAACTTCAAAACAAGAGCACTATATGTGTGAATTTTTTGAAATGATGGTGATCTTACAGCTTCTTGCTTTAGAAGTTTCTATAAGACTTGGCAATGATGTAGATATGCCAAGAAATTTAGCAAAAAGTGTTACTGTAGAATAAATATTTTGTGTAGTTTTGAAAAAACTACACTTTTTTAAAAAATTTTATAAATACTTCTTAAATTATAAGCAAACTTTAGGGTTTATTTGGTTTAAATATCATATCTTATTTTATTACAAGGAAAAGCCATGGAATATAGAATCGAACACGATACTATGGGAGAGATTAAAGTTCCTAATGATAAATATTGGGGTGCACAAACTGAAAGAAGTTTTGAAAATTTTAAAATTGGTTGTGAAAAAATGCCAAAAGTTTTAATTTATGCTTTTGCAAATCTTAAAAAATCTTTGGCTTTAGTTAATAATAAACTTGGCAAATTAGACGATGCTAAAAAAAATGCTATTGTGCAAGCTTGCGATGAGATTGTAGCAGGAAAATTTGATGATAACTTCCCACTAGCAATATGGCAAACAGGTTCAGGCACACAAAGCAATATGAATATGAATGAAGTTATAGCAAATCGCGCTACTGAAATTATGGGTGGAGATTTTAGAAAAGAAAAACTTGTTCACCCAAATGATCATGTAAATATGAGCCAAAGCTCAAATGATACTTTTCCAACTGCCATGAGCATAGTTTCAGTAGAACAAGTAGAAAAAAAACTTATCCCTGCTCTAGATGAGCTTATTGCAACTTTTGAAAAAAAAGTAAAAGAATTTGAAGGGATCATTAAAATAGGAAGAACTCATCTTCAAGATGCTACACCACTTACTCTAGCTCAAGAATTTAGTGGATATTTATCTATGTTGCTTCATTCAAAAGAGCAAATCATCGCTTCTTTACCTACTTTAAGAGAGCTTGCAATAGGTGGAACAGCTGTTGGTACAGGATTAAACGCCCATCCAGAACTTAGTGAAAAAGTAAGCGAAGAATTAAGCAAGCTAATAGGTACTAAATTTGTGTCAAGTCCAAATAAATTCCATGCACTAACAAGCCATGATGCAATTAATTTTACCCATGGAGCTATGAAAGGTTTAGCTGCAAATTTAATGAAAATAGCAAATGATATTAGATGGCTAGCAAGTGGTCCTAGATGTGGTCTTGGAGAGTTAAACATACCTGAGAATGAACCAGGAAGTTCTATCATGCCAGGTAAGGTTAATCCTACTCAGTGTGAAGCCTTAACTATGGTTGCAGTACAAGTTATGGGAAATGATGCAGCAATTGGTTTTGCAGCAAGCCAAGGAAATTTCGAGCTTAATGTTTTTAAACCTGTGATTATTTATAACTTCTTGCAAAGCCTTGATTTATTGGCTGATGCTATGCATTCATTTAATATCCACTGTGCTGTTGGTATAGAGCCAAATAAAGAAAAAATAGATCATAATTTACATAATTCTTTAATGCTAGTAACTGCATTAAATCCACACATTGGTTATGAAAATGCAGCTAAAGTAGCAAAAAATGCCCATAAAAAAGGCATTTCTTTAAAAGAAAGCGCTATGGAACTTGGCTTAGTAAGCGAGGAAGACTTTGCTAAATTTGTAGATCCTACAAAAATGATAGGGCCAAAAAAATAATCAAAAGACTAGGAATAACCCTAGTCTTTTCTTAAGAGTTAGCATGATTTATGAAAATGATTATTTATTTATAGAAAAAGAAAATTCTCAAATTCCTTGGGTGAAAATTTTTACTAAAGAAAATTACAGAGAATTAAGTGATTGTCCAACCTTTTTACAAAATATGCTTTTTCAGTATGTTTTAGCTTGCGAATTAAGCCTTAGAGAGCATTATAACCCAGAAAAAATCAACATAGCTTCCTTTGCAAACTATGTACCAAGAGTGCATTTTCATGTTATGGCGCGTTTTAAAGAAGATGCTTTTTTTCCTGAATGTATGTGGGGAAAACAACAAAGAGAAGTAAGGGATTTAAATTTACCAGACTTTGAGGGATTTAAATTAATTTTGCTCAAAGAAATAAACAATATCCATGTTTAAAAATTTTATTAATTCTACTCATATAGCCTTAAAAAATCATCCATTTGGTGCAATTTGCTACTTATGTTTTTGGTTTTTTATAGGATTTTTTTATGATTCGTATCAATGTAGCGATTTTTTATTTTTAACTCTTTTTATTATTTTTTGTGAAACATTTTTTAAAGCAAAAGAAAATTTAACACAGACTTATAAAAGTATAACAAATTTTTGGATTTTATTTTTTGGGCTAATTTTCTATATAATTTTGCACTTTATTTTCAAACAAGATGAAGATTATTTGCTATTTTACACTCAAAATACTCTTTATATATCTTTAGCACTAACACTTATATCTTTAATATGTGCAAGAAAATTATACGATTTTAACAATTTTCATTATTTTTTAGCAGCGCTTTTTTTCAGTATAAGCTTTTGGCTTATTCTAGGTTTATTTATATTAATTTTTTATACTTCATTTTGCTTTTTATTTGATATTTCTTCATCTAATCTAAACACTACCATTGTGTCTTTTTGGGTTTTTAGTGCAGGTTTTTTCTCTTTATTTTTGCTTGGAAATTTTACATCTTATAAATTTAAAAAAATTTTTATATTTATACTTAATATTTTTAGCATTTTATATATTATTATGCTTTTTAGTTATACTATTGGTGTTCTTTTTAACTTTTTAGAAAATCTTAGTATCGTTCATTTGTGTCTTTGGTTTGGAGTTTTTTTATTATTTAATTTTTGGATAAATTTATCTTTTTATAAAATTAAAAAAATTATTTTTTATATTTTTCTTGTGTTTTTAATATTTTTAACAAGTTTTGTATTTTATGCTATTATAATTAGAATTACACAATATGGATTTACACCTGAACGCTTAGCTGTATTAACTTTTAATTTATGGCTTTTAATTTCAAGTTTTTTAAGCGTATTTAAACAAAATGAAGCACCTAAGTATTCTTTTTACATACTAGCAATAATATCTTTATTTTTAGGTTTTTTTGCTAACCATATAAGTATATATTCTCAAAAATATCAATTAGAAAAACTAGAAAAAATTATACAAGAAAAAAAACTAGAACTTGACTATTCTAAAAGCAAACAATACTATAATCAAATAAAAGATATTAAAAATACTATACATAATTTAGATAAAAATTATGATAAATCTTATAGTTTTGATGAATTTTTAAAGGCAAATAATTTAAATCATTTAAAAAATCAAGCAAAACTTTCCAATCCTAATCTTTCTATATATAAAAATTTTAATCCTGAATACTTAAAATTAAAAAAAGACTATGATGAAGTATTATTTAATTTCACTAATAAAAGTAATTTTAAATACTCAATGAAAATACAAGATAATATTTTATACTTTTACTTACAAGAACAAGAAATTTTAAAAATTATAGATTTTGATAAAACTTTAAAAACCTATCAAAAAAATTCTCAACTAGATTATGAGCTTTACAATAGCTCTACTATAACTTTTATACCTTTAATGTTTAACATAGATGCAAGGGGAAATGTAACAAAATTTAAAACTCATATTTTTATAAAAAATACCAAATAAAAAATATTTAATATTTTGGTTTAAAATTTAGAAAAATTTTTAAAAAGGTACAAAAGGTACAATATGAGAAAAATTTTTATTTTACTTACACTTTGCTCATTTGCGTTTTCCACGCAATGTGAGGTTAAAATAAAGCAAATTCAAAAAGAAATAGCTTATGCTAAAAATTACAATCATCAAGAAAAAGCTTTGAGTCTAGAATTAGCCTTAAAAGAAGTTCAGGCAGATTGTGCAAAGGATCCTCTTTTTTATGATAAAAAATTAGAGGCTAAAAAACTTAAAGAGCAAGAGATAGAAAAGATCGAACAAGAGTTAAAAGAATTAAAAAAACAAAAAGATTATATGAGTAAAATAGAGTATAAAAATAAAAAACAAGCTTTAAAAGACAAAAAAGACAAAATCAAAAAAGATATTGAAGAATATATCAACAAACTCTAATTTAATTCCAAATTTGCCACCACTTTTTATTTTGCTGTTTTAATTTTTGCATTAAAATATTTTGACTTTTTAATGCAAACTCATTTTCTTCATCAAATTTTAATAATTCTTTAGTGCATTCTAAAGCTTGCTTGTATTCTTTTAGCTCTTCTAAACACTGAATTTTTCCCACCAAAGCATCAGTATTTTCTTTTGTTATCTTTAAGCAGTCTTCATAACATTGCAATGCTTCATGAAAATCACCTAAATTTCTTAAACACTCTGCCTTATAATAATGTGTCCAATTTTGACTTTCGTCTAAATTTAAAGCCATATTAAGATATTTTATAGCTTCTTTAAAATCTTGCGAATACACCTTAACTGCACCCATAAAATGATAACATTCATATGATTTTGGCTCAAGTTCGCTTGCTTTTTTTGCCGCTTCAAAACTTTCATCATATTTTCCTAAAAAGCTTAAAATTTGTGCTTTTTCTATCCAATATTCCCCAATATCATCAATTATTTTTAAGCATTCATTGATATCTTTTAAGGCTTCATTGTATTTTTCAAGATTTCTTTTACATTTTGCTCTATGAAAATATGATTCATCATCTTCTTCATTACTTAAAATCACACTATCATAACATTTTATAGCTTCTTCAAACATACAAAGATCTTCATAACAAAGTCCCTTATAATACCTTACTCCATTATGGTTTTTATCAATTTTTAAAGCCCTATTTAAATCTTCTATGGCCTCTTCTTCTAAACTTAAATTATATTTAGCAATTCCTCGCCAAAAATAAAGTTTAAGATTATTTTTATCCACCTTGAGTGCTGCATTGCAATAAGCTATTAATTCTTCATAAGATTCAAGCTCTTTTGCGCAATATGCTCTTTCAAATAATACATCTTTTAAATCAATATAATCTTTATATATTTTTATAAGCTCATTGTATTCATCCATAGCTTCTTGAAATCTTTCAAGCTTGCTTTTAATCCAAGCTCTTTGAGAAAATGAATTAACATAATCTTGAGTATTATTTTGCTTTTTATAATATTTAACAGCTAATTCGCTATCTTCTAAAGCTTCATCATATTTTTCAAGATCAGATTTTAAATAAGCCCTATTAAAAAACACATCAGGATATTCTTTTTGATATTTCAAGGCTTTTTCATAACTTATCAAAGCTTCATCATATTTGTCTATCTCATACAAGCTATTACCCAAATGATAAAAACCATAAGGAACTGCGTGTTCAAGCTCTGCTAATTCTGATGGAGTAAAATCATGCCTTCTTGCTCTTTCTTGATAATATTTAGCTGCTAAATCAAAATCCTCTATAGCCTCTTCAATCATTTTTAGATTGATTTTAGTATTACCTCTATTAATGTAAGCTTGGGCATATTCTTCATAAAGCTCAATTGTTTTATCATAATACTTCAAAGCTTGTTCATAATCTTTTAAATCATACAAAACTCTAGCTAATGCAAAACATGGATATTGTAAATTTTCATCTAAATTGATTGATTTTTTAAAAGCATCTATTGATAATTCTATCTTTTCTAAATCTTTATAAATATGTCCCAAAATCAAATATGCCATTGCATTTTCATTGTCTAGTTCAATGGATTTTAAACAATCTTGCAAAGCTCCTTCTAAATCATCAACTTTACGTTTATTATTAGCCCTTTTATAATATGCATCAGCAAAACTCTCATCTTGCTCAATCATCTTAGTAAAAAATTCTATAGCTTTTTGATAATCTTCCAAATTCTCACAAGCAACACCTTGATAATAAAAAATCTGCGAGGATTCAAATCCTAAATCTTGAGATTTTTTAAAATCAATCAAAGCTTGTTTTGGATCAACACTAAGCAAAGTAATGGCTCTAGTATAATAAGCCATATAATATTCTGGAGCCAAATCAATACAAGTTTGTAAATCTTTTAAAGCCTTTGTGTGCTCATCTAAAAGTATATAAACTCTAGCCCTATTAAAATATGCTAAATAATATGCATTATCTAGTGCTATAGTTTTATTAAAAGCCAAAAGTGCTTCTTGTAATAAATCTAATTTAAAATTACATAGACCCAAAAGATTAAACAAAAATACATTGTTAGGATCAAATTCTACAGCTATAGTTGCATCTTTAAGTGCTTCTTGAAATTTCAAACAATTAAATTTACAAAGCGCTCTATTATGGTAAGCTTCTAAAAGCAAACGATGCTTATCTCCATCATCTATGAAAATCATTTTACCATCTTGAGCAAGCGTAACTTCACCTTTGCAAAAAGCTATAAGTTCACTTAAAACCTCATCGCATTTTTCAAATTCTGAATTTTCGAAATATTCTTTGGCTAAATCTGACAACTCAGTGATTAGATTATCCAAATCTTAATCCTAGTTCTGATTTTCTTTATTTAGGCTTTTTAAAAATTCTTCTATATTATATTTTGCCCTATAAGTTTCACTCATTAAGTGAATCAAAATATCACCTAAATCAAGCACA
Source organism: Campylobacter lari subsp. lari (assembly GCF_013372185.1). Taxonomy (NCBI): domain Bacteria; kingdom Pseudomonadati; phylum Campylobacterota; class Epsilonproteobacteria; order Campylobacterales; family Campylobacteraceae; genus Campylobacter; species Campylobacter lari. The sequence goes on along the minus strand of NZ_CP053830.1, from coordinate 394,857 downwards.
GTCCATTCTTCGCTACTTTCTATATTTAAAAATTCTTCACCCTTACTTTTAAGATTAGTTTTTAAATCATCAATCAAAGAAAGCGCATGTCTTTCCCCCATAGTAGTAGCAATCACTACAAATTTAACAAAATAATCCTTATCTTGCATGTCAAAAGTTTCTATTAAATCAGCTTTTTTATCATCTAAAATCTGCACTATATTATTAATTCTTTCTTGCATTATTTTCCTTTTGTTAAATATTTTTAAATTTAGAATAATAAAGCTTAACTTCTTCTTTGATTTGCTCACAAACTTGTGATGTTTGCAAGGTTTGCCTTATAAAAGAAGAAGAAATATCTACTTTAGTATCTAAGGTTTTAAAATGTTTTGGTATAAAAATACCATCTCTTTTAGCTACAACAAATTCTACCAAATTTTGCAATCTTTCAAATTCATGCCATTTTTCAAGACTTTGTAAATGATCAGCTCCTAAAATAAGATAAAACTTAGAAATTTCATATTGCTTGTACAAAAAATCAACACTTTCTATACTAGGTACAGGTCTTTGTTTTTTTATTTCAAAATCACAAATTTCAACTTTTTCCAAACCTCCCCAAATCATCTCACACCATTTTAAGCGTTTTTGCTCATTTGCGGTGAATTCTTGCTTAAAGGGGCTAATAAAAGTTGGCATAATAATGAGTTTATCAAGCTCTAAATTTGCTAGCGCATTAAAGACTATAGCATTATGCCCTAAATGGGGTGGATCAAAACTGCCACCAAAAAGTGCGATTTTCATTAAAATTTAACCTTTTTTTAGTAGAATTTTACCTACTTAATCATAAAAAGGAAATGAAAATGGCTGTAAAAGTTGCAATAAATGGTTTTGGACGCATTGGAAGATGTGTTGCAAGAATTATCATGAAACGCGATGATATAGAACTTGTAGCGATTAATGATACTACTGATATAGAGCTTACTAAATATCTTTTTAAATATGACACCGTTCATGGGGTATACGATGGTAGTGTTGAAAATGATGGAGATGATTTAATAATTGATAATGAAAAGATAAAAGTTTTAAAAAGCAGAAATGTAGCGGATTTAGACTTTGCAAAATACGGCGCACAAATTGTTTTAGAATGCACTGGCGCACACTTAACTATAGAAAAATGCCAAGGATTTTTAGATCATGGAGTGCAAAAAGTTATCATGAGTGCGCCTGCAAAAGATAAAACTCCAACTTATGTTTTAGGGGTAAATGCTCACGAATATAAAGGCGAAAACATCATCTCAAATGCGAGTTGTACCACAAACTGCTTAGGGCCAATTTGTAGAGTTTTGCAAGATAATTTTGGCATAGAAAAAGGCTTAATGACCACTATTCACGCTTATACAAATGGACAAAGCATTATTGATGCAAAAGCAAGAGATAAAAGAAGATCGCGTGCTGCTGCACAAAATATCATTCCAACATCAACCGGAGCTGCAAAAGCTATGAAACTTGTTATGCCTGAACTTGATGGAAAATTACACGGACAAAGTATGCGTGTACCTGTAGCTGATGTATCAAGCGTGGATTTAACTGCAACTTTAAAGAAAAAAGTAAGTAAAGAAGAAATCAATGAAGCCTTTAGAAAAGCAGCTGCTAGCAATTTAAAAGGTATATTATTAGTGGATGATGAAGAAAGAGTTTCAAGTGATTTTATAACTTGCTCTTATGGCGCAATTGTAGCAAGTGATTTAACTCAAGTAATTTGTGATGATTTTGTTAAAGTGGTTGCTTGGTATGATAATGAATGGGGATATTCTTCTCGTTTAGTAGATATGGCAGTATTTGTAGCAAAGGCTTAAGATGAGTAGTATTTTATCAATTAAAGATATTGATCTTGCAAAGAAAAAAGTATTTATAAGATGTGATTTTAACGTTCCTCAAGATGAATTTTTAAATATCACCGATGATCGCCGTATCCGCTCGGCTATCCCTACTATAAGATATTGTTTAGACAATGGCTGTGCGGTTATTTTAGCTTCACATTTAGGGCGTCCCAAAGAAATAGCTTCAAAATACTCTTTAGAGCCAGTTGCAAAAAGACTTGCACGCTTAATGGCTAAAGATGTTATCATGGCTAAAGATGTTATAGGTGAAGATGCAAAGAAAAAAGCTAGCGAATTAAAATCAAGTGAAATTTTGCTTTTAGAAAATTTACGCTTTGAAAAGGGTGAAACTAAGAATGATGAAAATTTAGCCAAAGAACTTGCTTCTATGGCTGATGTTTATATTAATGATGCTTTTGGGGTTTGTCATAGGGCTCATGCTAGCGTTGAAGCCATTACAAAATACTTTGATAATACCCACAAAGGTGCAGGATTTTTACTCCAAAAAGAAATAGAATTTGCAAGCAATCTCATCAAACACCCTGCGCGTCCTTTTGTAGCTGTAGTAGGTGGTTCTAAAGTGAGTGGGAAATTACAAGCTTTGACTAACCTACTTCCAAAAGTAGATAAGCTTATCATAGGCGGAGGTATGGCTTTTACCTTTTTAAAAGCACAAGGTTATGATATAGGAAATTCACTTTTAGAAGAAGATTTAATTGAAGAAGCAAATAAAATCTTACTCAAAGGTAAAAATCTAGGTGTAAAAATTTACCTTCCTGTGGATGTTACAGCAGCGCAAACTTGCTCTCAAGAAGCGGTGATGAAATACACTCCTGTGCAAGAAATTCCTGCAGGTTGGATGGGGCTTGATATAGGGCCTGCTAGTGTAAGATTATTTAAAGAGGCACTTTCTGATGCGCAAACTATATGGTGGAATGGACCTATGGGAGTTTTTGAAATCGATAAATTCTCAAAAGGTAGTATTAAAATGAGCCATTATATAAGCGAATCTCACGCAACTACCGTGATAGGTGGTGGCGATACTGCTGATGTTGTAGCAAGAGCTGGTGATGCTGATGAGATGACTTTTATTTCAACTGGTGGTGGGGCTTCATTAGAGCTTATAGAAGGAAAAGAACTTCCTGGTGTAAAACCTTTGACCATAAAGGATAATGAATGATTTTTGCAGCAAATTTAAAGTGTAATCATACAAGATCAAGCTTTGAACTTTACGCTCAAAAATTAAACCAAAACTTAAGCAATGAAGATGAAATTTTCATCTTCCCACCAAGCATAGCTTTTTCTAGTTTAAAAGTAAATTTTCATCAAGGAGCACAAAATTTTTACCCTTGTGAAAATGGCGCATATACTGGAGAAATAGGTAAAATTCACTTAGAAGAATTTAATATCAAAAGCGTGCTAATAGGTCATTCTGAAAGACGAGCTTTAAATGAAGATGAAAGCTTTTTAAAGGCTAAATTTGATTTTGCAAAAAATCTTGATTTTAATATTATTTATTGTATAGGTGAAAGTTTAGAAACTAAAAATGCCAATAAAAGTTTAGATTTTTTAAAAAAACAAATTGAAAATATTGATTTATCTTATAAAAAACTCATTATAGCTTATGAGCCTATTTATTCTATAGGCACAGGAGCGAGTGCTAATTTTGATGATATTAACACTATACTTAATTTTTTAAGAGAATTTAGCAAAGCTAAGCTTTTATATGGTGGAAGTGTTAATCAAAGCAATATTAAAGAAATTTGTGCTTTAAAAAATTGCGATGGAGTATTGATAGGTTCAGCTGCATTAAATGCAAGCGATTTTTTAAATATGATACAAATAGCTAAAGGTTAAAAACATGTCTTTAGGTAATGAAGAATTAAAAAGCATATTAGAGAAAAAAATAGCGTTATTAGAAAACTCACAAAAAGAAGAAAAAAATATCTCATTAGAAGCTGTAAATTCTATCATTAAAATTTTAGGTTTGCCAAATGACTTTAGCCCTTTGGCGCATAGATATTTTCAACTTCACACCCCGCCTAGTCTTATATGGCTTCATTTGAGCGAATGTACAGGGTGTAGTGAGAGTTTGCTTAGAACTTCATTGCCTGATTTTTTGGATTTAATTTTTGATTTTATTTCTTTAGAATATCATGAAACCTTTATGAGTGCAAGCGGACATCAAGCAGAATCACATTTAGAGGAAGTTTTAGAAAAAAAAGATTTTCTTTTAGCTGTAGAAGGTGGGGTTTGTGCTATAGATCCTTTTTATCTAACCATAGGAGCGCATGGTGAAAATGGATATGAAATTTTACAAAAATGCGCTAAAAATGCCAAAACTATTTTTGCTATGGGGACTTGCTCAAGTTTTGGAGGAATTCAAGCTGCACATCCAAATCCTACTAAAAGTATAGGAATTTCTAAAGTCTTAGATGAAAAAATAATAAACATACCAGGTTGCCCACCAAGTGATGTAAATATCATCGCAGCACTTTGTTTTTATATATTATTTGAACAAGATATGGCTTTAGATGATCAAAATAGACCTTTAGCTCTTTATGGAAAATGTCTTCATGATTTATGTGAAAGAAAGGCTAAATTTGAGGCAGGAAATTTTGCTCAAAGCTTTGATGATGAAAAGATAAAAGAAGGTTATTGTCTTTTTAAAGTAGGCTGCAAAGGACCTTATGCTTATAATAATTGTCCTAAGGTTAAATTTAATTCTAAAACTTCTTGGCCAGTAGCTGCAGGACATGGATGCATTGCTTGTAGTGAAGAGAATTTTTGGGATGATTTTGGTTTTTATGAAAAACCTATGAGTAATGAATTTGCTTATAATGATTTTTCTATTATATTAGATGATAAAATAGTCTATAATAGCTCTATCAATGAGCTTAATTCAAATAATATTTTACTAGATTTAGAAAGTGATACTAGTGGGATTTTTTATCAAAATGACACAAAGATTAATTTTTTAGACTTTAGTTTTGAAGCTAATCCTAAAGTTTTCTTAAATAATTTTGCAAAAACCAAAATGGCTATGACTTTAGTGCAAAATTACCAAGAGCAATTTAAAACATATTATGATTTTATACAAGAAAATTACGATGATGAAAGCAAAACTAGCAACAATATCTTAGATTTATTTTATTTTATATATCCATTTATTAGTGGAAAAAAATTAAACCATTTAGATGAGTTTTTAGATCTTGCTCTAGCTTATAAGTTTAAACATCCTAGCAAATTTGATTTTAAAATCACAATTAATGAGCAAGCAAAATTTGATGTTTCTAAATCAATGCGTATGCCTTTAATTTATATTCTAGGCGGCTTAGATAAAGAAGGCATTGCTTTTGGCTTGATTTTTTCTTTAAAAGAGCATTTAAAACAAGCTCTAAAGGCATGCAAAAAGACACATAACAAAGAGCAAATTTTAGTATGTGCAAAAAACGAAAAATTATTAAAATTATTTTGGGATTTAACGAGCATTTAAAGACTTAATGCTAAAATATTCATCTCCCTAAATATTTGAAATTTGCAAAGTGCGAAAACTTTGCAAATTTATTCAAGATTTGGTTGTTTTGACGATATAACCTTATCTTTACTTGAAAGGAAAAGCTATGCAAATTTCTAGCTACAATTCTCAAAATTTTTCTATGGATATTAAAACGAAAAATGGCAACCATCTTTCTTTTTCTATGTATGATAAAAAAGAAGCAAAATTAGATAAAGATGGAAATTCAGCATCTTTGAGTTTAAGAAATCAATTTGGTTTTTCATTTTCATATAGTGGAACTAAACTTTCACAAGAAGAAATTGAAGAGATAAAAGAAGCAGTAGCCAAAGTACAACCTCAAATCGATGAATTTATGAAAAACTCAAGAGTTGGAACTTTAAAACCAAAAGAGCTCATTGCCACTGCAATGAAAATTGGCGATGCCTTGCCTGAACCAAAAAATGAAGAACATAAAAAAGCTACTTTACATGAGTTATTTAATACCATGGATAAGAGTTTAAATAAAGAAATGAATAAAACTGATCTTGAAGATATTAAAAAGCAAATTTTCCAAGATAGCACTAAATTACTAGAAGAAATTTGGGAGCAATATAACAAACAAAAAGAACAAAAAGAAGAGGATAATAAAGAATTTGGATTTTATGCTTAAAAAAAGGAAATAACATGGAAGTAAAAGATATTTTAAAAAGCATGCTAGAACTCCAGCAAAAACTAAATGATGATACTAATGGTATAGGATGGGAAAATGGCTATACAAAAGAAGGTAAATTGATTAGTTTTAGAAGATGTATTTATATGGAGTGTGCTGAGCTTATTGATTCTTTTGCTTGGAAACATTGGAAAAGCATACATACTCCTGCAAACTGGGACAATGTACGCATTGAAATAGTAGATATATGGCATTTTATTTTAAGTTTGATTTTAGAAGAATATAAAGAAAAACAAATAAATGATAAAAATTTCATAGCAGAAGAAGTTTCTTCTGTAACTTTTTTTGATGATTTTTGCAAAGAAACTTCTAATCCAAATGAAGCAGATATCTATGGAATTTTAAATGATATTGAGCTTATTATCCATAAATGTAGTGGTTTTGATTATGATTTAGGTGAACTCTTGAGTGCATATTTTATTTTAGCTAGAAAATGTGGTTTAAATTTCTTTGAGCTTTATAAAACCTATATTGGAAAAAATATATTAAATCAATTCAGACAAGAAAATGGCTACAAAGAAGGCACTTACAAAAAAATTTGGAATGGCACAGAAGATAACGAAGTTTTAAATCAAATTTTAAAAGAAACACTAGATTATAAAGAAATCTATCAAAAACTTCAGGATGCTTATAAGCAAACTAAATGAATATACTATACCTAAGCTTGCAGGATTTTCTTAGCAGGCCTTTTTTAAAATTCTCAACTTTGCCTTTTTTAATCAGCTTGGTTATTTTTGCCCTGCTAGTATATTATAGTTATGATATATTTTTTTCTTATATTGAAGATGTGGTTAGTGGCTCTTTTATGGCTTGGTTTTTTAGCTTTTCTATAGTGCAATTTTCACTTGCATTTTTAAGTGCTATAGGTGGATTTTTTATAGTAGTATTTGCCTCTGTATTTTTTACTATGTTTATAATTTCTTTTTTAACTCCTTATATAGTTAAAAAAATCAACCAAAAATACTACAACCATTCTATACAAAAAGAAGTAAATTCTTTAGAAATTTTACTTAAAACATTCAAATTTTTACTCATCTCATGCGTATTATTTGCAGTAGCCACTTTCTTATTGATTATACCTTTTGTTAGCATTGTGATTTATTATGGAGTATTTTATTATTTATTTCATAAACTTTTATTGCTAGATGTATTAAGTAATGTCTTAGATAAAAACAATTTTGATGATTTTTATAAAAATTCATCACCGTTGTATTTTAAAATTATCACTTTAGTCTTTTTTACTTTATCAAGCATACCTTTGCTTGGTTTATTTTTACAAGTGTTTTATGTGATTTTCTTAACACACTTAAGTTATCAAAAAATTTTAAAGCTTAAAGCCAATAACAATGGATGAAAGAATTAAAAAATTTATCCATTCACAAAAACTTTTAAATTTAAGTATGCTTGATGAGGATGGTGGAGTATATTGCGCAAGCTGTTATTATGCTTTTGATGATAAAAATTTAGCTTTAATTTTTGCTAGCGAAGAACATACCAAACATATTCAACTTACCTATAAATCCCCTAAAGTAGCAGTTAATATAGCGCTAGATACAGATATTATTAATCTCATTAAAGGAGTACAAATTAAAGCTCTTTTTCAAAAAGCCACCAAAGAGCAAGAAAGAATATATTATAAAAAATTTCCCTTTGCAAAACTTGCACAAGCTTGTATTTTTGCTTTAAATATACAATGGGCAAAATACACTGATAATAAAATTTTACTTTCTAAAAAATTAGAGTTTCAAAGATGTCTTTAAGACATCTTTATTCTAAGAAAAATGAGGTTTAATTTGCTCTAACCAAGCATCAATTCTACTTTCTGTTAAATCCTCATGATTATCATTATCTAATGCTAGTCCTACAAACTTATCACCTTCTACGGCTTCACTTGATTCAAAAGTATAACCACCTGTAGAAACAGCACCTACCAAATTTGCTCCTGCTGCTTTTAAGGCCTGAGCAAGTTTTCCCATAGCACTGCAATATGTATCTGAATAGCTTTCACTATCTCCCATACCAAAAACCGCAACAGTTTTACCACTAAGATTTAAAGCTGAAAAATCAAAACCATCCCAATCATCTTGGAAATCACCACTTCCCCAAGTAGAAGTTCCGCAAATTAATTTATCATAAGAATTAATTTTTTCTGCATTAATATCTGCGATATTTAATACATCTGAAATTCCTAATTTTTGAGCGATTATGTTTGCCGCACCTTCGGTATTACCCATTGAACTACCATAAATTACTGCTATTGACATTTAACATCTCCTTAAAATTTGATTATTAATAGTATAGGGAACTAATTTTAGCAAAGTTTTATTATTTTCGCATAAAAAATGTCTTATTTCTTCATGTTGAGTGAAATTTTTATTTCTTGGATACACAATATAAAATCTTTCAAAAGAATTATCTTTTATAAATTGCAAAGCAAGCTCTATATCTTTATCACTATCTTTACAAAATAAAGGCATGACTGCCATTTTTTCATTAATGATAATGATATTTTTATAAATCTTTACTTTGGATTTGGTATTACTTTTGCAAATTTTATCATACACAAAAGCCTCAAAAGCAACTTGCAAAGGTAAAGTAAAACTAGATGATAAGAACACATTTTGTATTAATTTAGCTAAAGCATATTTTGGCATCTTTGCTTCAAGTTGTATTTTATTTAAATTTCCTTCTTTATAAGCTTTGATGATTTTATGAGAATATGGACAAAATTGTTTTACTTTGCTAAATCTCAAAGTCCTCTTAATACTCATATTTTGAATTTTTAACTCAAAAATATTTCTTAAAGAGCTAGCTTTTTTTGCATAAATATAAGGTATTTTTAGATCATCTTCAACCAAAGAATTATATAAATTTAAAAAAATGTGATTAATACTTTTTTGTTCTAAATCTCTAAATATTTTAGGTATAAAATCCTCTTTTTCATTAAATCCAAACATATTAAGCCTTCTTTGCGCACTCATAGGTTTGATCAAGGCCAAAAACCTTACAATATTCACAATATACACAACTTACACTGCGTTTAGCACAAACCAAAGGTATATTGCGTTTTTTTGCCTCTGTCTTGATTTTTTTCATAGTATTATGATTTAAAAAACTAGTAAGCATAACTATACATTCAGTATTTTGTGGAATGGGTTTTCTATTTACCCTATTTTCATTTCTAGCATCCCAATGCTCTATGCTTTTTGCACCTAGGTTTGTCAAAACTGCTTTTATTGGGGTTATTTCATCCGCTCCGATAACCAAAACTGACATTGAGTTTTCCTTTTTATAAAAATGATAATTGTTATTATAATTTATAAAAAATAAATTTTTTCTGATACTCAATATCAATTTTTTAAATTATATATTATGGTTTTGTTCAAAGATATCTGTATGTAAAATTTCTTCTAAGATCACTGTGGCATATGAGCCTTTTTGTAAGAAAAATTCCAAAGTAAAATGTGCTTTTTCTTCATCATAAAAACATTTACAATCTTGCATATATGACCATAAAAATCTTCTTGAGCCTTGCATTTTAGTTTTATACTCATAAAAATTACTAAAAATTTCATCTTCTATTTTTCTAGCAAAAGTATCATTTTTACTCTCATATGCCCTTTCGCCAAGCAAAAGTCCCATAGCACTAATATCTTTTTGATTAAATCTTTCTACTTCATTTATTAAATCTTCACACAAAAAACATTTTCCAAAAGGATAATGCCCTAAAACTTCACCTTTTAAAAGTTTAAAAAACTGCTTTTGATTTTTCAAACTTTTGATTTCTTCTTTATCAAGAGCATAAATTTGGCTTATCTCTTTTTCGCTAAAATCATTAATAAAATGTGAAATTTCCACTCTTTTACTCAAGTATTTATTAAAAAGCTCACTTTGAAAAGCAGAGATTAAAAATTCTTGCATTTTTTTATTTTTTATATTTTTGCCCTTTAAAATTTCTAATCCTTGTGAAAAATTATCTTGAAATTTACCAAAACGCTGATATCCAAAATAATTTGCAAAACCTTGCTCTTGGATATTTTTAAAGGCTTGCTCTATCTTTAAAGCATCTACTTTTAAAACTTTTTTTAATCTTATAAAAAATGAATTTCCTTTTAAATGCCCTATTCTAAGCTTATTATCATGAACAAAACTTTCTAAAATTTTCATTTTTTCATGCTTGAAATTTTTTAAATTCTCTTCAAATTTTTTAGGCATTGAGATGTATTGAGTAGTTAAACCTTGCTTGTCTTTTAATCCACAATATCCAAAATCTCTCATTTTCACACCGCTTTGCTCACTTAAAATTCTCAAAGCCTCACTTGTACTAAGATCTTTTTTTTGTATATGTAAAATTAAATGCTCCCCCTTGCCACTAAATTCATACAAAGGTTTTTCTCTAACGACAAAATCATTGCTATTTTTTGAAAAATACACATTTATTGGACTATGTTTTAAAGCATAAAGTGGTTTAAAAATGATGTTCTTTTCCATAGTATTTATACCTTCCAATTTTAGTTTTTGCAAAAATATTTAATTTAATTTTGTGCTTTTTTGCCATATTTTGTACAAATGCTTTATGTTTTTTATCAAAAGCAAATAAAATTTCATATTCTTCTGCACTATTTAAGCTAAATTTATCTAATTTTTTAAAAAATTTAACACTTAGTTTGTTAAGATTTAACATTCTTGAAAGATCTTTATTTAGCCCATCTGAAATATCCATACTCACTCTAACTTTTTTTGCTATATCATAAAAAAATTTTTGTCTTAATTTAGGCTTTATAAAACGATGATTAGAGTGTAATTTTCCACCACGAAATAATATATTCAATCCTTTTAAACTCTCACCTAATTTTCCACTAAAAGCGAGTAAATCTCCTTTTTTCAAACCTTTTCTAAAAACGGCCCTTTTATTTACCTTAGAAATAATAGTTATACTAATATTAATTTTATTATCCGCTATGGTATCTCCACCTATAATTTGCACTCCAAATTCTTTTGCACTATCTAGCAAGCCTTTTTGCAAAGCTTTAACCTGCTTCATTTCTAAACATTTTGGCAAAGAAAGCCCTAAAAGAGCGTACTTTGGTGTAGCATTCATAACAATTGCATCAGAAATATTAACAAGCATAGCCTTTGCTCCAATTTGTTCTAAGCTCATCCAAGATCGTTTAAAATGCACATCTTCACAAAATAAATCTTTAGAATAACAATACTCATCTACAACAGCGCCATCATCGCCATTAATAGAATTTGTAAAAGCATTGATAATAAATTTTTCTTTATCCATGTGAATATTTTATACAAAAAGCTTTTAATTTTATATAATAATCAAATTTTTATAAGTTTAAAATGTATATAATGAAAAATAATACCAAGGACAAAATATGCAAATAACTTTAAGAATTTTTCGTTTTGATAAAGATAGTGATTATTTAGCTTATTATAAACCTTATGTTTATGATAGTAAAAATTTTAAAAGTGTTTATGATGTTTTAAGTCAAATTAAAAAAGATGATATATATTTTGATTTTGAAGAAAATCCAGAAAGTTGTATTAAAGTCAATCAAGTTACAATCAGACAAAGAAGAGATTTAAATAATATCATCGAAAGATTTGGTAAAGAACTTATCATAGAACCACTTGATACTAAAAGAGCAACCAAAGATTTAATCATGGACAAAAGTGATTTTTTAGAAAAACTCGAACTTTTTAAAGGGCTTATTGATATACACGATATAGAACTTTATAAACAATATGATTTTTTATATTATACGAGCGAAGTTAGGGAATTTTTACCTGAATATCTTGGCGATAGTTTTTTTGTATTTGCTTATAAAATGCTACTTAAATACCCAGAAAAAGCACCTCAATTTTTAAAATTAGTTGCAGATGAAGAAAAAGGAATTTATTATCACACAAAATTTAAAAATTTTATTTCATCAAACGAGCTTGATTATGAATCTTATATTAAAGAATTAAAAGTTATGCTTGTAAAATCAGGTCTTGCAAGAAGTATTTTTTAAGGAATGAATAATGTATAAAATCTACACCAATAGCAATAATGATTTATTTTGTTATTTTGATATTATCAAAGATGCTTTAGATAAAGTTGGAATTCAAAGCACATTATGCGAAAAGCCTTTGGGTAAAAATTATTTTATTATTGATTATGATCCAAAAGATATCTTAGATGAATATTCTAGAATGATGGATGAGGATAATATTTTAGCTTGCGAATACAGCTCTTATGAAATTATGAGTAAAATTGAAAAAATCCAATATGCTCCAAAGATTTTTTTAGATCATCTTAAACAAGAACGCATTAAGTATTTTTTTGAGCAATTTAATATAGGTGTATATCAGGGATTTTCAGATGCAAGCTGCTCTTTAGAGCTTGTCAAGATGCTTAAAGCAAATATAATAGATTTTGAAAGAAAATACAAAAGTTGCGGCTATAATTTTTTAAATTTAAACACCCAATTAGCATACAAATGTGCAGCTTCTGTTGTATTAGATGCTTATGATAATGGTTGTGATTTTTTAGTAGTTGAAAATTTTTATTCTTTTTATATGTTTGATAAATGCTATAAAGAATTACAGGCTATTTCAAATAGAAATTTTGAAGATTTTTATATTTTAACCTTTGCAGAGCTTGCAAATTTAGCTCTAGGTATAGTACCATACACTTTAAAAAAACACAAATTAAAAGTGAGTTTAGTCAATGAAAATCGCTCTTGAATGTAAGGATTTAATTTTAGAAAAAACTTTAGAAATCGCTTTGAAGGATTTTTTAGTTTTAAAAAAAGATTGTGATTTTTTAGTCTGTGATGAAAAAATCAACACGCAAAAACCACAATTTATCATCAATAAAAAATCAAATTTTTTATCTCATCCTTTTAATATAGAGGAATTACTTAATGCTCTAAATGATTTCAATGCAAGTTTGCAAAGTATTGCTTATAAAATAGCTATGCGTGAAAAAAAACTTATGAATCAAAAATGTGAAGCCATTTTAGAGCAACTACGTCAAGAAAGTCATGAAAAAATCGATGCGATATTTGATCTTTACAAAACAGAGTTAAAAAACCTCATCAAAGAAGAAAATAATAATGCATAAAACACAAGAATATCAAAGCGTAAAGGATTTTTTAAAAAATTACAAAGAAGATAAAAAAACAAGCTCAAAAAAACAAGCTCAAAAAATTTACACCACCATAGAGAGTGGAATCTATAAAGGTAAAAAAATTTTACTTCCTAGCTTAAATACCACAAGAAGCACCAAAAGTATAGTAAAATCTTGTGTTTTTAATGTTTTGCGTTTTTCTTTGCAGGATAAAATTTTCATAGAGGCCTTTGGAGGAAGTGCTTTAATGGCTTTAGAGGCAAGAAGTAACGGCTGCTTAAAAAGTTATGCCATAGAAAAAGATAAAAAAGCTTATGAAATCGCTTTAAAAAATGCTTCCAATATTGATCAAAGCACTATTTGCTTTAATGATGATACTTTTAAAAAAACCCCTCAAATTATTCAAAATTCTAAAGAAGATATTATTTTGTATCTTGATCCGCCCTTTGATATTAGAGAAGGTTTTTTTGATATTTATGAAAAGACTTTGAATTTGATAAAAAATTTACCAAATTCTAATGTAAAAATCATCATCATAGAACATCACAGCACTTTTAAAACTCCAATTAAAATTCAAAATTATGAAAAAACAAAAGAAAAGAAATTTGGCTCAACTAGCTTAAGTTTTTACACTCTTACATAAATTTGGAACTTTTTTTGCTTTAATTTATGAAAATAGCATAGATTAAAGGAAGAATCGATGAGAATATTTTTACTTTGCTTAGCATTAAGCTTAAGTGTTTTTGCAGCTACCATTAAAGAACTTACCAATGTAGTAGGCGTTAGAGATAACCAACTTATAGGATATGGTTTGGTTGTTGGATTAAATGGAAGTGGTGATGGAACAAGTAGTGAATTTACCCTACAATCAATCTCAAACATGCTTCAAGGTATGAATGTAAAAGTTAGCCCAGGTGATATAAAATCAAAAAATACAGCAGCAGTAATGGTTACAGCAAAACTTCCTGCTTTTGCAAGAAGTGGGGATAAACTTGATGTGAGTGTAGCTTCTTTAGGTGATGCAAAATCTTTACAAGGTGGAACCTTACTTATGACAGCCCTAAAAGGAGTTGATGGAGAAATTTATGCTGTGGCTCAAGGCTCTTTAGCTATAGGTGGACTTAGCCCAAGACCGGGTGCAGCAGGAACACACTCAACTTCAGCAAATGTTATTAATGGTGCGGTAGTAGAAAGAGAAATTCCACAAAATTTTAGTCAAAGCGAAGATTTGATTTTAAGCTTAAAAGAAGCAGATTTTAAAACAGCTAATAATATAGAAAGAGTTTTAAATACTATTTTTGATACAGATATAGCAAAAGCTTTAGATTCTAGAACTATAAAATTAACAAAACCTGAAGAATTTTCTCATGTTGAATTTATGGCAAGAGTTTTAGAACAAGATATAGCTTATACTCCAGAAAGTAAAGTAATTATTGATGAGAGAACTGGTACTATAGTAGCTGGAGTAAATATAGAAGTTGAACCTATATTAATCACTCATAAAGATATCACTATAAAAATCGATCCAAACAATACCGTAGCTTTAGGACAAAATGAAATCGATATGAAAGATGGTGGTATTTTAGATCCAGTATCTAATACTTTAAAAATCACAAACAATAAAACAACAGTAGCAAATATAGCAAGAATGCTAAATAAACTTGGAGCAGCACCAAATGATATCATAGCTATTATGCAAAATCTAAAAAGAGCTGGTGCGATTAGTGCTGAATTAGAGGTGATATAATGAAAGTTGATAATTATATAGCGAGTAAAAATTATAGTAGCAATCTTTATGAAAGTATCACTAAACACAATAATAGCTACAAAGCTGCTAAAAACTATGCTGATAGTGCTTTTAAAAATGATATCACTCATATTCAAGCACTAAGCGATGAAGATAAGGCTTTAAAAGAGCAAACTGACGCATTTGAAGCTTTTTTAATTAAAAGTGTTTTAGATATTTCTTTAAAACAAGAAAATTCTTTATTTGGAAAAGATGCAAGTGATGAAATTTATTCATCTATGTATAATGATACTATGAGTAAGGCTTTAAGCGGGGGGTTAGGTTTTTCAAAATTATTATTTGATTATTTAAAAGAAAGGGGTTAAGTTATTTTTTTAAGTGCCGATATAGTTCTTAGAGTTTTTTAATAGAACTGGAGGCTTAAAATGATAAACCCTATACATCAAAGTTATGTAGCTCAGGTTGCTACTAATGATATAAATAAAACAGAAAACAAAGAAAACAACAAGGCAAAAGAAACTCAAAAGGCAGAAGAAAGTAAAGCATCTTTAATTGCTTCACAAATTAAAAATGGCGAGTATAAAATCAATCTACAAGCCACTTCTAAAGCAATAGCAGATTCTTTATTATAATTTTTATCCTTTTTTGGGTTGGCGCCTAAGAAAGGATAAAAAATGGTTAAACAATATTTAAATGAAACAAATTCTATTTTAGAAAAACTCATCAATCTTACTTTAGAAGATATAGCACAAATTCAAGCAGCTAATCATAAACATGTAAGTAAAAGTGTTGAAGATAAAACTAAGCTTGTAAATGACTTCCAAATTGCTAAAAAAAATCTTGACAAGGCTTTAGTAGAACTTAGTAATCAAGGAAACAATAAAGGCTTGGATGAGCTTTTAGATGATGAGGATAAAGAAAAACTTGCTCTTTTAAAGCAAAATTTAAACACCTTACACCAAAAAAATAAAGAATATGCCAAGTTAGCTCTTATTATTAAAAATTTTTATGACAATCTTTTAAATGCAATGTTTGAGCAAAATGGAACAAATAATGCTTATGGTGATAAAAAAACAATTCCGGATTCATTATTTAAGATTAATGTTTAAAGGCTAACTCATGGGAATTTTTGATAGTTTATATACAGGAGTTAGCGGTATAAAAGCCGCTGAAATTCAAATTAATACAACAGGTAATAATATCTCTAATGCAAATGCAGTGTTTTATACAAGACAAAGAGCTGTGCAAAGTTCTGGTATGTCTATTGATAGAGGTGGCTTACACTTAGGAACAGGCACGCAAATTGACACCATAAAAAGATTGCACGATGAACACTCTTATTATGAGTTAAAAAATGCTACTACTCAGCAAAATTATACAAATTATTTAGGACAAATTTTACAAGAAGCAAGTCAAAGATTTCCTGATATGCAAGGAACTGGTATTTTACAAGATTATAAAAATTATTATGATGCATGGAATAATTTTGCTTCCAATCCAAGTGATGGAGCAAGCAAAATAGATCTTGTTAATAGCGCAAATGTATTAGCGCAAAATATACAAAAAACTCTACAAGACCTTGACAAGATGCAGCAAACTGTTAATGAACAAATCAGACAAACTGTGGATGAGATTAATAATATTGGGCAAGAAATTGCAAATATCAACAAACAACTTGAGAATGAAGAGGTATTACCAACTGATAATGCTAATCAATTAAGAGATAGAAGAGATGAGCTTGAGCTTAGACTTTCAAAATTAGTTGATGCAGTAGCTTGGAAAGGAAAAAGCTCTCAAGATAGTACTTTAGAATCCACCATGACTGATTCTGGAAGATATTATGATTTAAGTATTCAAGGTTTTAGTATAGTCAATGGTTCTAGTTTTCATCCTTTAAAATTAGATGATAATAATCAAAATGGTTTTTATCAAATTTATTATGAAGTAAATGATGAAAACCGCTATGATTTAACTAGTAAAATTTCAGGTGGACAACTTGGTGCTCAGCTTGATCTTAGAGGTAGAAATTATGATGGCAATCATGATACTTATAGTGATGGAATATTGCAAGAATATAAAGATATGCTAAATACTTTTACAAAAACCCTCATCACTCAAACTAACAATGTCTATGCTCAAGCAGCAACTGAAAAAGTAAATTCAGATGATTTAAAAGGGTTAAAACCTGACACTTCATTGATGAGTTATGATAGAAATATTCAGGCAGGAAGTTTTGATCTTACAGTATATAACGAAAAAGGTGATCCGGTTGCTACAAGAACTATAAAAATTGATGTTAATACCACTATAGAAGATATTATCAAACAAATCAATGCAGATATAGATGATAACCATGATGGAAAACCTGGTAATGATTTAAATGATTATTTTAAAGCCTTTTATCATTATGATGGACAAAGTGATAGTGGAAATTTCCAAATCAATGGCTTAAAAAAGGGTTATAAAATATCTTTTAAGGACAAAGGTACAAATTTCCCTGGAGCTTTAAATGTTTCATCATTTTTTAATGGTCAAGATGCAAGTAGTATTAATGTAAATTCAAGTATTAGAAATGATCCAAATACTCTTAAAGCAAGCTCAAATGGAGTTGATGGAAACAACGATATTGCTAATGCTATGTTACAACTTCAAAATCAAAAGGTGAATTTTTACAATAAAGATGGTACGGTAGATAGTTTAACATTAGATGGGTATTATAGAAAATTTACAGGTAAAATTGCATCAAATGCAGAAAGTAATAGTTTTGCACATGCTACCAATATGACAGTATTTAACACAGCTTATGCAGAATATCAATCAAAAAGTGGTGTAAACACTAATGAAGAATTAGCAGCACTTATACAATATCAAGCAAGTTATGGAGCTGCAGCTAAGATAGTTACAACCGTAGATCAAATGATTGAAACTCTACTTGGTTTAAAATCTTAATGCAAATTAAAGCTCTTTTAGATGAGGCTATTTTAAGTAAAAATACTCAAGAAGAGCTTTTCTCTCATCCTGATCCTTTACAAATTGCAAGTGTTTATAAAGATGAAACCATAGCTTTAATTTGTGCTCTATTTGCCTATGGGAATGCTAAAAATATTGTAAATTTTTTAAAAAAACTTGATTTTTCTTTGCTTGAAAAAAATGATGAGATTATTAAAAAAGAATGCAAAGATCTAAAATACCGCTTTCAAAACTCCCATGACATAGCTCAAATTTTTATCACACTTAAACGCTTAAAAAATGAAGATAGTATAGAAAATATTTTTACCAAAACTTATCAAAAAGAGCAAAACATCACACATGCAATAAAAGCTTTCATAGAAACAATTTATAAACTTAATCCTTATAAAAGCCATGGTTATGAATTTTTCTTTTCAAAAGAATTTAAAACTCCAAAAAGTCCTTTAAAAAGGTACAATATGTATCTTAGGTGGATGGTAAGAAATGATGAGCTTGATTTGGGTTTGTTTAAAAATATCGATAAAAAAGATTTACTCATACCCTTAGATACTCATACTCATAAAGTTTCATTAAAACTTAAGCTTTTAAAGCGTAAGATTTATGATTTTAAAAGTGTTTTAGAGCTTACTCGAAGTCTTAAAAAATTTGATCCACAAGATCCTATAAAATATGATTTTGCTCTATATAGAATCGGACAAAACAAGGAAAGCTTATGGAGCTTGAATTAACTTATTATGTGATTTTATTTTTTGTTGCTGCTTTTGCAGGCTGTGTTGATGCGATTGTAGGTGGTGGTGGACTTATTACTATACCTGCTTTGTTTGCTTGTGGAATCCCTCCTCATTTAGCCCTAGCTACCAATAAACTTCAAAGCACTTTTGGCTCACTTACTGCGGTTTTATCTTATAGAAAACATATGAATATAGAAAAAATTGCTTTAGGTATTTTATTTACCGCAATTGGAGCTGTTATTGGTACTTATGCAGTTTTACTAATAGATCAAAATGCTGTTAAAATCATTGTGCTAATATGCCTAGCTTTAGTTTTTCTTTATACTATTTTTAAGCCTAATTTAGGAAATGTTCATAATGAAGCGAAAATGAGCACTACAAGCTTTCAAATCACTTTTGGTTTATTGCTTGGCTTTTATGATGGCTTTTTAGGGCCTGGAACTGGGTCTTTTTGGATTTTTGCTTGTGTGATATTTCTTGGTTTTAGTATGAAAAATGCAAGCATTAATACTAAAATCTTAAATTTCACTAGCAATGTAGTGGCTTTAGGGGTATTTTTATACTCTTATGAAGTACTTTGGAAAGTTGGTGTTTTAATGGGTATAGGCCAAGTTTTAGGCGCCTTTGTAGGCTCAAAACTAGTCTTAAAAACACAGGGAACTTTTATCAAAAAACTTTTTTTAACCATGGTTGCTTTAACTATAGCTAAGGTTGCTTATGATTATCTTGCTTAAATTCCTTGACTAATTTGCCACATAGGTAAAAATACACCCAAGGCTAAAACTAAAATCAAACTCGCCATAAAAATTGTCATCAAAGGTTCTAAAACACTTAAAAGTCTTTGAGTATAATTTTCTTTTTTGTGCTCATAAAATAAAGCAAGCTCATAAGTACTCTCATCTAGTTTAGAACTTTTTAAAGCTAATTTTAACATTCTTATCACAAAAGGCTCAAAAAGCTTTATTTTGAAAAAAGCTTGATCTAAATCAAGTCCTGATTCAAATGAAGTCTTTATAATAAACATTTTATTTTTAAAAAATTGATTTTCTATACCTTCGCAAGCAAGATCAAAAGCTCTTTTTATATCCACACCTGCTTTCAGTAAATATGAAAAAATCAAGAAAAAACAAAATTTATCTTGATAAAATATTATCTTTCCAAAAATGGGAGAATAAAAAAGAATTTTATGAAAAAACAAAGACTTTCTAAAAGAGTAAGCAAGCATTATAAAAATTCCCATACCTAATAAAATAAATACATAAAAATGTTTAAAAAAATCTCCTAAAACAAAAAGAATTTGAGTGATTTTTGGCAAATCTAATTCAAGTTGCAAAAATAAAGTTTTAAACTCAGGCAAAACCAAAATCATCAGTACAAAAAAAGCTAAAATAATACATGAAAAAACAAAAAGTGGATAAGTTATAGATTTTTTAAACTGCTTAAAACTATGAAGGTTTTTCTCTTTTAAATTAATGATAATCTCAAAAGCCTTATATAAATCCTCCTTACCATCACAAATTTTTAAAACAGCGCATTCTCTAGAGTTTAAAACACCTCTAAAAGCTTCATTATAAGAACTTCCATTTTTGAGTTTATTATAAATCACACTAAATATTTTAGCTACGTGCGCATCATGATTTGATCTTGTAAATTCTAAAATAGCCTCTTGTAAGCTTAATCCTGCTTTTAAAACCATACTTAGATCTTTAAGGATAAAAATAAGCTCTTCTTCTTTAATTTTATGTTTTGTTGTTCTAAAGTATTCTTCAACACTAATAATATTTTCAAATGATTTTTGTGCAAGATTTCTGGCTTCATATAGACTTTTGGCTTTAATTACACATTGCTTTTGCTCTTTGTTTAAAGCATAAAAAATAATAAATTTTTTCAAAAACCAATCTTTCTTAGCTCATCTATGCTTGTCAAACCCAGTTTTGCCTTTTCTAAAGCATCAGTGCCTAAAGTCAAAAAGCCCTTTTTCAAGGCGTATGTTAAAATATTTTCATAATTTGCATTATTTTCTATCATACTTTTTAAATTACGGTCCAAAAATAAAAACTCAGCCACCATTAAACGCCCTTTATATCCACTATACATACACTTAGCACAACCCTTTGCTTTATAAAATTTTCCTTCAAAAACTTGATTTTGAAAATGAAATTTTTCATCGCTAGCTTCTTTACATTCGCATAATTTTCTTACCAAGCGTTGAGCTATAATCAAATTAAGTGCATAAGCTATTAAATATTCTTTTGCACCCATGTGCTTCATTCTAAAAATAGCTTCTATAGCACCATTAGTATGCAGGGTGCTTAAAACTAAATGTCCACTTAAAGAAGCTTTTAAAACTATATCCAAACTCTCCTCATCTCTGATTTCACCCACCATAATCACATCAGGATCTTGCCTCAAAACCGCTCTTAAAGCTTTGTGAAAATCAAAACCGGTTTTAGAATTTAACAAAATTTGCTGAGCATGTTTAAGTTTATATTCTATAGGATCTTCTAGAGTAATGATTTTTTTATTTTGATCAAGCTCGTTTAAAATAGCATGCATAAAAGTGCTTTTACCACTCCCTGTTGGCCCACAAAATAAAATCAAACCATAAGGTGCATTCATATCTTTTTTCAAACGGAATAAATTTTCTTCTTTAATAAAAAGTCTATCAAGTTTTAAAACATGCTCATCTTGTTTTAAAATCCTAAGTACCACACTTTGCCCAAATAACAAAGGCATAATTGAAATTCTAAAGTCATACTTTTGCTCTAAAATAATCTTGGAAAAACTTCCATCTTGAGCTTGTCTTTGTTCGGCTACATTAAGTAGGGTGATGATTTTTATATGCATTAATAAAGCCTGATAAGAACTCACATCAAGGCTATGGATATATTTTAATTCTCCATCTATTCTAAATCTTATCAAAACTTCATTTTCCAAAGGCTCTAAATGAATATCACTTGCTCTTAAAAAGCAAGCATAAGTTAAAATTAAATTCAAAAACTGCTCTAATAAAAGCTCATCTTTATTTTCATCACTTTTTAAATTAAGTTTTAATTTATCAAGATAGTTTTGAAAGCAAATTAAAAATTTAATCCTTTCTAGTAAGAATTTAAATTGTATAAAATCACAAAGAAAAATTTTAATCGTCTTTAAGCGGTATAAATTTTGTATTTTTTCTAAAATACTCTCATCTAAAGGTTTTAAAGAAGCTATATGAATATTTTCATCATCTTCATAAAAACAAAAAATATTATATTGTTCTATTAGAGAAAAAGGCAAAACATGGAGATATTTTTCTATTTTAAGAGTTTGGTTTAAGTCTAAAATTTCTAATTTATATTCTAAAGCCAATTCTTGCAAAGGAAGTTTATTTAAAACTTTTATTTCTTTTGCGTCATTCAAAATAATTTCCTAAAAGTTTTTCATACTCTTCTTTAGCTCTTAAAGCATCTTCATGCTTTCCAAGTTTTAATTTAGCATTGATAAAAACTAGCCATGCTTCTTTTTCTAATAATTCAAATTCATTTGCCTCAATAGCCCAAAAAACGGCCTTTTGATAATCTTTTATTTGATAAAAATATTTAGCTAAATTTAAAGCATTTTCATAGTTTGGCTGATTGATAAATTTTTCATAGAATACATTTTGCTCAAAATCTTCATTTTGAATATTTATTGCATTTAAAAAAGACAAACAAATCAAAAAATTAAAACATATCATCTTCATGTTCAAAACCTAATTCTTTCAAACTTAATACTTTTTTATCAGCTCTTATTAAACTTGGCTTGATGATAAAAACTATTTCACTAATATCTTCTAAATTTTGCTTTCCTTGAAACAAGGCACCAAAAAGTGGTATTTTAGATAAAGCACTTACTTCATTATGATTACTAATCGTATTTTTGCTAATCAATCCACCCAAAATTAAAGTTTGCCCATCATCCACTTCAACTACAGTAGAAAGCTTTTTTTGTATAGTATCTGGTGCTATATTTCTTGGTTTATTTTGTCTATGATTATCAACACTATATTTAAAATCACTCAAACTAGGATTAATCCTAAGCATGATTTTATGATCATCTGAAATTTCTGGCAAAATATTTAGTAAAATTCCTACAAAAATAGAATAATTATTATAAGTTTCACTAATGGTCGTACCATTTTCAGTACCCTTAGAGCTTTCTTTTACTTGATAATTAATCGTATCACCTATGGAAATAATAGCTTGCTGATTATTAAGTGCCATGAGTTTTGGGTTAGAAAGTACAGTGGTTTTGCCATTTTCTTGTAATAAATTTAAAATTGCCTTAGTTTCAACATTAGCTTTAAGATTAATATTTTTAACACCACCTTTATTGATTATAAAATCATTATCATCTCCATTAAGTTTAAAAGCAAGCTCTTGCCAGTTAATCCCACTTGAATGGCTTTTATTTAAATGTACTGCAACTATACTTACATCAATTAAAACTTGCTTTTTAAGTCTTTTATTTAAGTCTTTTAGATATTTTTCAACTCTTGCAAGCTCATACAAGGTAGCATTTAAAGTAATAATTCCCGCATTGGTATTAATAATGGGCTTAGTAGTATTTTCATCAAGTAAAGCTTGAATTTCTTCTGCAATTTTCTCCCAAAAATCAAATTTATCTGTACTAATGACTAAATTATCTGCTTCTTTAGCACTATCATAATCACCCTGTTTAGGTCTTGAATCCACTGAAGCTTTAGTAATGCTTTGCCCTTCTCTAATAGAGCTTATATAATGAACTTTAAAAGTTTTAACTTGTCTTCCATAAATTTTTAAAATATTTTTTTCATACTCATAAGCAAGATTATTTTCCATCAATAAAAGTTTAAAAATTTCTCTTAAAGACATTTTTCTTATGTGTAAATAATTTTGAGTATGATTTAACTTTTCTCTAGCTAATGAATCTTTTATTATAATACTAAATCCACATTCTCTACCAAGTTCATTTAAAATTTCAATCAAAGAAGTTTTATTTTCTACGCTTATATCAAAAAAGCGCTGATGACACTGCGAAGCAAAAATATTTGTAAAACTTAAAATACTAATGAATAAAAATATTATTTTTTTCATACAATTTTAAAACCATGACTTTTTCTTCCTTTATCAATATAACTTGAGAATTTTTAATCTCAACAATCTTAAAACCTTCAATATCATCATTCAAAACATACCATTTATCATTAATCTTAACTTTATTAGAAACGATAGCTTGCAAGGAAAAATCAGATTTTATATTTGTAGTTTTTTGAAAAAAAGGATCTTGAATCAAGGAAAAATCAACATCATTGCAACTTTGATTCAAAAATGGATACTTAGCGCCAAAAGCGCTAAGTATCCATAAACTCACAAGTAAAAATCGAAGCAAATTTTAGTTTTCATTACTAAAATCAGCACTTGCTAATCGTTTAAGCTGTCTATAGCGGCGCTGTGCTTCTGCTTTATTTTTTTCAAACAATTCTTTTGCATGCTCAGGATTTGATTTTTTCAAAGAATTATAACGCACTTCGTTCATTAAAAAGCTTTCATATAAATCCCAATCAGGTTCTTTTGAAGAAATTGTTAAAGGATTTTTACCCTCAGCTTCCAAACGCGGATCATAAATATAAGTTGGCCAATATCCACATTTTGTAGCAAGTTCTGCTTGATTTCCTGAATTTCCAAGCCCACCTTTAATACCATGAGCTATACAAGGAGAATAAGCTATAATCAAAGAAGGTCCATCATAAGCTTCTGCTGCTATTATTGCTTTTAACAATTGCGCATAATTTGCATTAGAATTTACTTGAGCCACAAAAATATAACCATAAGTCATAGCAATTTGACCAAGATCTTTTTTCTGTACTGGCTTACCTGCTGCAGCAAATTGAGCCACTGAACCTGTTCTTGAAGATTTTGAGCTTTGACCTCCAGTATTTGAATAAACTTCAGTATCAAGCACTAAAATATTTACATTTTCACCGCTTGCTAAAACATGATCAAGCCCACCATAACCTATATCATAAGCCCAGCCATCACCACCGAAAATCCAATGTGATTTTTTACTTAAATAGCTTTTAAGTTCTAAAATATCATTTACAGTTTTAATCTGTTTATTTTCTTCTAGCAATGGCACCAACTTATCTCTTAGTTCTAAAGAAGCTTTAGAATCTTCTTTATTTGCAATCCATTCTTTATATAAAGCTGAAAGCGCATTAGGAACTTCTTGCATGCTTTCATTCATAATCTGCTCTATTTTATGTCTTGTTGTTTCAGTTGCTATTTTCATACCAAGGCCAAATTCAGCATTATCTTCAAATAAAGAATTACCCCAAGCAGGCCCATGACCATTTTTATTACTTTTTCTATATGGAGTTGAAGGAGCTGAACCACCGTAAATAGAACTACAACCTGTTGCATTAGCAATAATCATTCTTTCACCAAATAATCTAGTGATTAAAGTAATATAAGGAGTTTCCCCGCACCCTGGGCATGCACCATGGAATTCAAATAAAGGTTGAGCAAATTGGATACCTTTTGCATTTTCTCTATTTAAGATATTATCTTTATAGCTTACTTTTTTAAATAAATAATCTGCATTTTCTTGCTCACCATGATCAAGCTCTTCACCTAGTGGAACCATTACTAAAGATTTTTCTTTAGTAGGACACTCATGCACACAAAGCTCACATCCTGTACAATCAAGCGGAGATACTTGAATTTTAAAATTAAGTTTTTGCTCTTTTACACCTTTTGCATTTAAGCTATGTTCTTTTACACCTGCTGGAGCATTTTCTAATTCTTTTTCATCTATTAAAAATGGTCTAATAACTGCATGTGGACACACCGAAGCACATTGATTACACTGAATACAATTAGTTTCAATCCATCTTGGCACCATAACACCAACGCCTCTTTTTTCATACTCAGTAGTACCATGTTCAAAACTACCATCTTCATAACCCAAAAATGCCGAAACTGGTAAATCATCTCCCTTAGCTGCATTCATAGGTTTTGCGATTTTCTCAACAAACTCAGTACCTTTATAGGCTATAGTTTCTTCTTTTACTTCATCAGTCAAATTCGCCCAAGAAGGATCAATATCAACTTTTACAAGTCCATCTGCACCTACATCAATAGCTTTATAGTTCATCTCAACTATAGCATCACCTTTTTTGCTATATGATTTATAAGCTAATTCTTTCATATATTTTTGCGCATCTTCAAAAGGAATGATATTAGCAAGTTTGAAAAAAGCCGATTGCATGATTGTATTTGTTCTACTACCTAGTCCTATTTCTCTAGCAAGTTTTGTAGCATTAATGATATAAAAATTAATTTCTTTTTGCGCTAAAACCCTTTTTACTGAATTTGGAATTCTTTTTATTGTCTCTTGTGCGTTCCAAATACTATTTAAAAGGAAAGTTCCGCCTTTTCTAATGCCTGCTAAAACATCATAAATTTCTAAGTAAGCAGCCACTGAACATGCTACAAAATGTGGTGTAGAAACTAGATAGGTTGAAGTAATAGGTTTTTTAGAAAATCTTAAATGGCTTCTTGTATAACCACCTGATTTTTTAGAATCATAAGCAAAATAAGCTTGCGCATAAAAGTCTGTTTTATCCCCTATAATTTTAATAGAGTTTTTATTCGCCCCTACAGTACCATCAGCACCAAGTCCATAAAATAAGCACTCTATAGTACTCTCATCACCCAAAGAAATTTTTTCTCCCACAGGCAATGAAGTAAAAGTCACATCATCATTAATTCCTATGGTAAAACCATCTTTTGGATTTGCTTGATTTAGATTTTCAAAAACCGCTAGAAGTTGAGCAGGATCAACATCTTTTGAAGAAAGTCCATATCTACCACCAACGATTAAAGGTGCTTTTTCTTTTCCATAATATGCACTTTTCAAATCTAAATAAAGTGGTTCTCCTAAACTTCCTGGCTCTTTAGTTCTATCTAAAACGGCGATTTTTTCAACACTTTGAGGCATTGCATCAAATAAATATTTTAAACTAAATGGTCTATATAAATGAACTTTTAAAACCCCAACTTTTTCGCCTTTACTATTTAGATGATCCACAACTTCTTTTAAAGCTTCAGTCACTGAGCCCATTGCTACTACAATGCGGGTTGCATTTTTATCCCCATAATATACAAAAGGCTTGTATTCTCTTCCTGTAATTTTTGAAATTTCTTGCATATATTCATTAACAATATCAGGAATAGCTTCATAATATTTATTTGCTAACTCTCTTGTTTGAAAATAAATATCATCATTTTGAGCTGTACCTCTTGTTTTTGGATTTTCTGGATTTAGACAGGAATTTCTAAACTCCATCAAAGCTTCACGGTCAAGCAAACGATCAAAATGTGCATAATCCATCACTTCAATTTTTTGAATTTCATGGCTTGTTCTAAAACCATCAAAAAAATGCATAAAAGGTACTCTACCTTTAATAGCTGCTAAGTGCGCAACACCTGCTAAATCCATACTTTCTTGTACAGAATGTGAGCAAAGCATAGCAAAGCCTGTTTGTCTTGCTGCATAAACATCTTGATGATCGCCAAAGATAGATAGTGCTTGAGAAGCCAAAGCTCTAGCTGCCACATGAATAACCCCAGGTAAAAGCTGACCTGCGATTTTATACATATTTGGTATTTTTAACAAAAGTCCCTGAGAAGCAGTATAAGTAGTAGTTAAAGCACCAGCTTGCAAAGAACCATGGACTGTCCCTGCTGCTCCTGCCTCACTTTGCATTTCTACGACTTTAACCGGTACTCCAAAAAGGTTTTTTTTACCTTGAGAAGCCCATATATCAGTATAATCTGCCATTGGTGAACTTGGGGTAATAGGATAAATTCCAGCAACTTCTGTAAATGCATAAGCTGCATAAGCTGCTGCTTCATTACCATCCATTGTTTTCATTATTTTACTCATCTAATTATCCTTATAATTAAAATAATTACTTAAAATCAATAGCTACTTTATCTTGAATTGTCTTAAACAATGATAAAAAATTTTTATTATTTATGAGTATGGAGTTTGAGTGTGAAATTATCGGATATTTTTTATGTGTTCTATTGCCTCATGAGTATTTTTAAAAAGTGGAATTTTAAATTTAGCTAAACTTTCCTTACTTTCATAACCACTACTCACTGCTATGGGATTAATGCCTGCATTACAAGCTGCTTGGATATCTAAATGAGTATCTCCAATCATAAATGCATTTTCTTTACTTTTAGACAATTTTCCTAAGGCTAATAAAATAGGCTCAGCATTTGGTTTTGGGTGAGTTACATCATCTCTGCCTATAATAACCTTAAAATATTTTCCTATACCCAAATGATCAAGCAAAGGCTTTGAAAATTTAGAGCTTTTAGTAGTAACTACAGCCAAATCAGCAAACAAACTAGCCTCATATACGCTTTCTTTAGCCAAAGCAAGCAAATGAGTTTGTTCTATATAAATTTTTTGATACACACTTCTATATGCGTTTATATATTCGTTTATTTTTTCTTTTGATACACCTAGTTTTTCAAAGGCTATATCCAAAGGAAAGCCTATTAAAGCTTTAATTATTTCATGATCTCTTAAAGGCTCGCCAAAAGCTTTAAAAGCAGCATCAAATCCATCTAAAATGGCACTTGTAGAATCTATCAAAGTGCCATCTAAGTCAAATAAAATAGTCTTTTTTAACAAAGTTTATTCTTTAATGAAAAATTTTGCTTCCACGCGTCTATTTTGCGCACGACCTTCTTTTGTGTCATTACTTGCAATTGGCTTTTCAAAACCGTAGCCTTTAGTTGTAATTTTCTCTTTAGCAACACCTGCTTTTTCAAGTTCTTTTGCAACTGCCTTTGCACGCTCTAATGATAATTTTTGATTATAAGCTTTAGGGCCTGTATTATCAGTATGTCCTTCTAAAATAGTATAATATTGTGGGTTTTCTTCTAAAACCTTGCCTACTTCTTGGATTTTTTGTGCAAATTCAGGGTTTATAGTGATTTGATCAAAACCAAAATGCCCTTCAAGCATTATAGTTTTTTCACAACCTATATGATCAAGCAAAGCACCTTTTCTTGGCTCTGGACATGATTTATCTATTTGTTTTGCTTGTGGTTTTTCTTCGATTTGTTTAGTTGCAAGCTGAGGAGCTTTTGGAGTTTTATTGCCAAAATAAAAACTCAAGCCAACGCTAGAAATCAAATTATGATCACCATTATTGAATTTAATTTGATCTCTTGCTTCCACTCTTAAAGCCAAATCTTCCCCAAGTGCAAACTTCAAACCTGCACCATATTGAGCAAACATGCTGCTTTTATTTTCATAAGCTCCATGACTTAAATACTCATAACCTGTTCCTAATAAACTATATAAATACACATGATTAGCTAGATCAATTCCTTTAATAGCATTTACATAAAATCTTGAAACACTAGTATCTGTATGTGTATTATCGTTTGGATTATTATATTTTGCATTATTATAATACTCTAAACCAAGTTCAGCTTGATCTATCCATAAATCATCATAATGATAGCCAAATCTCAATCCCACTCCACTATAATTTTTAAGATCTAAATTTCCTTCTGGGGTTGTGTAGTTAAAGGTTGGAGTAATTTCTATTTTACTAGCATCAAAAGCAAACAAAGCACTAGCCAAACTAACTAATCCTATAATTTTTCTCATCGACTATCCTTAAAAAATAAATTGGGATATTATATAAAATGAAGATTAAAATAAAATAAGCCCCTTTTGGGTAAGGGGCTTAAATTTACTACAAAAAGGAGGTTTCCCTGATCGGACTTTGAAATTATAAAAGTTTATTATAAATAAAAAATCCTGTAATTTTAAACAAAACTAAAATATATGGAAAAATATGATTTTTTAAAAAATGAAAGAAAAAATGGATCCAAAAATGGATCCAAAAAAGATTAACGTTTAGAGAATTGTGGGCTTCTTCTTGCTTTTCTGCGACCGTATTTTTTACGCTCAACTGTTCTACTATCTCTAGTAAGAAGTCCTTTTGGTTTTAATAATGCTCTAAAATCTGCATCCATAGAAGCCAATGCTCTTGAAATACCATGTCTTAAAGCTTCAGCCTGAGCGCTGTATCCACCACCCAAAGTTGTTGCTTTAATATCCATAGAAGTTTCTTGTTTAGTTACTAATAAAGGCTGAACTACTTTTAATTTTATAGCTTCATGTCCGCCAAGCCAAGTGTTTAAATCCATACCATTAACGATGATTTTACCGCTACCTGATTTTACCCAAACCTTAGCTACAGCGGTTTTTCTTTTACCTGTTGCGTATGTTGTTGCCATGATTATTTTCCTTTATTAGCAATTTGAGCAGTATGAGGATGTTCACTACCTGCATAAATTTTTAATTTTTTTAGCATAGCTCTACCTAGATTTGTTTTAGGTAGCATACCACGAACTGCTAATTTATATAATTTAACTGGATTTTTTTCTAATAAATCACCAAATTTTTCACTTTTTACGCTTCCAAAATACCCTGAATGTCTGTGGTATAATTTATCTTCTGCTTTATTTGCACCTGTGAAAACTGCTTTAGAAGCATTTATGATAATTACATAATCCCCACAATCAACATTTGGAGTATAGCAAGGTTTATTTTTACCTCTTAAAATAGTCGCTACTTCTGTTAAAAGACGACCAAAACGCTTTCCTTCAGCGTCTAAAACGATCCATTCGCGTTTTACTTCGTTTGGCTTTGTTATCTTTGTCATCATCTTACCTTTGCCAAAAATTTTTTAAAAATGAGATTATAATTATTTTAGCTTAATTAATACTTAATTTAAGAATATTTAAAGTTTAAATATTCTTGCCACTATATGAAAAATATTTAGTATGAAAAAATACACAACTTAAAAAATGAAAGCGATATAAATATCTTATATAATGTTAAACCTCCACTATCTCCACTTTATCTTTTAAAACATACACCAAAAAAGCCTTAGTGGAAGTCTTAGCTAAGATTTTTTCTATAGCTTCTTTATAAAGTAAAACTTGCTTTTTATGCTCGTTTAAATTTAAACCCGTCTTATAGTCTATAATGATGGCTTCATTATCATCAAATGCAAGCATATCAAGCTGTTTTTGCTCGCCTTTATAAGTGATGATTTGCTCTTTTAATAGCTTTTTACCCACCAAAAGCGCGTTAAAATTCTCATCTTTTAAAAGCATAATAAGTCTTTTAAAAAGCTCATTAAAACCCTCATCATCTAAGTAAAAACGATATTTTTTATATATCATTTGCTTACAAAATTCAAAATTATCTTTAGTATTAAAATCAAAATATTGCAAAAACTCGTGCAAAGCCAAGCCAAAATGAATTTGAGTATTGGAAAAATGATTTTTACTTTTAATCTCTTGTGGCTTTACCTTTTGAAATTGCCCAAAAATTTCTATTTGCTCTAAATTTTCTAAAGACTCATTTGTTTTTGAAAATTTTTCTTCTAAAATGCCTATTTGCTTTTCTTCATAGTCTTTAAAATAGCTTTTAAAGCCTGTAAAATTCTCATCATTTTTTATGATAAAAAGAGAATTTTTAGCTCTAGTCAATGCTACATACAAACAATTTATCTCATCTTCTGCTTGAAGTTTTTCTCTTTTGGCTAAAAAGGCATTGTAACTTTCATCTTCAAGATATTTTCTAGCACTATGTCTGTATTTTATTTCCCAACCTTGCTCTAAATCATAATCAAACATCAAAGTATCATTGTCCAAAGATTTCTTACTAAGCCTATCAAGCACTATTAAATTTTCAAATTCAAGCCCCTTAGACTTATGCACGGTCATAATACTCACCCCATCATTTTGAGCTTGCAAAGAATTTAACTGACAAGGATTAAATAAAAATTCAAAAAAGTTATCAAAAGTGTTTGCATACTCTAAATATGTGATGAGATTAACATCGCTTAGATCTAATTTTAAATGATCAATTAAGTATTTTAAAATTTCACACACACCGCGGTTTAAATCAAGTTCAAGATAGGCAAAATCTTTCTCTAAAATGCTCTTTACAAAATACAAACTAAATTCATCTTTAAACACACAAGCTTTTGCATACTCAAAAAGCACTCTCACGCTAATGCAATCTAGCAAAGCTACATTGCTTTGCGTATAAGCTTTAACGCCGTTTTTTTCAAGGAATTCTTTTATTAAAGTTGCATCATTATTCACCCACACTAAAATGCAAATTTCACTAAGCTCAATACCTTTTTTTAAAAGATCATGAATGATAGTTAAAGTTTTTTGGGCGCTTGCTTCATAAACAGGGCTATTTTTACTAGGAATATGATTTTGTAAAATTTCTACATATCCACCCTCTTTAATGCTTTTTTGCAAAGTAAAGCTAGGTTTTAAAGAACTATCAAAAAATTTATCTTTGAAAATATCATTTACATAATCAACAATGATCTTTTTACTACGATAATTAGTATCTAAATGTTCTAATTTAATTTGCGGAAAGTCTTTTAAAAGCTTGTCAAAAAGTTCTTTTTTACCCCCTCTAAAGCTATATATACTTTGCTTTTTATCACCCACATAAAAAAAACTTCTATTTTTTTTCACACCCTCACCTGAAACAAGTTCGGCTATGATAGGCTTTAGAATTTGATATTGTAAAACATTAGTATCTTGAAATTCATCGATTAATAAATGCGAAATATAACCATCAAGTCTAAAATAAATCAAATCTTTATTAGTCTCATCGCTGATTAACTCATAAGTTTTTAAGGCTATATCTGAAAAACTTAGGGTATTTTGCTTGGCATTGTTTTCACTTTTTGCCTCTTTAAAATGTTTTAAAAGTTTTGCAAGCATACTAATGCGGTAATTTTCCATTTGAGCAAGATATTCTTTTATATTTTGCATAAGCTTTGCTCTTTTTTGCAAAAACTCATCATTGATAATTTTTTCAAAATATTTTTTACTTAAATCGCAAATAATAGGTTTAGTAAAGAATTCTTCCATGCTCTCAAAATTAAAATTTGAAAGATAATTTTTATTTGTACTTAAATTTTTTGCATAAGCTATAAACTCATCAATTTTATTTTTCAAATTTACTTTATTTGGAAGATGGGCATTTGAATTTGGCTTGATATTGCAAGATCTTACATATAAATTTTCAAGATTTTTAAAAAAATCACTTTTGCTTTTTGTCTGCATAATATAATAAGCTAAAGCTTGTAATTCTTCTTCGTTTAATTTAGCAATAAAATTTTTATAATTATCTGATGATTCTTCTGTGGTAATAAAATCACTCATTAAACCCAAATTCAAAGCAAAAGAACGAATGATTTGTGAAAAAAAACTATCAAAGGTATAGATATTAAGTTTAGATCTTAAAAATTCATCTTTGTATTTTTCTTTTAAGGCTATAAGCTCTTCTTTGCTTTTATCTAGCATTTTCATAAGCTCATTGCATTCTGCTTTGTTTTGCCCATTTTCAAGCATATCAAATTCTAAAAAGGTTTTAAAAATCCTTTCTTTCATTTCATTTGCAGTTTTATTGGTAAAAGTTAGGGCTAAAATTTCATTGATCTTAGCTCCCATTAATACTAAAGCTACAAAACGCACACTCAAAGCAAAGGTTTTTCCACTTCCTGCACTAGCTTCTAAGGCTAAAAAAGGCTCAAATTTATGGCTCAAAGCTTAAACTCCTTTTTATAAAGCATAGTATATGGGCTATAGTTGTTGTCATTTTTTTGATTAAAAAATTCTTTTTCTAAAGGCTCTTTTGCAAGCTCATTGAGTAAATTCTTAAGCTCTTGTACTTTTTCATTTGTGCAATTTTCATAAACAATTTTCATATTTTTTAGATCATAAAAGCAAGCTTTTGTATTTGCTAACATATCTTTACTTTCTAATAAAAACACATAAAAAGCAAGCTGATAGGTTTTTTCATCTATTTTTCCACTTTTATAATCTATAATCAATCTTTCATAAGTGTTATTATCTAATCTATCTATACGCCCAAAAGTAGTGATTTTTATTCCATTATCACTAATAAATTCTTTTTTTTGCTCAAATTCACATTTTTCTACCATATAGCCTTGCTTAAAACGCTCATTTTCAAGCGCTTGGAATTCTTTAAACATAGCTTGCATTAAAGCAAAATTTAAAACATCAATTTGCTTATCTTTTAAATTTTTAACAATATTTATAAATTTTTCATAATCAAAATAATTTAAGCTTTTATTTTGATTATAATATTCTTCCAAAGCCTTATGGATAAAACTTCCTAGCTCATTAGCTTTAAGGTTATTATCTAAAATTTTTGGCTCTTTTAAACCTAAAACATATTTATAATAATAATCTAGTCCATAATTTATCAAAATGTGAAATCTTGAAAAAGTAAGCGCTTTTTTAAAATAATCATGCTCAGCTTTTATATGCGTAATTGGCTCAAGATTAAATTTGCATTCATTTTCTTGAAAATATTTTATATAAGCATTATCACTATATATCTTATCTTCAACAAGAAAAAATTCAAGCTCATCTAAAAAGCGTGATTTGATTTTTTCTTCATTTTCTACATAAGAAATTCCCGCAAATTTTGCCTTAGCCATCAAAGTATAATAATAATGCCTTTGCAAATTTTCTCTTTGTGTATGAGTGATAAGTCCTGCTTTTTTGCGAATTTCATTGTTTAAAAATAACTCACTTGAAACTCTTTTAGGGATAAACTCATCGTTAAAATCAACTATAATAACCCCATCATATCTAAGCCCCCTGCTTTCTAAAAGCCCCATTACAGTAACTTCACCGCCACCAACACTGCTTAATTTTATGCCATCAATTTGCATAAAAAATAATTCTAAAATTTGACAAAAGCTTAGCTCATGAGCTCTTACAAGCTCTTTTATAAAGGCTAATTCTTCTTTGATTTTAATTACCAATTCTTCTTCACTATCTACTAATAATTCTTCAATAAAATTTTGAAAAAATTCAAATTCTATCTTTTCATCAAAATTCTTTTTAATTTCTTGAAATTTATCAGCGCAGTTAAAAAAATGCAAATTACAAGTGTGTAAATTTAATTTCGTATCTTCATTTAAATTTAAATCTTTTAATTCATACTCATCATCTTTAATGCTCTTATAAAGCGAATTTAATTTATGATAAAAATGAGTATTTTTAATGTTCACTCCACCTGCTAAATTTAAAAAATTATGCTTGTCATAAAGTTTTAAAATTTCACTAAATTTTTCATCAGGGGTGATTACTACTATATCTTTTGCTTGCAAACCTTTTTTTAAAAAACTATCAATTTTTTCAAAAACAAAAGCAGCTTGCAGTGATCTAAGATTAAAACTTTTATATGAAATTTCATTTTTTATGGAAAAATTTTCTTCATTTAAAATTTTATTTTGATTTACATCATATA
Organism: Campylobacter lari subsp. lari; assembly: GCF_013372185.1. Lineage (NCBI taxonomy): Bacteria > Pseudomonadati > Campylobacterota > Epsilonproteobacteria > Campylobacterales > Campylobacteraceae > Campylobacter > Campylobacter lari. The sequence goes on along the minus strand of NZ_CP053830.1, from coordinate 359,767 downwards.
AATAACTATAATTATTTTTTAAATTTACATTTTTTAACAAAGAAAGTTTTTCTAAAAAATCTTTATTAAATTTAGTACAAGAAAATTGAATTTTTAAAGGAATGATTTCTTTTATTTTTAATAAAATTTCTTCTTCAAAATTCGTCAAAAAACCTTGAAAATCAAAAATAATTTCATCATAATTTTTTAAAAAACTTTCATTGATTTTATAATCATAACTCAAAGAAATATCATCATATAAATTTTGTTTTTTAAGCAAAGAAAGATAATTATCAAAAAGTTCTTGGAGAATTTTTAAATGTTCATCATACTGAGCATAAGTGTCGTTAAAATACAAATCCTTAATATCTTTTTTACTTACGCTTAATTCTTTAAAAAAACTAAACAAGTATGCATTATTTTTTAAAAATGCAAAAAAATTACTTGGAATTTTCAGTTCTTTTTCTAAATTTTTAGTTTGCTCGCATGCTTTTTTCATCAAAAGCAAGCACTCATAATGACTTGCTTTAAAAGACAAGGAAAATACAACAGCTTGCATAAAATCAGCCATACTTATAGCTTGATCTAGCAAGCCATCTTCTATGAGTTTTTTATCATAATATTTTCTTACTGCTCTTAGTGAGCTAAAAACAAAAAGCTTCATTATTTAGTTTGTAAAAAGAATTTAAAAAATCCTACACTATTTTCATCTTGAGTGATTTTTAAAAGTATTTGCCATACGCCTTTTTCTTTGATATTAAAAGCAAATACTATATCATCTCCTTCTAATCTTGCTTGTAAATTCTCATCATTTATATTTGTATGTGGACGCGAAAGTAAAGTTTGAATTTGAAGTTTATTTAAGTCATAATCTTTTAAATTTTCAATTGCAATCCTAAGTTCATTTTGCCCTTCATTAATATAATAAACTTGATTTTTCTTATGCACAAAGCTTTCTTTATCTTTAATGCTTAGCTTAAAATTTTCATCAAAAGTCTTTTGTCTGTTTTGAATTTCATTATAATTTAATTCTACATTTTGATAAGAATCAAAATAAAAATTATCTTCATATACAGGTGCTTTGCTTGCGATAAAAATCGTAACAATACAAGCTATAACAATAAGCCCTAAAGAAATCAAAATACCATAAGGCCAAAAGCTTTTATTATTTTCCATTGCATTTTTTCCTTTTAAATCTTCTTTGCACAAGCATTAAAATAGCTATACAAACAATACCATAAATTAAAATTCGCATAATATTTAATGTATCTTTATTTGAATTTCCATAATATGGCTTAAGATTAAAATAACTCATAATTTGATCAGCAATATCAGCATATCCATTAAAGATTGCCGCATTATAAATATCTTTTTGCTTAGGGTTTGCAAGTATTGGCAAAATAGTTCCTTTTTCAGGATAAGGACTCAAAACACCTTCTTTATCAAAATATTTCATAGCATCTTCACTTGCAAAAATATCAACCCTGTGAGACGCTTTTGATAAAACTAGCAATATATAAGGCTTTGTTAAATTACTTTCGTATTTTTTTAACTCATCAAAGCTTTTTTTATCGCTTAGCGCAAGAGCGATATCAACACCTGTTGTTTTTTTAATTTCTTTAGAAGTAGTGCTAATATTTTGCTCAACAAAAGTATTTAATATATTTTCATTCAGCAAAATTTCAGCCTGCAAAAAAGTAGCAAAACACATAAAAATGGCGGTTAAAAAACCGCCTTTGAATAAATTTTTCATCCTATATGTAGATGATTTATAGTTAAAACCGACCACGCTGTAATAGCAGCTGCAACAATCAATCCACCTACAATTAAATATTCCATAATTTTAACCATAATCATTCCTTTATAATGATATGTTCATCTTCTTTAGAATTAAACATTTTAATTTGCTCTGCATTTTCTAATTTGTATGGTTTTTGCATTACATCTTGCTGAATGTTTAACCCCCAAATCGTTAAGCAAACTAAAATCGCTAACAATAAAACAGTTGCGATTAATAATCCACTTACCCCTGAAAGTGAAAATACACATCTATTTTGATTTTCCATTATTCACCCCTTGAAAGAGAAATTACATATTCGCCAACTGCTTCTTTTTGAAGCTCATTTAATACACCATTATTAAAATGTGGCATTATACCTATAAATCCTGTTTTACCACGATTTAAAACATCTACAACAAAGCTTGCGCTACCATATTTTGTTAGATCTGGCGCAACTAATTGTCCATCGATAGTTCCTTTTCCATCTTCACCATGACACACTGTACAAGTTGCAAAAAGTTCTTTTCCTTTTGCTACAAGTTGAGGATTTTCAGTTTTTTTGATTGCTGAAATTTCAGAAGCAACATAAGCGGCAATTGCAGGGATATCAGCTTCATCTATGCCATTATCAGCTGCACTTAACATTTCACCCATAGGATAATTCAAACCCTTAGAGCCTTTAGTAATTACTTCTATAAGTCCTTCTTCTGAACCCCAAATGTTAAGATTTTGTGCTTTTCCATTAATACCATCACCTGTAATACCATGACAAGATGAGCATTGAACCAAGAAAATATTCTTACCCATTTCTTGTTTATCTTGCGCACTTAAATTTGCAAATTTTTGTGCAAATTTTTCATTATGTGCTTGAACTTCTTTATTATACTCACCAATTTGAGAATAACTATTTAAAGGATATCCCCAAAGAAAATACCATATACACCATACTATAGCTAAGAAAAACACTACAGCCCAACCAAGCGGTATAGGATTTTTAAACTCACCTATACCATCCCAACTATGCTCGCTTAGTTCACCTTGGCTCTTTTCTTCTTTCATACTTTTAAACAATTTTCCTACCACAACTAGCGTAATTAGTATGATAAGAATTGCTCCGATAAAAGATAATAAATTAACATTATCTTGTAAATTCAACCATTGCATTAAGCACTCCTTTTATTTTGCTCTAAAACACGATCACTGATTTCATCATGTAATGCCAAATCAGCATATTTTTCATAGTTTCTTCTACCTGTTTTTTCAGATCTATACAAATGAAACCAATAAGAATACAAAACTACCACTAAAAATACTACAAGAGCGAAAAATCCATAGCCTTGTAGTTCTCTTATTAGTTCTAAATCCATATTTTTTCCTATTTTAAGCTGTTAAGATACGCAATTAATGCAACGATTTCTTTAATCTCACCTCTTGCAAACGCATCTTTAACATCTTGATTTTTCATTTGATCTACTATAGTTTTAGCTTCAGCCATTACTTCTGCTTGAGCTTCTTCCCAAGTACCTAGTTTTGTACCATTTTCAGTATCATAAGGTACACTGAAAACTTTTTTTACAGTTAGTGCTTCAGCATATGCTGTTTCTATGTTTGCGTTATTATTAAACATATGTTTGTAAGCTGGCATAATAGAACCAGGAACAACTGAAACTGGATCCCACATGTGATTTTCATGCCAATCTGTAGTTCTAAAATTACCTATACGCAATAAATCAGGTCCAGTTCTTTTTGAACCCCATAAAAATGGTCTATCATAAGCATATTCACCGCTAACTGAATACATACCATAACGATCAGTTTCAGATTTAAACGGACGAATAAGTTGTGAATGACATGCATTGCAACTTTCTTTAATATAAGCATGGCGTCCTGCAAGTTGTAAAACCGTATAAGGTTTTTTACCTTCAATTGGTCTTGCATTTTGAGCAAAATCAGGTAAAACTTCCACAATACCTGCATATGCAATCACTATAAATACTGCCACAGCAAAAAAGAATGGATTTTTTTCTAACCAACTAAACATATTTTTCCTCCTTATGCTGCCATAGGTGAAGCACTTTTTGGTTCTTTATCAAGCACTCTACCCACTGAAATTGATTTATAAATATTATAAACAAACATGAAAAATCCTACTAAGTATAACAAGCCACCCACAGCTCTAATCCAATAATAAGGAACAATAGCTTCAACAGTATCAATGAAAGTATAAAGTAAGTTACCATACTCATCAGTAGCTCTCCACATCATACCTTGAGTAATACCTGCTATCCACATAGAACTAAAGTACAATACTATACCTGTAGTTTGAATCCAAAATTGAGCTTCCATTAATGATTTGCTATATAGTTCTCTTTTAAACATTCTAGGCACCATGTGATAAAGTGCAGCCATAGTCATAAAGCCAACCCAACCTAAAGTACCATCATGAACATGTCCTGGAATCCAATCTGTAAAGTGTGCTAATGCATTAACTGATTTAATAGAAAGAATAGGACCTTCTAAAGTTGAGAACATATAGAAAGTTGAAGCTAAAATCATAAATTTGATTAATGGGCTTTCTCTTAATTGACTCCACTCACCTTTCATAGTAAGCAAGATATTAATTGCTGAACCCCAAGAAGGAAGGATTAATACTATTGAAAACACTGAACCCATAGTTTGCATCCAATCAGGCACAGTAGAATAAATCAAGTGGTGTCCACCTGCCCATAAATATACAAACATTAAGCCCCAAAATGCAAATAATGATAATTTATAAGAAAATACTGGTTGCCCACTTTCTTTTGGTAAGAAATAATAAATTTGAGCAATTATACCAACAGTGAATACGAATGCAACAGCATTGTGTCCATACCACCATTGAACTAATGCATCATTAGTTCCTGCATACATGGAAACACTATGCCACCAATCGCCCATTCCACTTACAAAATAAGTTGGAACTGCCATATTGTTAAACAAATAAAGCATAGCTATACCTAAAAATGTAGCTATATAATACCAAAGTGAAACATATAAAGTTTTTTCACGGCGAATTCCAATAAGTCCAAAAATACTAATTCCCCATAAAACCCAAATTAAAACCACTAATATATCAAGCGGCCATTCAAGTTCTGCATACTCTTTTGAAGTGCTAACACCTGCAAATAAACTTATAACAGCTACAATCATAGTAATCATATAAAGCCAAAAATGTAACTTACCTATAGCCATTAAAAATTTAGATTCTGCCATGCTAACTTTTAACACACGCTGACCAATATAATACCAAGTTGCCCAAATACCTGAGAGCATAAAACCAAAAATCACACCTGAAGTATGTAATGGTCTAAGTCTTGAAAAAGTACCATACTCACCAGCTAGATAATTCAAATCCGGATATGCCATTTGAAAAGCTATAAGCGTTCCAATAGCCATCCCAATAATACCAAACAATAAGGTAGCAAACATAAAGTATTTAGCAACCGTATAGTCATAGTTTAATGCATTTCCTGGGTGCATTTCCTCTCCTTAAGTTTTTTTCTGCAATATGCAATCACTATATTATATGATAATTATCATCTTTTTTAGCTTAAAAACACAATGATTAATCATCTATTAAGAATTATAAGTAAGTAATAAATTTTATCGAGTTATAGAAAAACCTATATAAGAAAAATACAAGCCATAAAAAAATATTAAAATATAAGAAATCAAACTAGCTGTTTTTTGAAATTTTTCACTCAATGTTTTAGAAAAATAAGCAAAAAATACCAAAGCAGGCAGTGTTGAAAGTCCAAAAACAAGCATAATTAACGCTGCTAAGTATACATTTTGCACACTCATTCCAAAAGCTATATAAAAATACACCAAGCCGCAAGGTACAAAACCATTTAAAAAGCCTAAAAAAATAGTACTTTTCAAAGACTTATTTTGAATTAATCTTGAAATGCTTTTTTTAATGACACAGTCAAAAAATAAAGAGTTTTCAAAAAAAGCTAACAATTTTCCTTTAAAAATTAAAGCAAAAGCTAAAACCACCATAAAAATTCCGATAATAAAAAGCATTATACCTTTTGCAAATTCGCTAAAAGAAAATAAATTTCCAAAAAATCCAAAAAAAACACCTAAACAAACATAGGCAAAAATTCTAGATAAATGATAAGAGAAAATCAAAAGAGAAAAAGGAAGTTTGATTTGCTTTGAAAGCTGAGTATAAGCTAAAACAAAACCTCCACACATTCCATAACAATGTCCAAAGCTAGAAAGAAAAGCTATACTCGCTAAAGCAATGAAATCTAAATTCACAAAAGCTCTAAAAATTCTTTAAAGATGTATTTGCTCTCATGTGGTCCTGAGGAGCTTTCTGGGTGATGTTGTACTGAAATGATAGGGTAATTTTTGTATTTAACTCCCTCTACATTATCACCAAATAAATTTCTATGAGTAATTATTGCAACCTCTGCTATTTCTTCAGGAACATTGTAGTTGTGATTTTGTGCTGTAATTTCTACTGTATTGTTTGTAAGATTGATTACTGGATGATTTGCTCCATGTTGACCAAATTTCATCTTATAAGTTTCATAACCAAATGCATTGCTTAAAAGCTGATGTCCTAAACAAATACCTAGCATAGGAATTTTTGCTTCTGCTAATTTTTTAATCTCTGCAATTTCTTCTTTTAAAATTTTTGGCTCACCTGGTCCATTGGATAAAAATACACCATGAATTACACCTTTTTGGTATAATTCAATCAAATCTTTTGCCTTGGTATTATAAGGAAAAACCTCTACTTTAAGTCCTACACTTACAAGTTCATTTAAAATATTTTCTTTTACACCATAATCAATCACAGCTATTTTTTTACCGCTTGTCTTTGCATTCTCATAAGCTTTTTTACTATGATCCCAAGTGCCTTTTTTGTGAGTATATGAAGTTTTTGTGCTAACTTGTGCTACATAATTTACCTCATCGATTTTAGCACTAGAAAAAAGCATTTTCTTAAGCTCTTCTTTGTCTTTAATTTCAGTAGATATTACCGCTCTTAAATTTCCTTGATCTCTAATCATTTTAACCAAAAATCTAGTATCAATTTCACAAAGTCCTATTTTGCCATGGTTTTTCAAATAAGCACTTAAAGAGTTATTGGCTCTAAAATTAGAATAATCTTCATTTAATTCCCTTATGATCATACCGCTAGCAAAAACTTCTTTGCTTTCGTTATCTTCATCATTAACGCCAACTATACCAATTTCTGGCATTGAAAAAACCACAAATTGACCCGCATATGAAGGATCAGAAATAATCTCTTGATAACCTGTTAAAGATGTATTGAAAACAAGCTCACCAAAAAAAGTTCCACTTTGTCCAAAAGCTTTTGCACTTAAGAAAACATCATTTTCTATATAAATATATGCTTTCATAAAAGCCCTTTTTTTCTTAATTCTTCTTGATATAATTTTTCAAAAATCAATTCATACTCTTCAGAGCCTGGTATAAGTTTTCTTTTGTAATTTGAAATTTTTTCATAAACTATATCTTCTAAATTTTCATACTCTTTTAAATAAGACATAATACTTGAAAAGATAAGATTTTTCACACGATTTTCTGATACATTATAATTTATCAAATCCTCTTCTACTAAATTTTCTAAAATTTTATGAGAAAGGTTGTTGTATCTATCTTCACTATCTAGTATAAATTTAAAATCGCTTGCAAGTTTTTTCTTAATCATCCAAAACATACTTTTTCTATCTATTTGCATAAACTCAATTTCATCTTCTTGGCTTTCTAAAAGCTCTTTTGCTTTTTCATCAAGCTTACGCTCATTCAAAACATCTATTTCTATGATTTCTTTTGCTATTTTTAAAAGTTTTTGACTATCATCTTTGATTTTAACAAAAGAAGAATGCATTAAATCAAGTATTATTTTATTTGCTATATAAGGTATGTGAGCTGGTTTGATACGCATTTATCCACCTTTTTATTTTTATTGAAATAATACTAAAAAAAAGGTAAAAACTGCTTAAAACTTACTGCGAACTTGCATTTTGATCTAAATTTTTCAAAAGTAATGTTAAATCTGAAGCTTTTTTAGGTTCCATTTTTGCCATAATAGATGAAATTTTTCTAGGATCAAGCGAAAGTAGAATTTTTGAAGCCTCATCAGGTTCCATTTCGCTTAATATACCTGCAACAGCAACATCTTTCATTTTTGCATAGATTTCTGTAATACGCCCCATAGTTTTATCATTAATCGCTTGAAGATTTTCTCTAGTTGCTTTCAATATACGCTCATTTTGTTCTTTTAAGCTTTTAATTTGTTCTAAACTTGCATTAATATCAGCTTCTTTTTGCACCAAAGCTTGCATTTTTTCTTTTTGTAAAGCTTCAAAAGATGCTCTATATGCCTCTAAACTTTGTCTTGCCTCATCATATTCTCTAATTTGTTCTTGCATTTGCTCTTTTCTTGCTTCAAAATATTGCTCACAATTTTGTTCTGCTTTTACAAAATTTAAAAAAATTAATAAAAATATTATTTTTTTCATCATTTTTCCTTATTAAAATGCCTTGTTATAGCAAGTTCATCTATAAATTTTTCTTCTTCTTTCTGTAAAGCTTTTTGAATCTTTTTTAATTCTTCGTTTTCTAAAACTTTGATTTTTTCAAATTCCAAATGAGCCTTTTTGTATAAATGTTGATGATGTGCAAGTTCTTTTTTGGTTAAATCTAACTTTTGTTTAACCCTTTGCTTACCTTCTCTTGCAATTTCTTGCAATTTTAAAGACGATCTTAACAAAGCTATCGAGCCCTTATTGGCTAAAGTTAAGCTTTCACAAGTTTTTGAGGCTTCTTTAAACTCTTCTTCACACTGTAAAAGCTTTTGTCTTGTTTTAGTTAAATTTGCTTCTGCTTTATCAAGCTGTTGTTTTCTAAGCTTAATTACAGAAGAATATTTGCTTTTCATAAAATGATAGTATCTTCTCTTTCAGGGCTTGTAGAGATATAACCTACTTTAACACCACTTAATTCTTCTAAACGCTTAATGTATTTTTTAGCATTTTCAGGTAACAAATCATAATCCCTAATCCCTGCAACTTTATCCCAGCCTTCCATTACTTCATAAATAGGTTTAGCATTTTCTAAATCACAAGGCACATAGTCTATTTCTTGCCCCTTATACTCATAAGCTTTACAAATTTTAACACTTTCAAAACCATCTAACACATCAAGTTTCATCAATGATAAAGTATCTAAGCCATTTAATCTTGCAGTATATCTTACCGCAACTGCATCAAACCAACCACATCTTCTTTTTCTACCTGTACTTACTCCGATTTCTTTACCAATAAGTCCTATTTTTTCACCATCTTCACCTAAATCTTCACTTGGAAAAGCTCCATTTCCCACTCTTGTTGTATAAGCTTTTACTATACCTATAACTTTTCCAATTTCTTTTGGATTTAACCCCAAACCACTTAAAGCTCCAGCTGAAATAGTCGTTGAGCTAGTAACATAAGGATAAGTTCCATGGTCAATATCTAGCATTGATCCTTGCGCACCTTCTAGCAATACTTTTTTATCCTCATCCAAAGCTTTCCAAAGCATTCTTGTAGTATCTGTGATATATGGTGCTAAAACTTCTTTAAAGCGTTTTAAATCTTTTAAAATTTCATCATAGCTAGGCATTGCAATACCTAAAACATCAAAATAAGTTTTTTTAAGTTCAAAATCTTTCATTAAATTTTCACAAAGTTTTTCAGGCTCTAGCAATTCCCCTACTCTATGTCCATTACGGCTAATTTTATCTTCATAGCTTGGTCCTATGCCTTTGCCTGTTGTTCCTATAGCTTTATCGCCTTTAAGTCTTTCTCTTGCTTGATCAATCAAAGCATGATGATTTAAATTTAAATGGGCTCTATCGCTTATAAATAATCTTCCTTCTAAATTTTCAAATTGAGCCATTTCACTAATTAATACATCAGGATTAACTACGACACCATTGCCTATAACATTAATGCATTGTTTATTCAAAACACCTGATGGCATTAAATGTAAAGCATATCTTATACCATCAACCCATATAGTGTGACCTGCATTATGTCCGCCTGCACTCCTGCAAACATAATCATAATTTTCACATAGCTTATCAACTATCTTACCCTTACCTTCATCACCCCATTGGATACCAACGACAATATCTGCTTTACTCATGAAAACTCCATTTTGACTTAAATTTGGCGAGAAGGTGAGAGAATCGAACTCCCCAAAAAGTAGTCAACTACCCTTTCATCTGATTTGAAGTCAGTGGCCATCACCAGATAAGCTAACCTTCCAAAAAGATATTATATCTTAATATTTTTAATTAAAACAAAAACCAAATACGCAAAATTAAAACTGTATTTTTATGATAATATTTTATTTTATCTAAATTTATTAGCTATAATACTAACTTTAATTAGTGTCAAGTTTTGACAATCACAATTTTTGGATACGACAATGCATTCTTTCAAACAATCATTTTTTATCAATTTTTGGGATAATTCTAAAGGCATGATTGTGCTTGGAATTTTAAGTGCGATTTATTTTGGAATTTTTGGTAGTGTTTGGGCGGTCACTGGCGAAATGACACGCTGGGGCGGAGAGTTTTTGGAATTTTTTGGTATAGACTTAAGCTCTTATTCTTATTATCAAAAACAAAATTTAAGTGGCAGCCCCTTAACAAGAATTGATGGTATTATGCTTATAGGTATGTTTATAGGGTGTTTAAGCACTGCATTTTTAGCAAATAAATTCAAATGGCGCTTACCTGCTAGCAAAATTCGAATTTTTCAAGCTATTATAGGTGGAATTTTATCCGGTTTTGGTGCGAGACTTGCCTTTGGTTGCAACTTGGCAAATTTTTTTACAGGCTTGCCTTATTTTTCTTTACATACTTGGGTTTTTACCTTATTTATGATTTTAGGGATTTATTTAGCTGTTAAAGTTTGTAATCTAGCACCTTTTAAGCCAAAAGCTAAATTACAACGCGTTTGCAAAGAAAATCAACCATTAAAAACACAAAATAAAACCGCAAAGATATATTTTTATATAGGACTTAGTATATTTATAATTTTTATAACTTATGTTGTATTTATACTACAAAAACAACCTTTAAATATTAAAAACAAAGAAAGTATTCTTCCTTTAGCATTGATATTTGGCTTTGTTTTTGGTTTTATCATATCTAGGGCTCAAATTTGCTTCACTTCTTGCTTTAGAGATTTATTTTTATTTGGTAGGGATAATGCCATAAAGGGTGCTTTAATAGGTATGATTATAGCTTGTTTAATAGCTTTTGCTTTTATCTTACAAGGACACACTAGCAAAATAATAGAAATATCACCAAATATTGCTTTAGGTGCTTTTTTATTTGGCTTTGGGATAGTTTTTGCCGGAGGATGTGAGTGTGGCTGGATGTATAGAGCTTGTGAAGGACAAAGTCATTTTATTATAGTGGGTATTGCAAATATTATTGGTACTATGATATTAGCTTTAAGCTATGATCATTTTCCAAATTTCTTAACAGATGGAGTAAAGATTCATCTTTTAAATGAATTTGGTTATTTTAATGGTTTGGTAATTAATTTAATTTTATTTGCAATTTTATTTTTATTTATATTAAAGTTTAAAAAATCATTCTTTTTCAAACAAAATAAAAAAGGGGGAATATGATTATTCATTATAGTTTAAATTTAGAAGGTGAGGCTTGTCCATACCCTGCTATAGCTACTATTGATGCATTAAAAGAACTAAAGTCAGGCGAAGTCTTAGAAATTTTATGTGATTGCCCACAAAGCATTAATTCCATACCGCAGGATGCTAAAAATCGTGGTTTTGAAATTCTAGAAATAAATCAAGATGGGCCAACGCTTAGATTTTTAATCCAAAAGCCTTAAAGGCTTTTGAATATATCAAAGATGTTTTAACATTGTTTCATAAGCTGCTTTAGTTCCTGGGCGCACTTTAGTTACCAAGCTCACTAAAACAATCACAATGGATGCAGCTAAAAATCCTGGAATGATTTCATAAACAGGAAAATTAAGCCACTCAGCTAAGAAATTTTTATATGCTACAACTACAACTGCACCTGTAATCATACCTGCAATAGCAGCATATCTAGTCATTTTTGACCAAAATAATGAAAAAAGCATTACAGAACCAAAACTTGCTCCAAATCCTGCCCAAGCATAAGCAACTATACTTAAAACACTTGAGTTTTTATCAGTAGAAATAACAAAAGCTATCACAGCCACTGCTAAAACACCAAATCTACCTAAAGTCATTACCATTTTATTAGATGCTTCTTTATTGAAAATTCTTTTATAAAAATCTTCTGCTATAGTCGAACTTGAAACAAGCAATTGCGAACTTGCTGTACTCATAATAGCTGCTAAAATAGCACTTAATAAAATACCTGCTATCCAAGGATTAAAAAGTAATTGTGACATTACGATAAAAATCTTTTCAGGGTCTTGCAAACTAAGTTCAAATTTACTCACATAAGCTATACCTAAAACACCTATCAAACAAGCGCCAATTAAAGATATAATCATCCAAGAAATTCCTACAAAAGTAGCAGTTGGAATGTCTTTAGTTGAGCGTATAGACATAAAGCGCACCAAAATATGTGGCTGACCAAAATACCCAAGCCCCCATGAAAGTGCTGAAACTATACCTAAAAAGCTTAATCCTTCTCCCATGGAAAAAGTATTTGGCTTGATTTCTTTGACTATATTAACAGCTTCACTAAAACCACCCAAATGATAAACCATCACTATAGGCACGATAATCAAAGCACTCATCATCAATAAGCCTTGAATTAAATCCGTCCAACAAACCGCCTTATATCCACCCAAAAATGTATAAGCAACTATAATCACAGTTCCTGTAGTTAAAGCATAATCATATTGGATTCCAAAAGTTGCTTCAAAAAGTTTTGCCCCACCTACAAGTCCTGAAGAAACATAAAAAGTAAAGAAAATCAAAATAACAATAGCACAAACCACTCTTAATATATGCTTATCATCATCAAACCTTGTTTCAAAATAATCTGGAATGGTAATAGAATTTGCAATCACACTAGTGTAAATTCTAAGTCTTTTTGCTACAAAAGCCCAGTTTAAAAACGCTCCTATGCTAAGACCTATTGCAATATAACTTTCAGCTAAGCCACTTACATATAAAGCTCCTGGTAAGCCCATTAAAAGCCAACCACTCATATCAGAAGCTCCAGCACTAAGTGCTGAAACTACAGGCCCCATAGAACGACCACCTAAAAAATAGTCTTCTGAGTTTTTATTTTGTTTATAAAAATAAAATCCGATAAAAAGCATTAACGCTGAATATGCGACAAACATTATCGCAATTTGAGTATTAATTTGTACAACCTCCATTTTACCTCCTTTTTTATTTTAAAGCACGGATGCCTAGATTTCCATAACGATGGAAAGATATACTTAAAGCTTTTTCATTGTGATATAAAAGCAACTCAAAACGCCCATTCATTAAAGGCTTAGCATTAGCGATGATTTTTGCACAACTTGCTGCTTTTATGAAAATTTCATCATTAACATCTAATGGAGCAAAATAACGAATTCTTTCATAATCAGCTATTTTGCTAATGAAATTTTCTTTACTTTCTTTAAGGAATAAAGTTTTTGAACTAATTTTTTGATTAATTTTTTGCACAAGATCTATTTTTTCATGCTCATCATAACTTAAAATAAGATCAATATTTAGTACACTAGCTGCTAAAATAACTCCTAAAATATCTTTTAAACTATCATCTTTATGTACTCTATAAGCGATATTTTTAACCTTTGTATAAGAGAAAAGATTATCCTCACCTCTTATATTGACATAATCTTTCACACTTGCAAATTCATGTTTTGCATGATAAGCATAGCTTCTTGCTATAGCTTTAATGACTTCAAAATCGGCTTTATCTTTTTCATTTAAATCCAAGTTTAAAGCATTTAAATTTGATACTAATTCATTGTCTAAAACATTTTGATCAGCTTGACTTTGCTCTATATCTAAAAATTGGGTAATGTAATTATAAATTCCAACCTTTCTACCAAAACCAATGGCTGATTTTTTAATACCACCAAAAGGCTGTCTAAGAACTATAGCTCCTGTTGTTGGTTTATTAATGTAAATATTTCCTGCTTCTATGTGAGTATGGAAGTACTCCCATTCTCTCTCATCTAAACTTTCAAATCCTGCTGTAAGCCCATAACCTGTAGAATTTACTATATCAATAGCTTCTTTTAAATCTTTTGCTTTCATTACAGTTAAAATTGGCGCAAAAAGCTCATTCATGTGCGTAAAATCACCTTTTTTAGTGCCATATTTAATCCCTGGAGTTAAAAGATAAGGATTATCATCTATAAATTTAGGTTTTAAAGCCCAACTTTCATACGGAGCTAACTCATCTAAAGCTTTTTGTAATTTCACATCTGGTTTATCTGCTAAAGCTCCAAGTTTATTTTTAAATACAAATGGATTTCCAACCGCCATAGAACTAGCAGCATCTACCAAAGTCTTTTTGAACTCTTCATCATTATAAACCTCTTCTTCTAAAACAAGCAAAGAAGTAGCAGAGCATTTTTGACCTGAATTTGAAAATGCTGAATGAATGATATTTTTAATCGCACTATCACGATCAGCAAATTTGGAAACAATAGTTGCATTTTTACCGCCTGTTTCAGCGCTTAAAAGCAAGGTTGGATTTGCTTTAAGCATTGCATAAGCAGTTTCTTCCCCACCGGTTAATACTGAAAATTTCACACTTTGATCAACAAGTAAGTATTTTGATATATCACTACCTTTAGCAGGTAAGAAAATCAAAGCATCTTTTGGAATTCCTGCATCCCAAAAACATTTACAAAGCATATAACCTGTTAACATTGATAAAGATGATGGTTTATATATTACTTTATTACCTGCGGCCAAAGGCGCTGCTATGGTTCCTACTGAAATACCTACTGGGAAATTCCATGGCGCAATCACCACACCTATGCCTTTTGCTTTAAAAGTGGTATTTGGATTTTGCTCTTTTAGTTTTTCCAAAGAATGTGGGTAAAATTCTAAAAAGTCTATAGCCTCACTAACTTCAGGATCAATTTCTAAGAAAGTTTTTCCTACCTCTAAAGCTGCTATACCTATTAAATCTCCTCTACGTTCTCTAACAAGTTGAGCAGTTTTTGCTAAAATTTTATAAATTTCATCATGACTTAAATTGCTAAAATTTGAGCTCTTAGCTACATCTAAAGCAAATTTTATTTCTTTTTCTCCTGCCAAATATGCTTTTCCTATAGTGCGATTTTTGATTTTATCTTTAACTTCTACTACTTGTAAATTTTCATTTTTAATCTCTTCTTTTGCAACCGGATAAACATCATAATTTTCTAAATTTTCATATCGAGTGCGTATTGCTTTAGCCCATTCTCTATTTGCTTTTAAGATAAAATCTGTATCAGGTTCATTTTTAAATTCTTTACTCTCATAAGAACTAATAGCCTTTGTTTCATTATTTCTATCTTGAGTTCTATGAGTAGAATTATCCAAACTAGCAACACCTTCTAAGGATTTTATAAATAATTCTTTTTGCATTTGCCAATTTTTATCATTGATTTTAAGATTGAAAAAATATCTCATGAAATTATCTTCACTAGTATTTTCATCAAGTCTTCTTACTAAGTATGCAATAGCATTGTTAAAATGTGCTTCATCGCAAACTGGTGCATAAAGTATAAGATCATGCATTTTAGAAAGCTCGTAAGAACATTGCAAACTCATACCCTCAAGCATTTCAAAAGTAAAAGATGATAAAGCTCCAGCTTGTGAAATTCTAGTATAAGCATAAGCAATTTCAAATAAATTATGACTTGCAATACCTATATTAATATATTTATGATTATCTCCTTCTAAGACAAAATCAAGCATTTTTTTATAGTTACTATCTGTGTCAATTTTTTTATAAAAAGTAGGTAGAGCCCAACCTCTTTGCGAAGCTATAGTTTCTTCACTTTCCATATTCGCTCCTTTAACAAAGCGAATTTTTATAGGCTTCATACCTTTTAAAACTCTTTCTTTAGAAAAAGCAAAAAGTTTTTTCAAATACTCATAAGAATCAGGTAGATAAGCTTGCAAAACAATACCTGCTTTAATATCATACTTTGCAACACTCTCCATAAAAGCTTCAACGGTTAATTCTAAATCCCTAAATTCTTCCATGTCAAGATTGATAAATTTAGACACACCTTGCTTTTTTTCTTCCTCTAAAGCAAGAGCATATAATTTATCCAATCTTTTTACTACCTCATCTTTAGAGTATTCAAAATCAATGATATTGATTTGGGAAAAAATGGTAGTAATTTTAATAGAAATATAAGTAATATAGCTTGTTTTTAGTGCTTCTTCGTATTTTTTCATTCTATAAGCACTCTCAGCTTCACCCAAGACCTCTTCCCCGATTAAATTTACATTTAAAGTGATTTTATCCTCATCTTTTCTTTTACGCATATGAGGCTCTAAAACACTAGGATTTGCATCTAAAACCATGGCCTTAGTATCTTCTCTTAAATGCTTAATGAAAAATGGCACACTAAGAGTTGGTGCAAATTTTCCAAAATTTAAAAATGAAAAAAGTAAAAATTTTTCAAAAGCACTAAAAAAATCAGCTATACCGTATTTGTTTAAAGTATGTTCTATAAGCTCAAAACTAGCACTTTTATCTTTACATCTAAAAGAGCGATCTAAAAGTTCGATCAACATTACTTTATTTTTAGGATTGTTTAAAAGTTTTTGCATTTTGGCATGAAATTCTTTTTCGCTTTGAGAGATATTACTTTCTATCTTTCTTTGTAATTCTTCAGCTAATTGCAAAGCTTTTTGTATCATTTTTTCCTCCACTTTAATAGTTAATATGTATTTATGATACAAAAATTGCAACGAAAATCAACATATATTTATTTATAATTTATTTTTTTATGTAAAAAAGTAACAAATATAAACATATATTTTTGATTATAAATAAAATATTAGCACAATAATAAATAATTATGAGTATTTCTTACACATCTAGCAATAATCTTTGCCTCTATATTGTGATCCTTCAAGATTTTTAAAGCTTCAACTGCTTCATTTTCACTCATACTAGCTAAAAGTCCACCTGAAGTTTGAGGATCAAAATACATTATATCCTCATCTTTTTCATTTAAATTTTCAACCCAAATTTTTAGGCTATCTTTATTTTTATAAGCTCCTGCGGGGATTATCCCCATATTAGCCATTGATAAAACTCCATCCATTAAAGGAATTTCATTTTTATATACTTCTATCATAATTTCTTTATTTAACATTTCTTTTAAATGCCCCAAAAGACCAAAACCTGTCACATCACTTAAAGCACTAAGACTTTTAAATTCTCTCAAAATGCGACTTGCATATAAATTTAAAAAGCTCATTTGTTCTACTGCTTTTAAAATCTTTTCTTTTTCTAGCAAACTAGCCTTAATAGCAGTGCTAATAATACCACTACCTATAGGTTTAGTAAGCAAAATTACATCATTATCTTTTGCACTATTATTAGCTATAAATTTCTTAGGGTGAACTACACCTGTTACACTAAGACCAAAAATAAATTCGTCATTTTCTATAGTATGTCCACCTACTAGCACAGCCCCTGCTTCTTCAACCTTAACTCTAGCACCTTCTAAAACTTCAAGTAAAATTTCATTATTAAAATGACAAGTATCAAAGCCTACAATATTTAAAGCATTAATCACCTCAGCACCCATAGCAAATACATCGCTTAAGGCATTTGCAGCAGCTATAGCGCCAAAATGATACGCGCTATCAACCACAGGTGTGATAAAATCAAGAGTTTGCACTAGAGCCAAATCTTCATTTAGCTTATAAACACTTGCATCTTCGTTATTGCCAATGCCACTTAAAATATTTTCATGCGGTTTTAAAATGCCAAGTATTTTGTCAAGACCCACCGAGTCTAATTTGGCAGCTCAACCCGCAGCTTTTACATATTGGGTTAGTTTTTGATCTTTATATATCATAAAGAAATAATCTTTGCCTTTCCAAAAAGTTCATTTAAAATTTCATAAGCATTGCCTATTTTACCTATTTTAAGCTCTTTACTTTTGCCAAAAAATTCCAAACATGCCCCGCAACTATAAATTTCAACTCCTAAATTTTCAAGTTCTTTCATAGCCTCAAATGCCATATGAGAGCAATCAGTATTCATCAAAACACTATCATTAACACAAAGGATTTTTACAGGTTTATTAGGTAAATCTTTTAAAGTTTTTAAAAAACCTAACATTAAATTTTTTCCAAGTTCTCCCTCGCCTACTCTATCACTTTTTAAAAATAACACATTGTATTCTTGTAAATTTTGTTCTTGATTATGAGCTATATTGCCATCTTTTACAATGCTAATAACACTCTCATCATCTAAATCTTTAACACTAAATTTCAAATTTAAAGATTTTAAAAATCTCATTACATTTTCTTTAGAAGCTTGAGAATTTAAAAGAATTTCTAAATTTTCATTTTCTTTTAGTTCTTCTAAAGCTTTTTTTGTTTCTATTACAGGACGTGGACAAGCTAAATCTCTACAATCAATTTTCATCTTTTGCCTTTTTATTTAATGATATATTGTTATAACTTGTATTCAAATTAAGTTTTATCTTTTTCTTGATTTTTCTTGAAAAATAATTCTTTAAAGCGTTTATTAGTGTATTCTTCTACATCTTGTTGTAAAATTTTAAAATTTTGAATTAACTCATAAGCTCTTGGAGTAAGCTTGCTACCTGATTCACTTCCTCTTCCTTTTTTAGCAATAAGTAATTTTTCTTTCATATTTTTTTCTAAATCTTGTATATAAAGCCATGCTTTTTTATAATTAATCCCTAGTTGTTTAGCTGCTTGGGAGATACTTCCACATTCTCCTACTAATTCTAAAATATCTGTTTTACCTTTACCAAAAAGCAATTCTCCATCAGAATTTTCTATCCAAATTTTGCTTTTAACATGAAATTTTTTACCTTTTTTTTCTTCAAAACAACCAAGCTCGCAGTGTTTAACATCAATTTTATAAGTTTTAAGTGTAGCTCTCATATCAGCCATATTAAAGTTTTTAGCACATTCTAAAGCATCTTTACATGTTATGCGACGCTTAGAATCTAATTTTGTTTCTAATTTTTCTAAAATTTCACTTTTTGCTATATTTTTATTTAACTTGCCAAATTGGCCTAGCTCACAATCTGAAATTTTTACACCTAATTCTTTTATAGCAGCTTGAAAATCTTCTTTAGAGTATTGTTTTAAAAGTTCTAATGCTTTTTTACAAGTAAGTTTATTATTTTCATCAAGATTTTTTTGAATTTGTAAAATTAGCTCTTCCATAAATTAACCTTGGATTATAAGTAGTAAAAAGGGTGTTTGTAAACACCCTTTGAATTATTTTGCATCAAGTCCTAAATTTTGACCCTTTAGCATTACTCTTTTTCTATACATTGCACTTACTTCAGCTGCATCACCAACTAAAAGCGCATTAGTAGAACAAACCGCAGCACACATAGGCACTTTACCTTCTGCGATACGATTTTGCCCATAAAGTTCTCTTTCTTCATGAGAGTTAGTAGGCTCAGGACCACCTGCACACATAGTACATTTATCCATTTCACCCTTAATGCCAAAAGCACCATCTCTTGGAAATTGTGGAGCGCCAAAAGGACATGCATAAAGACAATATCCACAACCTATACAAGTTTTTTTATCATGTAAAACTATACCATCAGCTCTTATATAAAAGCATTTTACAGGACAAACTTGCTCACATGGAGCGTCTGTACAGTGTTGGCAAGCAAGAGTTGTTGAAAACTCTTTGCCTTCTATACCTTCATTTAGAGTGATTACTTTTCTTCTATTAATTCCCACTGGCACTTCATGCGCACTTGAGCAAGCTACTTGACAAGCAAAGCAAGAAATACAGCGATTATTATCTACATAAAATTTCATTCTAGCCATAACTTACCCCTTAAGCCTTTTCAAGTCTGCAAAGTCCTGCATTAAACTCAGAAATTTGCGTATTTATATCAAAACCATAGTTAGTAACCGTGTTAGAACTTTCCCCTATAGTATAAGGTTTAGTGCCTTCAGGATAATTATAGCTTAAATCCACACCTTGCATAATACCTGCAAAGTTATAAGGCAAGCAAATTCTATCTGGTGTAACTGAATGATTATGCACACATTTTACTTTGATCTTAGTACCTTGTGGTGAGTGAATCCACATCATATCACCATCATTGATGCCGTATTTTAAAGCAAGTTCTGGGTGCACATTAGCAAACATTTCAGGTGTGATTGCAGCAAGATATTTACTAGTTCTCTCAAGCATACCAGCTCCACTTAAATTTACTAAGCGCATACTTGAAATGATAGTTGGAAACTCTTTGCTCCAATCTGTTTTTTGTTGTTCGCTAATAAATTTACTCTCAACCCTAAAGTTTTTCTCTTGATCACCCCAAGTAGGATATTTTTTAACCAAATCCCAACGAGGCGAGTGAATAGGCTCTCTATGTAGTGGAATAGGATCAGCAAATTCCCAAACTTTCATTCTAGCTCTTGCATTACCCAAACAACAAGCACTTTTTTCTCTACATTTTTCTAAGATAATACCTGAAATATCTGTACTCCAGCTAGCACCCATTAATTCTTTTTCTTTATCGCTTAGTTTGATATTAAACACTTTTTCGATATTTTCTTTAGTGATTTGTGGGTAGCCACCTTTAACTTTACATCCTTTTGGAGTAAAGGCCTCATCTGCTAATTGAGAATGTCCATCATGCTCTAAACCAAAGCGGTTTCTAAAGCCCATACCACCTTCTTCATAAGGAATATCAGTATTCCACATGATAGAAGTACCTGGGTGTTGTTTATCCCAGCAAGGCCAAGGCAATCCGTAATATTCACCTTTAACTTCACCACCTAAACCTCTTTGGGTATCAGGATCAAAATGCTCCCAATTTTGCTGGTGTTTTCTTAGACGCTCAGCTGAAATACCTCTTAAACCTATACTCAAAAGACCATTACTCATTTCTCTTGTAGCATCATCAGGCCATATGAAATTATCATCATTATCATCTCTTGTTTGTACAAGTTTGTGATCTTTTAATTCCATTTTCATGCCACGAGTATATTCTTTATAAAAACCAAATTTTTTAGCAAAAGCAAACATAATCTCTTGATCTTCTTTACTTTCATAAATTGGTTTTACTACTTGAGAACGCCACTGCATAGCACGGTTAGTCGCTGTTACATAACCTTCTGTTTCAAATTGAGTACAAGCAGGAATGATATAAATTCCATCTGGACGATCAGCCAAAACTGCTACTTCATTTACAAAAGGTTCAGCAATTACTATCATATCAAGCTTTTTAAGTGCTTCTTGAATTTTAACCGTATGTGCCATAGAAGTAATACCTGTTCCTTGCACCCAAAGTACGCGGATAGGTGAGTTAGAGTAAGTTTTTTCTTCATGTAAAACGCCTTGCCACCATTTTGCTAGCGAAAAACCTTTTTCATGCATCCATTCTTTAGAATAAAATCTTGAGTTTAAATACTCTCTATCTACATTCCAAAAATTAGCAAAATGATTCCATGCATTATCATCAAGCCCATAATAAGCCGGTAAAGTATCAGCCAAACAACCCATATCAGTAGCTCCTTGAACATTATCATGACCTCTGATGATATTTGTTCCTGCGCCTGGTTTGCCTATATTTCCTAATACAAGTTGCAAGATAGCTAAAATTCTTGTATTAGAACTACCTACTGAGTGTTGAGTAATACCTAAAGCCCAAAATAGCGTAGCAGGTTTGATTGTAGCTAGCATTCTTGTGATTTTTTCAAGTTGAGCTGCTGGAACACCTGTTACATCTTCTACAACCTCAGGAGTCCATTTAGCAGCCTCTGCTTTTATTTCTTCAACCCCATAAGTTCTAGTTTTGATGATTTCTTTATCTTCCCAACCGTTTTTGAAGATCAAATGAAGCATACCATAAACTAAAGCTATATCAGTTCCTGGACGAATTCTTACATATTCATCAGCATGTACTGCAGTTTTTGTAAATACAGGATCTACAACTACTAATTTAGCATTATTACGATCTTTTGCTTGTAATAAGTGTTTAAATCCGATAGGATTTGCCACAGCAGTATTTGCACCAAAAATAATCATCATTTTTGAATGTTTAGTCACATCACCAAAATGATTTGTCATAGCGCCATAACCCCATGTATTCGCCACACCGGCGACTGTTGCGCTGTGTCAAATTCTAGCAACGTGGTCTATATTGTTAGTACCCCAAAATGCTGCAAATTTTCTAAAATAATAAGCTTGTTGGTTATTAAATTTAGCAGAACCCAAAAACATAACGCTATCAGGTCCATTTTCTTTACGGATTTCAAGCATTTTATCACCAATTTCATTGATAGCTTGCTCCCAAGTTAAACGCACCCATTTGCCGTTTTCTTTTTTCATAGGATATTTAATACGCTGTTTTGATTTAGTAAGATCGATTTGATCTATTCCTTTACAGCAGTGTGATCCTTGAGAAATAGGATGTTCTATAGCGTTTTCTTGACGCACCCAAACTCCATCTTGCACTTCTGCTTTAATTCCACAGCCTGCACTACAGATACTACAGATTGTTCTAACAATCTTAGAATCTGGATAAGGATTTACTACTTCTTGTTCGCTTGCAGCTCTAATGGCTTTGTTTTCACTACCAAAAGCCGCGCTTCCAAGACCAGCAATACCAGCAAGCTTAAGAAAATTTCTTCTTGCTAATGCCATCTTCTTCCTTTCTTAATTAATAAGCTATTTTGTAGTATTTTTCCCAATGCATAGTTTTTTTATAAAGCACTTCTTTTTTAGTACTTTTTCCCAAAACTACAGTATTTTGCTCTTGGTAATCATCCTTAGCCAAAGCATTAACGCTCGCTCCAGCTACTACCCCTAAAGCACCAATTTTCAAAGATTTTTTTAAAAAATCCCTTCTTTGATTGGCCTCCATGCTCTCTCCTTTGAAATAAAAGTAAAGAATAACTATAAATACTTATTCTCAAAGTATTTATACACTTAAACATTATAACTTTTGCATATTTTCACTTAAGATTTTATTTAATTTCTATTTTCATAAAAAGATGATTTTGATAATATGTATTTTGGTAACAAAATACATATTTATTTTTATAATTTACTAAGTTCTTCTATATTTGTTTTACTAAATTTAGTAGGAAGTCTTGGTTCATAAGGAAGTCTTTGCAAGGCTTCATCTGCTATGGTTTTACCCTCTTTTTTAGCAGGTGCTTGTACTTCTAAATACGCTCTTTCACTTACAAAAAAAACTTTCATAATATTAGCAATAGCTATGTAATAATTTGAATTTTTATGAATTTGTAATTTTTCTATAAACTCATCTATTACAGGATTTATCACGAAACGAAATAATTGCTGTGCAACTTTTAAATCATACTCAATTATACTTGCCATAAAAGCAAATAAAAAGCCAAATTCATCTTCACTTTGTCTGCAATCTTCTTTTTTTCTAAATTTAGTTTTTCTAATGATTTCACAGGCTTGGAGCTTCATTTTACCATCATCTCTGCCCTCATCATAAAATGAAGCACTAATTGGCACATTCACATAAGAAAAATCAAAAAATACACCATTTTGCTCTTCTTTAAAACTTGCAAAATCACATGCACTAAGTTTTTCAAAATCAGATTTTAAACTATCATCTAAAGGACTTTGAGCTAAAACTAAAACTTGTTCATGCCAAATTTTAAATTCATTTTCATCGATAAAATTAAAAGCTTTTGAAAAAAATTCATAAAAATATTTACGCGAAAGATCAATATCTTGTATCATTAATTTTCCTTGTTATTTTTATTTGATTATAACAAGGAAAATTTAAAAAAATCAAGTGAGATTTTAAAATTTTGTTTTAGAATCGTAAGTAAATGATGGATTGATTTGTTTTTTATCGCTTAATTCTTTATACCAATAAGAATGCAAAATATAAACTTCTTCTTCTTCTTTATAACCACTAATCATAGAGTGGATACTTCCTTTAATAGCAAATACAGCCATATAAATATGAATAGCAAAAAATACTGCACATAAAATACCTAAAATATTATGGATGATAGCTGAAGCTCTTAAAATATCTATATGAGAAATTCCAAAAATAGACTGTAAAGAAGTAGAATTAAAATCAAGGAAAAACATAAACGCACCAGTGATTATCATCATAAATCCACCAAATACAGCTATGTAATACCATGACTTTTGACCAAAATTAAACTTACCCGCAGGCACAGGTTTTTTCTCTTTGCTTAGATATCCACCAACCATCATCATCCATCTTAGATCATAACTTGCCGGAAGCATTCTTTTAATCCAACACAAAAGCATAGGAATGATAGAAATAATAAATAAAATGGTCGCAATGCCATGTAAGTTTTTGCACATTCTTACAAAAAATCCACCACCAAAGTACGATCCAAAAATCATAATAAGTCCGGTCGGTACAAGGATAATCCAAGAGATCGCTGCTACAAAATGAAACAATCTTTCAAATACTGAAAAGGCATAAATTTTCTTACCATCATGAGAAAATTTCTTTGGACCTATTACCATATAGTGCAAAGCAAAAGCTGAAATCACTACTATAAGTATAATCAAAACAGCGCTTGCAATATACTCACCTTGCAGCTTAGTCCACAAAGCACCAAAATTTTGATAACTTTCTATATTCATTACTCTTTGCACATCCCAAATTTGAGTATTTTTAACTTCAAAATTTTCTTGAGCAAATAGAAAGTTAAAACAGGCTAAAAGAGCTAGTATAACCCTATGCATAAATTACTCCTAAACATTACACGCTAGCTAAAGCTTAGCATTGTAGTTTTGTTAATTTTCAGTTTCCGTTTTTATTTTAAAAAAAGTTTTATTTAAAAAACATAAATTTACAAAAAACTACAAAAAAACTTAATTTTTAGTTTCTTTTTGAATAATTTTCATAGCTAAATTCTCTTACCATAGATAAATTTCCATTTTTATCTAAGAACATTAAATTTGGAAGTTTTACTCCATTAAAAGTAGTATTTTTTACTATAGAATAATGCGCTTGATCTAAAAATACTATTTTTTGCCCTATTTTTAACTCTTGATTAAAAGCATACTCACCCATTATATCGCCTGCTAAACAAGTATTTCCACCAAGCAAATAAGCAAATTCATTTTCTTTTAGTTCGCTATAATTTTGCCCATCACGACTTGCTAAAATTCTTGCATTTAAAACTTCACTTGTATAAGGCATGATGATAGTATCTGGCATATGAGCTTCACTTGAAGTATCCAAAATAGCTATTTTTTTCTCATTTTCTATTATATCAACCACGCTAGCTACCAAAGTTCCACATTGCCAACCCACAGCCTCACCTGGCTCAAGATATACTTGAACTCCGTATTTATCAGCAAATTTTTTACAAAGATCAATCAGTTTTTGCGTGTCATAACCTTCTTTTGTGATATGATGACCACCACCAAAATTTACCCATTTCATATTTTTAATAAATTTTGCAAATTTAGCTTCAAAAGCATTTAAAACAAGTTCTAAAGAATGCGCACTTTCTTCACACAAAGCATGAAAATGAAGCCCATTAACATCGCTTATATCTTCATTTTCAAAATCAACAGCACGAATTCCAAGTCTTGAAAACCTGCCACAAGGATTATAAATTTCTTTTGGAGCTACTGAAAATTCAGGATTTACACGCAATCCAATGCTTTTAATCTTTGCTTTTTCTTTGTATTTTTTAAATTGATTAAAAGAATTAAATACTAAATGATTTGAAAGCTTGATAATTTCATCTATTTCATCCTCTTTAAAAGCAGGTGAGAAAGTATGAATTTCTTTATCCATGTATTCTTTTGCATATTTTGCTTCCCAAAGCCCACTACAAGTACAACCTGATAAATACTCACCCACTATATCCATAGCACCTGAAAAAGCAAAACCCTTTAAGGCAAGTAAAATTTTGGCTCCGCTTTGCTCGCCCACTTTTGCTAAAAGCTCGCAATTTTTTCTAAGTTTATTTTCTTCTACTACATAAGCTGGCGTTGTAAAATCATTATCTAAATAATTTTTAATTTGCATTATTTTCCTTGATTATATTTTCATTTTGTCACAATTATAACTTGTTTTTTCTAAGAATTTAAAGATATTTACCAAATAATATTTACAATAATAAGAATAATTATTATATTTAAGGAGAAATATTTAATGAATAGAAGATCATTTTTAAAATTTAATGCACTAAGTTTAGCAAGTATTAGTAGCGCTTATGCAATGGGAGATCATTCTCATCATAATATGCATTCAAAGCACGCACAAAAAGATATAAAAAAAATCGATACTTCTTTTATCAAACTAGAAAATCCAAACATTAAATTACTTGATGAAAAAGACTTTCCTAGCGGACAAACATTAGCAAATTTAAAACTTCTAAAAAACACAAGTACAAAGAAAAATTTCTTTAGATCAAGTATAGAAATCAAAGAAAGTCAAATAGAGCTTGTTAAAGGTAAAAAAACAAAATGCTTTACTTACAATGGCTCTATACCTGGACCTAAAATAGAAGTTTATGAAGGTGATACTGTAGAAATTTTGGTAAAAAATAGTTTAAAAGAGCCAACTACTATCCACTGGCATGGACTTGATATACCACCTGAGCAAGATGGCAACCCACACGATCCTATCATGCCTGGTAGAGAAAGAATTTATCGCTTTAAACTTGGAGAAAATTCAGCAGGAACCTACTGGTATCATCCACACCCACACTACATCACAGCAAAGCAAGTTTATAAAGGCTTAGCAGGGGTATTTGTAGTAAAAGCTAGAAAAGATGCATTGTCGCATTTACAAGAACAAGATTGGGTGATTAGTGATTTGCGTTTAGATGAAAACGCACAAATTCCTGATAATAATTTATTTGATTGGTTAAATGGTAGAGAAGGAAATTTAGTCTTAATCAATGGACAATTAAAACCAAAAATCACAATTAATGAAACACAAAGAATTCGCATATACAATCTATGTGCGGCAAGGCATTTAAATTTACGCATTCAAGGTGCTGAATTTATTTTAGTGGGAACTGATGGGGGACTTATAGAAAAAGGTATTGAATTAGATGAGTTGTTTTTAAGTCCTGCTTCAAGAGTAGAAGTGCTAATCAAAGCAAGTAAGGGTGAATTTAAACTTGAAAGTACTTATTATGACCGCGATAAAATGCTTGTTAAAGAAGAACCTTACACTCTTATGTTAGCTGATCTTAAAGTAGAAAAAACTATAGAAAACATACCTGAAAAGCTACGAGAATTTCCACCTTTAAAAGAAGCTACAAGCTTTAAAGAAGTAATCATGAGTGAAGACCATATGCAAATGCACGGCATTAGCAATAAAAGCGAAGAAGAAATCAAACAAAGCCTTGCCTCTATGTTTTTGATCAATGGTAAAACATTTGATATGAATAGAACGGATTTGACTTCAAAATTAAACGAGGTAGAAGAATGGGTGGTAAAAAACTCTTCGCACATGGATCATCCTTTTCATATACATGGAACACAATTTGAACTCATTTCTTCTCAATTTAAAGGTAAAATAACAAAAGCAAAATTCAGAGCATTGCAAGATACGATCAATGTAAGACCTGGTGAAGAACTAAGACTAAGAATGAGCCAAAATTTCACCGGAATTAGAATGTTTCACTGCCACATTTTAGAACACGAAGATCTTGGAATGATGGGAATTTTAAAAATCAAAGAATAAAGGTAAAAAAAATGGTAAAAGTTGAATTTCTAGGACCAATCAACAAAGAAAGTTTAGAACTAGAAGTAAAAAGCTTAAAAGAATTAAAAGTGATTTTAGGGCAAGATGAAAGCTTAAAAGAATGGTTAGAACTTTGTGCAATATCTTTAAATGATGAAATGCTTTTTGATGAAAATGCTTCTTTTAAAGATGGAGATAAAATTTGCTTACTTCCACCAGTTTGTGGGGGTTGATAAATGTTTGAATTATACAATGGTTCTTTAGATATTAATAAAATTTATACAAAATGGTATGATTTTTCCAGAGATAAAAATTGCGGAGCTTTGATAACTTTTTGTGGTATAGTAAGAGCTGAAGATGGTATAGAAGCTTTAAGCTTTGATATATATGAGCCTTTGCTTAAAAATTGGTTTGAAAAATGGTGCGAAAAAGTAAAAAATGATAATATAACTTTAATGTTTGCTCATTCTATTGGCGAAGTTAGAGTGCATGAGAGTTCTTATTTTGCAGGGATTTTAAGCAAACAAAGAAAATTAGGCTTAAAACTTATAAATGATTTTGTAGAAGATTTTAAAGCTAGTGCTCCTATTTGGAAATATGATGTAATAAATGGAGAAAAAATTTATGCAAAAGAGCGTTCTTTAAAACTTAAAGGCGCAGGAATTTTAAAGGATTAAAATGCAATCTTATGAAGATAGTTTAAAAAGTTTAAAACAAGCTATAAATTCTTATGAAAAGATAGAAAAAATAGCGCTAACAGAGTGCTTAGATAGAATTTTAGCCATAGATATCATAGCCTTAAATGATCATCCGCAATTTCCAACCTCAGCTATGGATGGATATGCTATAAAATTTGATGATCAGGATGAAAATTTAAAAATCATAGGAGAAGTTCCTGCAGGAAAATTTCCTAATTTTAAACTAAATACCAAAGAATGTGTTAAAACCTTTACAGGTTCGTTAATGAGCGAAGGTAGCGATACTTTAGTGCCTATAGAAAAAGTGCAAGTAGAAAATGATATTTTAATCATAAAAGAAAAAGTTAGCAAAAATTTTGCTGTAAGAAAAATAGGCGAAAGCTATAAAAAAGGTGAAATTTTACTAAAAAAAGGCACGAAAATAAGCTATAGTGAAATAGCGCTTTTAGCCGAGCTTGGATATTTTCACATAAGTGTTTTTATAAAACCTATAATAGGAGTTTTAAGCAGTGGAAGTGAGATCAAAGACTTAGGCGAAAGCTTAGAGCACTCTGCACAAATTCGCTCATCAAACCATGTAGCTATAGCTAATATGGCAAAAAAACTTGGTGCTGAAGCTAGAATTTTCCCACTTTTAAAAGATGATATGCAAAAAACCCCAAATGTTTTAAAACAAGCACTTAATGCGTGTGATATTTTAGTTACTACCGGTGGAGTTTCCATGGGGGATTTTGACTTTTTAAAACAAGCTGTTAAAGAGTATGAAGTCATCTTAGATAAAGTCGATGTAAAGCCTGGCAAACACATCAAAATAGCCAAATTTGAAGACAAATTCATCTTTGCACTACCGGGTTTTCCGTACTCGGCTATGGTGATGTTTAATTTATATGTAAGAGAACTTTTAAATGCTTGGTTTTTACAAGAAAAAGACTATGTATTTAAGGCATTTGCAAATACTGACTATAAGAAAAAAAGTCCGCATTTGGAATTTGTAGCGTGTAATGTAGAATTTAAAGATGGAAAAATTTATGCAAATTTAAAGGGTAAAAAAGAAGGTTCAAGTGCTATCATAAACAACTTAAATAACAAAGCTGCACTTATGATAGCAAACGATGATATAAAAGAAAATGATTTAGTTGATATAATTTTTATGCCTTAAACAAGTGCTTTTTGAATTTTTTCAAAAAGCATTTTTGCTTGTTTTTGATTTTGCTCTAACTCGCTTAAAATTTCCTCTACTTCACGCAAGGTTTTTTCTTCTTTTACGTTTGGGTTTTTAGCACTTAAATCATAATTTCTTTCTTCAAGTTCTTTTTTACTTACCAAATAAGAATTAGCCGTGATTTTTCTTTCTTTATAACATTTTAAAAATTCTTGCAAATGCGTGTATTCTAAAGGTTTGTTTTTAGTCAATTTAAAAGGAGGTACAAGCTCATAGTAATATACACTTTCATCATTTTCACCACAAATGCTTCTTTGTCCTTTAGAGAAAAAAAGCACATTAGTTTTTACCGCACTATAAGGCAAAAACACCCCACTTGGCAAGCTTAAAACACATTCAAGATTAAAATTTTCTAGCAAGTCTTTTTTTACACTCACAAAGGCATTTGAATTTTGAAAAAGCACTCCTTCAGGCACTACTATGGCACATCTTCCATTGTTTTTCAAAGACTTTAAAATATGCTGTAAAAACAAAAGCTCGGTGGCATTTGATTTTACAGGAAAGTTATTTTGATTTTGATCTTTTTCTTTACCACCAAAAGGAGGATTTGCTAAAATCACTTCGTATTTTTCATTTTCAGTTATGTCTGTGATTTTTTTATTTAGAGTATTGGTTTTGATGATATTTGGGGACTTAACCTCATGTAAGATCATATTCATCACACCCATTGCATAACTTAGCGGAGTTTTTTCTTTACCAAACAAGGCATCATTTTGCAAAAATTCAAGTTCTTCCACACTCAAATTTGCTTTTTTCTTTTTTGCCCTATCTTCATAAAGAATATGCAAAAAACTCTCTACTAAAAACCCACAACTCCCACACGCAGGATCATAAATTCTCTCTTTTGCTTTAGGGTCTAGCACCTCCACCATGGCTCTAACCAAAGGTCTTGGGGTATAAAACTCCCCACTATTTCCCCCATCGCTTCCCATGTCTTTTAAAAGCTTTTCATAAACCTCACCTAAAGCAAATACATCACTTTCTTTGCTAAAACTTAGCTCATCGACTAAATTTATAACTTCTCTTAAAGTATGGCCATTAGCTATGCGGTTGTCTATAAATTCAAAAATTCCGCCTATCTTATACTCTATGCTTTTGAAATTTTCATTATCTTTAAAACTTTTTAGATATGGAAAAAGCTCATCATTCACAAAGCTTAGCAAATCACTTCCACTTAAAGCATTTTTTACATCAAGCTTTCCTTCGCTTGTTTTAGGTGCTGCCCAAGCTCTCCAACTG
This sequence comes from Campylobacter lari subsp. lari, assembly GCF_013372185.1. Taxonomy (NCBI): domain Bacteria; kingdom Pseudomonadati; phylum Campylobacterota; class Epsilonproteobacteria; order Campylobacterales; family Campylobacteraceae; genus Campylobacter; species Campylobacter lari. The sequence continues at coordinate 328,885 of NZ_CP053830.1, read as the reverse complement.
AATTTTTCTTGCAAAATAGCCTTATAAGGCTTTTCATCTAACTCAGCTTCTAGCTTTAACTCTTCTTCATAATCATCTAAAAATTTCAAAAAAAGCACCCAACTAATCTGCTCACTATAATGCATAGCACCGCTTATGCCATCATCTCTTCTTAGAATATCTGTGATTTTATCGATTTTACCTTGCATTTAAAAAATTCCCTTTCTAAAAAGTCTTAAAAGTTCTATATTAATATAATAATTATTTCTACCCATTTTAATGCACTCTAGCACCCCTAATTTTTCACAAATTTTAAGGTATTTTGAGGCACTTTGCCTAGAAATATCTAATTTATTTATCAAAAAGTCTATCTTTGTATAAGGATGAGAAAACAAAAGCTCCACAAAGTCTTTGCTGTAAAAGTTCGTTTTATTTTGCAAAATTTCACCTACATCAGACATCATTTTTTCTATTATAGTAATGGTTTTTATCGTTTTTATAGCAGTTTGCTCTACACCTTTGAGTATGTATTCTATCCATTCTAAAATTGCACCTTCATCACGTACTTTTTGTAAAAGATTGTAATACTCTTCTTTGTTATTTACTATATAAGCGCTTAAATACAAGATAGGCAAATCAAGCAAGCCTTTATAAACTAAATAAAGTATATTGATAATCCTACCTGTTCTACCATTACCATCGTAAAATGGATGTATGCTTTCAAACTGATAATGAATGATTGCCATTTTTACCAAAAAATCAAGTTCATCTAAAGTATCATCGTTGATGTATCGCTCCAAATTTCCCATAAGTTCTTGTATATCACTAGGATTTTGCGGGGGTGTGTGTTTGATTTCTCCTGTGGCAGGGTTTATCAGCGTAGTTCCGCTTTGTTTTCTAAAACCTGCATTATTTCTTTCTAGTCTTTTTTGAATTTCTAAAATATGTGCATTTCTTAATAATTGCTCTTTTTTTAAAAGCTCATATCCTTTTTTTAAAGCATTTTCATAGTCTTTCACTTCTTTTGCCGCTCTTGTAAGTTTACTTTCATCGATTTGAGATAAAAAAAGCTCATCGTGAGTGGTAATAATATTTTCTATCTCGCTAGAATCTTTAGCTTCTTGCAAGATCAAAGCATTGATTAATATATTTGGATTAGGCATGCTTTTGCTAAGTCCATTTAACTCCGCTAATTTTCTCGAAGCCCTAATGATGAGACCATAAATATTTGCATTTAATTCTATATCTAAAGGAAGTTTTGGTGGTATGAATTCTTTCATAATTTTTCCATATGTTAAAATTTTTTAAAATTTTTAACATTATAAAAAAATATGTTAAAAAAATCAAAAATTTTTAACATATCTAGACCATATGTTAAAATTTGATAAAAATTTTAACATTTATAATCTTCCCTGAAAAGCTTTATCTAGCAAGGACTTTTTAAGCTCTTGTAAGTCTTTTATCTGCATTTGATAGTTTTGCTTTAAATTTTTTACATGAGAAGAAAGCTCATCTAAATGCGAAGCGATTTGCTCTTGCTCTTTGAGTGGGGGTAGCGCAATAGGACATTTTTCTAAAATATTTAAATTTAATTTTGCAGCATGTGTTCCACCACCAACTTTATTATTATCAATCCACCCTTCAATAAAATAAGAATTCAAAAAATAAACCAAATAATCACTTATAATTTTAACTTTTGGTTTTAAAAGCCCTAAGCTAACGAAAATACTAAATTCAAATTCTAAAGAAATTTTTATAGCTTTTCCCAAAGTTCCAATACGACAAATTAAAATATCTCCAAATTCAGGCTTAGCTCTTTTTATAAGTTTGTTATGCTCTTCTAGTGAAATGTATTTGATATCACTTAAATCAAAAAAACCTTTAGAAATATTTTTAACAGATAAAAAAGGAATCCCTGTTTTTATATAGCTAGGTGTTTTGTGTGTTCCATCTGTAATAAAACATATTTCCCCTAAGCTTTTCCATTCCCAATCTTGTGGGAGTTTGTAGTTTTCCTTAGTATTATCCTTTAAAGGGTTAAAAGCTTTTTGCAAGGCACTTTGCATTAACTCATCTAAATTTAGCAAATCTTGCTCTAAAATTTTTATACTCTCATCTATCTTTGTAAAACTCTCATCTAAAATTTCCACTATCCTTTCTTGCTCTTTGAGTGGTGGAATAATGAAAGTATTTTGTTTAAGCACGCTAAAATGCCTTCGATATCCTAATAATGGAATATCTTTGTATAATAGTTGAAAAAATAAAAATTTTGTATTAAATCTTTCTATGTCTTTATTTAGTAATATTTTTACCCCATCTGCACCAACAATAAAATCAAAATCTATAAATTTTAAAACCCTGGTGTGATCGCCAAAAATTATACATGAGTTATTGCAATTATTTATTTTAAATATTTTTTCATAATTATTTGAATATCCAATAATAAATTTTTTAGATTGATCTATTATAGGTATGCAACCTTTGCCTAAATAATCCTTAGTATTTAATTGATAATTTTTAGAACTTGGGCTGTAAAAAATATTATCGAAATTAAATTTCTCCCAACCTTGTGGTAAATTTGTCATTTTATTATCCCAAACCTTCATAAAAATAATTTAATATATAATCTTCAAAATTATCGTAAAGATTTTTTTCTTTTAATATATTGATTATATCATCAGCTGTATGTTCTTTAAATTTGCTTAACGCTTGCTCTATTGTTAAATCATTATTTTCAAAATCAATAAATCCACATTGATGAAGTTTTTTAGAAATGATTCTAGGTAGTCCAAATTCTTCAAGAGTATATACCACTGATGGTAAAAAAGCATTTGAAAGTTTTGTAACAAAACTTGAAATATCTATCTCTTTTTCAGGATAGAGTATTTGCATAATTTGATTCAAATCATTAAAAAAACTAGCGATATCAAAACTGATTGCTTTTTCAATGTCAAAATACTGGCTAATATTAATTTTATATCTCTCTTGTTTACTTATATTATTAATAGTTTGCTTTACGCCATCGTAATTGTGTTTGCCATAATCAATTATTTTAAAATAAGCATTTCTAGATTTCTCATTCAATATTTTGAAAACAATTTCTCGTATTTCTTTCTTTTTGATAAATCCCCACTCATCTGGAACATCACTATTTAAATATTCAATACTTTTTTCAAAAAGTTCGGCATTTTCAACAATTGTTAAAATATTGTCCAAATCCATTAAAATAGAATAATTTTTCATTTTTGACATAATTTGATAAAATTTATTTTTATCATTAAGTACGTTTTTTAAGTTCTCTTCTATTTTTGTTTTTGTATTAAAAGTTTCCAAGTCGTTTCTATATAAAAATTCTTCTTGAGGAATTATTTCCATAGTTTCTTGCTCATTTTTTAATGTTTCTTTGTTACTTTCTAATAAATACACATTACCAACAAAATATTTAAACATTCTCCCGCATCTACCTATAATATTTTTATATTGCATACTTGTTAATTTATCTTTATCCCTCGCAACAGAATCATTCCATATAACTATATTTTTTGTTGCAGTATTTACACCTTCTATTAAAGAAGTGGTAGTTGCCATAATATTCATATGTTCATTTTCTGAAAATAGTTTAACCTGAAGTTGTTGGATAAATCTATGCATAGCGGCATTGTGTTGTCCTATCCCATTTGCCAAACATTCAGCAAAATCCCAATCTTGCCAATAATGTTTTTTTAACCAATTTGAAAAACTTTTTAATTGATTATCTGTTGCATTAATATAGTTTTTTATATTTTTGCAAACCTTTTTTGATTCTGATTTGCTTTTTATATAAATCATTGTTTTTTGATTTTTATTTTCATTTAATATGTTCTTTAATATATGTTCTTTCTTTTCTTTTTTGTGGCTTAAATCATGTGTTTTTAATGCTACAGTATTAAAATCAATTAGGACTTTTTCTATATTTTTTAAAAATTGATATTTCGATGATTTTTCGTCAAATTGTTTGATATTTGGACACAGATAGTATGATTGTTTGGAATAAGAACTTACTTGCTTTATTGCATTTTGTAAAATATCTGACCTTGTATCCCCGACAATTTTATAAAACTCATCTACGATAAATAAATCAATTCTATTGGCTTTTATAAAGTCTAAATATTCCAAAACTCTTTCTTGGGTTAATATGAATATATTATTTTCTTTTGGAGTAGCACCCGATGTTGTAATTAGGTTGTAGTTAGGTGTAAATTTCCTTACAAGTCTTCTTCTAGTTTCATCTAATAAAGAAATTGTAGGAACAATGATTAATATATTTTTTGGTTTTTTCATAGCTATTAGAGCATCAATAATAAAGCTTTTGCCAAAACTTGTTGGAGCAGAAAGAATAAGACTTTCATTGTTATTATCTAAAAGTCTTTTTAAAACTCTTGATTGTTCTCTATGCAAAACTTTTGGTTCGTCTTCTCCGATATTTGCTTTAAAACATTCTAGTAAGAATTTGTCTTCTAAAATTGAAGTATCTTGATTCATATAAGGATATAACCCAAATTGTCTGATTAGATGATTTAATATAGGCGGATATAAAGCTTTATCTTGAATTTTATCAAGCAAATAAAAAAGCTTTTCTTTAGCTTCTGTTTCTTTGTTGTTATCATTTAGATTTTCATATATCTTTACACATTCATTAAAAATTTGCTCACTGGTCATTTGGCTACCTCTAGTTTTTTGGCAAAGTCGCGTTTGATTTTTTCTTTATCTGGTACAGGAAATAAAATGATATGAAATTTTATTTTTTCTATCTTGTGCACATTGTGTAGCTCATTGGTAATTTTTACAATAGCTTGTTTTGCTTTCTCTTGATGAAAATTTACTATTTTTTGTTTATATTCTTCTGATAACTCGCTATATGTTTTAGTTGTCTCGCATTGATAAATGATTGATATTGGAATATGCAAGATATTCTTTAGTTCATCTATGGAAGTATCTTGTTTTAAAACTCTTTTTATTTTATCTATACTTTCTTCAGAGATTTTATCTTTGATAAAAGATTCAACATCATTTATATCCATAATAATAGACTTTTCTTTATTTAGCTTGTCTTTTACTAAAAGGTCTTTAATGGATTTTATAGCTTCACTAATTGCATTGGTTATATCTGTATAAAATTTAGATTCCCCTAGCCACAAATGACATTCTTTATTCTCTATAGTTAAATGAACGCTATCTGCGCCTTTTGCATTATCATTGGCATTTTGTTTATAAAAAATCTTAGGCACAATAGGCAAGGCATTATAGTATTTTTTCATAATACCATAAAGAAAAATTTCTCCTATCTCTCCTTCTTTTTTATTTAGATTTGCAACAGATCGTTGTATTATGGAATAATACTCTTCTTTTGAAGCTAAAGCTTCTCTTTCTGTTTTCGATAAGGCAGTTTCAGCCAATGCATTCATTATATATTGATTAAATTTCTCAAATCTCCACTCACCTTCCTCAAAGTCGTTAATTAATGATAATAAAAATCTACTACACGAGTCATCCATTACAGAATCAAGGCAAATCTCAAAAGTAACATCATTTTTATTTTTCACATAGGTGTTTATTGCCGTTGTATTTTCTATTTCTTTATCCTGCATAAATCTCCCTTTGTAAATCATCAATGCATTGTTTTAAATTCTCCATACCTTCAAATTCACTCACTAGCTCTTTTACGCTACCTAAAGAGCTAAGATCTATAAGTGTTTTTAACCCACTATCAAAGTCTTTTATACCATACTCTTGATACCTATCTAGTAAAAACTCCACAAGCTTTAAGGCTTTTTCTTTTTGGAAGCGTTTTAAAAATGTACTATTTTTTACATTTAGCACGCGTTCATGGCGTGTTTTGATCTCGCTGTTAAAGCTTAAATGTGCTAGCACATCATACACATCGCAGTCTTTTTGCTCAAAAATCACTGTCAATTCTTCCAAAACCTGCTCGCTTATGCGGTCTTTTTCAAGTTTTTGTAAAAATTCTTTCCTGCTTGCTTGGTTACTCCAAATCTCGCGTAACCTTGCTTCATCATCATAAAATTCTGCTAGCTTTCCTACTAAAAATTCCAAAAATTCTTTTGTGCTAAGTGGCTTGTCGCTATCTCCTATGTAGCTTGTCGTTATATCAAGCACTTTTAGTTTTGTGCCTTTTAAATGCACAGTGACTTCTTTTTGCTTGGTTGTTTCTTTAGGGTTGCTTTGCTCTCTTTTGTTTTGTATAGTTTTTACCTCGGTTTTTTCTTCATCTTTGATCTGCTCGCCATCCCATTTAGGATCATAAAAAAGTCTTGTTACTCCGGTAAAATCTAGTATAGTAAAAAAGTCTTTTCCCTCATATACCCTAGTGCCTCTTCCGATGATTTGCTTAAATTCTATGATAGAACCTATATTTGCCAAAAGCACTATGTTGCGGACATTTCTAGCATCTACTCCTGTGGTTAGCATTTTAGAACTAGTGAGTATCACAGGGTAGCTTTTGTCATTATCTTGAAACTGCTTTAAGTACTCAAGCCCTATTTTACCCTCATCACTTGTAACCCTCACGCAGTAGTCATCTCTTTTTACACTTTTAAATTTATCAATGGCTCTTTTTACTTCACTTGCATGGGCTTGGTTAGCACAAAAGATGATGGTTTTATCCATAGGGTTGATGAGCTTTAAAATTTCTTTAGCTAGAAAATCGTTGTATTGAGGTAAGTGAATATTTCTTTCAAATTCATTGATCTTATAAAAGCCTTTTTCTAACTCACCTTCTATGATATCATCAGGGTTATACACATAGCCTTCACTAAGCGTAGTCGTAACACGCTTAACTTTATAAGGAGTTAAAAAGCCATCTTCTATGCCATCTTTAAGACTATACTCATATATACTCTCACCAAAATACCTATAAGTATCTACATTATCGCTTTTTTTAGGTGTAGCAGTAAGCCCTAAATGCGTAGCCGATGAAAAGTACTCTAGCACCCCTGCCCAACTACCTTCTTCATTCGCTCCACCTCTGTGGCATTCATCGATGATGATAAGATCAAAAAAGTCTTTGGGGTATTGTAAGTAGAATTTGCTTTCTTGTTCTTCATTAGCATTTTCTTGTTCTTTTGAATTTGAAGCTAGACTTTGATAAATTCCAAAAAACACATTTGCACTTGTAGGCACTCTGCCATTATTTTTTCTCAACTCTTGCGCACTCACTGCCACGCAATCGCCCTCTATAGGATTAAACTCTCCTAAAGCTTGATCTCTTAAACTCACCCTATCACATAAAAATAATATCTTAGGTTTTTTGTCTTGATTTGTTTTATTCCACCTAGCTTCAAGTAAACGATAACACAAAGCAAAAGCTATGGTGGTTTTACCTGTACCTGTAGCAAGAGTGAGTAAAATTCTATTTTTACCGTTGATCAAAGCTTCTATGACTTTATCAACTGCGATCTTTTGATAATATCTTAATTCTTTTTGGGGTATGTATAATTCTCGCTGCGATAAAAGCTTGTGTTGCCATTCTTTTAAATTTCCATAAATCCTAGCAAAAAGCTCACTTGGGGTTGGAAAATTTTCTATGTACTCACCGCTTGAAGTTTTTAAGTTGTATTCATAAATTTTATCGCCATTAGTGCTATATACAAATGCTACGTTTAAAATTCTGGCATATTCTATGCCTTGAGACAAGCCATCTAAAGGATCTTTGCTTTGTTTTTTAGCTTCTATGATAGCAAGATTATTGTTTTGAAATTTCAACAAATAATCTGCAAATTTTCTTTGTGCTCTTTTACCACCTATAAGCTTACGTCCATCTGTAAAATAATAATTTCTTGTGATATTTTCTTCGCTCCAAGAGCTTGCTTGAAGTTTAATATCTATGAGTTTTACTCTAGTATCATCTTCTGAAAAATGCTTAAGTTCCATAGCTTCCTTAATATTTAAAATTTTAAATGATTATATCATAAAAATCAAATCAAAACCCACAAACGCACCTTGAGTATAGTATCTTACTTTATTTTCCCTATTGCAATAAAAACCTAGCTTTAATATAATTTCAAAAACCACTAAAGGAGAGAAAATGGACTCAAAAATCTTTTTAGAAAATGGTCGTGTTAAAAGCAAAGGTTATGCTATGCTTAGCAAGGATTCTAAATTCACACCTTTTGAATTTACACGCCATAAAGTAGGCAAAAACGACATCTTAATCGCTATCAAATACGCAGGAATTTGTCATAGTGACATACACACCGCAAGAAGCGAATGGGGCGAGGCAACCTACCCTTGCGTACCTGGCCATGAAATAGCAGGAGAAGTTATCGCAGTGGGTGAAAATGTGAGTAAATTTAAAGTAGGTGATTTTGCTGGGGTTGGGTGCATGGTAAACTCATGCGGAGAGTGCGAAGCATGCAAAAAATCTCAAGAGCAATTTTGCGAAAATGGTAAAACCATCTACACTTATAACTGCAAAGATGTATTTCATGATAATGAAAACACCTATGGAGGCTACTCAAACAACATCGTAGTAAGTGAAAAATTTGCTATCAATGTACCAAAAAATGCTCCGCTTGACAAAGTAGCGCCTTTACTTTGTGCAGGCATTACTACCTATTCACCGCTTAAATTTTCAAATATAAAAGAAGGTTCAAGTGTAGCCGTAGCTGGATTTGGTGGACTTGGTATGATGGCAGTAAAATATGCTGTAAAAATGGGGGCAAAAGTAAGTGTTTTTGCAAGAAATGAAAACAAAAAAGCACAAGCTCTAGCTATGGGTGTAAATAATTTTTATACTAGTACAGATAAAAGCGTAGTAAAAGAAAGATTTGATCTCATCATCTCTACCATACCAACCCCTTATAATCCGCTAGCTTATATGGATTTATTAAAATTTGGTGGTGAGATGGCTATAGTAGGATTACCTCCACATGAAGTAAGCCCTAGCATTAACATCATTCATCTTGTACATAAGGCAGGTAAAAAAGTATATGGCTCGCTTATTGGGGGCATTAAAGAAACTCAAGAAATGCTTGATTTTTCTTTAGAGCATGGAATTTATCCTGAAATTGAACTCATCAAACCAAGCGAGATTGACAAAGCTTATGAAAATCTCACCTCAGGAAAAGCCAAATTTCGCTATGTAATCGATATGAGCGAGCAGGATTAATACTCATCAAAAATCACATCGCTAGTGTCAAAACCTCTTTGCTTGGCTATTTCAAGCAAAGAGTTTATTTGCTCTTTTACTAAAATCTCTCTTGATAAAATCCATAAGTATTTTTTATCAGGACTACCTACAATAGAAACTTGATAATTTGTATCAATATAAACAATCTCATAATTTGGCTTGTTAAAAATATTCATAAAAATACTAAACTTAACCGCTAAAGCTCTTGGAGATTTTACTCTTGCTTTGCCATTTGCTTGTGAAATTTCACCATTTTCTTTGGTGCATATATTTTTAACTTTTATTATAGGCATAGAGCCTTCATACTCTAGCTCGTATTCTGCTTTAGCACTTTTACAGGTTTTTTGAAAAAAAGCAGGTTTTCTAGCCATTTCTAGCCATGTACCCATGTATTTTTCTAAATTTATACCATCTAACAATTCTATCATTTTTCTTCCTTTTGATTTTCCTCGCCCCACTCGCACATTGCTTGTAAAATAGGTATTAAACTTTGACCTTTTTTAGAGAGTTTATACTCTACTTTTGGTGGAATTTGTGGATATTCTTTGCGTGTGATTAAATCATCATTTTCAAGTTCTCTTAAAGTATGCGTTAAAGTCTTAAAAGAAATATTACCAAGATATCTTTTAAGCTCATTGTATCTTACCACCTCATAGCGAAACAAACAATACAAAACACTCATTTTATATTTACCCGAAATAAGTGATAAAGTATAGTTAAACCCACACTCTGTAAAATCGCATTTTTGTTGCATTTTAACTTTCCTTTAGTATAGTATCTTACATAAATTTCTGTATTGAAATAAGATTATAGTTAAATTATAATTTTAAAAATTTAAAAACAAGGATAAATAATGAAAAATATTTTATTGTTAAATGGCGCTAAGGAATTAAAATTTTCAAAAGGAAAGTTAAATCATACCCTACAAGAAATAGCAAAAAATACTTTAAAATCATTAAACTACAACATAAAAGAAACCATTATAGACAATGCTTATGATATAGAAGAAGAGGTGCAAAAGCTTATGTGGGCTGATGTTTGGGTGTATCAAATGCCTGCTTGGTGGATGGGAGAGCCTTGGATAGTTAAAAAATACATGGATGAAATTTATATACAAGGTAAGGATAAATTTTTTATAAACGATGGAAGAAGCAGTGCTAATCCTAGCATAAATTATGGAACAGGTGGCTTGTTAAAAGATAAAAAATACATGTTTTCTCTTACTTGGAATGCGCCTATTGAAGCTTTTACTTTAAAAAATGAATTTTTTGATGGTGTTGGTGTTGATATGGTATATTTACATTTACATAAAGCTCATGAATATATGGGGATGAGTGCTTTACCGACTTTTATAGTAAATGATGTTTGTAAAAATCCTCAAGTTGATAAATTTATCAAAGATTATGAGCAACATTTAAAAATATATTTGGATAAAAAATGGAAAATTTAAAAAAAGAAATTAATGATTTTATAAATGAGTTTAACTCTGTTTGCATAGCTAGTTTAAGCAAAGATAATGAAGTAATGTGCTCTTATGCACCACTTATAAAAAGTAAATATGGATTTTTTATATACATAAGTGAAATATCAGAACATTTTTCAAATATAAAAAATAATCCAAACAATATAGAAATAATGTTTTTAGAAGATGAGTGCAAAGCTGTATCTGCTATTTTAAGAAAAAGATTAAGATATAAATGCGAAGCTATTTTTATGCAAAAAGATGAAAAATTTGATGAAATTTATGATGAGTTTTTATCGCAAAATAACAACGATGAAAGTATAAAAATGATAAAAAATATGCAAGATTTTCATCTTATAAAATTAAATTTCAAAGAAGGAAGATTTGTAAAAGGTTTTGGACAAGCTTATGATATAAAAGCTCAAATAATAACGCATGCAAAAGGAAAAATTTCTCATAAATTTTCTAATAATCCTAAGTAACAACAATTCAAAAATATATTTGGATATTTTATGCTATCACAATTTAACATTTCTTTGAAATTTTATATCGCACTTTTTATAAGTATATGCATAATTACTTTTTTAACTTATACTTATGATGGTTCTTTTTTAAGTCTTTTTAGTGCTATAAATGCTGTTTTATATGTGTTTTTTGCTGGCGCTGGGAAGGTGGTTTGTTTTATTTTTGGGATATTGTATTCTTTATCTTATGCATACATTGCTTATGAGTTGAAATTATATGGTGATGTGATGTTAAATCTTTTTTATTTGCCTATTAATATTTATGGAATTTATCATTGGAAAAATAATCAAAACAAAGAAAAAACAAGAATTATCATAAGAAAATTAGACAATATTAAAAGAATTTATTATGGAATTTTTTTAATATTTGCAAGTTTAATTTATGCTTATATTTTAAAAAATATGAACGCTAGTTTTATTTACCTAAATTCTTTTGCTATCATGGGACAATTAATCGCATTTTATATGCAAGTTAAAAGATATATGGAAAGTTATTTTATAGTTACTCTAGCTAATATTGCTTCATTGATCATTTGGTTTTTACTTTTTGAGCAAAACCAAGAAAACATAGCACAACTTTTAAATACTTTTATATTTTTACTTATAGGAATTTATTATTTTTTTGTATGGAAAAAACAAACAAGTTAATATCAAAGCTTAGAAATTTGACTTTTAATCTTTTCAATCATCGTTTTTTTGTTTTCAAATTCTATGATTAAATTTTTTATATAAACTTTTTTTTCTTGGATTAAATTTTCTAAGCTTTGCATATAGTCTTTAAAAATTTTCATTATCGTTGGTTTATTGATGAGTAAATCTTCAAATTCATACACATTAAGCTCTGTTAATACCCTTTGATACACTTCACTTGCTTTTGGATAATACAAACTAAACTCAGTGCTATCAAGCTCATAAAATTCTTTACTCACGCTCATTTTTGTACTAAAAAATCCTAAAGTAAGTTTAGTAGCACTTTCATAATTTGCCAAAGCTTTTAAATTTAATTTTTCTAAAAACAAATCAAGCTCAAGTTTGCTTTTAAATAACAACTCTTTAAAATCTTTCAAAAAAAGCTCTTCGCTAGCACTAGCAAAGCTTCTAAAATTTGCAAATTCTTCATCACTTTCTAAATCATTTTCTTTTTGTAAATTTGAAAATTTGGCTTTAAAAAGCAAAATTTGCTCTTCTAAATTAGTAAAAAAAGAAGAAAAATCATTTTTGATTTGATTAAATTCTAAAGCAATTTCACTTTTTAATTTTTTAAATTCTTTATTCATTGTTTCAGAATTATAAAACATAGCCAAAAATGCATCATCACTTGAAAGATAAGGTGCTTTATAGGTGATTTTTTCATAAAGATTTTTCTTAAATAAGCCTTTAGCTTCTTTATAATAATTACTATCTTTTTCTTTGATAAATTTTAAAATCTCTTGAGATATTTTTTCTCCAACAAGTTTTAATTTATCTAAACAATTATGATTTAAAATTTTGATTTTTTGCTCTAACACATTTGCTTTAAAAGAGTGTAAAATAGCATTAAATTTAAGCTCTAATTGCTCTAAAATATCTTGCAAAAAAATGTATTGATTTAACAAAAGCTCACATAAATCATTCAGTTTTTCTTTAATAAAATCTTTTTTAATTTTTTCATAATCAAGCCCTTTTAAATACTCATAAAGTAAAGGCAAATTTGATTTTTGTAAATCATACTTTGCTTCTTTGCACGAAATTGCGATAATTTTTTCAAAATATTTATCAAAAACCAAATGCGCATAATTTAAAACATTTTCTAACTCATCTTGGTTTAATTTATCTTTTTGATTTAGCACGCAAATCCCACCACGCTCTAAAAGCTTGGCATTTGCTCTTATAGCATCTTCTTCACTTTTTTTACCTGCATTATCAATCAAACTAAGCCAAATAGCACTATGCATAAAAGAAAGCTCTTGAAAAGTAGTTAGCGTATCGGTTGTATTTGCATTTAGACCCGGGGTATCTATAAGCGTGATATCTTTTAAAAGCTCAATAGGTGCAAAAAGGTGCAAACTTTTGGTTTCTTTTAGCTTATTTCTTTGATCGCTAAATTTAGCAAGCTCATTTATATCAACAATCTCATCACTGCCATCTTCATATTCAACTCTTAAAAAATACTCCCTAGCATAGCGTAAAAAAGTAGGCTTAAAAGTCACTGGCACCACACCTGTTGGTAAGCATTCTTTTTGCAAAATCAAATTTAAAAGCGTAGATTTACCACTGGAAAATTGCCCTATAATGGCCACATTAATGGCTCTTTTATAGCTAGCTATGATCATCTCAAGATCTTTTAAAAAAACATCATTTAAATGCAAACTTGGCTCTAAAAATGCATTTTTGATTGCTAAAATCTTTCCTTCAAAACTATCATCAAAGCTTTTACAATAAGCATTTTCATAAGCTTTTAAAAAATCATTAATCAAATCATTTTGCATTTAAAAGCTCCGTTTTTAAAGTCTTTAAATTTTGTAATTTTGTATTGTTTTTTTCTAAAAGCTCTTTAGAATTTTGCTCATTTTGTTCTATTTGTAAAATTAAATCTTTTAAATCTTTAATTTGTTCTTCTTGCTCTTTTTCGTATAAATTTAAACTAAGCTCTAAATTAGTAAAAAATTCTTGATTATTTTTTAAATCTTTGGCGATTTTTTCTATATTAAATGTTTGTAATTTTTTTAAAATTTGATTTTCTAAAGAGCTTTCTAGTTTATAAATATCTTGAGTTGATTCTAAATTTTTTAAAAGTTCAGTTTTTAATGTTATAAAAAGATCATCGCTAAAAATACCTTCTATTTTTGCTTCAACCTTGCTTTTAAAATCATCACAACTTTGCTCTAATATAGTTTTTAAAAAATCATACTTTATGCTTAGTGTGTTTTTAAGCTCATTAATCTTTTGCTCACTTTGCTGTTTTAACTCTCTTAAAAGATCAAAAATTCCATCTTTTAAAGTCGTATCGATGATGGTGTTTAGTCTTTGAGTGCTGTTTTTGATTTTATTATTTTGATTATATTTTAGCTCATCTATAAGTTTTTCTTTTAATTTTTTAGCTAGCAAATGCAAAAGCGTTAAAATTTCTTGAGTATTTTCATCTTTTGCGTTAAAAATAGCACTTAATTCTGCTTTTATTTGCATTAATTTTTCTTTTTTTGCTTTAAAATCATTGATAACAGCTTGATTTTGCTTATCAAGCTTGATATTTTCATAATTTAGTATTTTATTAGAAAATTTAATTTTTTCTTCTATTTTTTCTAAATGCAATAACAATTCTTTTTTATAAGCACTTAGAGCAATTTTGTTTTTATCATATAAACTTTTAACTATGAGTTCTTCTAGCGTTAAAATATTGCTTTGTTCTAAATTTCCACCTCTTTTTTGGTAAAAATCATTAGCTAATTTTGAAGAAATACATACAAAATCTAAATTATTTAATAATTCTTGATTTAAATGCTTTTGCATTAAATTTTCTTTGAGCTTATTTTTAGTATAGTTAATTACTTCTTGCAAGTCTTTTTCGCTTAATAAATCAGCCTTTGTAAGCACAATTAAAAGCTTGCTTACTCTTGAAGTTAATAAACACTCTATAATAAAATCACAATCTTTTTGACTAAGACTTTGAGAAGCATTCATAAGGTGGATTAAAAAATCAGCCTTGCTTATATAAGCTTTTGTCAAAAGCTCTCTTTGGATAATCACATCATCAAGCCCAGGGGTATCAACTATACAAACATTATCTTTTAAAAAATCAAGCGATGAAAAAAGTTCTATTTTTTTAATAAGTGCTGAGATTTTGTTTTTTGCACTAGTATAGTTTTTTAATTCATCAAAATTTATTTGTATGTTTTTGCTTTCTTTTTTGATGTATTCATTTAAATTAAAATTTTGCTCTAATTGCTTTATAAGCTCTTGCATGTCTTGATTATCATTAGAACTTTTTAAAATATCTTGCCATTCTTCTTCATTCCAAAAATATATCTTAGCTTTTTGCTCTTTACCGTATTTTAAAATACTTAAATTTGCAGTTTCAGGCACATTTGATACTCCTAAAAACTCTTTTTTTAAAAGTGCATTTAGCATGCTTGATTTTCCAGCATTTACAACACCAGTCACCGCGATAGAAAAATCAATATTACTAAATTTAACTAAAGCTTCTTGTAAGAGTTTTTGAGCTTTTTCATCCTCGCAAAGCTCTTGTAATTTTTCGTTAATAAGATCTAGTGTTTGATGAGAGTTTTTAAATTCTTGTTTGTAATCTTTTTGAATAATTTTTTGCTTAGATACAAAAGCATATATCAGGGCATTATCAGTGATTTTTTGAAGTTTTTCTAAAGCTTTTAAAAGCTCATTTTTATCTAAAATTCCAAAATTTAAAGCATTAATAAAACAAACTTGCGCATATTGTATGCTATAAAGATCTAAACGTAAATTTAAACTTTTCATCAAACTTTTGAATTCATTTAAAGCGCTAAATCTTTCATAATTATCAAGATTAGTGCTTAAGATAATTGCTGCTTTTTGAGTATTAATTAAGCTCTCATCAAAAAGAGTATTTACATCAAGATAAACGCTATGATTTTTCCAAATTTGTTTTAGTAAGACTTTAATGCCCCCATCTTCTTGGGGGCTAGGATTATTTGTTTCTTTGAGCGACAAGTTGTCTTCTCATATAGGCAATTTTACTTTGTAAAGGTAGTTCTTTTGGACAATTATCTTCACACGCAAGTAAAGACATACACCCAAATACTCCATCATCATCGCCTACTAATTCATAAAAATCTTCTATAGTTCTATGATCGTGTGGATCTTGTAAGTATCTAGCTGTTCTTAAAAGTCCAGTAGCAGCGATAAAATCAGGTCTCATTAACTTAGTCGCACAAGAAGCAACACAAATTCCACACTCTATACAACGATCAAGTTCAAAAGTCTCATCAGCAACTTCTGGTTCTATACGCTCTTCAAGTTTAGAAATATCTGTTTCTTTTTCATTATGCACCCAGCTTTCAACGCGTTTGCACATACTATCAAACCACTCACCTGTATTAACACTTAAATCTTTAATGTGTCTAAAAGCAGGCAAAGGCATAAGCTCTATAACGCCATCTGGATAGTCTTTTGTTAATGTTTTACAAGCAAGCTTTGGCTTACCATTAATCATCATAGCACAGCTTCCACAAATCCCTGCTCTACATACAAAGTCAAAACTCAAATCCGCATCCATTTTTTCTCTAATTTGAGTTAAGCACACAAAAATCGTCATAAATGGAGTTTCTTCAAGCTCATAAGTAACAAAATGAGGCTTAGAAATTTTACTTAATGGATTATATTTAAATGCTCTTATTGTTAATTTTCTACTCATAATCAACTCCTATTCTTTGATTTGGTGCTTTAAATTTAGCTTGTAATTCATAAGGCATTAAAGCATGTTGAATTTCATACCTACCTTTGCCTTCTGATTCCATTTTTTCGCGGATCGCATCAACTTCAGCTTGGCGTTTTTCACTTAATGGATTTTCAATGATATTTCCTTTAGCACCATAACCTCTAAATGCAGGTGGGATTTCCATTTTCATAATGTCAAGATCTTCATACTCAACTCTAGGCATACTTTCACCTTCTACCCAGTAAGTATTGGTTCTTTTCATCCAATTTAAATCATCTCTTTTTGGATAATCTTCTCTATAATGAGCCCCACGGCTTTCAGTTCTTAAAAGCGCACCATAAGCAACACATAAAGCAATTTTTAGCATTCTTGGAACTCTATAAGCTTCTTCAAGCTCTGGGTTTGCACATTTTAATTCTTTATCATGTACTTTTAGATCAAGTGATTTTTGATACAATTCTTCAAGCTCTTTAACCGCTTCTTCAAGACCTTGGCCTGTTCTAAAGATAGCTACTTTTTCCCACATAATGTCTTTCATTCTGTTTTTGATTTCAAATACATCATGTTTTCCTTCTTTACTAACAAGAGATTTTAAGTAATCATACTCTTTAGAAAGGAAAGATTTAACGATATTTGTATCAATATCATTACCATTTTCTTTACAATATTGTGCAAAATAATCCCCTACGATCATACCTGCAACAACAGTTTCTGAACATGAATTTCCACCTAAACGGTTAAATCCGTGCATATCCCAACAAGCTGCTTCACCACATGCAAAAAGACCATTTAGCCATTGACTTTCACCGGTTGGTTTTGTTCTAATACCACCCATTGAGTAATGTTGCATAGGTAAAACTGGTGCCCAGCCTTTTGGACCCTCATCAGCAGGATCAATGCCATTAAATGTCTTACAAATATCTTGAACATCACGAAGATTTTTTTCAACATGAGCACGGCCAAGGATAGAAATATCAAGCCACAAATGATCTCCATAAGGGCTTTTTACACCTTTACCTTTTCTAATATGCTCCATCATTCTACGACTTACAACATCCCTGCTTGCAAGTTCTTTTTTCTCAGGCTCATAATCAGGCATAAAGCGGTAACCATCAACATCTCTTAAGATACCACCATCACCTCTACAACCTTCGGTTAGTAAGATACCACTTGGTACGATTGGAGTTGGATGAAATTGCACTGCTTCCATATTTGAAAGTCTGCAAAGTCCAGTTTCAAGCGCGATAGCAGCTCCTGTACCTTCACAAATAACAGCATTTGTAGTTTGTTTATAAATTCTACCATAACCACCAGTTGCTATCATAGTTCCTCTAGCAACATAAGCGATTAATTCCCCATTAGTTAAATCTCTAGCAATAGCCCCTAGACATTTTTTACCATCATGGATAATTCTTACTGCTTCCATTCTATCGATGATTTTAACTTGATGTTTAATCGCTTCATTTGCCACACCATATAGCATACAGTGTCCTGTTGCATCAGCGATATAACATGTTCTCCATTTTTTAGTACCACCAAAATCCCTTGCATTTATAAGACCATGTGCTTCTTCTTTTTCTTCAATAGTAGTTTTTTGAGCGTTTATCACAACAGTTCTAGGTCCTTTTGTAACCCTAGTCCAAGGCACACCCCAAGCAGCAAGCTCACGCACAGCTTTTGGAGCAGTTTGTGCAAACATTCTTGCAACTTCTTGATCACAGCCCCAATCAGACCCTTTTACTGTATCAGCAAAATGCACATCTTCATTATCTCCCTCACCTTTAACGCTATTTCCTAAACTTGCTTGCATACCACCTTGTACAGCAGCTGAGTGAGATCTTTTAACTGGACAAATACTTAATAAAGTTACACTTTGACCACTTTTTGCAACTTCAATAGCAGCTCTTAAACCTGCAAGACCACCACCAATAACTAAAGCATCACTATATTGTATGTTCATATTTAGCTCCATCATAAGTTTTTACTATTTGCGCTACAGAGTTGTTTTGGTAATTATTAAAGCCTATTTTTGCAAAAGCAGCTAAGCTTAATACACCCAAAACTAAGAAGAAAATACTAATAAACCATTTTGCTTTTTTAAGTTTTTTACGACTTTCTTTTGCATCTTTACCTTCGAACCAACCCCATTTTACACATAATCTATAAAGACCAATACTACCATGCAACTCAACACAAATTAATAAGGCAATGTAAAACAACCACATAAAATGGCTCACTACTCTATCACCTGACATATCAGCACTGATTTTATCTGCATTAGTAATGATAAAAATTAAGTGCGCAGAACCCAAGAAAAACATTACAAAACCAGTTGCAGCTTGAACCCACCATAAAGAAGAATCACCATGATTCATATATTTTAAGTGTGTTCTACAAAGTTGGTATTGTCTGAAATTAATAGGGAATTTTCTCATTGCAAGTCCAGCATGCACAAAGAAAATAACCAAAACACAGGCTGCTAAGAAAGAAGTGATGTAGCTCATCATAGGGCTATTAATGATAAATTTTAGTTCTAAAAAATGAACTACTGAATCAAAAAAATCATCACTAACCAAAATGGTAGAAACGAACAACATATGTGCCCACATAAACAAGCCTAAAATTAAGCCTGTCGCACTTTGAATATAGTCAAGTTTTGCTGGCATTTTGCTTTTTTTGCCATCAACACTCTTGCCTAAAAAACCTTCAATGAGTTGGCTCATATTTACTCCTTTTAAAAGTTGATAAGTTTTAATATCGGAGCAATTATAGAACTTTTATTCTTAAAATAAATAAAAATTTATAAATTTTTTTTAATATTTCTTAAATAAAAAGATAAAAATAGTCCTAATAAAAACATTAATAAACTTAATATCTGGCCCATACTCATACCAAAAGCAACAAAGCCTATACCAAAATCAGGCTCTCTAAAAAACTCACATACAAAACGCGCTAGAGCATACAAAATCGTATAATAAGCAATCAATTCTCCATTGTATTTTTTATATTTTTTTATCAATAATAAAATGATAAAAACTATAAAACCTTCTAAAAATGCTTCATAAAGCTGAGATGGATGACGCAATATCCCATCTACATAAATACCCCAAGGCACTTCCGTAGCTCTACCAAATAGCTCTTGATTTAAAAAATTTCCAATACGACCAAAAATATATCCACATGGCACACTAATAGCTACCAAATCTAAATATTTCCATAAATTTTGCTTATTTTTTTTACAAAAAGCATAAGTTGCTATTAAAAATCCAACAACAGCTCCATGATAACTCATACCCCTAATCCCTACAAATTCTCCATTATAAAAAGGATTGAAAATTTGCCAAGGATGAGTAAGATACCATAAAGTATGCACATCATAAATTAAAATATAACCTATTCTTGCACCTAAAATCACCCCTATTTCTACCCATATAAAATAGCTATCAAGCATAGCTTTAGAAATTCCCATATTATCTTTAATCGCATAGTATTTTGCGACCATTAAAGCAACAAGTAAAGCTAACACATACATAATGCCATACCAATGCACTTTTAAACCAAAAATTTCAAAAGCCACTACATCAAAATTTGCATAAATATTTTGCCAAAATTCCATAAAAAAGCCTTTATAATAAAACACATAATATAGCAAAAAATTGTATAATTATAAAAATAACAAGGAGAGAAAATGAAAAAAATATTATTATTTTTTAGCATAATTTTATTTTTAAGTGCTTGCACTGGTAATCAAAAAACTTATTATATTTCTATGCCAAATTTTAAAAGCACTTTTGAAGAACACAACCACACAAATGCTAATAGTCCTAAAGTCAAAATCAATGATGTAGAAATTATAAAAAATACTTTTTATAGTTCATATTTTGAGCAATCTACTCTAAATCAAAGAATCAATAAAAGCTTAGAATTACTCAAAAAACAACTTTTAGAAGATAGCAAAGCATTGCTTCAAAGTAAGGGGTATATTATAGATAATGAAAATCCTGATTATGCTTTTACTATAGTTATCAATGCTAGTTTATATGAAGATAAGGTTACAAGAAATTCAAGTCTTGGAGGCGATAGTGTGGAGTCTTCTTTTATGATTATTTTAGAAGCTCAAAGTCATTTAAATAATTTACACCAAGAAGATACTTTCCAAAGCACAGCAAGCTCGGCAAAATTAAACGATCCTATTATTTTAAATTATCCTATAAAAGGACAAGCAAGCATAGAAAGCTTTAGAGAGGTATATAGTGCTGTTCCAACCCAAGTTAATGAAAGTCTTGCAGCTAGTGCTTTAGAAATTGATAAAGTTTTTCTTGCTTTTTATAAAGAAATCACATCTAGTTTAAAAACTAGTATAAAAGAAATCAAAGAAGAACCAAAAACACAAGAAAACTCAGAGGTTCAAGATGTAAAAGAAGATGATAAAAAAGAAGAAAAAGCTACTCCTTATCAAAATAATGAAGTAATTATTTTTGAATAGCTAAAGCATGAAACACTTTGATCTTAAATTTAAGATTAATGTGTTTTTCTTCGGATTTAAATTCTACAGGAGTGCTAATTTCTATTAAATTTTTATATCTTTGCAAATCATTTAAAAAAGAATAAAAAGCTTGAGGATTTTTCATCTTTACATTAGCTTCAAATTGATATTTTAGATACTCTTGCTCTTTTTTAATAGGAATGAGATTGATTTTAACATCATCAAAGTAATTTTTCATAAATTCCAATAATTCTTTTTGTGAAAATTCTGCATTAATTTGAGCTAAATTTTTCGCATTCATCTTTTGAAACTCATCAATAACTTTTTCTAAAGCTTGTAGCTCATTTAATGCTTTAGTGTTTTGAATTTGCTGGGTTGCTAATCTTGAATGCTCGATTTTATAATCTTTCAAAAAAGGCACGATTAAAAATAAAATCAAAATCGCACAAAGTGCAACAAATGAAAAAGAATAAATCAGTATCTTTAATACATCAGCTTCTTCTAAGCTCTTATCGTTTTTGCTCATACATTTCCTCTGGTATAGTGATATTTACACTTACAAAGCGATACCACCCATTTTCTAATTGATAATAGCTTGTTTGAGAATTTGAAAAAATACTTCTTAATGGGGCTTCTAACAACAAAGCAAACATTTCTTTAGTAGGTGTAATACCTCTTAAAATAAGTGATCTATCTTCCATTAAAACCTCATTTAAAGATATGTTTTTAGGCACTAAAGTAAAAAGATTTTGAATACTTTTTAATAAAACTTTATTTTTACCATTTTCTTGCTCTTGCCCTAAATCTCCCAAAATCAACTCTGCTTTATCATTTTGTCTTACTAGTTCTTGATATTTAAGCTTATTAGCATTAATTTGTGCGAGAATTTGAGCTAACTCTTCTTTTTTATCATCAAGTTGCACAGACGCATAATAGCTTTTAAAAACCACTACAATAAACACCACAAAAATCAAAGCAACACTAATACTAGTAAAATAAATCCAAATTCTAGTAAAAAGATTAAAAACAGGTTTTATCTTAGGTTTGATTAGACTATATCTCATAATTTTAAGTCCTTCACCATAAGTTCATTCATCAAATTTAAAGTATCTACAAGCTCTACTTTAGGCTTTATAAATAGTTCATTTTCTAAATAATCAAGTGAGGTTGGGCTAAAACTTTCCTCATCAAAAATCACAATTTCTTCTAAAAAGCTATTATCATACAAAGGATTTTGATAAAATTCTTTTACACTTGAGATAATGTATTCTATCATTTTCATATCTGAGCTAAAATTTTCTAAAGACTCAACAGGAAGCTCTTCTTTTTCTTCATCTAATTCCTCAAGTTTATCAAGCTCTTGACTCATTTCTTCTAAACTTTTTAAATCATAATTTTGTTCATTTTCTTCTTCTTGATTTTCATCGTCAATTTTTAAGTCAAATTCTTCTTTAATATCATCAAAAAAATCATCTTCATCATAATTTTGACTAGCTATATTAAAATAACTTCCAAATAATATAGCCTCATTTTTACAAATTAACATCGCAACAAAATCATGGTATCTATATACATAAAGGCCGATTTTTTCTTCAAAACCTCTATTTGCCATGCAATGATAAAGCAAAGAAAAAGGCGAATAAAGCAAATCCAAACCACCAAAAGCCTCATAATCTTGCTCATATGAGCTTAAAGAATGATTAGATGCATACAATAAGCCGTTGTTAAAAGAAATACACCTAACACTACTTGCATCGACACCAAAATTGGAAAGATCTTTAAAATTTGAACTTGGCACAACACCTTGGGCAATAGGAGTAAAAAAAGCACATAAATAATAAATTTGAAAATCTTTACTTAAATTTTTTACATATTCTATAGCTTTTTCTTTATCTTCAAAGCTTTTTTCAAAAGTATCAACAGCTTGGGATTTTTTCCAAGTATGACATCTTATAATGTATTGTTTTTCATCATAGCAAATACAAACTAAAAGTTGTAAAATATACTTTCTAAAAAAAGATAACATAGTGTTTATCCTTTATCTATTTGACTTATCATATCAAATTTTTCTTTTATCAATACTTTAGCTTCTTCTAAATTTAAATTTTGTATTTTGATTTCTTCACTTAATCTATAAGTAATCTTAGAAAAAGGTTTGGGTAAGATCATTTTATCCCAACTTTTAAATTCCCAAAAAGAACTTGCTTCATAATTTAATAAAAAAAGTGGAACATTTTTTTTCGCTGCTATCATCACAGAACCATCTGAAATACTATGATAAGGTCCTCTTGGCCCATCTGGAGTAATGATAATATCATCGCCTTGATCTAAGATTTTGAAAGATTGTTTTAATAAAGCCAAAGCACCTTTGCTTGTGCTTCCTCTTAAAGTATCCAAACCAAAAAAGGCAATATTTCTAGCAATGATCTCTCCATCTTTATGGTGTGAAATCATCACATAAGCCTTTTTACCTTTAATACCCATTTTACGATAGGCAAAAGGCATTAGGGCAAGACGCCCATGCCAAAAAAGTATCACACATGATCTTTTTGGAAGCTTTTGCCCTAAATAAACCTTTCTACAAGTTAAAAAAATCAGCCATTGGAGTAAAAAAATTCCAAAAGCTAAAAGATTAATCTTAAAGGATTTCGCCATTTAACACCATACGCCTAGGATTGGTGATTTTTACTTTTTTCATTTGTCCTAATAATTCTTCGCTTCCTTTTACTTGGATTAAAAAATTATTATCACTTCTACCTGCTACAAAGCCTTCACTTCTTAATTCTTCAAATAAAACTTCAAATTCTTTATCTTTTTGTTTTGCAACAATCTCATCTAAAATTTCTGTATGTCTAGCTTGTAAAATACTCAAGCGTTTTGAAGCTATATCATCAGGAATTTGATTTGGCATAGTTGCAGCTTTAGTTAGTGGTCTTTTAGAATATTTAAAAGAAAACATTTGCTCAAATCGCACTTTTTCAAGTACATCCATGGTATCTTCAAAGTCTTTATCACTCTCACCTGGAAAAGCTACAATCACATCAGTAGAAATACTCACATCTTTACACATAGAACGAAGTTTTAAGGCCCTATCTAAATACCACTCTTTAGTATAACCGCGTTTCATAGCCTTTAAAATTTCACTTGAACCACTTTGTAAAGGCATATGCATAGACTTACATACTTTTGGATTTTTAGAAAAAACCTCTAAAAATCTATCATCCATATGCAATGGATGTGGGCTTGTAAAGCGGATACGCTCTAAACCTTCGATTTCGCTTAATTTTTCTAAAAGATCTGAAAAATTAATCTTTTCATGAGCATTAGAAAATCTTTTGCCGTAATTGTTAACATTTTGTCCTAGTAAAAAAATCTCTTTAGCACCATTAGCAACTGCTTTTAGCGCTTCTTTTTTGATAATTTCAAAAGGTATAGAAATCTCATCTCCTCTAGTATGTGGCACTATGCAATAAGTGCAATGTTTATCACATCCTATAGAAATATTTACATAAGTTTTATAAAGACTATTTCTAAAATCAGCAAAAGCATAATTACTCTCATCAAAATCTATATCATTACCTAAAAATTTAGGAGTATTTACTGCCTTTGTTATTTTAGAAACATTTCTAGCTCCCAAAACAAAATCAACATTAGGAGCACGCTTAAAAATTTCATCACCCAAATGAGAAGCAGTGCAACCACAAACTCCTATTTTCGCACCATTTTTTTTGATTTTTTCAAAACTTCCAACTTCTGAAAAAAGCTTATGTACAGGCTTTTCACGCACCGAGCAAGTATTGATTAAAATCAAATCTGCTTCTTTTGCATCTTGAGTTAATTCATAATTTTCTTTTTCTTTA
Source organism: Campylobacter lari subsp. lari (assembly GCF_013372185.1). Taxonomy (NCBI): domain Bacteria; kingdom Pseudomonadati; phylum Campylobacterota; class Epsilonproteobacteria; order Campylobacterales; family Campylobacteraceae; genus Campylobacter; species Campylobacter lari. The sequence goes on along the minus strand of NZ_CP053830.1, from coordinate 303,977 downwards.
AGCTCGGCTATCATGTGCTCTGAATCTCTAACATTCATAGCACAACCTAAAGTTTGTATAAAAAGTTTTTTACTCAAAGAATGTGTACCTCATACATAAAATCTGTATCATCTAAACCATATTTGATTGTTCTATGATAAACACATTTTCCTTTTTTTTCAAAATGCTCTACTAAAGCGATTAATTGCTTATGTGCATTGTCTTTATCAAAATAGAAAAATTTTTGACCTTCTTTATCCACAGCCTTTTCAATACTTTCTAAACTTATACTTTTTGGCTTTTCATCAACAGAGGTTCTTGCTATTTTTAAATCCATATCATCATCCTCAAGTTTTTTTAATCTGAAATTATAGCAAATTTTACTTTTAATTAAACTTATTAAAGATATAATTTTATTCTTCAAACTTTTAAAATCCAAAATTAAGGTTGTATTGTCATTATGGAAAAAATCACAGATATAATTGAATCCATTGCTAATGAGAAAAATTTACAAATAGAAGATGTAAGAGAAAGAGTTAAAAAAGCACTTATTAATACTGCTAAGAAAATTTATGGCGATAAATATGAATTTTTTGTTGATTCAGGTAAAAATTTGCAACTTTATCAAAAAATAGTTGTAGTTAGTGATGATGATGAAAGATTAGAAAGTGAAAATGAACATTTTATCGCTTTAAGCAAAGCAAGAGTGGAAGCTAAAGATGTAGAAATTGGCGATGAGTTAACTTATGAATGCTCTTTAGAAAATTTAGGTCGTACTGCTGTAAATATCTTGCATAAAGAATTAGAATACAACATTCAAAAACTCTTAGAAGAAAAAATCTATGAAAAATACCAAAAAATGGTAGGACATATGGTTTTTGGTAGCGTAGTAAGAGTAGATAGTGAAGAAAATACTTATGTAGAAATTGATGAGTTTCGTGCATATTTACCTAGAAAAAATCGTATCAAAGGTGAAAAATTTAAAGTAGGTGATGTGATTAAGGCTGTTATTAGACATGTATATATTGATAAATCAGGTATGAGAATGGAGCTTAGTAGAACTAGCCCTAAATTTTTAGAAGCTTTATTAAAAGCTGAAGTTCCTGAAATCAAAGATGGTCTTATAAATATTTATGCCAGTGCAAGAATTCCAGGCGAGAGAGCAAAAATCATCTTACAAGCCAATAGCCCAAGCGTTGATGCAGTAGGAGCAACCGTGGGTATAAAAGGAGTTAGAATCAATGCTGTAAGCAAAGAATTAAAAAATGAAAATATCGACTGTATTGAGTATTCTAATGAAATGGCAATTTTAATCACTAGAAGCTTGGCTCCTGCTATTATAAATTCAGTGCAAATTGAAGATAAAAAAGCTATTGTAACGCTAAATAGTGAGCAAAAAAGCAAAGCCATAGGAAAAAGCGGTATTAACATACGCTTAGCTAGCATGTTACTTGGGTATGAAATAGAACTTAATGAAATAAACAATGAAGATAAAACTAATAACCAAGAAGAAGCGTTTAAAAACCTTAAAGCTTTATTTGGAGAAAATTAAAGTTGCTTGCCGACAGTTTGCTCGGTAAGCTTTCTTTCTAAAACTAAATCTACTATAGGCTGTTCTCTTTTATTTGCCTTTTGGCAGTGATTTTTATCAAAAAAATCTGTGATTTTAATAACTATTTTAGCCCATCTTTTATCACGCTCTCTCCAAGCATGAGATGATAAAGACTCCCAAGCATAACCATTAAACAAAGTAGCATTGACAAAATGATCAAGCGCTCTCACACCTTGTCTAACCCTAGCAGGATTACCAAAAGTACCCACTATAACAATAAAAAGATAACTAATCACCGCTAAAGGAACGATAGCGCAAAGTAGTATAGTTCCTGCTAATTTTTCTTTCATTTTTACCTTTTTATAAATCTTATATTCATACCATTTGCCGATCTTATAGTAAGTCTTCCTACTATATCAGGTACAAAATTTTCTTCTAATTCTAACTTATAAGTCCTTAAAATATTAGCTAAAATCAAAACAGCCTCTTGCATAGCAAAACCCTGCCCTATACACACACGCTCTCCCATACCAAAAGGCATATAAGTGTCTTTTTTAATCTTGCTTTTATCTTCATGGCGACTTGGATCAAACTCATGTGGATTTTCCCAAAAACTATCATGTCTATGAATGAGCCATGGAGCTACCACTACACCTGAACCTTTTTTGATAAGCTTATCTCTCATTTTGTTATCATTTCTTGCTTCTCTAGCAAAAAAGCCAACTGGCGGATAAAGTCGTAAGCTTTCTTTAAACACATTTGTAAGATATTTCATTGCTCTAATATGTTCTATTTTAAACTCTTCATCACCCGCAACTTGCATGATTTCTTCATAGGCTTTTTGTTGCTCATTTGGAGAAATACTTAAAATATATAGTGTCCAAGTTAGTGAACTTGCAGTGGTTTCATGGCCTGCTAAGAAAAGCATGGCAACTTGGTCTAAAATTTCATTAAAAGAAAATCTCTCATTAGTATCTGCATCTACCACCATAAGCAATGATGATAAAATATCTTCATATTTTCCTTGATCATTTAGGGCATTATCATATCTTGGCTTTATAATATCTGATAAAACCTTGCGTATAACTCCACCTGCTTTAAGTCTTTTTTTCTCACCTAAAAGATTTGAAAGCCAAGTTGGGAAACGAAACATTCTTCGCATAGCTGTTTTAACTGTTTCTTCTTGCACAGTTACAAAAGCATCCAAAACAAGTTTACCTTTTTGCTCATCAAGTTTTGATGACATAATAGTTCTAAAAATCACATCTGCAGTCACAAAAGTCATAGCTTCATCTACTTCTATAATCGCTTTATCTTCATACCTTGCAAATCTTGCCATCATATCAGAAGCTGCTTCACTCATCAAATTAAAAACCTTAGAAATCCTTGTCATTTCAAAAGAAGGTCTTAAAAGTTCTCTTTGCTTTTCCCATACTCTATCATTAGTTGTAAAAATACTTATACCCAAAAGTGGCTCCAAAAGCTCATGCAAAAGTTGACTTTTTGGATATTCTCTAACCTCATCTACCATAATGCGTCTAACTTCTTTTGGATCATTTACCACATATAGATCAAATCCAGGCATTTTTACTCTACCCATCATCATCTTGTAACTTCGCTCATAAAGTCCATCAAGCCAAGATCTTCTTTTTAGTAAAAAAGTAGTTAACGTAGAAGCTTTATTTTTATAAGGCTTTGGATGAAAAGGACACTGACCCATGTTTTCTCCTATTTGATTTTTTCTTCTAATTTATTTTTACCTATGATAAATTCAAAAAAGTTATATACTCCTTGAATTTGTGTGGCAAATAAATATAAAAAATGTGCTTTATATTTGTCTTTTTTGATTTTTTTATAATCTTTGTTTTTATATAAGGTATGAAATTTAGCCGAAAGGTATTTTGGACTAAATTGTGCTTTCACTCCGCTTGTGCGTATAAAATCAACTTGTGCAAAACAAGCCCCATCAATAATAGAAGTAAAATCATACCATATTAAATTTTTACTTCCTAAATACTCTAAGTCTTTTCTAAACTCAAAAGATCTTTTTTGATAGCTTACTAAAGGTATGCATTCACCCAAAGTTAAAACCTTTAAATTTTCAAAAGATATATTTTCTTTTTCACATTTTCTAAGCACTTTTGCTAAAACATTTATGCAAAGCACCGTTCCCACGCTATGTGCACTTAATATGAGTTCATAATTTTTATCATTTACATTTTCTTTTAGTTTTTCAAAAATAACTCTAGCAAAATCATCCATTCTTAACTCAAGTTCACCTTGAGAATTTTTCTCCCAGTTTGCACAAAAAGAACAAATTCTAGCTATCCAAAAAACAGCTAATTTCTTGCCTAGTTTATAAAGCATTTTTGGTAAAAACACTAACGATAAAACAAAAGCTAAAATTCCTAAAATAATATGAAAATTTTGCAAATAAAATAAACTTCCAAAAGCACAAACTAAAGTAAAAATCAAACTCAAAAGAACATAAAAAAATGGATAATAACCTGTGATAAGTTGGTGCGGGGATTCTTTACCAAATTTTAAAAAAAGCCCTGTGATGGTATAAATTCTAAAAAAACTATAACAATCACTCAAGGCATCTTTTATACCCTCTGACCAGTTTTTTTTGACTATATCATTCCAGCTTAAAAAGGTGTAAGAAGTACTTGTATGTGGGGTTTGAATTTGCCAAAAAGGATAAATATTAACTTGAGCTTTTGATAAAGTATAATCATAATTTAAAAGAACATTTTGCTCGGCTAAATTTTTTTTAAACATAGCATAATAATGCCTATATCCTCTAGGATCATAACCAGCTATATAAAAAACATCTCTTTTTTGACACAATTTATCCATTCAAATCCCAAATAAACTCAAAATGAATTTAAAAATATAGCTAAAGTTGTTATCTTTGTCAAATGCTTATTTAAAGGCAAAATGAGGGGTTTTTACTCTGAAATTATTCATTAAAAAATATTTTATAAAATAAATAAAAAATTATAAAAACAAGAAAGAACTTATGGATATAATCTTACTAGGTGGTAGTAATAGTGTAGTTAAAAATGGTCTTAGAATAGGCCTTGAAAATAAAAACATTACACTACATAATTACGCTTTAGGACTTAGTACTTCTTTGCAAAATCTTTATGAGTTAATACGCCATAAAAAAACTATAATCAACAGTGATTTTCTCATCAGCGAATCAAATATCAATGATTATTTAAGCCCTATGAGCTTAAATATTATACTTAGAAATATTGATTATTTTTACGAAGAACTTTACAAAGCAAACAAAATTACTATAGTGCTTATGCTCCCCATACCAGCTTGTAATGATAAATCAAAAGCTATCAATGAAGCTCATAGGAAAAATTGTGCTCATTATGGTTTTAATCTAATCGATGTAGATCTTTACTACCAAAAAAATAATCTTTATGATTTTGATCAAAACTATAAATTCCACCCTATGCCACTAGCTATGCAAGAGCTTGGTAAAAACATCATTAAAAATTTACACAGCTTTAAAAAATCCAAAGAAAATATCATTTGCTCAAAAAGAAAATTTCATATCTTTACGCCATCAAATTCAACTAAAATAGAGCATAAAAACTCATTTTTTTGTGAAAAAACTACAAAGATTAAAGCTAATGAAAAAATCATTTTTCCAAAAGAGTTCAAAAATTATCAAATCTTAGGCATACACACTTGGAATCACGCCAGTTTATCAAATCATGCTATATCATCTATAAGCATTGAAAACTCATCTTTTAAATTAGTAAAAAATTTTGGACTTATCAATACTTTTCAAGATATACAAAATGAAAAAGCAATTTGTGATGAGCAAACCTTTTTGTATGTTAATACACAAATTATCAAGCAAAGCGAGGAAAGTTCGGGCTTAAGCATAGCAAATGAAAAAACACCAAGACTTGATTATGTGGACTTAATAGGAATTTTACTTTTAGAAAAAGATGATGATAAAAAAATTGAATGTAAAATTCAACTTATAAATGCTTATGAGCTTTTGATACCACCTATAGCATTTTATAAAGAATTAGTGCTAGAATACCATGAACTAAAAAAACTTGATATGCAAACATTTTTACAAAGTCAAAATCATAATCTTTTGCGTTTTTTAAATCATAAAGGCTTAAAAAATGAATATGAGATATTTATCCACCAAAACAATAAACTTTATGGAGCTAGCTTAAGGATAAAAGAAAGACTAAGCTATAAGCTTGGGGAAGCTATCATGAAAAATAGTAAAAGTTATCTAGGATATTTTAAAATACCTTTTGAATTGAGAAAAATCAAAAAAGAGCATTTTAAAAATCAAAAAGATCAAAAAAACCTACCGCCACTAAAAGCTTATGCAGACTATAAACACGCTCAAATAGCCAAAACACATTTGCCTTATCTTTTAGGTAATGCACTTTTGCAAGCCTCAAGAACTCCTTTTAAAATAGGCTATTTAAGCTTACCCTTTAAACTAAAAAAAATTGCAAAAAACTATAAAAAGAAAATTTAATCTAAACTAGTATTTTTGAAAAAATTTCCATTGACTTGGGTTTTATATATCACATAATTTCTAAATTTAGCGTGCAAAACAGCATCAGGCTTATATGCCCTGCATTCTTTCCAAAAAGTATGCAAGCTTTTTTGATAAGTCAAACCTTCAACATCATAAAAGGCTTTTCCCATAACTTTTAAAGGGCTATTGTGATATAAAGCAGAAAGCCCTACTGTGCTATTTATGACTATAGTACCCCTTGCATTGATTAAGAGCGTAGGTAAGTGTAAGTCATGTACATATAAAATTCTACCCTCAACATTGTATCTTAAACTCAAATCTTCTATAAGTTTGGTATAGTCCCTATAACCACGGTCCATAGGATGGTGTTTAAAAACTAGGTATGACTTTGCTTTGGCATGATTAGCAAAAGAGATAATCACCTCTTCTATAAATTTTTCTGTAGTTTTTTTATAATGATGGGAGAGTTGAGTATCATTATGCACTTGTAAAATAGCCAAAAAATACTTTTGCTTTAGGGAAAGAATTTTTTCGTTTAAACTTTTTTCTGTGATTTTGTATTTGTTTTTTCTATATACTGAGCAAAGCCAAGGTAAAAAGTCAAATAGTTTTAAACTTCTATGATGTAAAGAATTATTAAAATACCAAGAAAATAAAAAAGCAAAAAGCCAGTATAAAAATGAAGCAAAGGCCATATTTTTAAAAGTGCTTGAGAAAGTTTTAAATTTAAAATCTTTATCAAATTTTTTCTGACTTAGATAAAATTCTTTTTCTCTTGGTAAAGTGGAGTTTGCATTCACTCCATCTTTTTCAAAAGTAATGAAGTTTGGTCTTATATAACCTTCTTCAAAAATCCATACTTCAATACCCATTTGTTTAGCAACATTAATGGCTATTTCATGAACTTTTCTACAATCATTATACATAATGATAACTTGAATTTGTTTTTCTTCAAAAAGCTTTTTATAAAAGTCTTCAAGCTCGGCTAAACTTTTAGTGTAATTAATGCTTTTAAAAGGATAAAAGAAAAAATCTCCTCCATTAAAATTTACTTTATAAACATTAGCTTTTGGAATTTTTATAGCAATTTTGCGAAAAAATCCTCCCACAGGCCCTTGGAGTAACAAAACATTTTTACCGGAAAATTTTTTTAACTTCTTACTTAAATTCATCTAATCAAAATAAATTCTATTAATCTTCTTATTTTTCTTAATATATAAATTCTTATATCTATAAACCAACGTAAATAAAATTTAGAAAAATAATCTTTTTGCATTTTTAGCATTATATCCAATGCAAGCTCAACTTCACATAAATTTTTACTTTTTGGATGGATGTATCTTGGATAAAGGATCAAAACCCCCGCAACAAGCTCTTCTAAACTAAGCACTCTTGTACGTCTTGGAATTTCATATAAATCGCTTGTCAAACCCCAACCTGCATAAAAAGGCTTGCCATAAACTACTACTTTTTTACCACGCAAAAGAGCGTCAAAACCACTTGTAGAGGTTATAGTATGCACTTCATCACATGCATTTATAGCGCTATCTATGCTGACATCTTCTATAATCTCATCGCAATATTTTAAAATAATGCTTTTATCTTTTAAGCCTTTACGGTTACCGCTTAAAACATCAGGATGAGGTTTAAAAACTAAGAAGGCGTTTTCATTAGCCTTTCTTACACTTTGTAAAAGTTTTAAGGTATCAAAGCCTGCACCACCTAAGATCATAGAAGCATCATCTTCTACTTGAGCAGGGATTAAAATAATTTTTTTATTGGTATTAAAATTTAATTTTTCATGTTTTAAACCATTATACTTTGAAAATTTATTTTGTGTGATAGTAGAGATGAGCTTTTTAGCTCTTTGTTTTAAACTCTCATCAAAAACATAATTTTGTAAAATATCTTCTAAATCACTTGGCTTGCTTGAATCAACATATAAACCCTTACTATCTACTATCAAAGAAAAAGGGCGTGTAAGATCTGAGCCTAAAAAAACAGAGCGTAAAAAGCCATCTTCTACTAAGAAAATTTCATTATTAAAATCTTTAGCTAGTAAAGTTTTATCATATTTTTTACCCCAGATAAAAATTTTATCTTCAGGATTTAACTTAGCTTTATAAAGTTCACTCGGTGAGTTTAAAAAAATGATTTTATTATTCTTGGCTTTAAAAAATGGCTTCATAAACCAACGCTTCCACAAAGTAAAACCCAAAAAATATAAAGTATTAGAATTAACTTGTTCTATCTTTTTATACTTTGCTAAAGTATAAATGGTATCAAAGATGTCGCTTTTTTGATTTAAGTAAGGATTAAAATACTCACTATATAAAATATAAGTAGCATAAAAAACTTCTTCTAGACTTCTTTTTTTGAGCCTTCTTTTACACGCTTGTTTATCTTGGGTTAAACCCCAACCCGCATAAAATGGCACACCATAACACACACATTCACATCCCAACATCAAAGCTTCAAAACCCATACCAGAAGTCTTAGTATAGACTTTCTTAAAATGACTTAATAGTTCTATGGGATTATAATTTTCCTTTATAACTACACATTTACTTGGCAAATCTTGTGCATTAAAATCACTTTGTTTTTTACCGCTTAATACATCAGGATGAATTTTAATATATATTTTAGCATTTGGATTTTCTTTAATGGTGTCATTTATAATTTCTTGGGTTGAAAAACTATCAGCTAAGCCAAATTTTAATGAAGCATCATTTGCTACTTGAGTAATAATTAATACACGTTCTTCATTAGTGCTAAAAAGATCTTTTGGTATGCAAAGATTATTGTTATACTTACTAAGTTTTTCTGTTTTTATAAGCTCTATAGCTTTTTTTGCTTGCTCTAGTTCTTTGGTACTAAACTCATAAGTATTTAAAATATTTTCAAGCTTAGATGGAGCTGTGGCGTCATAATAAATTCCCACTTCATCTTTGACGATAGAAAAACTCGGGCTTTTCTCTACACCTAAATTTAATGAACGTAAAAAACCATCTTCTAAAAGCAAAAATTTTACATTATACTTTTTAGCTAGTGCTATGGCTTTTAAACCTGACTTTTTTCTACCCCAACCAACAAAAATATCTTCTTTGCCGGTATTTTTGCAAATATGATATAAATTTATTTTGTAAAAATTTTCGATATTTTCTTTTAATCTTTTAGATGTGGTATATAATTTCATAAATCTCTCTTTAAATTAAAGAAAGATTATATCAAATTTTCTTACTCTTAAATTCCCTCTTCAACTTCCCAATTTCAAATAGCAGTTTGACATACCCCCCCCCATACCAAGTTTTATTAGCTTGTATAAGAGCTTGTCCTAGTTTATAAGAAAGATGATTTTTTAATTTTAAAGCTTCTTTGTAATCAGGATAATCTTCTAATATAGGTAGTTTTAAAGAAGGATCTTTTTTTATTTTTTCTTGATAGACTTTTTGTTCTTGTTTATGTGAAATCATTATACTTAATAATGCCATAGGCATTATTAAGTAACCTAGGAAAGATTTAGAATTAACTATCATAGCTTGACCTAGTTTATAAGAGAGTTGGTTTTGAATTCTTGTTTTAGCTGTGCCATATTTAGTTTGGAAAGATAATTTAGATTGGATTTGATTGAGTTGAGTTGATTTTTCTTGTATATTACTTTGCAATTGATTGATATGATTTATATTGGAATTTATAATATTATCTTTCTCTTTGATGGTATTGTTAAGATTGCTTATTTGTATCAATTTTGCTTCATTATCTTTTAATGTTGCTTGTAAGGATTTTATTTGAGTAGTTTGATCAATAATAATTTTATCTTTATTCTGAACGATATTGATTTTATCTGCAATAGTTTGATTTTTGGTTTTCACAATATAAGCTATAAATTCAGCTATCCTATCCCAATACTCTGGTTTCATTTCCTTAAGTTCGTAATTTTCTTTATAATTACTTAAATCTTTCTTAGGAAACAATCTTTCTTTGTGGGGAAAGAATTCCTTTCTTACCCATTCATTTGATTCCTCGAAATAATCTATATAAGACTGCATTATTTCTTTTGGAGGTTGAAATTTAAGATGAGGGTCTTTAGAGGTGAAGTGTTTTAATACAAAATGATGCAAATCTCCCCTAAATATATTTCTGATATTATTAACAAAAAGAGGTAATATACTATTAACTCTTCTAAGCAACTCTATTCCCAATAAATCTAAACTCTCATTTTGCTTTGGAGGTATAATAAACTCATCATCCCATTCTAAGCCTATACTATGTATAAAATCTTTTAATAAATCTCCTTGATAAAATTCATTTTTATCAAATAATCTTACAATTAAATTTTCTTTACCAAAAATTTCCCCCCACCACTGTAATGTTTGTTTATGATTGCAAATGTGATGAAAATGAAATAAATTTTTTTTGTATCCTGAACTATATTCTTCATTTTTCATTTCTAATTTAAAATCATCTATTTCTGCCCATTTAATAGCCTCAGAAAATAATGATTTTAGCATTTCGTTTACATCTCGAATATAGCATACTACTTGAATATTTGTAAATCCTATTTTTTTTAAAAATTTATATAATTTGATAATTTCTCGCTTGCAGGTTAATCTTGATTGTAATAACTCAGAAGAAAAAACCGTTATGTAGTTAACATTTATTTCATGGTTAATTTTATTAAAAATGCTTTTTTTATGTTTCTTAATAGCTTGCAGATCCCACAAAGAATTATTTAAAATATAACTATCTTTTTTAGTTAAAGAATACCCTAAAAAAGCTAAATCCCAATGATTTTTTATGCCTATGGATTGCAAAAAAATATAATTATATTTTTTCAGAATTATATCTCTATTTATATATAAAAATTCTTGTATACTAGTACTTCCAGTTTTTTCCAAGCCTATATGGATGTAAACTGTCATTTTTACTCCACTATAAAATATGGATTTAATAAATTTTCTTTATTATACACTAAAGGTTTTTTGGTATAAAAATCATAGGTCATTTTCCCAACCTCTCTGACTATAGCATCAGCAGCAGCTACATCCCACTCCATAGTAGGAGCTAATCTTGGGTAAATATCTGCCTCATTACTAGCTACCAAGCATAGCTTTAAAGAACTTCCCATAGAGATAAACTCTTTTTGCTTGGTTGTTTGAATACTATCTACAAAATTTTTTGTTTGCTCATTTAAGTGTGATTTACTAGCTACAATTTTTAAAAAATCGTCATTTCTTTGTAAAGGTAACTTTATGCCATTTTTAAAAGCGCCTTCACCCTTTTTAGCACTATATAGCAAATCCAATGCTGGAGCATAAACTACACCCAAAACTGGAGTATCTTTATAAATCAAAGCTATATTTATAGTAAATTCTCCATTTTTGTTAATAAACTCTTTAGTACCATCAATTGGATCTATACACCAAAAATATTCCCAATTTTTTCTTTGTTCATAAGGTATAGTTTTATTTTCTTCTGAAAGTATAGGAATGTTAAATTTAGCAAGCTCTTTGCAAATAATCTCATTTGAGATGATATCTGCTTCACTTAAAGGTGAATTATCATCTTTATAAAAAATTTTAAAATCTTGATTATAAATTTCTAAGACATTTGCACCTGCTTTTATAGCTATGGAGGTTATATCTTGTAGATTAATTTTATTTATCATTACATAATATCGCTTTTTATTTTATTTAAAATTATACCTACATTCTCATTAAGATCTTCTTTTGTTATGCGTATATGTGGGTTTTTAGGTTTTTCATAAGGACTATCTATACCTGTGAAATTTTTAATCTCACCGTTTCTTGCTTTTTTATAAAGTCCTTTTGGATCTCTTTTTTCACAAATTTCCAAAGGTGTATCAACAAATATTTCTATATATTCATCCTCATCTAAAAGATCTTTTATAAGTTTTCTATCTTTTTCAAAAGGTGATATAAAAGCGCAAAGTACTATCATACCAGCATCTACAAAAAGCTTACATACCTCTCCTATGCGTCTTATGTTTTCTACTCTTGAAACCTCATCAAAACCCAAATCTTTATTAAGTCCATGACGTACATTATCCCCATCTAAAAGATAAGTATGAAAACCTTGCTCAAAAAGTTTTTTTTCAACCGCATTTGCCAAAGTAGATTTACCACTGCCACTAAGCCCACTAAACCACAAAACACATGGTTTTTGATTTTTAAGTTTAGCTCTTTGAGTTTTTGTAATGCTACTTACATACCAAGTTAAATTTTTACTCATTTTTTTCCTTAAAAACTAAAAAATACCGGAGTTATAGTTAAAACAATAGCTGAATAAGTCAAAGAAACTATCCATCCTATTTTTATAAAATCAGTAGTTTTATACCCACAAATTGAACCTACCATCAAGTGAGTTTGATAACCATGTGGCATTAAAAAAGCACAACTTGCCCCATAAGCAACCGCTAATATAAACGGAGTTGGATTAACTTCAAGCGCTAAAGCAGTACTATAAGCAATAGGAAAAGCCAAAGCTGCGGCAGCGTTATTGGTAATGATTTCAGTTAAAAGCAAAGTTAGAAGATAAATTCCCACAAAACTACCATATAATCCATACACTCCAAAAGTTCCTATAATAAACTCAGCCAAATCTTTAGCCAAACCACTATCAACTAAAACTTTAGTAATGGCTAAAGAAGATCCTACTATGATAAAAATTTCCAAAGGAAAGCGTCTTTTTACCTCATCAAAACTTATGATTTTAAATACAAACAAGCAAACTAAAAACACTAACAGCGCTTTAAGCAAAGATACTAATTCTAAAGCCGATAAAGTGATAATAGCTAAAAACACAAAAATCACTATAAAACTTTGGATATTACTTAACTTTTGATTTTGCATGATATTTGAGATAACGTAAAAGTTTTTATTGATATTATCTCTTGAGTAAAAGTCCTTACCCACACTTAAAATAAGCCTATCTCCAGCTTGTAATAAACTTTGACCAATTTTTGAAATATTTTTTGAGCCCCTTTTTAGGGCTACAATCCCAGCATCAAATTTAGCTCTAAAGTTTGCTTCTTTAACGCTTTTTCCTATCAAATTTGACCCAGAATTTATCACGACATCTACTAAATTTAATGTTTCTAGTTTTAAATCTTGTGAGCCAATTTGCAAGCCATTAAATTTTTTCAAAACTTCTAAATGTGTAACATCTCCACTAAAAATTAACTCATCTCCTTCTTTAATAAACTCATTGTGACTAACAGGGGTGATAAGCTCATCTTTTCTTTGAATTTCAAGTAAAAACAAAAACTCTAAATTTCTTAAGCCATTTTCTTGTATAGTTTTTCCCACTAATGAGCTATTTTTCAACACTTTAGCATTGATCAAATACTCATTAATGGTATTTTCTTTTTCTTTATACTCAGGCAATAAAAAACTAAAAATCAAAAGTACTATAAGCACACCAACACTTATACAAAAACCCACCGCAAAAAAATCAAAAATCTTTAAACTTTCCAAGCCATTTTGCACTACAAAAGAATTGACTATCAAGTTAGTTGAAGTGCCTATCAAAGTCATCGTTCCACCAACTATGGAAAAATATGAAAGTGGAATGAGTAGTTTAGAAGGAGCTTGAAATTTGTTATTTTTTATAATACTCATAAAACTTGCCACTACTGCAGTATTATTTAAAAAAGCTGAAATACTAGCTGTAACAACTCCAAGTTTTAAAAGTGATAGATGATAATTTTTACCTATGATGAATTTAGAACACCAACTTATCACAACGCTTTTTTCTATAGCTAGCGAAACTAACAAAAGCAAAATAAGCACTATCAAAGATTCGCTCGTATAAGAGCTAAGCCAGGTGTTTAAATTTAAATACCCTAAAAGATAATAAAGCACAGCTACACTACCAAATAAAATAAAAGGTTTAATTTTATTGCTAATTAGCAAAATAAGCAAGATTAAAATGCTTAATGCGACAATAATTTTCATATTTTTTTACATTCCCATTCAGGATAGTTTTTTCTAATGTAAGCATTAAGTTCTATTTCTGCTTGAGTGTAAAATCTACTCTTTTCTTCGCTTACTAAAATTTCTTCTACCATACCCGCTGCTAAGGTTTCATTAGAGTATTTATCTATGATGATAAAACTTCCTAAAGTTTTATTGTCCTTATAAGCTTTAAGAGCTGTTTTTTTATTAAGCTTTAAGGTGCATTTAGCAATATCATTGAGTTTTAATTCATCGCTTTGAAATTCTTTGAAAGTATTAATGTCTTTTTTAAAATCAATTTTTTCAAATACTACATTGGCAGTTAAATTTGCTATTTTGATAAGATAGTTTTCATTTAAATTAAATTTAACCTCACTCATCCATATTACCATAGCTTTAAAAGAATTTGAAATTTCTATGCTATGATTTTTAGAAGCTATTACATCGCCTCTTGAAATGTCTATCTCATCTTCTAAAGTTAAAGTTATAGCACTTGGAAAGCTAGCATTTTTAGCACTTTGAACCTTTTCATTTTTATCAGGTATATTTAGGCTTTTAATACTAGGTGTGATGATTTGTTTTATTTTACTTGTTTTTAAAGAAGGTAAAATCACAACTTCATCTTTGATATTTATACTACCACTAGCAATATTTCCACAAAAACCTCTAAAATTTAAATGAGGGCGATTGACATATTGCACACTCATGATAAACTCATCACTTAAACTAGTAGCAATAGGCAAAGTATCTAAAAGCTCAGATAAGGTTTTTCCATTATACCAAGGCATATTAATACTTTTAGAAGCTATGTTGTCTCCATCTAATGCACATATAGGAACAAAGTGGGTTTTAATACACTCATGATTTTTTAAGTATGGTAGAATTTCTTGATAATTTTTACAGATTATATTAAAAATTTCTTGATTATAATCAATCAAATCCATTTTATTCACAGCAATAATAAATTGTTTTATACCAAGCAAACTCGCTATATAAGAATGTCTTTTAGTTTGAGCTAAAACCCCTTTTCTTGCATCTACAAGTATGATGGCAATATCAGCTGTACTAGCACCTGTTGCCATATTTCTAGTGTATTGCTCATGGCCTGGGGTATCTGCTATGATGAATTTTCTTTTTTCACTTGTGAAAAATCTATATGCTACATCTATAGTTATACCTTGCTCTCTCTCACTTGCAAGACCATCTACTAAAAGTGCAAAATCAAGCTTTTCCCCTGCATTACCAAGCTTTTTACTATCTTTTTCTAAAGATAAAATTTGATCTTCAAAAAGCATTTTTGCATCATAAAGCATTCTACCTATAAGGGTTGATTTACCATCATCTACACTACCACAAGTAATAAATCTACAAAGCTCTTTATTTTCATGTTCTTTTAGGTATCTTTCTACATTTGTTTTCATCAAAAATACCCTTCTTTTTTCTTTTTTTCCATACTTGCTTCTTCATCGGTATCTATAAGCCTACCTTGTCTTTCACTTGTTTTAGAAAGTAAAAGCTCTTCGATGATTTCTAAAACATTGCTGGCATTTGAATTTATAGCTCCAGTTAGTGGGTAGCAACCTAGAGTTCTAAAACGAACTAATTCTTCTTTGGCATTTTTAGCAAGTTCTTTTGGCATACGCTCATCATCAACTAAAATTTTAGCCCCCATGTACTCTACTACTGGTCGTTTTTTAGCAAAATAAAGACTTGGTAAAGGAATATTTTCTTTGTAAATATACTGCCATATATCAAGTTCAGTCCAATTACTAAGCGGAAAAACTCTTATGGATTCACCTTTTTTATGACGACCGTTGTAAATATCCCATAATTCTGGGCGTTGATTTTTTGGATCCCATGAGTGATTTTCATCACGAAAAGAATAAATTCTTTCCTTTGCGCGCGATTTTTCTTCATCTCTTCTTGCACCACCAAATACCGCATCAAATTGATACAAATCAAGCATTTGTTTTAAACCTTGTGTTTTAGCAATATCTGTATGCATAGAAGAGCCATGTGTAAATGGAGAAAGATTTAATTCTTTGATTTTAGGATTTTGATAGACTATAAGCTCCATACCAAGCTCTTTGGCGCGTTTGTCTCTAAATTCTATCATCTCTTTAAATTTCCATGTGGTATCTACATGCACCAAAGGAAGTGGAGGTAAGCTTGGGTAAAATGCTTTTTGTAAAAGATGAAGCATAACCGAGCTGTCTTTACCTATACTATAAAGCATAGCTGGTTTTTCAAACTCGGCTATCACCTCACGGATAATATGAATAGACTCTGATTCTAAATACTCTAAATGGGTCATTTTTACTCCACTATAAAATATGGATTTAATAAATTTTCTTTATTATACACTAAAGGTTTTTTGGTATAAAAATCATAGGTCATTTTCCCAACCTCTCTGACTATAGCATCAGCAGCAGCTACATCCCACTCCATAGTAGGAGCTAATCTTGGGTAAATATCTGCCTCATTACTAGCTACCAAGCATAGCTTTAAAGAACTTCCCATAGAGATAAACTCTTTTTGCTTGGTTGTTTGAATACTATCTACAAAATTTTTTGTTTGCTCATTTAAGTGTGATTTACTAGCTACAATTTTTAAAAAATCGTCATTTCTTTGTAAAGGTAACTTTATGCCATTTTTAAAAGCGCCTTCACCCTTTTTAGCACTATATAGCAAATCCAATGCTGGAGCATAAACTACACCCAAAACTGGAGTATCTTTATAAATCAAAGCTATATTTATAGTAAATTCTCCATTTTTGTTAATAAACTCTTTAGTACCATCAATTGGATCTATACACCAAAAATATTCCCAATTTTTTCTTTGTTCATAAGGTATAGTTTTATTTTCTTCTGAAAGTATAGGAATGTTAAATTTAGCAAGCTCTTTGCAAATAATCTCATTTGAGATGATATCTGCTTCACTTAAAGGTGAATTATCATCTTTATAAAAAATTTTAAAATCTTGATTATAAATTTCTAAGACATTTGCACCTGCTTTTATAGCTATGGAGGTTATATCTTTTAAGTTAATCTGACTAAACATGATTAACCTTTTCTTTAAATTTTCTTTTCAACTTCCTAATTTCAAATAGCAGTTTGACATACCCCCCCCATACCAAGTTTTATTAGCTTGTATAAGAGCTTGTCCTAGTTTATAAGAAAGATGATTTTTTAATTTTAAAGCTTCTTTGTAATCAGGATAATCTTCTAATATAGGTAGTTTTAAAGAAGGATCTTTTTTTATTTTTTCTTGATAGACTTTTTGTTCTTGTTTATGTGAAATCATTATACTTAATAATGCCATAGGCATTATTAAGTAACCTAGGAAAGATTTAGAATTAACTATCATAGCTTGACCTAGTTTATAAGAGAGTTGGTTTTGAATTCTTGTTTTAGCTGTGCCATATTTAGTTTGGAAAGATAATTTAGATTGGATTTGATTGAGTTGAGTTGATTTTTCTTGTATATTACTTTGCAATTGATTGATATGATTTATATTGGAATTTATAATATTATCTTTCTCTTTGATGGTATTGTTAAGATTGCTTATTTGTATCAATTTTGCTTCATTATCTTTTAATGTTGCTTGTAAGGATTTTATTTGAGTAGTTTGATCAATAATAATTTTATCTTTATTCTGAACGATATTGATTTTATCTGCAATAGTTTGATTTTTGGTTTTCACAATATAAGCTATAAATTCAGCTATCCTATCCCAATACTCTGGTTTCATTTCCTTAAGTTCGTAATTTTCTTTATAATTACTTAAATCTTTCTTAGGAAACAATCTTTCTTTGTGGGGAAAGAATTCCTTTCTTACCCATTCATTTGATTCCTCGAAATAATCTATATAAGACTGCATTATTTCTTTTGGAGGTTGAAATTTAAGATGAGGGTCTTTAGAGGTACATAAATATGCACCAGAAATAGTACTTGGAAGCAAATGCTTGCAACTTTTATTAGTTCTTCTAAGCAACTCTATTCCCAATAAATCTAAACTCTCATTTTGCTTTGGAGGTATAATAAACTCATCATCCCATTCTAAGCCTATACTATGTATAAAATCTTTTAATAAATCTCCTTGATAAAATTCATTTTTATCAAATAATCTTACAATTAAATTTTCTTTACCAAAAACTTCTCCCCAAGATTCGCAAATCCATTTGTAATCAAAGTTATATTTTTTAAAATGTTTTTCAGGACTAGTTTCATAAGAAATATACTGATGTGCATTTTTTATATCTTGCGATGAAAATGAGATCATTAAATCAGCTGGATTTCTAATATAAAGTATAATAAAAATTTTAGTAAAACCTAACAAAATTAAAAGATTTTTTAACCCAAGTATATTTTTTTTATCCCCTATGGACCATACAAATCCTTCCGATGAAAATATAGTGCTAATTTTATCATCTATTTCATTTTTTAATTTATCAAAAAAAACATTATTATAACTATCTGCTTTTTTTTGAAATTCACAAGACAAAGTAACCAATTTCCAATGTTGTTTATCTTTTTCTATACTTAAAGGATATAAAAATTTATTTTGTTTTAACTTACTCCTATTTTCAAAAAGAAAATTTTGGATAGTTGTTGTCCCTGTTTTAGGTGTCCCAATATGTACATATGCAACCATTAATAACCTCTACTAACATAATATCTTTAAAAAACCTTCTCTAAGGCTTATATTTTGTTCCCAATTTGGTAGCTTTTCTCCACCTTCAAAAGGTATAAAATTTTCTCTATTAGAATAAGGTAATACACCCCAAATAATATTTAATTTTTCTTGAACACATTCTTCAAAGATATTTGATAACTGCTTCAAGGTAATTCTTTCTTTTGAATGTAAAGCATAAATTGTATTATTTATATTTTTTTTATTCTCAAAGTTATTAATACATTTTTCAAAAGCATTAATAACATCGTCAATATAAAGCATATCAATAATTTGTTCTCCACCACTCATTCTGATAACTTCTTTAGTCTCTAAAGACTTTTTCCATAAATTAATAATTTTTGGACGCCAATCATTTGGTCCATATGTATCATTTAATAAAATAGTTACAAATTTATATTTAGCAATCTGAATATAATAATTTGCAATATTTAAAAAAGCTGTTTTTGTTGCTGCATATAAATTAAGAGGATTGTTTGACAAGTTTTGATAGAATTGCCAAAAAGTTCCAATATTTATAAACCAACCAGAAAAACCAATTAAATATAAAATTTCCAATAATTCAACACCAAATAAAATATTAGAATCAATTAAATCTTTTAAATCTTCAGACCTATGATGCTTTAAATATAAAGTCGCAAGATGTAAAACTCCATCTATTTGTTCTTTTTGAAGGTTTTCTTTTAGCACAGCAAAATCTTCATAATAGCAAATTTTGCAATAATCTCTGATTTTATCTATATTGCTGTTCTTTCTTACTAATGCAACAATCTCGTATCTATCATGCATTTGTAGTATAAAATTAGTCCCTATAAAACCAGTTGCACCAGTTACTAAAATTTTCACTTATTTTATCCATCTTAAATTATAAACAATCTTATCTTGTCTTTCGATCAAAGGTTTGAACTCCATCCAAGCTGTAGCTATAACTAAAACATCACATTCAGAAACGATCTCATCAAGATTATTTTTATAATACAATTTATAATCATAAGTCTTAGCAAACACATCATTTGCTATAGGATCATAAGCATATATATTTTCAAAACCCAAATTTAAAAGTTTAGAAATCAAGGTAGCAGATTTAGTATCTCTTACATCATCACTTCCTGGCTTAAAACTTAGACCTAAAATTGCAATTTTTTTATCCTTAGAAACTTCTTTTTGTATTTTATAAGCGTAAAAATCAAGAATTTCATCATTAATTTTTAAAATATCATTTAAAATTTTTGCTTCATATCCTTTATCTTTGCTTTTTTTATATAAAGCAAGAGTATCCTTAGGTAAGCAATATCCACCAAAACCCATTCCAGGATATAAATAACTAGTTATATCACTAGGATTTCCACTAAATCTTTTATCACTATGTAATATTTTAAAAGCACTTATAACATCTATATCACCTATATTTTGCGCAATCATGCTCATTTCATTAGCATAACTTATATTTAGACTTAAAGTAGTATTACTAAGATATTTAATAAATTCACCTGTATTTAAAGAAGTAAAAAATATAGGCGAATTAAAAGGCTTATACAAATCTTCTAACTCTTGAAAAATTTGTGCATCCTGACTACCAATAACCACCCTATCGGGATTCATAAAATCACTATAAGCAAACCCTTCTCTTAAAAATTCAGGGTTATTTACAAGATGGCATTTTTGCCCTACACTAAGACCTAAAAATTCTAAATGTGGGATAAAAACTTCTTTGCAACTTGAAGGTGGAACTGTAGATTTTATTACCAAAATCGGCTCTTTTTGGCATTTATCTAAATTTTCTGCAGTTGTCTTAAGTGCATCTAATAAAAAACTCAAATCAGCACTTCCATCTTCACTCATAGGTGTACCAATACAATAAAATATAATTTTAGCTTCTTCTAATGCTTCTGTTACATCATTAGTGATTTTCAATTTTTTTTCCAAAACATCATTTAATGCTTCTGGTAATCCTTCTTCATGAAATGGTATTTTTCCATCGTTAAGCAACAAAGCTTTATTTTTATCTATCTCATATCCAATAACATCAAAGCCTTTTTTTGCAAATCCAACTGCTGTAGTAAGACCAACAAAACCCAATCCAAAAACTGCTACTTTTAACGACTTCATAAAAGCTCTCCGTTTTCTTTTTCAATTTTCAAAAATTTTAAAAATCTTCTCACACCATCTCCGACTAAAATAGTAGGATTATATTGCAATTTATTTCTAGCTTTATCAATAATTGGACATCTACGATTTGGATTATCTTTTAAATAATTTTTATCTTCTGAAACAGCAAAGTTAACTTGTGGCTCAAAATTAAAAATTTCTTTTGAATATTTAGCATATATATATGATAACTCTTTTATAGAAATTTCAGGTTTATCAATGCCTATATTAAAATAATCAAATTTTCCATGGACTAAAACCTTTAAATATCCTACAATAGCATCAGCAATGTAACAAAAAGTTCTTTTTGGAGATCCATCACTAAGAATTTCTATATTTTTACCTTCTATAACTGCTTTAGCAAAATCTGCAGGTACTCTTTTATCTCCTATACTCATTCCTGGACCATAGTTATTAAAAGGTCTTGCTATAGTAATTGGCATATTAAACTTTTGTGCAAATAAAGAACACATTGTCTCTCCAAATCTTTTAGACTCATCATAACATGCTCTAGGACCTACACAAGCTACATTACCTCTATATTCCTCATCAGTTGGAATTTGACTAATATCAGGATCACCATAAATTTCAGAACTAGAAAAAAATAAAAATCCTTTAATGTTTTTATTTTTATAAAAATCAAGCAAAGAGCGTAACCCCCAGATATTTGCATCTAGAGTCTCTATAGGATAAGTACGATAAAACATAGGACTTGCAATACTTGCAGCATGAATTATCAAATCAGCACTATGAGCATCTTTTAAAAGATCGATTTTATCATTTATAATATCAAATTTATGAAGCTCTAAAATATCAGAATAATCATTCGATAAGTGTTCTAACCATTTTGGCTTTCTAAGCATAAAGTTATCTAATGCAATAATTTTTTTTATATTTAAATCTTTTGAATATTTTACAAAAAAATTAATAAAATAAAATCCCAAAAAACCTGCACACCCTGTAAATAAAATTGTAGTGTTATCAAATTTTTGTTTTTCAACTTTGGTTAGAGAATTATAAATATACTCTAAATCCTCTATTACTATTGGATTATCTAAGCAATTATAAGAATTCATAACAACCTCCAACTTACTTTTGTTTTGCACAAAATTCTTGAATTTTGCATATCATATATTCAATCATTTCTTCACTCATACCTGGATAAACCCCGATCCAAAAACTATCATTCATTATTTTTTCTGTTACCTCTAAATTTCCTACTACTCTATAATCCCTATCCTTTTCTAAAGAATCAAAAACAGGATGTCTTATAATATTACCCGCAAATAATGTTCTTGTTTGAATATTACATTCTTCCAAGAAACTAGTAAATTCGTTACGAGTAAATTTTACACCATCTTTTAGAGTAATCATAAAACCAAACCAACTTGGTTGAGAATTTGGCTGTGTTTCTACCAAATGAAGTTCACTAAGATTTTTTAGTCCATTATATAGTTTTTGATAATTTTTTTGTCTTTTTTCTATAAATTCAGGAAGCTTTTCAAGCTGAGCACAACCTATCGCAGCTTGCATATCTGTAGCCTTTAAATTAAAACCAAAATGAGAATATACATATTTATGATCATATCCCTTTGGTAAACTTCCAAACTGCTGAGTAAAGCGACAACCACAAGTATTATCTTTTCCTCCTTTACACCAACAATCTCTCCCCCAATCTCTCATAGATAATATAATTTTTTTAAGCAAAGGATTGTTAGTATAAACAGCTCCACCCTCTCCCATGGTTATATGATGAGCTGGGTAAAATGAACTTGTACCTATATCTCCCCAAGTACCAGTATATTTATCATCATATTTAGAACCTAATGCATCACAATTATCCTCAATCAACCAAAGATTATTTTTATCACAAAACTCTTTAATAGCTTTAATATTGAAAGGATTACCCAAGCTATGTGCGATCATAATCGCTTTAGTTTTAGAACTTAAAGCTTTTTCAAGTTGAGTTACATCAACATTAGCAAATTGCAATTCCATATCAACAAAAACAGGAACTGCTCCATATTGGACAACAGGGGCAATTGTTGTTGGAAATCCTGCAGCTACAGTTATAACTTCATCGCCTCTTTTAATTTGTTTTTCCTTTAGCAATGGCGAAGTTAAGGTATAAAAGGCCAATAAATTTGCAGATGAACCAGAATTAACTAAAAAGGCCCATTTCACTCCTAAAAAATTAGCAAGATTTTTTTCAAACTGTTCAGAGTATCTTCCAGCAGTGAGCCAAAAATCTAATGAACTATCAATTAAATTCTCCATTTCTTTCTCATCAAAAACACGCCCTGCATAATTTATCTTAGTTTTTCCTTCTATAAACCGTGTTTGTTTATTTATATGATATAACTTATAGTACTCTTTGACTTTATTTAAAATATCTTGTTTTAATGCATCAGAATTCATTCAATCCCCTTTATTTTTAATTGTTCCATAAAGCCCATGGAGCTTTATTTTCCATCCACATTTTTGTAAGATCGTTTTTATCTTTTAAAGTATCCATACATTTCCAAAAACCATGGTGTTGGTAGCTATAAAGCTCACCATCTTGTGCTAAATTTCTTAATGGTGCTTGTTCAAAAACTGTCATATCGCCTTCTTTAATATAGTCAAACACTTTAGGTTCACATACAAAAAAACCACCGTTTATCCATCCTGCATTATTTAAACTAGCATCACCTTTTGGTTTTTCTGTAAAACTTTTTATACGGTTTGTTGAATTATCAATATCCAAAGCGCCAAATTTTCCCTCAGGAAGCACAGAAGTCATTGTGATAGCTTTGCCGTGGTTTTTATGAAATTTTATTAGTTCATTGATATTTACATCACTAACACCATCACCATAAGTAAGCATAAAAGTCCCATCACCCACATAATCTTTAGCATGCAAAATCCTACCACCTGTCATGGAATCTTGCCCAGTATAAAGCATAGTTACTCTCCATGGTTCATGTCTAGTATTATGAATTTGAACAGAATTATCTGACATATCTACCGTTATATCACTGTATTGTGTATAGTAGTTTATAAAATAATCTTTTATAATATGTCCTTTATACCCTGTCAAAATAATAAAGTCATTAAATCCATAATAACTATAAATTTTCATTATATGCCATAAAATAGGTTTTCCACCTATTTCTACCATCGGTTTTGGCTTTAAACCTGTTTCCTCAGAAAGCCTTGTTCCAAGACCACCTGCCAAAATTAACACTTTCATTTTATACCTTTCCAACCACCCTTTTCAATTTCCTAATCTCAAACCACATCTTAACATATCCACCCTTATACCAAGTTTTATTAGCTTGTATAAGAGCTTGTCCTAGTTTATAAGAAAGATGATTTTTTAATTTTAAAGCTTCTTTGTAATCAGGATAATCTTCTAATATAGGTAGTTTTAAAGAAGGAACTTTTTTTATTTTTTCTTGATAGACTTTTTGTTCTTGTTTATGTGAAATCATTATACTTAATAATGCCATAGGCATTATTAAGTAACCTAGGAAAGATTTAGAATTAACTATCATAGCTTGACCTAGTTTATAAGAGAGTTGGTTTTGAATTCTTGTTTTAGCTGTGCCATATTTAGTTTGGAAAGATAATTTAGATTGGATTTGATTGAGTTGAGTTATATTGGATTTTATAATACTATCTTTTTCTTTGATAGTATTGTTAAGAGTATTATTAGAAGTTTGAATTTGTACTAATTTTAATTCATTGTCTTTTATTTTTACTTGTAAGGATTTTATTTGAGAAATAACAGTATTTTGATAAACATCTACTTTGTTATTTTCAATTGTTTTATATATCTCAATTAATTCTTCTTTAAATACTGGAGTTTGCATTGCGATATGCCACCAAGTATCATAATAAGGATATTTTATAAATTTAAAGTCTTGATCTAGGTGAGAATAAGGTGTAACCCAAGGCTTTCTACAACAATGCGTAAAATGAGCAATTTGAATATTCCTTTCAGACTGTTCAAATTCACTACGTGTATATTTCCAATATGGTTTTAAACTTTCTCCTTTAAAAGTTACTTTTTTTCCTAATCTACCTATAACATAATGACCACCTATCCAAAAATTCCATCTTGGTGATAATTCATAAATATCATCACCCAATACAGCATTTATCAAATCTTGTTCTACCCATTTTGGAATATAATGCTGAAATAATAATTCGCATTGCTGCGCAATATTCTTTTGTCTCCATTGTTTAAGATCAATCAACATCACATCTACATTTGAATAGCACTCTGGATAAGGAAAAATAAAATCTGGTTTTTTTATGTCCCTTGATTTCATACTTCTTAGAAAGCCTTTAAAATTAAAGCAATCTGGCGCCATGCCAACTGTTTTATTTTGCAAATCCACTTCAATGAGTTTTTTTATATCCCCAAGTACTAAAACATCAACACCTAAAAAAATACATTTATCAACATCACTAGGTAATGCGTCTGCAATTTTTAGCCGCCAAAAACTTGCAGTAGAACCTGCATAAATTGGATGATTTTTGTACTCATCTTCATTAATAAAAAATAATGAAATATTGACAGTATAGTTTTCATTAAGCTTTTTTTCAAAAATATTAATTTGTTCCAACATTGACTTGCTTATTAGAGACGAAGTTATAATATAAAAACGATACTCTTCTTTATGACTTCCATGCATTAATATACTTGTAATTACAACAGCACAATACTTAATATACTCAATACTACATGAAAAAGCAATATGCAACATTAAAATTCCTTAAATCTAGAATAAAATAAATAATAATCCTCAGGTATCCCAATATCAATAAAATAATCATCAAAAATTTGAGTTTGTATTTCTAATATCTTATGATTTACTTGCAAAAATTCTTCAAAAGAAAATTTTTTCTCCAAATCAAATTCATCAAACAAATCTTTTTTCAGCAAGTATGCACCACCATTGATTAAACCTTGTTTTTTAAATACCTTTTCTTCAAAAGATATTACAATCCCTTGATCATTAACATTTACAGTACCATACCGATCAAAATTTTGCATTTGCTTTAGCGCGATGCAAATTTTACTATCATTTAAAACAAGTTTTTTTAGATCAATATCAAATATAGTATCACCATTTAAAACATAAGCTTGATTTTGTATCAATTTCAAAGCATCTTTTATAGCTCCACCTGTACCTAAAAGCTCTTTTTCAATATTATAGCGTATTTTCATACCTTCAAATTCATCTTTAAAGCACTCTTGGATGAGTTCATATTTATATGAAACACTTAGAATAACTTCAGTGATTCCTTGTTTTTTTAAATACTCTAAAACAAAGGCTAAAAATGGTTTTCCATTAATAGGCGCCATAGGCTTTGGAAGATCTTGCACTACGCTTTTTAACCTTGTGCCAAGACCTCCTGCTAAAACTATAGCTTGCAATCAAATCCCTTACCAAAAAGCTCTTCTTCTACTATAGCACAGATGATATGCCCTATCAAAATATGCGCTTCTTGAATCCTTGGTGTACAAGTTGATGGCACTTTAATACAATAATCACAAAGTTCATTCATAGTACCACCACTAGTTCCGGTTAAACCTATGCTTAAAATTCCTTTTTCTTTACAAATTTCTAAAGCTTTTAAGATATTTTTACTATTTCCACTTGTAGAAATTCCTATAAATACATCTCCACTCACACCTTGTGCTTGTACTTGTCTTGCAAATAAATTTTCATAACCATAGTCATTACCAATGGCTGTTAAAATACTCGTATCAGTACTTAAAGCAATACTTGCAATACCAGGTCTGTCAAAGTAAAATCTACTCACAAACTCCCCAGCTATATGCTGTGCATCAGCTGCACTTCCTCCATTGCCTGCTAGTAAAGTTTTATTGCCATTTTTATAAGCATTGATCACTTTTAAAGATACCTCTTTAATCAAACTGATCATATCATTATCATTTAAAATCTTAGTTTTAATATCAATTGAATCACTAAAATGAGATTTTATATATAAATTTAAATTTTCCATGACTTTGCTCCTTCTTTGGTGAAGTAGAATTCTTGCACATATCCTTGTTGATCATTTAGAATTTTTTTAAGTTTATATTTTTTTATAGGATCAACCATAAAAAACATAAACCCTCCAGCACCAGCTCCACTTGTTTTGCCACTATAGGCACCATTTTCCATGGCTAAGTGATAAATTCTCTCAAGCTCATCATTACTTACTATATCAGAAATGATCTTTTTTGACTGCCATGATTTACCTAGGATTTGAGCTATTTTATCAAAATCAGCTCTAAATAATGCTTCTTTCATATTTAGCGCATCTTGTTTTATTGCATGCATAGCATTAAGTGAATTTTTATCTCCTAGTTTTCCTTTTTTATGTTCTTCTATATCTTTAGCTTCTCTGGTGATATTTGTAAAATAAAGTAAAACTCTAGCCTCAAGTTCACTTGCTATCCAATTTTTAATGCGCAAAGGATTAACTATCACTCTTTTTTGATCATAAAATTCCATAAAGTTAAACCCACCAAAAGTTGCAGCGTATTGATCTTGTGCACCGCCTACTATAGCCATATCTTCTCGCTCAATCTCATACGCCAAACGTGCGATCTCATACTCACCTAAAGGCAAATTCAGCCACTCAGCAAATGCTTTGATAATACCCACCACCAAAGTAGAGCTACCACCAAGCCCGCTACCACTTGGTACATCTGAATAAGTATGTAATGAAAAACTTAAAGGTTTTTTAACATAATCTCTTACTAAACGATTATAAATTGCTTTATAAAGATCTAGTTTACCATCATTCTCTAAAAAATCTTTACTTTTATATTCTACTTTTATATTTGTATCCGAAGAATCAAAGATGATTTTTTCATCATTTCTTTCTACTAAAGTACAATGCACATACAAAGATATCGTCGCATTTAAAACATAACCTACATACTGATCACAATATAAATTTATATCAGTACCTCCACCAGCCAAACCTAAACGCAATGGGGTTTGAGAACGAATTATCATGATTGCTACCTATTAAGTGGAATTCTACCCATAGAGATTTCTTTTCTCCAATGATTTAGTAAATCTTCAAACATCTGCCTAGCTGGAATTTCTGGCTTCCAGTTGATATAGCTTTTGATTTTAGTATTGTCAAACATTTGATAATCTGCATCAATAGGACGCAATCTTTCTTCTTCTTGTTCTACCTTGATGTCTTTTCTTGTAGAAAAACTCAAAAGTATGTCGATAACCTCAGGAAGTTTAAAAGCTTCTTCACCTGCTATATTAAAAGCTTCACCACAAGGAATTTTTCCTTTTTCACTTTCTAATGAAAGTAAATAATAAGCCCTTATAGCATCTCTGGCATCTTGAAAAGTTCTTACGCTTGATAAATTTCCTACTTTAATAACTGGTTCTTGATAACCTGCTTCAATCAATGCGATTTGTTTTGCAACAGTACTTTCAAAAAATACATCAGAGCGTCTTGGGCCACTATGAGTTCCCATTCTAGTGACATAAGTTTTTATACCATAAGCCTCACCGTAAAATCTTCCCAAATAGTCCGTACCGATTTTACTTATACTATAAGGACTCGCACCATGAAAAGTTGTATCTTCATTTAACTTAATACCTACTTTTGCCCTACCATAAACTTCACTAGAAGAACACACATGCACTACAGGATCATAACCATCTTTATCTTTTAATAATCTAATATTTTCTAAAATATTTGCTGTACCTATGATATTAGTTTGCAAAGTTTCTATAGGTATATCAAAAGAAGTTTTCGGGTAAGACTGCGCAGCTAAATGAAAAATTACATCTGGTCTTTTGCTCTCAAAAAGCTTTTGAATACTCGAATAATCATTCAAATCAGCATAAAAAATACTGATTCTATCTTTTTTGTTAATCCTATCACTTAAATGATAGATATTATCCATAGGTTCTTGCCAACGCATCATGCCTATAATATCATAATCTGTGTTTTCCAGCAAAAAGTCCGCCATTTGCGAACCAACTTGACCTGTAAAGCCTGTAATTAATACTGTTCTCATATGTATATCTCTACTTTTTTATAATATTTTTTTGTTTTAAATACCAACTATAAGTTTTTTGAATACCCTCTTTTAAGCTATTCTTACATTTCCAACCATAAGAATTAATTCTAGAGCAATCTATGATTTTTCTCATAGTGCCATCTGGCTTCGAAGAGTCAAACAAGATATCTCCATCATATTCCATAACTTTAGCAATTTCATAAGCAATTTCCTTAATAGAAAATTCAACCCCAGTTCCAACATTAATATGTGTATTTTTATCTTTTTTAAGATCCTTGTAATCAATATTGCACATAGAAAAAATAGCTGCTGAAACCACATCATCGATATAAATAAATTCTCTTTTTGGATCACCAGTACCAAATAATGTCACAAAATTTTCAGTAATTCCTATTTTAGATAAATACTCTATTGCCTGTTCTAGATATTCAATCTGAAGCTCATTTAATAAAGAATTATATTGTTTTTCATTTAGTAATTTTCCTAAATAAATTTTTCTAAAAATAGCTGGAAAAACATGAGCTGTTTCAAGATTAAAATTATCATTAGGACCATATATAGATGTAAGCATTAAGCTTATAAAATTTGTATTATATTGTTGATTGTAAAATTCACACATCTTAGAACCAGTAATTTTGGCCAAGGCATAAGGTTCATTAATATATTGTAATTCTCCAGTCAACATACTATCTTCATGAATAGGCAAAGGTGCTTTTTCAGGATAAACACAAATACTTCCAAAATAAAGCATTTTTTTTACATTATGTATATAAGAACTTTGTATAATATTTGTTTGCATCATTAAATTCAAATATAGAAAATCTGCCCTTCTTTGAATTTGTTCCATCATTCCACCCATCTTTGCCGCAGCAAAGAATACAAAATCTGGTTTTTCTTCTCTAAAAAAAACATCAACATCATGTTGATTTAATAAATCCAATTCTCTGTGTGTTTTAACTAATATATTAGAGTATCCTTGTCTTTTTAATTCATTT
Source organism: Campylobacter lari subsp. lari (assembly GCF_013372185.1). Taxonomy (NCBI): domain Bacteria; kingdom Pseudomonadati; phylum Campylobacterota; class Epsilonproteobacteria; order Campylobacterales; family Campylobacteraceae; genus Campylobacter; species Campylobacter lari. Next base: position 274,039 of record NZ_CP053830.1, on the reverse strand, counting down.
AGCAATGCAGATCCAACTAACCCTGTATGCCCTGCAATATAAATTTTCGAATCCTTATTCATTTATTTTCCTTTTTTACAGCCAAAATATCTCTTTCTGAAAGAATTGGCGAATTTGTTGGCCAATCAATACCTATTCTTTCATCATTCCAAGCATAAGTAAATTGATCAGGTGCATCTAAATACTCACCATCATATGCAAGCTTATAGTAATAAACAGCATCTTTAGAACTAACATAGTGTGAATTTCCCATATTTGGTGGTAGTAAAATTAACTGCTGATTATCTTGATTAATAATAAATTTTTCCCATTTTAAATATGTAGGCGATTCTTTCCTGCAATCAACTACAACCTGATGCACTTCACCATAAACACAAGTAACAAGCTTCCATGTCTTAATATCACCATGTATACCACGCAAAACATTAAAATGTGAATTTATAAATTTATCGTGTTTAAATTTTAAACCGTTTGGAATAATATCACCTAGCAAATCTTCAGTAAAAGCCGTCCAAATTTCACCCCTCAAATCTTTAAATTTATTCGGAGTAATAATATAAAGACCTTTTATTTTTTTTGATTCTTCTATATTAAATTCTATTGCCATAATTCTCTCCTTTTCAATTTCCTAATCTCAAACCACATCTTAACATATCCACCCTTATACCAAGTTTTATTAGCTTGTATAAGAGCTTGTCCTAGTTTATAAGAAAGATGATTTTTTAATTTTAAAGCTTCTTTGTAATCAGGATAATCTTCTAATATAGGTAGTTTTAAAGAAGGAACTTTTTTTATTTTTTCTTGATAGACTTTTTGTTCTTGTTTATGTGAAATCATTATACTTAATAATGCCATAGGCATTATTAAGTAACCTAGGAAAGATTTAGAATTAACTATCATAGCTTGACCTAGTTTATAAGAGAGTTGGTTTTGAATTCTTGTTTTAGCTGTGCCATATTTAGTTTGGAAAGATAATTTAGATTGGATTTGATTGAGTTGAGTTATATTGGATTTTATAATACTATCTTTTTCTTTGATAGTATTGTTAAGAGTATTATTAGAAGTTTGAATTTGTAAATTCACTCTAAATTTTAAAATATGCATAGCAACATATGCAATATAAGGATATTGCAAACAACTACTTTTTAAATATATATCAAACAAATTAGAATAAACAACCCCTATCCATCCCTTTAAAAATAAAGTTTTTAAATATTCGCTCTCTCTTGTCAATAATATTGTTTTTAACATTTCATTTGCTTTTGAAAATTCATTATGATTTAATAAAACATCAATAAGATGTATTCTATATTTGTCATTTTCATAATCATACTCTAATGCTTTTTCCAAAAATTCGATTAAATTTTCTTTAGAAATATTTATTTTTTTAGACACTATAAATAAATGAAAATAGCTAAATGCTTTCTGTGAGTTAGATGTATTAAATTTTTCTATATTTTCTTTTATAATATCATATAACTCTTTTTCATTAAAAACAGAATAATTATTAATAAATTTTTGATTTCCTATATAATTAGCTAGTCTTACAACAGCGGAATTTGTTCCATACAATATTTTAGCATATGACATGAATATTACATCGTAAAAGAATAATTCCATATTTGAAAGTTGGTTTGAATTTCTAAAATCTTCCATTACAAAAACATTTTTAAAGTTACAAAATTTAGCGATTTGACGAATGGATAGCAAGTCATCCCCAACCAATACAATATTTTTATCTTTATTTTTTTGTATAATTCCGATAGCTATTTCACATGGTGTTGCATGATAAATAGATTGTAAATTAAATTTCCTAAACTCAGCATAATCATAAATAGCATCACCACTTCTAATGTGAATACATATAAAATCTTTAAATTTCATACAAGTTTGCTTTGCCATATTAACTATTTTTTTTACAGATTCTGAAAATTCAATATCTTTCCAAATATTTTGCATATATTTTCTATACTCTAAATCATCTATATCTTTAAAAACTCTTGTTGATAGATCAGAAAGAGGTACTGAAATATAATCATATTTATTAACTTTTAATTCTTTTAAAAAAAAATCAAAATTTGTATAAACTTTACCATCAATTCTAAAAATTGAACCATTTATACTCTCTAAAAAATATTTATCAATAAAATTTTTAGAAAATATTTCGGTATGCGACTCAACACATAATCCTAAAATACTAACATTATCATTTTCAACTTTTCTAAAATTATTAGTATCAGAATCTTTAGTAAAGGGAATATAATTTTTCCATGTAAATTTAACTTGTTTATTTAATATTTTAGCAAGATACATAGCATTCATCAAAGATATCAATCTAGAACCAGTACCATCTGTTCTGTTAGCTATAATCATGCTCATATAATTTCCTTAAAAAAATTTTCAAAACAATTATATTTTTTACTATTATTTTGCTCAAATGCTCGACTTATCAAAGATGATTGAAATAACAATAATTTCTCAAAAATACTTTCTTTACTTTTTGCAAAATCATTAATTAATATTTTATAATTTTCATAAAATAATTCTTCATTATCAATATATAAAGAATATCTTAATTTAAATTGAATAATTGCTTCACCTTCCAACAACTGTTCAGCCAAAATGAATACATTTTTTACGTCTTTAATCTCGACTAAATTTTTAAGTATTTCTATCTTTGTTTTAATGCAATATTTCTCTATGCTTTGTTGATCTTCAATAAATTCTTTAACAAAAATATAACAGCTGCTATTATATGCACAAAAAGCAAAATTATACACTACATCTTCTGATATAAAATCATTTTTTATAATATTTAACCATTTTTCAAATGCTTCATAATATAATTGTTTATTCTGTGCCAATAGAGCTTTTTCTTTTGTAGCAAACGCTTTATTGTGTTCCTGTTTTGACATTTTTATTATAGAATTATAAATTCTAGAACAACTCTCTATATCTCTATGTATAAAAGTTTGTGTAATATTTTTACTATAAAAATCATCTAACTCACATTTGTTATTAAGCAACTCATCTAATTTTACCATCAATTCTGATTCATTATTTATAACTGGTCCAAATCCATTTTTTCTATAATCAAAATTATAATCTCTTTGATGGTGAATACCTTGTAAATTTTCTTCTTCATCAAATTGATAAAAAATAGTAGGTTTATTTTGTATAGCCATTTCACTACATGCTGTACTATAATCAGTTATCATAAGATCCACATTAGCAAAAATATTTTGCAAACTCATACCATTATTTCTTACATCCACTTGAATATAAGAAGGTACTTGAAAATAAGATAGGTAAGGACGGATTTGAAAATGAGGAAAAAAATAAATTTTATAATCATATTTTTTCACAAGCTGCTCAAGCTGAGAACTTTGTATAACACTTTTCCATTTTTTAAAATACTCACATTCTAAAAATTCCAAATTTATTTCTCTAATCCCTGTATTAGGAATTACATTGCCAACTATATTTTTTCTCCATGTTGGCATTATAAGGATTTGTTTATTTTCTTTTTTACTTTTTTTTAAAAGACTATCATGTCTTGCAAAACCCGTCAATAGTACTTCTTTTTTTCCAAATTTATAGCGACTATAATTATCTGCTATATTATGCCACTCTAAAGTATTTGCAACGGTTATCATTTTAATCCAAGGATTACAATTAAACCAAGCAGACACATCACTTGCAAATGTTACCCCATGTTGTAAGAAGATAAAATCCTTATTAAACTGTTTTAAATATCTTCCAAGATAAGCATCGCAATGAGAACTAATAACTTTTGAAGCTTTTTTTATAATTCTTTCAAATTCAAAACTTCCAAATTCTATTAAATTAAACCTTTCTTTTTCTAATCTTTTCCAGTCTGAACTTTCTTTTCTTAATGCAAAAACTATTTCTTGCTCAGGATGATTTTGCATAATATATCTGTATAAATGTTCTGCATTATCATCTGCTTCATAATCTCTATCCATCAAAAGCCAAATATTACTTTTTGGTAATCTTTTTTGAAATTCTTTTCGGATATCTTGGATATTTACATTCTGAAGTTGCTTCTTATTAAAAGTTATTCTGGTCTTTATTCCATCTATAAAAAATTCCAATTTACCCTTAATATCAATAGGTATAGAAACCCACAATCTTTTTTGGTAGCAAAATACTCTATCTAAAAAATCGTATTTAACTATCTTTTCATAATCTGCATATATTACTTCATTATCTATTCTAATGCTTTCTATATCTTTATCATCTCCAGTGTAATAAGTAATTAAAATTTGCTCTTTATAAGGATCATAATCTTCTATATAAGTTATTTGAAATGGTGGTTTTTCATTTTTAAAGCAATTTAAAATACCTACTTTTTTGTCAAAATATAAGCCTGCTAAATTAAAATTAAGAATTGTTTCGGTATCTATATAGGAAAAATTTTGATCTAGTAGTTCTAAATATCTTTGTTTTTCATTTTTACTCATAAAAGATAATTTTTCAGGAGAGTTGATTAGATCTTTGATATTAAAAACTAGATGTGCTAAAATAGAATTTTGGACATATAATGGGATGTTATTTAACTTGGAAATTCCACAAAAAACATTAATTGTTCTAGTCAAAGAGTCTATATAATAATGAGTTGTTTTAACTTGAAGATTGGTTGTTGATCCTTTTCTCTTTCTTGCAAAATATAATGCATCTCGAAGAAGAGCTATATTTTTTGTATTATTTAATACTAAATACATCAAAACAAACTGTGCATCCTCAAAAGAGCTAAAACCTTCTTCAAATAAAATATTATTTGTTAAAATAATATTATAGCTAAAAAAAGATCTCGTTGATGTTGTTATACCCCATTTCATAGAAGATATTTTTTCATATAAATTTGAGGTGAATTGAAAATTTGTAAAATGTTCTTGAAGCACTCCTGTTTCATCTCGATATATTTTTATATTACACCCTATCATACAAATATCATCATCTTGATGAGTTGATAAAAATTTATCTACTTCATAAAAATAATTTCTATCTAAAAAATCATCTGGGTCAGTAAAAGTAACCCAAGGGGTTTTATAATTATTTTCTTGCATATATTTTAAGCCCAAATTTCTAGCACTAGCTTGACCACCATTTTCTTTGTAAAGATAAACAATATTTTTTGGATATTTTTTTTGATATTTTTTAACAATACTTGCAGAATTATCAGTAGAACCATCATCCACTAATATCATAAAGATATTTTTTTTAAAATCAAGTCTTTGATTTATGATAGAATTAAAATAATCATCTAAATATTTTTCTACATTATATACAGCGGAGATTATTGTGTATTGAGTAAAACCTTTGTGTTTTTTGGGAAGGTATTTGTTATATATACCGCTCAACCAAAAAACTTTTTTTTCTATAGCATCTTTGAAGAATAGTTTTGGGTCTTTAAATAATTTTTTTGTTTTTTTTAAAATAGACATAAACAACCTTTTTTAGTAATAAAATTTTGTATTATAATGTAAAATACTTAACATTAAATTGAATTTAATTTTTTATAAATTCTTTCACAGCATCTACTATCTTTAAAAACAAAAGTTGAATCGATATTGTCTTTATAAATACCAAAAGGTTTACAATTATTTTTCAATAAAATTTCAAGCTCTTTCAGTAGATTTTCTTCATTCTCAAGAACTGGCCCAAAACCATTTTTTTTATAATCAAAATATCCTTTTTGCAATGTGTGGGAAGTAAAAAATTCCTCTTTATCAAATTGATAATAAATTACTGGTTTTTCTAGATACGCCATCTCAAAAGCCACACTAGAGTAATCTGTAATCATTAAAGAAGAATTACAAAATAGTACTTGTAAACTTTCATCTTGATTGGCTATTTTTATATGAGATGGGATATTAAATTCTTTTAAATATAGCATAATATTAAGATGTGGATTAAAGACTATAATATAAGAATATTGCTCACATAGTTTTTTTAAACTAACACTATTTAACAGAGAATTCCATTTTTGAAAATATTCGCTTTGTTTAAAATATTCTCTTAAATTTCTTATGTCAGATTTAGCAACATTGCCAACTATATTTTTTCTCCATGTTGGCATTATAAGGATTTGTTTAATATTAAATCGATTGTTTTTCAACAAAGCATCATGTCTTGCAAGACCTGTTAATAGCACTTCTTTTTTTCCAAATTTATAGCGACTATAATTATTTGCTATAGAATCATACTCTGCCTGAGTTGAGGTTATAAACAAATTTATTTTTTTAGAATTAAGCCATCTAGAAAGATCATTTAATATAACCCCATGTTGTATAAAAACAAATTGACTTCTATTTGTAATATATTTAGTTAAATACTCATCGCAATGAGAACTAATAACTTTTGAAGCTTTTTTTATAATTCTTTCAAATTCAAAACTTCCAAATTCTATTAAATTAAACCTTTCTTTTTCTAATCTTTTCCAGTCTGAACTTTCTTTTCTTAATGCAAAAACTATTTCTTGCTCAGGATGATTTTGCATAATATATCTGTATAAATGTTCTGCATTATCATCTGCTTCATAATCTCTATCCATCAAAAGCCAAATATTACTTTTTGGTAATCTTTTTTGAAATTCTTTTCGGATATCTTGGATATTTACATTCTGAAGTTGCTTCTTATTAAAAGTTATTCTGGTCTTTATTCCATCTATAAAAAATTCCAATTTACCCTTAATATCAATAGGTATAGAAACCCACAATCTTTTTTGGTAGCAAAATACTCTATCTAAAAAATCGTATTTAACTATCTTTTCATAATCTGCATATATTACTTCATTATCTATTCTAATGCTTTCTATATCTTTATCATCTCCAGTGTAATAAGTAATTAAAATTTGCTCTTTATAAGGATCATAATCTTCTATATAAGTTATTTGAAATGGTGGTTTTTCATTTTTAAAGCAATTTAAAATACCTACTTTTTTGTCAAAATATAAGCCTGCTAAATTAAAATTAAGAATTGTTTCGGTATCTATATAGGAAAAATTTTGATCTAGTAGTTCTAAATATCTTTGTTTTTCATTTTTACTCATAAAAGATAATTTTTCAGGAGAATTAACAAGAGATTTGATTTGCCAGCATAAATCATATAAAACCAAATTTTGCACAAACAAAGGAATACTTCTCTTATTTTTTACACAATCACTTAAAATCTTTAAATATCCATTTCTAGTCACATTCAAATAATAATCTTTTGATTTTAATTTTGAATCCAAAGTTGAACCACCATCTTCTCTTTTTCTATAAAAGTATTTTGCCTTTGACAAAAAAGTACTTTTTAAGCTAATGTTTTCTAGTAAATACTCGTTTATAAATTTAGCATCTTCAAAATTTGGTTTCAATTTCTCATCAAATATTAAATTATTTAAAAATGTGATATTCATAAAACAACTCGCAGCGGATAATTGTATAAAATTATCAAGATCATAATTTTCTCTAACTTGTATACCTTTTTTAAATTTACAATTCAGCGAATGATCATCTTTATACATTCTTTGTTTTTCATGATAAAAAATTATATTACACCCTATCATACAAATATCATCATCTTGATGAGTTGATAAAAATTTATCTACTTCATAAAAATAATTTCTATCTAAAAAATCATCTGGGTCAGTAAAAGTAACCCAAGGGGTTTTATAATTATTTTCTTGCATATATTTTAAGCCCAAATTTCTAGCACTAGCTTGACCACCATTTTCTTTGTAAAGATAAACAATATTTTTTGGATATTTTTTTTGATATTTTTTAACAATACTTGCAGAATTATCAGTAGAACCATCATCCACTAATATCATAAAGATATTTTTTTTAAAATCAAGTCTTTGATTTATGATAGAATTAAAATAATCATCTAAATATTTTTCTACATTATATACAGCGGAGATTATTGTGTATTGAGTAAAACCTTTGTGTTTTTTGGGAAGGTATTTGTTATATATACCGCTCAACCAAAAAACTTTTTTTTCTATAGCATCTTTGAAGAATAGTTTTGGGTTAGTTCTAAGTTTTCTTAATTTTTTAGAATTTAAAATCATAACTTAACCTTTAAGCGACATGATTTTTAGTCCAATATCATGCAACGATTGAATTAACTTTTGATTTTTTAAGCTCAAAGATTGCTGGTAATCTCTGTAAAATTCTAATGGCAATCTTTTATTTAAAACATCTCTTTTAATACTTTTTTTGTATTCTATAGCGTCTTTTCGATATTGCAAAGATACTCTAATAATGCTAAAGGGCAAAGTTAATCTTAATATACCTTTTTTTTTAGAAAGTTCTTTTGTAAGTTTATACGAAAGATATTCTTTCACTCTATCAACTGCTCCTAAGGGTTGATTTTGTATATATATTTTTAAATTTTTAGAATATTTTTTTAAACACAATGGATCTTTATCGAACCTTTGTAAAGTTAAAGCTTTATTGCATACTACTGGCAAAAAATGTGCTTTTATATCTTCACTTAAATAATGATTAGAATTAATAAATTTTATAAAATCTAATGCAATTTGCATCCAACTTGCGCTTTCATAGTATAGTCTAGTTATACTTGAATTCTCAAAAACATCTATTTTTTTAAGATATGAATTAGGATGTATTATCCATTTTTTATTAGTAAAATTCATAGAGCTTAACTCTCTTAAGCGATAAAAATATATTTGCTTTGGAAATATATAAATATTTTTACTTAATGCAAATAATATCACTCCAAAATGACAATCTTCTGCAAAAATCCCATTAATAAATTTTAATTTTACATTTTTTAAAAAATTAAAATTTATCATACCTTGCCAAGCAAACCAAAAATAAAAAAGTTTTCTTTCTCTAGCCTTCTCTAGCCATTCTTTAGGTGTGATGATAATCTCATTTTTATAATCAAAATAAGTCATTTGGCTAATGTGCCTTCTTTTAACTTTATCATACAAAGGCCTATAATCAAACCACAACACATCTACCCCATCCATTCTAGGTACACATTCTTCTATGCAGTTTAATTCCCAATAATCATCAGAATCTAAAAAGATAATATAATCTGTAATAGGATAAGTAAAGCTTGTTAAATCTTGTTCATTATTAAAAGCTTTATAGCTTTTATATACAGTATATATTTCATAAGGATTATTACCCTCTATATTAAATTCTATTAAAGAATTTTCTTTTATGGCTTGAGTTTTATTTTTAAGTTTATACTCTCCGCTAAAATATTCTATACCTACATTTCTAGCTGTGCTTTGTCCACCATTTTTCTTATCAAAAAGAATGATTCTTTTATCTTTTAGAGTATATTCTTTTGCAATATTAAGTGAGTTTTCATCTGTGCTACCATCATTTACTAGTATGATTTCTAAGTTAGTATAAGTTTGATTGATTACACTATCTAAACATTCTTTTAGATATTTTTCTACATTGTATATGGGGATTACTACGCCGGTGGTTTTAGTTTGCATTTTTAAACTTTTTAAAAAATTTAGAATCATCAAAAAACGCTTTTGGATTATAAAAAAATTTTTGAAGTAAACGATAAAATTTTGTGTGAGAAAATTTAGTTTGTATAAGCTTTAAACCTATATATCTATTAAACATTTTTATAAATGAAAATGATGAAATCTCATATATAAAAGGCTTATAAATCAAAGAATTTAAACTATATTTGCTTTTTTGAATATCTTTAAAAAATATTTTTTTATTTTCTAGATTTATCTTATAAAATTTTATAGCTTCTTGTTCTTTTTTACCAAAACAGTATAAATCATTAATTAAAAAATTTACAAAAAAATCTAAATCATTTTTATCTATATTTTTTTCTACCATAAGATTTAAAATTTTATCATTGTCTTCTTTTGACAAGCTTTTTAAATACAATCTTGCTTGCGTTATTTCATCTTGATATAAAGTTTTATCAAATTCTAACATTTTATTTTTGCTACTAGTTATCAAATACGACTCGGGCAAAATTCCTTTTTCAAAATAAACAATCTCTAAATCTAGTTTTTGAAAAAAGTATAATAGATTTTTGTTTTTAATGTACTCATTTAAAAGCAAAACTTTATGAATTTGTTTTTCCGCGATTATACTTTCGAGTTCTTTTTGGCTTTTACAAATTAAATTATCTTCATTTATACACACAATATTACCTATATAAGGTAGTATTTCTTTTATAGAGTACAATGTTTTCTTAGAGTGAATAAATAAAACATTACATTGATAAACACTTTTATCACATAAATGCTTTATAGAATGTGCTTTGATATTTGATATATGCTTGTAAAATCTTTGATGATTTTTGTGCTTATTATCCATGTAGCCATTTTGATTTGGTTCATCATGATGAAAATGATATAAATACACCCCATGAAAACTTGCTTCATATCCAAGCAAGGCAAACCAGGCTCTAAAACCTTCAAAATTTTTAAAATTCCAATTTCTTGCATCATAGTTTAAATTAGCTGGTATTTGCTCTAAATCAATACAAGAGTATAAAATTCTTGCTAAAAGATCAAAATCTTCATACCCATGACCTATAAACCGCTCATCATTTCCACCAAGTGTTAAAAATTTATGTTTATTAATCACTATACTAGAGGTAGAACTTGGAGCAAAAAATTTAATCCACTCTTTTTTTCCGCTAATTAAATCATTCTTTATCAAGCCATCCCATAATTTTTTATCTTGAGTATAAACAAACTCACTACCCTTTTGGTTTAAAAATACAACTGGTAAAGACAAAATATGATTTGGTTTTAAAGCTATTTCTTTAATATCAATAAGTTCTAAAATATATTCCAAAGATTGTTGTGATAAATAATAATCCGCATCTAAAAACATTACCACGTCTGAATTTGCAAAAGATGCACCTAGATTGCGACATTTTCCCTGCGAGAAAAAATTTTTTTGGCTTTCATCTTTAAGATAAATATGCCCATTTTCTTCGATGATACACTTTAAATCATTTTCTAAAGAAGAATATCCTTCAACAAACACATATTCAACTCTATCATCACTTTTAAACTCACATGCTTTTTGAATAACACGATCTTTTATATAAATTCTTTCTTTACTTAAACCAAAAGGTATAATAATAGAAAGTTTCACACATTTCCTATCGCATAAAGTTGTATAATACCCACTATTTTTTTATCTTGAGTGACAACTATTTCTTTGATTTTATGTTTTAGCATAAGCTCTTCTGCTTCACTTGCCATAGCACTTGCTTCTATAGTTTTAGGTTTTTCACTCATGATTTCCTTGGCTTTAAAATCAAATCTTGGCTTATCGTTTGCTCTTAATGCTCTTCTTAAATCTCCATCTGTAATGATCCCAACTAGTTTTTCATTCTCAAGTACTATACAAAGTCCTAATTTACCACTAGTCATCACATCAACAAGCTCATTAAATTCACTCTCAGGACTTACTATAGGTAGATTATTTGATACCATCAAATCACCCACCCTAGTTAAAAGCTTTCTACCTAAGCTTCCTCCTGGGTGAAATAAAGCAAAGTCATCGGGTCTAAATTTCCTTGCTCTCATTAAAGCTACTGCTATAGCATCACCCATAGCCAAAGTAGCCGTAGTAGAAGAAGTAGGAGCAAGCTGGAGTGGGCAAGCTTCTTTTTTTACTGCTATATTTATAAAAATATCTGCTTGCTTGGCTAGGGTAGAGTTTTGATTTCCTGCCATAACAATTAAAGGAATTTTTCTTTTTTTAATCACTGGTATGAGTTTTAAAACCTCTTCAGTTTCTCCTGAATTTGAAATAGCCAAAAGCACATCCTCACTTGTAAGCATACCAAGATCTCCATGTAATGCTTCACCTGGATGCATAAAAAAACTCGGAGTACCTGTACTAGCCAAAGTTGCAGCTATCTTAGCTCCTATATGGCCTGACTTACCCATGCCACTTATCACACATCTACCTTTGATAGATAAAATTAGATCAATGGTTTTACTAAAATTTTCATCTAAGTTATCGCATAAATCTAAAATCGTTTTTGATTCTATCTCAAAAACTTCTTTGGCTATTTTAATCGCATCTATTTGGCTCATCTAAATTCCTATATATTTAACACTACATTAGTTGCAATAGCTATTTGATATAAAATTTGTGTTAACATGCTAAAAATTTGTAAATTCTGACTATCTACTTTTGGTAAAACCAAAATAGAATCTCCTGCTTTGATATCTGCTGAACTTCTACCGCTGTATTTAGTTGCTTTACCATTAGCATTGATTACCAAAACTCTTGATATATCAGCCCTATCACTAAAACCACCTGCTAAGTTGATGTAATATCTTAATTTTTCTTTATCCATATATACAAATGCACCTGGTATAGAAACTTCACCTTGAACCAAAACAAGATTATTTTTACTAGGTACATTCACTACATCACCTTCTTCTAATACTATAGAATTATACGCTTTGACATTATCTATAACGATTTGTCCTTTTGGTTGGGCTTGCTTTGCACGTGCAATAAATTCTAAAATCGTCTTAGCTTGAGTAGCTCTAATGCTAGCTTGCTCAGCATTGACTGAAGAACTTGTTAGAGCTAGTGTTTCAAGCTCTTTAAGTTGGGCTTCTATAAGTTGTTTTTGAGTAGCTGCTACACTTTTTCTAAAAACCTGTAAGGCATTAATGTTTGATTGATCATTAACTGTAATCATTTTAGCAAGCTCTGCTAAGGTTGTGCCTTTTTTTACCACCACAGAGTGCAAACCGTTATGCTCACCTTCTATACTAATACTAATATTTTGCGCAGTATAATCAGGTCTAAACTCTATCTCATCACCGTTATATAATTTCACGCCTAAAAACTGCTTTTTACTATAAGCTTGCACATGAAGCTTGTGATCTTCTCTATAGCTTTTTACAACCGCATTAGTAACTATAGGCTTAGCTCCTGCAACCCTTGCTATATCTTCTAAATTTAAAATATCATTACTGAGCTCAAATCTAAAAGGTTTTTGCACATCTCCTTCTACAAAAACATACTTTTGCACACTACCCACTAAAATCACATCACCCATTCTAAAAGGAAAAAGATCAAGTTGGCCTTTAAGTAAAAAGTCATATAAATCTACTTTTTTAATGACTTTATTATCTCTTAAAATTTGAATATCTCTAAAACTACCATATTCTAAATTAATTCCACTTGCTTTATCTAAATACTGTATGATAGAATCTGAACTTAGTCCTTGATAAAGACCAGGTTGATTTACATTTCCTGTAACAAATACCGATACATTTTGATAAATATCCATGTCCGCATATACATAGACATTGCTTTTATAAATTTTATTAATAGCTTTTGTGATAACTTGCACTAAAGCACTATTTTTCACACCTAAAAGATTAATCGCTCCTACTTTTGGTATGAAAATATTTCCTTGAGAATCTACTGTTAAGGTTTGTATAAACTCTACTGCACCCCAAATTTTTACATTAATCCTATCGCCTACTGCTAGTTTATAGTCAGGATTGTAAACATGTTGAGTAAATTTAGTAAAGTTTCCATTAAACAAATGCGCACCAAATACTTTAGCATTTATAATTGTTGTTTTATTTAAATCATTTTGTAAAAATTCTTTATCTTGAATTTGCTTTATACTATCTGCTTGTGTTTTTGCAATTTGAGAAACATCTACCGCAGAAAATAAAAACAAAGGTAAAAGTAAAAATATAAATATCTTTTTCATTAGTATCTATGCTCCTCTATAATCATTTTAATAAATTTAACAACTCCATAAATCAAAGATAAAATCATAAAAGCTGTGAGTATATTATACAAAGCTTCTGGGTATTTAGCACTTTGAGGTAAACTTGGACTTTGCACTATAACCACTTGTTTTATCTTTCTTAAAGCTTCTATCCTAGCACTCTCATATGCTTTTAAAGCAGCTGTATAAGCACTTTCTGCAAAACCTGCTTCTATAGTCAGATCTTGGAATTTAGCTGCAAGATCATTAAGCTTTTGAGAAGATTTTGGCGATGAAACTTTGGATTTTTCCTTTTGAAGCTGTTTTTTCAATGCATCTATTTCACTTTTTATAGTGACAATTTGCGGTGCATTATCATTTATATAACTTTGCATCATCAAAAGTTCAGCTTCTTTGGCTGCTATTTTTGATTCGAGTTCAGCTATGAGTTTTAGAGTACCTTCTGCTTGTTTAAGTGGATCAAATACTCCATATTTATTTTGAAAAGCTAAAAGCTCATCTTTAGCCTTTTGATATCTTTTTTTAAATTGTAAAAGCTCTTCTTCAGCAAATTGCATTTGATCTCTTGCGGCTTTATGTGAAATTTCATTGATAAATTTTTCACTTTCTTTAACTATAGTTGAAGCTATCAAATGTGCACTTTGTGGGTCAAAACCTTCTACTTCTACACGCAAAAGCCCATTGGCTGAGTTTTCTTGAGTAATCTTAACACGGTTTTGATAATACTTTAAAAAATCCTCTTGGTCAGCTGATGAAGAAATACTATAAAAAAAATCAAGTTTTTGTTTTTGATATAACTCGCGAATTTGAATTTTTTCTTCTAAGATATTTAACATATCTAAAGAATGAATATAAGATTTTAAATAATTAATATCCTCGCTTGAAAAAGAATTATTAGTCAAAAATGCGGCAATTCCAGTAATAGCTCCGCTATCTCCTGTGGTTGATTTCACACTTAAAACACTTTCACTCACATAGCGATTTGCTGCTATAAAAATATAATAAAATACAACAAATGCTGTCAAAATCAATACTATTTTAAAAGAATTAAATATTTCTAAATTTTTAAACTTTTTTAATAATTCATTTTGCATTTATTTTTCCTTGATATACCGCTATACCCTCATCTACATCATCATATATAGTAGCTTGTCCATCTTGCATAAATATAATTTTATCACACCATTGTTTAATTTCAGCTACATTGTGTGAAACCATGATAACTTTTGACTGACTTAATTTTTCTTTATAAATTTTAGAACTTTTTTCTCTAAATTTAGGATCTCCCACAGCACCTGCTTCGTCAATTAAATAATAATCAAAATCAAATGCCATACTTAAACCAAAAGATATTCTAGCACTCATACCTGCTGAGTAAGTATTCATAGGCTCATCAAAAAATTTACCAAGCTCAGCAAAATCTTCAACAAATTTAATCTTTTCTTCTAAAGCCTTTCCTTTATAACCATATACTCTAGCCACAAAGCGCGCATTGTCCCTTGCTGAGAGTCTGTGTTGAAACGCACCTGCTAAGCCTAGAGGCCAAGATAGTTTTTTATTAGTTATAATCTTACCTCTATCAGGAAGCAAGGAACCACTTAAAAGTTTCATTAAGGTTGATTTTCCAGCACCATTGCGTCCCATTAAACCTATACTACAATTTTCAGGGAATTCAAAACTTAAGTTTTTAAAAACATAATGCCTTCCACCATTGCGTAAAGGAAAAGATTTGGTTAAATTAACTAATTTTATCATCGTACCGCTATCAACTTTTCTCTAGTAAAATAGTAAAAAAACAAACCTAGAAATAAAATCACACTCAAACATACAATAGGATAGTAATAATTATAATCATCAAGTAATGGATAATTTTGAAAAAAATTATATTTTAAAAGCTCCATAATATGCAAAAGTGGATTGTAATATAAAATATCTAAAATAGGTTTGGGTACTATCCAAACAGGAAATACCACCAAAGAAGTCCAATATAAAATAGCATTTAAATAACCCAATGCCATTTTTAAAGGTTCTGCAAAATGTCCTGCTATAGCAAAACACATTCCCATAGCAAAACCAAACACTATAAGTAAAAAAAGTGAAAACATCACTTCTAAAAAGTGTTTAGGTATAACTTGCATATGCAAAAACCATCCAGCTAAAAACATCACACAAATAAAAATAGTAAAATAAATGCAAAACTCAAGCATAGTCCTAGCAATAAAGACATGTATAGGTTTTACTGGCTTATAAGCAAATAAAGTTAGATTAGAACTAATGCCATTTAAAAGCTGATTAATAATACTTCTAAACATAAAAAAAGGTATAATCCCTACTGCTAAAAATAAAAAGATAGAAACACCCTCGGGCATGATTTGATGGCGAAACTCTCTAATAAGTGTGATTATAGAAGTAATCACTAAAATTACCATCATAGGCTCTCCGATTACCCAAAAATAGCCCAAATATTTATTAATACCAAATCTTGTCTTTAACTCTCTAAAAAAAAGAGCATGTATGACATTAAACATATTTTTAGCAAACCTTTTTAAATTTTCAAAATTTTTATATTATACTTTTTTATCTTATATAATATTTAACAAGGTTTAAAAATGAAAAGAAATTTCTTTGAAGAATTAGAAAAAATTTTATATCATAAAGACATTTTTAAAAAGATTGAATTATTTAATGAATTTTATGAAAATTTTAAAGCTAATTTATATGATTTTAATCATTCCCATGAAGCGATCATTTGTGAAAACTCACAAGTTAAAATCCTTCATCCTATGAAAATAAGGCGTCCAAAAGAAGCAAATAGTACTTTATCTTTAGCTAAAATCTTACATTCAGTTGCGCATATAGAATATAGTGCTATAAATTTGGCTTTAGATGCTAGTTATAGATTTAAAAATTTGCCATTGAAATTTTATCAAGATTGGCTTGAGGTAGCTGATGAGGAAATTAAGCATTTTTTACTTTTAGAAAAAACTTTAAATGAACTTGGTTTTAAATATGGAGATTTTCATGCCCATGATAATCTTGAAAAAGCCTTATTTTTAACCAAAGATAATCTTGCTCACAGAATGGGCATAGTGCATAGAGGACTTGAAGCAAAAGGACTTGATGCCAATCCTTTTGTCTTAGAAAAATTAAACACAACTAATCATCCTATAAAAAGTTTATTTGGTGAAATTTTTACCATTATATTAAATGATGAGATTAAACATGTAAATAAAGGAGATTTTTGGTGGAATTATGCAAAAAATGAAAATGATGATTACCTTGATCTTTGCGCTAAATATAAAGAATTTAATCTTTTAGGAAAAGTATATAATAAAACAGCTAGAATACAAGCAGGATTTAGTGAAAATGAACTTCAAGAATTAGATGATTTTTATAATAGAAAATGAAGATGGTGGTTAGAGGCAGAATCGAACTGCCGACACGCAGATTTTCAGTCTGCTGCTCTACCGACTGAGCTATCCAACCACTGAATTGAAGTTGTAATTATACAATAGTTTTTTTAAAAAAAGTTGAAATTTGCATAAAAATGCAAATCATTCAGCAAAAGCTCCAAATTTAAAGATTTTTTGCATTCTTAATGCAGCTAATTCGCGTTTATCGTATTGTTCTAACTCTTCTATAGCTTTTAAGACATAATCACTCAAATTTTTAATCGCATTTTCTTTATCTCTATGAGCTCCACTCATTGGTTCTTCGATAACATCATCTATTAAACCTTGGGTTTTTAAATCATCAGCAGTTACTTTCATCGCCTTAGTAGCAGCTTCACTTTTTGATGGATCATTCCATAAAATAGCAGCACAACCCTCAGGTGAAATCACAGAGAAAACTGAATTTTTCATCATAGCAAGTTTATCAGCTACTCCTATGGCTAAAGCACCACCACTTCCACCTTCACCTATAACTACTGCTATAGTGATTGTTTTAAGGGCGCTTAACTCATATAAATTTCTAGCTATAGCCTCACTTTGACCACGCTCTTCAGCACCTACTCCTGGGTAAGCACCTGGAGTATCTACTAAAAATAATACCGGTATGTCAAATTTTTCAGCCATTTTTGCTACTCTTAGAGCTTTTCTATAACCTTCAGGATGAGGCATACCAAAATTTCTATGAAGCTTATCTTTAGTACCTCTACCTTTTTGCTCACCTATAACAATAACTTTTTTACCACCTATATAGCCTGCATAACACACAATAGCAGGATCATCTCTAAAAGTACGATCACCATGAATTTCATAAGCATCACTTAATATAGCTTGAATATAATCAAGCGCATAAGGACGATCAGGATGTCTTGCAAGCTGTAAGCGTTGGTAATCGCTTAAATTTTTATAAACTTTTTGAGTTTCTTTTTCAAGGTTTTTTTCTAAAATTTTTACCGCTTCATCATCGCCTTTGATTTTAGCATTTGCTAAATCTTCATCAATTTGCTGGATATTTTTTTCAAAATCTAAATAAGAAGCCATATTAATCTACTTTTTTGAAAATCACACAACCATTTGTTCCACCAAAACCAAAAGAATTGCTCATTACAACATTAACTTCGCTTTTTCTTGCAGTATTTGATATATAGTCAAGATCGCAATTTTCATCTGCTACGATTTGATTGATAGTTGGTGGCAATACACCTTGATCAAGTGCCATTAAAGAAATAACAGCCTCAATAGCACCAGCAGCACCCAAACAATGGCCTGTTTGACCTTTTGTAGAACTAACTAAAGGAATTTGATCTTTGAAAAGCTCTTTAATAGCTGCTGTTTCATTTTTATCATTTACTGGAGTCGAAGTTCCGTGTGCATTAATATAATCTACTTTTGGATTTCCTGCCATTTTTAAAGCTTTTTTCATAGCACGCAATGGCCCTTCTAAAGTAGGCGAAGTGATATGATGTGCATCTGCACTTTCACCAAAACCTACTAACTCAGCATAAATTTTAGCTCCACGCTTTTTAGCAGCCTCATACTCTTCAAACACTAAAGCACCAGCACCCTCACCCATTACAAAACCATCTCTTTCTTTGTCAAATGGTCTTGAAGCTTTAGCTGGATCATCGTTTCTAGTAGAAAGAGCTTTCATCGCAGCAAACCCGCCAATACCTACAGCACAAATAGCAGCTTCTGCTCCTACAACAAGCATTTTATCTGCATTACCTAAAGCTATGCTTTTATAAGCTTCGCCTATAGCATGAGTTCCAGCAGCACAAGCTGTCACACAAGAAATATTTGGTCCTTGTAATCCATGTTCGATTGAAATAATCCCACCAAGCATATTAACCAAAGCTGATGGTATGAAAAAAGGAGTAATTTTGCGTGGTCCACGCTGTGCGCAAGTAACGGAATTTTTTTCTATATTTGGTAAACCACCTATACCAGCTGCTGAAACTACACCAAATTCTTCTTTGTTTAAAGTTTCATCAAATTTAGCATCTTCCATAGCTTCTTTTGCTGCTTTAATACCAAGTTGTATAAAACGATCTATTTTTTTAACCTCTTTAGCATCACAAACACTTAAAGGATCAAAATTTTTTACTTCAGCAGCAATTTGCACTGGAAAATCAGTGGTATCAAAAAGGGTGATTTTATCAACGCCACTTTTACCATCACAAATTGCTTTAAATGAGCTATCTTTGTCTAAACCAAGGGCATTGATCATTCCTATACCTGTTACTACAACGCGTTTCAAACCGCACTCCTTATTAAAAATTAAAATTATTTTTGAAGATTTTCTATATAATTAACAACATCTTCGATTTTTACTAGTTTTTCAGCATCACTGTCTGGAATTTCCACATCAAATTTTTCTTCTAAAGCCATAACTAATTCAACAACATCTAAAGAATCTGCACCTAAATCTTCAATGATTTTAGATTCCATTTTAACTGCATCTTCATCAACACTAAGTTGCTCAACAACTACTTTTTTTACATCATCAAAAATTGCCATTTTTATCTCCTAGTTTAAAAAATTAAACCACATTTTACAATAAAAAAATAAATTTCTTGTTTAAAAAGTTAAAAATTAAAGATTATTACGAAAAATTTAATTATCTGTGTTTAAATAAAAGCTTAAATTTTAGCAAAGGAAATTTATGCTTTTAGATAAACTTATAAAAGAAAATAAAAAAACTTGGGTGCAATACATCCACCATGAATTTGTAAAAAAACTTCAAAATGGTACTTTAGAAAAAGATACATTTTTGTTTTATCTTAAACAAGATTATATTTTTTTAAATAATTATGCAAAATGCTATGCTTTGCTTGCTTTAAATGCAAATAACGCTAAAGAAATTCAATTTGCCATTAAAAATCAAAACTACACTTTAGAAGGAGAATTAGAACTTCACAGAAGTATTTTAAAACTAGGTATTGATGTAGAAAAACTTAGCTATAAAGATGAAAGCTTAACTAATATTGCGTATACAAGATACTTACTAAGTGTGGGGCAAAATGGTGATTATTTGGATATGCTGTGTGCTTTGAGTGCTTGTGCTATAGGTTATGCATATATAGGGGAAGAAATTTATAAAGGACTTAATGAAAAAAGCTTAGAAAATCATCCTTACAAAGAGTGGATTTTAACCTATGCAGGTAAAGAATTTCAAGATGAAATTAAAGAATTTAAAGACTTTTTTAATTCTTATACAAATAGCATTAGTGAAGAAAAATTTAAAAAATTAAACGAAATTTTTTATACTACTATAAGACTTGAAACGGCCTTTTGGCAACACTCTTTAGAGCAAAAAATGGAAATTTAATCATCATAAAGATGATTAAATTATCAATTTAGTAATATTAATCCCAAAAAAAGCGACCAAATACGCACATAAAGATGTGAATATAAAAAGATACCATGCATACTTTTTATTTCCTGCTTCTTTAGCAAAAACTATAGTTGCTGCAAAGCAAGGATTATAAATCATAACAAAAAGTATAAAAGCTACTGCTGTGCTAAAAGGGATGTTTTCTTTTATAGCCTCTTGTAAATTTAAACTTGTCTCATCAACCTCATCACCTAAAGAATAAAGCACACCCATAGTAGAAATCATCACTTCTTTAGCCGCTAAACCACTTACCAAAGACACACTAAGTTTCCAATCAAAACCAAGTGGAGCAAAAATAGGTTCTATTGCTTTGCCAAATTGTCCAAGATAACTATTTTCTATCTGAAGCTCTTGAGTTAAAGCATCTTGAGTATTATTTTCTTGCACAGGAAAATTACTCGCAAACCAAATAAGCAAAGAAGCTATCAAAATAAATGTTCCGGCTTTTTTTAAATACATTTTGGCTTTGTTAAACACCATAAACCATACTAAATTCCAATTTGGCATTCTATATTTTGGCATTTCCATTACAAAGGGCTCATCTTGTCCTTTAAAAGCACTCATTCTTAAAATCTTAGCTGCAATCAAACCCAAAAATGCACCCAAAAGATAAATTCCAAAAAGATAATTTCCTGCTACTTCAGCAGGAAAAAACACTCCAACAAAAAGCACATACACAGGAAGTCTTGCGCCACAACTCATAAAATTAATAATAAAAAGCGTTAATAATCTATCTTTTTTATTTTTTAAAGTTCTTGTAGCCATAAATGCAGGCACTGAACAGCCAAAACCTGTGATTAAAGGGATAAAACTTTTACCATGTAAGCCAAATTTGTATAAAATTCCATCTAATAAAAATGCAACCCTAGCCATATATCCAGTTGTTTCAAGCAAGGCTATACCAAAAAATAAAATCATAATATTTGGTAAAAAAGTTATAACCGCACCAACTCCACCTAAAACACCATCAGCTAAGGCTGAAGCGATAAATTCATTGCTAATATTATTCTTTACTATATCACCTAAATTAGCAAAAAACATTTCTATATAATCCATAGGGATTTGACCTAAAGTAAAGGTTAGCTGAAACAAAGCCCACATAAAAAACAAAAATATAGGAATTCCTAAAAATTTATTAATTAAAATAGAATCTATTTCCTTGGTATGATTTTTATACTTAACGCCCTTGCTTAAAACCTTAGCGCATATACCATTTGCAAAAGCAATCAGCTCTTCTTTAAAAATACTTTCCATATCTTTGCTATGATATGCCATGTAAATTTTTTCTAAAGCTTCATTAAGTATTTCTCTCAAAGCGTGTGAAATGACTATATTGGCTTCATTTTTAAGTAAAGCAAGCGCCAAATCTTTTGTAGAAAAATCTAAATATGTAATTTCATTTTGATTTAAAAATTCACTTATTTTTGCAAGTTCTTCTTCTATAATATCACTATAAACACGCTCTTTGGCTTCAAATTTGGCTTCATGCGTTAAAATGATTAAATCCAAAAGCGCATTTAGATTTTCTTTAGTTTTAGCACACACCCCAAGACAAGGTGTATTTAGAAGTTGGGATAAAATTTTAAAATCTATACTAAAACCCTCATTTTTAGCTTCATCTTGCATATTTAAAGCCATAATCATTTTGATTTTAGCTTCTATTAAAGATGCACTCAAAATCAAATTACGCTCTAAATTTGTAGAATCAAGCACATTTACTACAAGATCAAATTCACCTTTTTTTAGAAAATCTTTTGTGATTTTTTCTTCTTCACTATAACCATCTAATGCATAAGTTCCTGGTAAATCTATAAATTTAAACTCATAATTTTTATAAACTAAGCTAGCCTCAGCTTTTTCAACCGTGACACCGCTAAAATTTCCAACTTTCATATTAGCTTTGCAAAGTGCGTTAATTAATAAACTTTTACCGACATTTGGCTGACCTACTAAAGCAATGATGATTTCTTTCATTAAAACTCTTTTGAAATTTGTATTATTTTTGCTTCACTTGAGCGTAAAATCACGCAAGTTGTATCAAGTTCTACCATGATAGTAGAATTTGCTATAGAAGAGCGAATTTTTTTAACTTTTTTGTTTTTTGCAAAACCAAAACTAAAAAGTCTTGCTCGGAGTTGTTTATCTGCTTCAAAGCCTACTATAATAGCTTCTTCATTATCTTTTAATGTATCTAAAGTCATGTTTTTCCTTACAAAAACTAAGATAAAACATTATATAAAAAATTAAATTATTTCTTTTTTAAAATAATAAGCAATCTCAAAAAATGAGATTGCTAGAAATCAAAATCATTTAGATTTTCTAAATTTTGAAGCTTTTTGACTAATTCCTCAGCCTTTTCTAAAGAAAGTGCTATACTAGCATTGGAAAGAAATTTATCTTTTAATTCATCAAAACTTAAAGGATTATCAAAATTTCCTTTATTAATCAGTACATCTTTTTTAATTACTCTTCCATCATTTAAAACAGCTTCTAAATGTCCTGGAAAGTATTTAGGGAAACCGCTAGATTTTTTCTTTTCATAGCTAATTTTTTTAGCAAATTCTATTAGTTCAGCTCTATTTAAATTTTCATAAGATTTTAAAGTAATTTTGCCATCAAAAAATGCCAAGGCCATTAAAAAAGGCATGGAAAATTTGGCCGCATAAGCACTTTGTGGAGTGTATTTTACTTCTATTGGATCACAGATAAATGAAATTGGCACTTCATCTACAAAGCAATGCAAACTTTTGATATCTTGTGCTTTTAAGCCATCATTTCTTAAACTCATAGCACAATCAATAAGCCCATGTGCAAAATGACAACTTGGATAAGGTTTTAATGATACTTGCATTACTTGCCAAATTTCATTCAAGCCCTTACAAAGTTCATTTTTATCACACTCCTCTTCTAAGCCAAAAGTTCTAAAAATATTATCCCTTCCTTCAAATATACTCAA
Organism: Campylobacter lari subsp. lari; assembly: GCF_013372185.1. Classification (NCBI taxonomy): domain Bacteria; kingdom Pseudomonadati; phylum Campylobacterota; class Epsilonproteobacteria; order Campylobacterales; family Campylobacteraceae; genus Campylobacter; species Campylobacter lari. The sequence goes on along the minus strand of NZ_CP053830.1, from coordinate 250,479 downwards.
AGGACCACTCATATTAGCTTTTGCAAAATTTGCTACTAAAATTCCATTTTTCAAAGCATTAGCTATGTGTAAAACTTTAGAATTAGAACCATTAGATAAAAACTCATTTACCCCACTTGCAAAACTTCCTGCTAAACCTAGTGCATTGATGATTTGTTCTTTGTTTAAATCAAGTAAAACACAACTTGCAGCTACACTACCAAAAATTCCTGCTATAGCTGTAGTATGAAAGCCGCGTTTATGGAAACTTCCTTTGCTTGCTATACCCACTCTAGCAGCAATTTCCCAACCAACTATAAAAGCTTTTAAAACTTTTTTTCCATCTTTACTTACGCTAAATCCATAAGTTAAACAAAGTGGAGTTAAAATAGCGCTTGCGTGCAAAATAGCTTCAGTATGCGTATCATCAAAATCAAGGGCATGCGCTGCAATAGCATTTACCATCGCAGCATAAATTACATCAAGCTTTTTATCCCCACTCCAAATTTTTTCACTAGGATTTACGCTTAAAGCTTCAAAAGCCTTAGTTGCGTTTAAAACACAAGCTTCATTTTTAGCAGCTAGAGCTGTTCCTAGTGCATCAAGCATGAGCTCTTTTGCTCTTTGCTTTACTTCATTAGGAATAGCTTCATAGTCTAAATTTATGATAAATTCGGCTAGTTTTTCACTTAAATACATTTTTTCCTACTTTAGAATTGGTGCATTAGCGATTTTTTCTAAGAACTCATCAACTAATTTTGGTGCATAACCTACATAAGTTGTAGCATCCATTAAAACATCAATGTCTTTTTCACTTAAAACCTTACTCACACGCTCATCTTCAAGTAAAACTTCTTTGAAAGTTTTATGATTTTCTATACCCCTCATAGCATTTTCATAAACAATTTCATGTGCATGTTGCTTACCATAATGATCACTCAAAGCAAACATCACGCGTTCTGCTAATACAAAACCATTAAGCGTGTTAAGATTTTTTATCATCTTGTCTTTTTTAACCTCTAAACCTTCAAAGACAAATTTCATATTTGCCAATACCACTGAAAGCATTAAAAATGCTTCTGGCAAAAGCTTCCATTCCATTTTCCAAACTTGACCATCTCTTTCATGCTCATGTCTTTCTATATCGCTTAAAATTGCAATATTAGCTCTTAGAGCATTACTTACAGTTACTGCATTTTCACTTACTGCAGGATTTCTTTTATGAGGCATGGTAGAACTTCCTACTTGACCTTTTCCAAAAGGCTCAGCAATTTCATCGATTTCATTATGAGCTAAGATTAAAAGTTGATGTGCGATTTTGTTAAAGGTTGCATTGATATTGCCTAAAACATAGCCAAGCTCAATGAAACGATCTCTTGCTGGTTGCCATGAGATATCAGGAACTTCTAAACCTAAACTTTCTAAAGTAAGTTTTTCTACTTCATTAGCCTTATCACTCAAACTTGCTTTAGTTCCCACTGCACCTACGATTAATCCTACATATAATCTTTTTTCAAGCTCGATAATTCTTTCATAGTGACGATTAAGCTCACTTAGCCAAATTGCAACTTTGTGTCCAAAAGTTATAGGTAAAGCTTGCAAAGCTAAGGTTCTTCCCATCATTGCAGTGTTTTTATGCTCTTTTGCGATTTTTGCTAAATTTTTAGCTATATCTTTTAAATCTTGTTTGATTAAAGCCATAGCTTCTTTAAATTGTAAAACTAAGCCTGTATCAATGATATCTTGCGTTGTTACACCAAAGTGTACATATTCACCAAGACCATTTTCACAAGCTTTTTCCAAACCACGCACAGTAGGTACTAAAGGGTGCTTAGTCTTTTTAAACTCAGCAAAAATAAAATCCATATCCATAAATTTATAATGCGCTTTTTTAGCTATTTCTGTAGCTGCTTCGTTAGGAATAATACCAAGTTTTGCTTGAGCTTTTGCTAGAGCAGCTTCTACATCAAGCCATTTTTGAATTCTATTTTCTTCACTAAAAATAGCTCTCATTGCAGGAGTGCTCCAAGAATCTTGAAGCAACCTCATATCAAATACACTCACACCCATGTTTTATCCTTTAAAATTTATTTTTTCAAATGCTTGTTTTAAATCAGCAATCAAATCCTTACTATCTTCAAGACCTATATGAAATCTCACAAAAGGCCCTCTAGCACTCCAGTCTGTTGCCGTTCTTGGTGGAGTAGTAACAGTAGCTAAACTCTCATATCCACCCCAGCTTGCACCGATTGAAAAATATTCTAAATTATCTACAAACTCAATAGCTTGTTCTTTTGAAATACCATCTGCAAATTCAATCGTTACCATACCATTAGCACCTTTATGATCGCGCATAAAAACTTCATGATTTGGATGAGTTTTTAATTTTGGATAAAAAATTGTTTTAACTTCTTTTCTACTTTGTAAAAACTCTACCACCTCATCTGCACTTTTTTCATGAGCTTTCATTCTTACATCCAAAGTTCTCATACCACGAAGCACTAAATAAACATCATCAGGGCTTGTAGTAAATCCTAAAGCTTCTGGTAATTTGTCAAAATTTTTCCATTCTTTTTCATTAATTACTACTATACCCATAGTAACATCTGAATGCCCACTTAAGTATTTAGTCGCTGCAATCACTGAAATATCCACGCCAAGTTCAAGCGGATTTAAAAAATACCCACTTGAATAAGTATTATCAATCGCTACTGGTATATTATGTTTGTGCGCGATTTCACAAAGTTTTGGCAAATCTATGATTTCATAAAGGATAGAACCTGGGCTTTCACAAAGGATTAATTTTGTGTTTGGTTTAATTTTTTCTTCTACATCAGAAGCATCAGCTTTTAAAAAGTCAATTTCTACACCCATTTTAGTTAAAAATAAATCACAAATTGTTCTAACAGGTCCATAAATAGCATCAGTGATTAAAAAATGAGCATCTTTGCTAGCATAATTTAAAAGCACCATAGCTAGTGCTGCAAGTCCTGTTGGGAAAAGTTGCGCTCTATGGCCACCTTCAAGCGCGCAAATTAGTTTTTCAAGTTCGAAATTTGTAGCTGTTCCTCTAGCGCCATAACTTAAAACACGATCGGTTTTTCTTAGCTCGCGGTATTTTTGCCAAGTTGCATGATCTTTAAAAAGTATAGTTGATGCACGCATTAAGGTTGGATTAACTGATCTTACTTCGGCGCTTTGATCGCCTCTTCCTAGGTGGATTAATTTAGTTTTGTTATTCATTTTGTACTCCTTTTTATAGATAAATATAAGTCATAATCACATTAACAATAGCAGCTACAAGCATAGGGATAGCTGTTCTTTTTACAACTTGCAATGGATTTACTTTAGCCATAGCTGAAATTGCCAAAATAGCAGGTGCAATAGGTGAAACACATCTACCAAAACCTGTCATGATTTGAATAGGTGCTATCATAGCTATGGTTTCAACGCCAAAAGATTTTGCTATATTTGGGATAAGTGGTGCAAAAGAGAAAAATGCTGCATTTCCTGAACCCATTAAAAATGCACATACAGCAAGCAAAATAGAAACTGCTATAATAATAGCAAGCACTCCAAAACCTGCATCTTTTGCAAAACCTATTAAAGTATCTACAAAACCAACTGATAAAAGTCCGCTTGCAAAAACTTGACCACAAACGATCAAAGAAACTGTAATTACAAACAAATGTCCCATACCTTTGAAAAATACCATAATAGAATTTAAAGTATCAATCAAACTTCTATAACGAATGATTTCAAAAATAATCGCTATAAAGGTTGAAATCATCATAGCAACTGGTACATTCATTTTAATAGCAGTAGATGAAGCTGCTTTAACTTCTTCCATAGTAGTAAGTCCCATTAGCACCATAATGCTATCTAAAACACTACTAAAGCCCAAAATCAATACTAAAGGTATAATAGGTAAAATAGCATAAATTCTAGGTGGCTTTTTAAGCTCTTCACTTTTGCCATCATTTTCTGCTAATTCTTTTTCAACATCATCACGGTTAAATGTGAAATTTTCTTTTTTATCAAAATATTTTGAGCAAAAATAAATTGCAATACCTACTGCTATTATGATTGGTATAGTAGTTGGCAATTGATAATGTACAAAATACACCGCAGGATCAATTTCAGCTGTTTTTGCAGCCAAAATCACATTACCACTCCCTGGGCCATGATCAATATATTGGCAAATTCCAATTACTGAAAGTGCTGAAAGTTTAGAAACTCCTGAGCGCACCAAAATAGGATACATAGTAACCATAAGTAAAAGTGCTAAACCCGCATGCGATGGTATAAAAAGAACTAAAAATTGCACTACAAAATATGAAACTAGCAATAAAATATAAGGTGATTTTACTGCCTTTAAAGGTCTTTCAAATACTTTAAATAAAGCATAACTTGCACCCACATGATCCATATAAGCAGAGAACCCTGCTATACACATTAAAGTAAGTCCAAGTCCTGCTAGAGTGCTTGACATTTTGGTATTTACTACTTGGAAAATATCAAAAAGACCTAAATGTAAAGATTGCTTTTCACTAATAATAGGAGAAAGTCCAAAAATTCCTGCTAAAGCTAGCAAGAATAAACCACTTAAAAGCAACGCCATATGGGCGTTGATTTTTTTATAGAGCATAAATACAAGTAAAAATACAGAACATCCTGCAAAAAATAAACCCAACATGCTCTATCCTTTATGAGCTATAACCTCTATCTCCACTTTAGCACCCTTAGGAAGATCTTTTACCGCAAAAGCACTTCTTGCAGGATATGGAGCTGCGAAAAATTCAGAATAAACCTCATTGAAAGCCACAAAATCATTGATATCTGCTAAAAAGCAAGTTGTTTTAACTACATTGTTAAAATAAAGATTATTTTCTTCTAATATAGCCTTAATATTTAACAATGATTGTCTTGTTTGCTCTTTTACATCTTCACTTTCTATATTTCCACTTTCTGGATTAATAGGAAGTTGCCCTGAAATAAATAACAAACCATTAGCTTCTCTATAAGCTGAATATGGTCCTATAGCCTTTGGATAATTTGCCATGTATACTCCTTTTGTTTAAATGAAATCATAATATAATATTATCATCATAATAATAAATTGTCAATATTTTTTTATCATAATAATAATTTTTTTTATTGTTATAATTATTAACAACTTTGATGAAAATATTTTGTAAAATAACAAAAAACAACAAAAAGGTCTAGATCATGGATGAACAACAAAAAGAATTATTTATCAAGCTTACTCAGTTTTTGGGACAGGTACTTGGGGATCAATATGAAATAGTTTTTCATGTGATTGCACCTGAGGGTTCATATATAGCAGCCATTGCAAATAACCACATTAGTGGAAGAACAATTAATTCTCCATTAACTTCTTTTGCAAGTGAGCTTATACAAGAAAAAGAGTATTTAAATAAAGATTTTTTATGTGATTATAAAGCAAAGGTTGGAAAGTCTAAGATTGTTACTGGATCAACTTTTTTCATTAAAAATCAAAATAAAATTGTGGGAATTTTATGTATAAATCATGATACCACAGAGCTTAGGAACGCTATTAGCAAAATCATAGAACTTGAAAAAATCAATGATTTTAGTGATTTGTTAGATATTCACAATCAAAACAATGTAAATTTACACAATGTGAGTAATATAGAAACACTTAGCCATTCTATAGAAGATATTTTAGCTGAAAACATAGACTTAAAATATTTAAATTCAGGATATAGCTTAAGCACTGAGCAAAAAGATGAGATTATTAAAAAGCTTCACTCGAAGGGAATTTTTAATATAAAAGGAAGTATACCTATAGTTGCTAAATCACTTAATATATCAGAACCTAGCGTCTATAGGTATTTGCAAAAACTTAAAAAATAATCTATATATAACATGCATGATATAATCATGATTGTTAAACTCAATCTTTTTTTAGTTTCTCTAAAAATTCTTTTGCATGTTTAATTTGCTCTAATACCACTTTTGTTCCTGTACCACCATAAGAAAGCCTTGCATCTACGCAAGTTTGCAAAGCAATTGCCTCATAAATATCATCTTGAATATTTTCATTAAATTGATGAAATTCTTCCATGCTAAGCTCTTCAAGCATTTTTCCATTTTTAATACAATAATTTACCGCCAAACCCACTATCTCATGAGCTTTTCTAAAAGGTATATTTTTTCTTACTAAATAATCAGCCATATCTGTGGCATTTGAAAAACCTTTTGCAGCCGCTGCTTTTGTATTATCAGCATTTACTTGCATTTTTTCTATCATAGGAGTTATGATTTTTAAACTTGCCATTAAAGTATCCATAGAATCATAAACTTGAGCCTTATCTTCACTCATGTCAGTATTATAAGCTAGTGGAATACCTTTCATAATAGTTAGCATTGCCATAACATTGCCATACATTCTACCTGTCTTACCACGCATTTTTTCAGCCACATCAGGATTTTTCTTTTGAGGCATTATGCTTGAGCCTGTACAAAAATCATCACTTAATTCTATAAATTTAAAATCTTGACTTGAAAAAAGTATAAGCTCTTCACAAAAACGACTAAGGTGCATAAAGCACATTGCAGCCACAGAAGTAAATTCCACCATATGATCTCTATCGCTAACGCTATCAATGCTATTTTCTGTTGGTTTTGCAAAACCTAATTCTTTGGCACAAAAATGTCTGTCTATATTAAATGTGGTTCCACCAAGTGCAGCTGCTCCTAAAGGACACTCATTCATTCTTTTATATAAATCCTCAAAACGAGAATAATCCCTACTTAACATCCAAAAATACGCCATGATCCAATGTGAAAAAAGCACTGGCTGACCTGTTTGTAAATGTGTATAACCTGGCATAATAGCTTTGATATTTTTTTGAGCTTGATTTATAATTTCTTCTTGCAAAGCAATAATTTGATTTAGAATTTCTTTTATAACTGCTCTCATATGCATTTTTGAATCAAGCGTAGTTTGATCATTTCTGCTTCTTGCAGTGTGAAGTTTACCACCAACACTCCCTACAATTTGTGTCATTCTTTTTTCTATAGCCATATGAATATCCTCATCAGCTATATCAAAAACAAAGCTTCCATTTTGAATTTCTTCTTTAACTTGCTCTAAACCCTTGATGATAGTTTTTGCTTCATCTTCTTTTATAATGCCTTCTTTTGCAAGCATCTTAGCATGAACAATACTTCCTTGTATATCAAAAGGAGCAAGTCTTGGCTCAACCAATAATGAAGCAGTATATTCTTCTACAAGTTTATTTGTAGGTAAATCAAATCTTCCACCCCATAATTTCTCTGCTTTTTGTGACATATCTATCCTTCTATTTACAAATAAAAGGATAATTTTATAATTTTTATTTTTTCAAAGAGTTTAACTTTTCTTTTCTTTTAAAAATTTTTAGCATAGCAAAACATATTTTTTTAAGAAAACTTTTTTTAGAGTGCTTTGTTAAAAACTCTACTATATCTCTATGCCCAAACATTAATGCAAAAGCAAATGGAGTCATGCCTAAACCATTATTTTCATCTATATTTGCTCCATGTTTAACCAAAAGCTCACACATAGGCAAATACCCTTTAAAACATACTCCAGCTAGTGGAGTTTGACCTCTATCATTTTTTTCATCCACCCTAGCTTTATTTTCTAATAAAAATTTAGCACATTCATAAGAATTATGATAACTTGCAAGCATTAAAAGACTATCACCTTTATGATTTTTTAAATTCACACTCAAACCAGCTTCTATCATAATCTTTAAATTTTGCACATCATTTTTTCTTGCATAATCAAAAGCCATAGTGCAAAGTTCTTGAATTCTTTTTTCTTCTTCGCTGCTAAACATATTTTTCCTTTATAATCTTTAATTTGCCACCCGAAAGTGGCAAGTAAAAATTACATTTTTAAAGCTTTTTTAACACCATTTGCATATTCACTTGAAATTTTTTCAAAATGACTTAATGCTCTAGCAATAATTTTTTCATCAACCCCATTCATAGAAGCTGCGATATTTTTAAATAATTGCTCTTTTTGGCTTTCATTCATTATATCAAATAAGGCTCTTGGTTGAGTATAAAAATCATCATCTAGCGGAGCATATCTTTGAGCATTACCTTCAAGTGCTAAATCAGGTTCAAGATAGCTTTTATCTTCTTTTGGGCTATCATCATAGCTATTTGGTTCATAATAAGCTGGCCCATTTTTATAAGTATCAAAATTCATAGCTCCTGCTACATTATAAGTATTTACTTCACTTTTTGCACGATTAACTGGCAATAAATGATAATTTGTCCCTATGCGGTATCTGTGTGCATCAGGATATGAAAAAATTCTAGCTTGAAGCATTTTATCAGGACTAAAACCAATACCTGAAACTATATTGCTTGGACTAAATGCAGCTTGTTCTACCTCATTAAAATAATTTTGTACATTTTTATTAAGCACTAACTCGCCTACTTCAATTAAAGGTACAATACTATGAGGCCAAACTTTAGTTAAATCAAAAGGATTAAAACCTAATTTTTCTGCTTCATCTTCTTTTAAAACTTGAATTTGGAAAGTCCATTTTGGAAAATCTCCTTTTTCAATAGCCTCATATAAATCTCTTTGATGACTTTCTCTATCATTGGCTATTAAATTTGCCGCTTCTTCGTTGGTTAAATTTTTAATGCCTTGCTTGGTTTTAAAATGAAATTTCACCCAAAATCTTTCATTTTTATCATTAATCAAACTATAAGTGTGACTTCCAAAACCATGCATATGACGATAACTTGCAGGAATCCCCCTATCGCTCATTAAAATAGTAACTTGATGCAAGCTTTCAGGACAAAGGCTCCAAAAATCCCAAGCAGCGTTATTGCTTCTTAAATTACTTCTTGGATCTCTTTTTTGAGTATGGATAAAATCAGGGAATTTATACGCATCTCTTATAAAAAATGTCGGAGTATTATTACCAACTAAATCCCAATTTCCTTCTTTAGTATAAAATTTAATCGCAAAACCTCTCACATCGCGTTCTGCATCAGCTGCACCTGCTTCGCCTGCAACGGTTGAAAATCTTATAAATAAAGGTGTGCTTTCTCCAAGTTGTAAAACTTTAGCTTTAGTGTATTTAGAAATATCTGCTGTGATTTTAAGCTCACCATAAGCACCACTTCCTTTGGCATGCACTGCTCTTTCAGGAATTCTTTCTCTATTTTGATGAGCAAGTTTTTCAAGCAAAATATAATCTTGCATTAAAAGTGGGCCTTTAGAACCTGCTGTTAATGAATTTTGATTATCAGCTACGATATTTCCAAAATCATTGGTTAATTTTTTCATTGTGTCTCCTTTAGATAATAATTTTTATTATTTGATAAATTATATCCCTGTATTATTAAAATAAAATTAAACGATAAAAATTATCATTATTTAAAAAATGATTATGAAATTATTAGTTTTTTTGAGAATAATCTTTTTTTAAGCATAAATATTTTTATTTTGTATTAAAATTGTTAAAAATAAGAATAAACATTCTTATTTTAAATATTTTTACTACAAAATTAATAAAAAAGGAGAGTTTTATGGACAAAGAAACAAGAACTTATTATATTAAATTAGTTAAATTTCTTGCAGAAGCCTTGGGTAGAAATTATGAAATAGTCTTGCACGATGTAAGTGAAGATGGAGCTAATATAGCAGAAATTGCTAATAATCATATTAGTAAAAGAACTATAAACTCACCTCTAACTGGTTTTGCTATTGAGATGATTAAAAATAAAATCTATTTAGAGCGTGATTATATAACACATTATAAAACTTCAGCTAAAAGTTCACAAATAATGTCAGGTTCTACTTTTTTTATTAAAAAAGATGAAAAACTTGAAGGTTTGCTTTGTATTAATCATGATACTTCAGCATTTAAAAAAATCTCTGATGAAATTTTAAATCTTGGAAATATTTATGATAATGCTTATGAAAACCCTGAGCAAGAAAATAAAGAATATATTAAACTTGATTTAGAAGAAATTGTTGAAGATATTTCTGGTATGGATATAGAAAGTTTTAAAAATAAAAGCTTAAAACCAAAAGAAAAGCAAAAAATGATAGCTAGTTTATATGAAAAAGGCGTGTTTAATGTAAAAGGTGTTATTCCTAAGGTTGCTGAACTTTTAGGTATTTCTGAGCCTAGTGTTTATAGACATTTACAAAAAATTAAATAATCATAATTTAAAAAAAAATATAATTTTTGATACAATAACACTTTAAATTTTATAAAAGGAAAAATATGGCTGATGATATGATAGACGAACAAGGCGAATCAAAGAAAAAAGGTGGCAATACTTTAGTAATTATTATCGTTGTATTTTTATTTGTATTTTTACTTGTGATTGTAGGTGCGATTGCTTACTTAATGTTCAGTGGAAATTCTGAAGAAAATCCTGCTCCACAAGAAGAACAACAAGCACAGCAAGCAACAACACCAGCTCCTAAAAAAACTAATTCAGTAGCAGCTAGGGGAAGTGATTATGCAAATATTGGTGTGATGTATCCTTTAGCACCTTTTACTTTAAATTTATTAAGTGATGGTGGCGCAAGATATGTAAAATGCACCATTCAACTTGAACAAAATGTTGAAACACTAACGCCTGAACTTGATAAAAAATCTGCTATCATTAGAGATATTATCATTAGAACTTTAACTTCAAAGACCTTTGAAGAAGTAAGCACTACAAAGGGCAAAGAAAGATTAAAAGATGAATTAACCGGTAAAATCAATGAAGTTTTAACTGATGGTTTTATAAAAAATATTTATTTTACTGACTTTGTTGTATCTTAATGATAGGATGTGACATAGTTGCATGCTCTCGCATAGAAAGCATTTATAATAGACACAATACGCTTTTCTTGGATAAATTTTTATCCAAGCAAGAGCAAGCTTACATTAAAAATACTAACACTATAGCAGGATTTTGGGCTATAAAAGAAGCAGCTTCTAAAGCTTTAGGGGTTGGAATTTCTAAAGAATGTTCTTTTTTTGATATTGTCATTTTTAAAGACAACAAAAACGCACCACACATTAAATTTTCTACAAAAGTTATGAAAGAATTTGATATAAAATCAGCAAGTGTTAGCGTAGCTCATGATGGGGGCTTTGCCATAGCTATAGTTGCTATAGAAAAAAATTAAGCAAGGGATAACCTTGCTTTTTACATATAAAGACCACCATTTACTTTTAAAATTTCACCAGTAATATAAGAAGAGTGATCGCTTAATAAAAACGCCACAGCTTGAGCTACCTCACTAGCATCAGCAAAACGTTTTAATGGGATATTATTAATATAATTTTGTTTAATCTCATCACTTAAAACTTCAGTCATATCGCTTTTTATAAAACCTGGAGTAATGCAGTTATATCTTATATTTCTAGCTGCGCCTTCTTTGGCAAATGATTTTGTTAATGCTATCATACCACCTTTACTAGCACTATAATTAGTTTGCCCAGCATTTCCCATTTCTCCAACTATAGAAGCGATATTCACAACAGCGCCAAAACGCTTTTTACTCATAGTTTTTAAAGCTTCCCTACATCCTAAAAAGCTTGAATTTAAATTAGCATTAATTACCGAAGAAAAATCATCCATACTCATTCTAAGTGCTAATTTATCATTTGTAATACCTGCGTTATTTACCAAATAACTAAGCTCACCATCGCTTTCTACTATAGTAGCTATAGCATTTATAAATTCTTCTTCAACACTTGCATCAAATTTAATCACAGCTGCGCTGCCACCATTTTTTTCTATCTCTTCTTTTAATGCATCAGCAAGCTCGGGTTTGCTTCTATAATTAATCCAAACCTTTAAACCATTACTTGCTAATTCTTTAGCTATTGCAGCACCTATGCCTTTACTTGCACCTGTTATTAAAACATTTTTTCCACTAAATTTCATTATTCTCCTTTAAAATTAAAATAAAGCCTCATCCATTTCTTTTGGAATAGGCAAGTTTAAAATTTTAAGCACGCTTGGTGCTATATTGCTAAGCCCCATACCTTCTTTTAACTTTTCTACTCCTTTAGCTTCCACAAAGGCAAAAACATCAAAAGTTGTGTGATTGGTAAGTAAGTTATTGTTTTCATCTTTCATTGCTTCGCAATTTCCATGATCTGAAGTGATGATAAAAGCATAATCATTCTCCCTTGCTACTTTTATCACTTCTCCTAAGCACCCATCTACACTTTCAACAGCTCTAATTGCAGCTTCAAAATCACCAGTATGCCCTACCATATCACCATTTGCAAAATTTACCACGATAAAATCAATACCACCTTTTATCCCCTTAATCACTTCATTTGCGACTTCTTTTGCACTCATACAAGGCTTTTCATCATAAGTTTTTACCTTAGGACTTGGTATTAAAACTCTTGTTTCATTAACTTCTAATTCCTCTTTGCCTCCATTGAAGAAAAAGGTTACATGAGCATATTTTTCAGTTTCAGCTGTATGAAGCTGGCTTAAATTTGCATTAGCTATCACAGAAGCTAAGGTATTATTTAATTCTTCTTTTTCAAACATTATAGATAAATTAAATTTCTCATCATACAAACTCATAGTAATGGCATTTTTTACAAGTAATTCTCTTGGAAATTCATCAAAATTTTCTTGGGTTAAAGAAGCGACTAATTGGCGCATTCTATCATTTCTAAAATTTATAAAAACTACCCCATCTTCAGCCTTAATCCCATCAAAACTTGGGTTAATAACTGGGGTTAAAAATTCATCTGTGATATTTTCATCATAACTTTTTTGTATATAAGTTATAAAATCATCACTCTTTGGTGCCTTAGCAAATAAAGCATCATAATAAAGTTTTATTCTATCATAGCGTTTATCTCTATCCATAGCGTAAAATCTTCCTGATAAAGAAGCAAGATTAATCTTTTCTTTTTCGCAAAATTCCTGCAAAGATTTTATAAAATTTAATCCTGAAATTGGAGAGCAATCCCTACCATCACTAATAGCATGAGCAAAGACTTCTTTATTTTCTTCTTTGCAAATTTTTAAAAGCGCATTAAAATGCGTATGCATAGAATGCACTCCACCATCACTATAAAGCCCTATAATATGCACTCTGTTGCATTTTTGCAGTAATTCTTTTAAAGCCTTATTGTCTTTTAAAGTATCATTTTCTATGGCTTTATTTATTTTTACCAAATTTTGATAGATTATGCGCCCACTACCTATACACATGTGCCCCACTTCGCTATTTCCCATTTGACCTTCTGGCAAACCAACAGCCAAACCACTGGTTTTTATCAAAACATTAGGGGTATTTTTAAAAAGCTCATCATAAGTTGGTTTTTTAGCGTGGAAAAATGCATTAAATTCTTTATTTTCATTATGTCCTATACCATCTGTTATTATCAAAATACATTTTTGGCTCATTTTTTACTCTTTTTTATAATTTATTTATGTGATTTTACTAAAATTATGCTTTTAAAAAACAAATACAAGGTTAAAAATTTTGCTTTATCTTACAAATTATACTGATTATATGTTTTTTTCTTATATAAGTGTGCGCGCTGGATTTGCTTTTTTTATTGCTTTATTTTTAAGTTTATATTTTATGCCAAAATTTATCAAATGGGCTCAAAATAAAAAAGCTAATCAACCCATATACGAATACGCACCACAATCACACCAAGCAAAATCTCACACTCCTACCATGGGCGGGCTTGTTTTTATCTTTGCTACTATCATAGCAAGTGTTTTAAGCGCTGATTTAAATAATAGCTTTGTAATTGTTGGATTATTGTGTTTGGTATTATTTTGCACTATAGGCTTAGTTGATGATTTGGGTAAGATTTTAAAAAAAGACAATCATGCAGGATTAAGCCCAAAAATGAAACTTCTAGGACAATTTTGCGCTGCTTTTATCTGTGTTGGATTATTATATTTGTTTGATATAAATACTGAATTTTATTTACCTTTTTACAAACATGCTTTATTTGATGGTGGAATTTTCATGCTCGCTTTGTGGATTTTAGTCATTATTTCAAGCTCTAATGCTGTAAATTTAACCGATGGACTTGATGGTCTTGCAACTGTACCTTCTATATTTTCTCTTTTAAGCCTTAGTGCTTTTTTGTATTTAAGTGGAAATGCTATTTATAGTTCTTATTTATTTTTACCTAAAATTCAAGGCCTAGGAGAACTTGTGGTGCTAAGCGCGGCTTTAGTTGGTGCGCTTATGGGATTTTTGTGGTATAACTGCTATCCTGCACAAGTTTTTATGGGAGATAGTGGGAGTTTAAGCATAGGGGCATTTTTAGGCTATCTTGGTATAGTAAGTAAAAATGAAATTTTACTTTTATTAATAGGCTTTGTTTTTGTTTTAGAAACTATTTCAGTGATTTTACAAGTAGGTAGTTTTAAAATTTTTAACAAAAGAGTTTTTAAGATGGCACCTATTCATCATCATTTTGAAAAAATAGGCTGGGTAGAAAATAAAATCATCGTTCGTTTTTGGATGATAGCCTTGCTTGCAAATATTATTGCATTAATTAGCATAAAGTTAAGATAATGAAAATTTCACTTTTTGGATATGGCAAAACAACCAAAGCTTTTGCACAGCGTTTTGGTAATTGTGATATTTATGATGATCATTTTACAAGTATAAGTAAAGATGAATTTGACAATACCCTCTTACCACCACATGAGTTTAATCCTTTAAAAAGTGATTTAGAAATTCCAAGCCCTGGTTTTCCAAGTGATCATTCTCTCATACAGCAAGCAAGAAATTTAAGTAGCGAGTATGATTTTTTTTACGATGGTATGCCAAAAAGTGTTTGGATAAGCGGAACTAATGGCAAAACCACCACCACTCAAATGACACATCATCTTTTAAAATGCATCAACGCACAAATGGGAGCAAATATAGGAATTCCTTTAGCACAAATGGATATTAGTGCTAAATTATGGATTTTAGAAAGCTCATCTTTTTCACTTTTTTACACTAAAATAGCTAAACCTGAAATTTATGCGCTTTTACCTATCACGCCTGATCATCTTTCTTGGCATAAAAGCTTTGAAAATTATGAGCAAGCAAAGCTTAGTGTACTTGAAAGAATGAATGAAAATGATGTGGTAATTTTACCTAAAAAATACGAAAATTATCCAACTCATGCTTATGTTATAAGCTATGAAGATGAGCAAGATTTAGCTAAAAAAATGCAAATTGATATAGAAAAAATTCATTTCAAAACCCCATTTTTACTTGATGCGCTTATTGCCTTAAGTATAGAAAAAATCATACTAGATCGTTGCTCTTATGAGCTTTTAAATGAGTTTAAGATAGAAAAAAATAAACTTGAAGAAATATTTGATCATAAAAATAGACTTTGGGTAAATGATACTAAAGCAACTAATCTTGATGCTAGCTTAGCTGCTCTTAAACGCTATAAGGATAAAAAAATTCATCTTATTATAGGTGGGGATGATAAAGGAGTGGATTTAAGTGCTTTATTTGCCTTTATGAAAGAGCTTAATATAGAGCTTTATGCCATAGGAAAAAGCACTAACAAAATGCTTGAATATGCTAAAAATGCTAATTTAAAAGCACATTTTTGCGAGTTTTTACCTAAAGCGGTAGAAAAAATCAATCAAAACTTAACTAATAATGAAGTAGCCCTGCTAAGCCCTGCTTGTGCAAGCTTAGATCAGTTTAAATCTTATGAAGAAAGAGGGGAACTTTTTAAAAAATGTATTCAAGAGTTAAGCTAAATCATTTTGAATGCAAAATTTTAAAAATTCACATAAATTTACAAATTTTTTGCTTGGCTCTTTATTTTTATGATAAATCAAGCAAAGCTCTCTTGAAATTTTAAAATTTTTTAATCTTACTTCAAATAAGCTTTTAGCTTCAAGCTCTTCTTTGACACTAAATTTAGGTAAAACTGCTAAAAATTTACCTTTTTTAACTAACTCTTTTATCATAGCAGTTGAGTTTAACTCATAAACTAAATTAAGCTTTACATCTTTAGGCAAAGCATTTAAAAACACTTCTTTTGCGCCTGAACCTTGCTCGCGACTTATCCATTTAAAATCCTTTAACTCATCTATGAAAAATTCTTTTTTTAAATCATTTTTGCTTACAACAATAAGCTCATCATCGCAAATTTTAATCTTTTTTATATCCTTATCTTTGCAAATCCCTTCAATCAAACCTATATCGATTTCTTTATTTAAAACATATTTGATAATATTTTGACTATTATCCAAAGACAAATTTAATTTGATATTTTCTGCCTTTTGATCCAAAAAAGATCCTAGCAAATAAGTACCAACATTTTGACTAACTTTCATGCTTAATTCATAGCTTTGATCATCTTGCATTGCTTTTTCAATGCGTTCAAATTCTAAAATCAAAGGAGTAATTTGTTTTAAAAAAACTTTACCTTTTTCATTTAAGCTTAAAAATTTAGCTTTTCTATCAAAAAGTCTAGTGTTTAAACTTTTTTCAAGTTCAAATATAGCTAAAGACAAAGCAGATTGAGTTATATTTAATTCTTTAGCACAAGCTCTTAAATTTAAATTTTTACACAAGCTTTGAAAATATTTTATTTGTTTAAAAGTCATAAGCAATCTTTTGATAAATATTTTTAATCATTATATCAAATAAAATTAATTTTTCTAATCATAAAAAAAAAGATACAATCATTCAAAATATTTACAAAAAAAGGAGAATACATGCATCATAAAAGAAAAAATATCTATAAGGGAAGAAAATTTGAAAGCTCTATGCTTTTAATTGTATTAGCATTTTGTTCTTATGCTGTATCTGAACTTGCAATTTTTAAAAGTTTTGGAATTTCAGCTTTAATTATAGCTGTATTGCTTGGAGCAATGATTGGAAATTTTGCTCATCAAAATACTACTTTACTTAAAAAAACAGGTGTTTTAAACATAGCTACAAAACAAGTTTTAAGACTTGGGATAATTCTTTATGGTTTTAGAATTACTTTTCATGATATAGAAAAAGTTGGATTTAATGGTATAAGCATAGCATTGATTATAGTTTTTTCAACCTTTTTCATAGGACTTTTGCTTGGAAAACTTTTTAAACTTGATCTTAAAGAAAGTATGCTTATAAGCAGTGGCTCAAGCATTTGTGGCGCAGCTGCTGTTATGGCTAGTGAAAGTATAGTAAAAGGTGGGCCTGATAGAGTTGGTGTTGCTATTTGTACCGTTGTTGTTTTTGGGACTTTGGGAATGTTTTTATTTCCAATTGCATGGAATTTAGGATGGTTTAACTTTTTTGATATAAATCAAATGGGTTATTTCATGGGAGCTACTTTACATGAGGTTGCACATGCTGTTGCAGCAGGTGAGGCTATACAGGCTGGAGATAGCGCTGTGATTGAAAAAATGATTAGAGTTTTAATGCTTGTGCCATTTTTGATTTTCCTTGCATTTTTTTCATTAAAATTTTTAAGTAAAAATGGAGAAAAAGTAGCTATAAAAGATAATATTCCTTATTTTGCATTATGGTTTTTAGTAGCAAGTGGAATTAGTTCTTTAGATGTTTTAAATACTGAATTTGCATTAACTTATATAAAATCAAGCATTGCGACCTTAGATACACTTTTACTTTCTGTTGCTATGGTAGCTTTAGGGGTAAATATACACAAAAGTGTGATCTTAAAAGCCGGTATAAAACCATTTGCTATGGCTTTAATATTATTTGCATGGCTTATAGGATCAGGAATTTTTCTTGTAAAAGTATTAATGTAATTTCCTAGCATCAGGAAATTACACTTTCTTAAATTCTTTTTTTAACTTCCTAATCTCAAATATCTGTAATAATCAAATCTGCTTCATTTATACTCTTTTGATTTCTTTTTCTTTTTAATTCATATAAATTTTTGTATAGAATTAGTGGATCCTAAAGCCAAATTTGTCAAATTTACATTTTCTTGTCTTAGTCCTTTTTGTAAGCCATTAACCATGACAGAATTACTACCACCAAGCAAAACAACATTATATTTTTTCATTATTTATCAGCCTATATCTATTTTGTATATTTTTACTATATCAAATCTATATTAATTTTCCTATTAAATTTATAATATGTTTCATAATGAAACATATTATAGTATTTTATAGTTTTTTATTAATTTAATATTTATTTTTTAATACTTTATATTTAAATAATATTATAATTATATTGAAACAAATACAAAAAGGAGCGAACATGTTTACGCCTAAAACAAAATGTGAATTAGTTGCTCTTGTTAGAGAAGAGCTTATTGCCTTAGATGAAATTGATGTAAGCTTAATTACGGATATGTCTTATTTATTCTACTATTCTACCAGAACTAACTTTGATGGTATAGAAAAATGGGATGTGTCAAATGTTAAAAATATGTCTTATATGTTTTATTGCTGCAAAAGTTTTAATCATGATATTTCTAAGTGGAATGTTAAAAATGTTGAAAACATGGAGGGGATGTTTTTTGATTGTGAATCTTTTGATCAAGACTTATCTTCTTGGAATATGTCAAATGTTAAAGATACTAAATATATGTTTTGCAATTGTCTTAAATTTAACCATAAAGTAGAAAATTGGGATGTGCATAATGCCATTACAATGGCACATATGTTTGAAAACTGTAAACAATTTGATCAAGATTTATCAAGATGGGATGTACACAATGCTAAAACAATGGCATTTTTATTGCATAATTGTACTAATTTTCACTATGATGTTAAAAAATTAGATATTAATAAAAATTGCAATGTCCAAAAAATACTAGGACACAAAGAAATACAAAATAAATATGCTATAAAACATTAGAATACAAGGTAAGCTATTGCTTACCTGCTTGGTTAATCCAAAGCCCCATAGCAATCACAACAATAACCTGCCCTAAAAATCCTTGAAATACACTAAATAATCTTAGCAAAGAACTAACAGGCGTTACATCACCAAAGCCTATGGTAAGCATAGTAACCCCACTAAAATAATAACAATCAACCAAGCCTTTTATTCTATTTTGAATTTGAGGTTTTAACTCATCATCCAAAGACCAAAAATTATGAATTCCTCTTATAGGAGTTTGAAACTGCACTTCTATAACTTTTTCTTGTAAATTTATAATGTCTTGACTTTTATTTTTTTGAGTAGCAATTAACATTCTATTGTAATTATCTACATCACAAGAAAAATAATACAAATTCCCATACGCAAACCATATCAAAACATAAGCGTATAAAATAATAAAAAATTTTTCTTTAATATTAATCTTTCCACTAAAAGCAGCCCAAATACTAATAAGCAAAAAAACCATCAATGCTACAGCCACCATAATAGGAATAATATTTAAAGTTAAAAGTAAAATTTCAGAAGTGATTTTACCTGTTGCATAAATAGCAAGCTCATCAAATAAAAAACTACAAAACAAAGGCACCATAGCAAGCAAAGTCCAAATAAAAAGAAATTGTTTGGTGCTTTTGTGATAAATACTAATATAATGATTTAAAAGTCTATGATATAGCATTAGCGAATCAACAATAAAGGTTTTTTGGCCTTGGTTAAAATATCATTTGTCA
Source organism: Campylobacter lari subsp. lari (assembly GCF_013372185.1). Lineage (NCBI taxonomy): Bacteria > Pseudomonadati > Campylobacterota > Epsilonproteobacteria > Campylobacterales > Campylobacteraceae > Campylobacter > Campylobacter lari. Next base: position 230,883 of record NZ_CP053830.1, on the reverse strand, counting down.
AACTACCAAATAAAATACTTTTTAACCAGTGATGTGAATAAGCTCCCATGATCAATAAATCTATATCATTTTGCTCACCAAAATCAAACAAAGCCTGAGTAATCTCTCCATTTAAATGCTGAGTTTGCACATTTAAATTTGCTTCTTTAAAAATTTGACTTACTTGAGCCAACAACTCACAAGAAGCTTTTTTATCTTTAGATATATTTACTACATAACGCTTTGCTTCTTTAAAAATAGGTCTTTTGATAGCTTGCTCTATAGCCTTTTTAGCCAAATTACTCCCATCATAAGCCATCATCACACTTTTAATCTCTTTAAATGCAGAATTTACAAGCAAAATAGGCACATTTAAAGCTCTTACTAATTCTTCTGTATGAATGCCTATTTTATTTTTCTTACCTCCACCTTTTAAACCTGCTATGGCTAATCTTATTTGATCATTGTATTCTTTTAAAACCTCTTCTAAATCTCCATCTCTTTGCACGCTAAAGCATTCTTTTACGCCTTGTTCTTTTGCATAAGCGCAAAATTCTTTTAAAATTCTTTGCCCTTTTTTGTAAAGATTTTCATTTTTTTGGCTTTGTTCTTCTACTAAATCTTCAATCACACACCCATTAGCACCTATGCCAAAACTACAAGCTAATTCAGCATTAGTAAAATTTGGTTCTATAGTGTATAAAAACATTAAAGGCAAATCTAGCTTTTTAGCTAAATACACCCCATAATGCAAACTTTCCTTACAAGGCTCTAAAACATCCACACAAACTAGAATTTTTTCCATTTAATATCCTTTTTGTAATACTAATCTTGTGCTTTTTGCGCTATTAAAACACCTTCTATCATTTTTTTAATATCTCCATCTAAGATATTATCAACTTGAGAAAATGCTTCATTTGAGCGTGTATCTTTGACTTGTTGATAAGGAAAAAGCACATAAGATCTTATTTGATGACCCCAGCCTATCTCACTTTTTTCACTTGAATTTGCTTCATCTTGTTGCTTCATGAGCTCAAGTTCATAAAGGCGTGATTTTAGCATTTTAAAAGCTGTGGCTTTATTTTTGTGTTGGCTTCTATCATTTTGACATTGTACTACTATACCACTTGGCATGTGAGTTATACGCACTGCTGATTCTGTTTTATTAACATGCTGCCCACCAGCCCCACTAGCTCTATAATAATCAATTCTTATATCTTTATCTTCAATTTCTATTTCTATATCATCATCTAATTCTGGTGATACCATAACACTTGAAAAGCTAGTATGACGACGCCCAGCACTGTCAAAAGGAGAAGTTCTAACAAGGCGGTGAATTCCATTTTCAGCCTTTAAATACCCATAAGCATTTTCACCTTTTACCAAAAAGCTCACATCCTTAAGCCCTGCTTCTTCGCCTTCTTGAAAATCAAGCGTTTCTACCTTAAAGCCTTCTCTTTCGCAAAATCTCAAATACATCCTATAAAGCATACTAGCCCAATCATTACTCTCAGTCCCACCAGCTCCAGGGTGAATTGAAACTATAGCATTTTTACCATCATTTTCCCCGCTTAAAAGCATAGAAATTTCAAGACTTACTATAAGATCTTCTAAATTTGGAGCATCGTCAAATAAAGCTTGTATAGTGTCTAAATCATTTTCGCTATTTGCTAGATCAAAAAGCTCGCTAGCATCATTTAAAGCATTATTTGCATTTTCATAATTTTTAAGTAAATTTGAAATTTTAGTTTTTTCTTTACCTATAACGCCTGCTTGTTTTACATCACTCCAAAAAGAAGGGGAATTTTCTAAATTTTCTATTTCTTTTAATCTTGCTTTTATCTCTTCAGGCTTAATGATAGAAGCGATATTTCCAACTTTGTTTTTTAATTTTTTTAAAAGTTCGCTGTATTCGTAATTATCCATAAAAATTTTCTTTCTAATTTTGATATAATTTAATCTTATAATTTTAGCAAAAAATAAAACATTTAAAGTGAGAAATATGCCAAAACTTTTTTTAATGTCTTTAGGTTGTAATAAAAATTTAGTTGATAGTGAAATCATGCTTGGAAGATTAAGTGATTATGAAATTTGTGATGAGCCAAGCTTAGCTGATGTTTTGATTGTAAATACCTGTGGTTTTATAGATAGTGCTAAAAAAGAAAGCATAAATGCGATTTTAGATTTACACGAGCAAAGAAAAAAGGACTCGTTGCTGGTTGTAACAGGATGTTTAATGCAGCGCTACCGCGAAGAATTGATGAAAGAATTGCCTGAAGTTGATTTATTTAGTGGTGTGGGTGATTATGAAAAAATTGATGAAATGATACTTAAAAAAACTAATCTATTTTCAAATTCTACTTACTTACAAGATAAAAATACCAATCGTGTGATCACAGGATCAAACTATCATGCTTTTATCAAAATAGCTGAAGGGTGCAATCAAAAATGTTCATTTTGCGCTATACCAAGTTTTAAAGGCAAACTTAAATCAAGAAGCTTAGAAAGTATTATAAATGAAGTAAAAGAACTTGTTAAAAAAGGCTATAAAGACTTTTCTTTTATTGCTCAAGATACAAGCTCGTATTTGTTTGATCAAGGTCAAAAAGATGGACTTTTAAAGCTTATTGAAGCTATAGAAAATATCCAAGGTGTAAAGGCTGCTAGAATTTTATATCTATATCCAACAAGCATTAGTAAAGAAGTGATAGAAAAAATCATTCAGTCAAAAGTTTTTGTTAATTATTTTGATATGCCTTTACAACACATCAGTGATAATATGCTTAAAATCATGAAACGCGGAGCTAACAAAGCAAAATTAATCGAACTTTTAAATTTAATGAAACAAGCTCCAAATTCATTTTTACGCACAGGTTTTATAGTAGGACACCCTGGAGAGAGTGATGAGGATTTTGAAGAATTATGCACTTTTATAAAAGAATTTGATTTTGATAGAATTAGTGTTTTTGCTTATTCCAAAGAAGAAGATACTGCAGCTTTTGAAATGGAACAAATTCCTAGTAAAATCATCAATGCAAGATTAAAAGTAATAGAAAAAATCGTTGATGATTGCATAGAAAAAAGCTTTAATCAACAAGTTGGTAAAAAGACTTTAGCATTTTGTGAAGGTCAAAGCTCTGAAGGAGAATTTTTCATCGGTGTAAAAGATTTGCGTTGGGATAGAAATATTGATGGAGAAATTCTCATCAATGAAAGTGATTGTGGAAATTTAGAAATGGGCGAGCTTTATGAGTGTGAAATCACGCAGAGCTTAGATAAAAAACTCATTGCAAAAGCCTTAAGAAAGTTTGATGATTGATAGCAAATATTTAAATCATTTAAAGCAAGGGAAAAATCTTTTAGCATTTTCTCACGGGAGTGATTCTAGTGCTTTATTTTTCATGCTTTTAGAAAAAAATATAGATTTTGATCTTGCTTTTATAAACTACAAAACTCGCAAAAATAGCGATAAAGAAGAGCAAAGTGCTAAAGAATTAGCCAAGCGTTTTCATAAAAAAATTTACATCAAAACCGCACCCAAGATAACAAAAAATTTCGAAGCTTGTGCAAGAGCTTTGCGTTATGAATTTTTTGAAGAACTTTGCAAAAATCACTCTTATGATAATCTTTTACTAGCTCATCATTTAAATGATAAACTAGAATGGTTTTTAATGCAATTTTCCAAAGGCGCAGGACTTAGAGAATTACTTGGTTTTAAAGATATTGAAAAAAGAAAATATTTTACTATCATAAGACCCTTGCTTGAAATTCCAAAAGAAGAAATTTCAAACTACCTAAAAGACAACAATATCGCTTATTTTCATGATGAGAGTAATGATGATGAAAAATATTTTAGAAATTTCATACGCAAAAATTTTGCCAATGAGTTTTTAAAGCTTTATCCAAATGGAGTAAAAAAGAGCTTTAAATACCTAGAAAAAGACTTAAAAGAAGAAAATATTTGTGAATTTAAAAATATTTACATTACTCATAAAGATGAAAGTTTAATCGCAAAATGCTTTAAAAAACTTGGAATACTTTTAAGCGCTAAACAAAGGCAAGAAGCTTTAAAGGGCGATGGGGTGATTTCGCATAAAATTGGCATTGTTTATATGCAAGAAAAAGCTTTGATTTTTCCTTTTGTATGTTGTGAAAAAATCCCTAAAGAATTTAAAGAAGAATATAGGATAAATAAAATTCCAAAACTCTTGAGGGCTTATTTATACACAAATAATATCAACACAAAAGAGTTTATACAAGCTCTTTTATGATATCTTCAAAAAGCTCTTTTACTCTTAATTCCAAAAAGTTTTTAAATTGCTCGCTTGTAGCTTCTGTGCGCATGATAAGATAAGGGCTTGTATTAGAAGCACGCAAAAGTGCCCAGCCATCTTCAAAAATAATTCTTACCCCATCAATTTCATTACACTCAAGCACATTTTCAAAAGCATTTGCTTTAACTTTTTCTTTAAATTTTTCTATGATTTTAAATTTATTTTCTTCGCTCACTTTAAGCTTAATCTCTTCACTTGCATAAAGCCTTGGTAATTCATCAACCAAGGCTTTAAGATCATAATTTTTTGCCAAAAGCTCTAAGGTTCTTAAAAATGCATAAATTCCATCATCATAGCCAAAATATCTATCTTTAAAGAAAATATGCCCACTAAGCTCTGCAGCTAAATCGATATTATGTTCTTTCATCATTGTTTTTATATTTGAATGCCCTGTTTTACCCATCATGATAAAACCAAATTTAGCTACCTCATCAAAAAGATTTTTAGAGCATTTTACCTCACCTAAAACTCTAGGATTTTTTATATTTTTAGCAAATAAATAACAAAGCTCATCGCCTTTAAATACATAATCTTTACTTGCAACCACTAAACGATCCCCATCTCCATCAAAAGCAAAACCCATCTTGGCATTTTCATCTTTTTTTAAAGCATTTTGAAGGGCATGCAAATTTTCAATTTCTGTTGGATCGGGTGCGTGATTTGGAAAATTTCCATCAGGATTTTCAAATAAAATTTGTGCATTAAGATTTAATTTTTCCACCAAAGGCTTTATAATCACCCCAGTAGCACCATTTGCACAATCAATAATGATTTTTTCTTTATAGTTTTTAAGATGTGAAAAATGTTTAGCTAAAAACTCTATATATAAGCTTTTAATATCATAATTTTCACATCTTAAATCATCTTCAATATTTAAATTTAAGTACTCTTGCACTTTTAAAGATAATTTTTTCAAATCAGCGCCAAAAAAGCTTTCTTTATTAATTGTAATTTTAAAGCCGTTGTATTCTTTTGGATTGTGCGAGCCTGTTATCATGATATTTGCATCAAAAATATCATCAAAAAACAAACTAAAATATCCCATAGGAGTTGGCCCTAAGCCTATATTAAAAACTTGTAGATTAGCCTTATTTAAACCACTTATTAAATAATTAAAAAGCTCATTTGCACTATATCTTGCATCATAACCTATACTTACTTTTTCACAACCTCTTGTCTTCATTTCTAAGCCCAAAGCATAGCCTATAGCTTTTACACTTTTTTCATTTAACTCACTTGGGTAAAGTCCTCTTATATCATACTCTCTAAAAATCAAATCTAACATTTTAATCCCTTTGTTTTCTAAGCTCTAATTTAGCTTGTTTTAAACTATCTTCAACATTTTCATTTTTACTTGATAAGCAAAGCTTAATCTCTAATTTTGCACTTTGTTCTTTAAATTCAAAAGTGTATTTTTGCATAAAATTTTCAAGCATTTGAAGCTTGCTTTGCACAAAAGCAATATTTTCATTTTCAAATATAATAATAAAATAATCCTTATCATCTTTAAAAACCCTAGCGTGCAAAGCTTTTTTCAAAATCCTAGCAAATTCATGCATTATAAACTCGCCCATTTTTGAGCCTTTTTGATGATAAATTTCATTGATGTTTTTAACTTCCACTAATGCTAAATGAAAATTTTCAAGGCCTTGAGTATATCTTCTTAAGGCTTTTAAATTCGGCAAATTAGTTAAAGTGTCAAAAAAGGCTATTTTATAAGCTTTATACGCTAAAAATCCTATTAAAACTAAAGAAGCAAATTCATAATAACCCAAATCAACACTATTATAAAATAAAAACTGCACACTCAAGCCCATATAAGCTAGTAAAAAATGAAAATCATTGTTTTTAAAATACGAAAATAATAAAAATATCATTCCCGCCCAAAACACACAAAAACTTAACTCACTAATAGGCTTAAAAAATTGCGTTGAAAGACCAAAAATCTCACTTGTAATGCTTGCATTAAAATTAGTACTTGTGCTAAGTATTAACGCTACAAAACCCATAAAGGCTAAATACGCAAATTTAATAAAATTAATTCTTTCAAAAACAAGTTTGCTATCTTGCAAAAACACAAAAAGCACAAAAGAAAAAGGCAAAAACACCGAAATAAACAAATGCGCTTGATACTCACTTGCTACTAAAGATAAAGCCCTAGCACATAAAATTAACAAAAGTAAGAAAAAAATCTTATTTTGCTTAAAAAAATAAGCTAAAAATAAAGCTAAGATATTAAAAACTAAAGTCATACTAGGCAATGTTTTTAACAATAAATACGAAAAATCCAAAATAATAAACCTTTTTTTGTTAAAATTATAGCAAAAATATTTTAAGGATATTAATGGTAGAAGTAAAAAATCTCACTATGCGTTTTGCAAACCAACTTTTATTTGAAGATGTAAATTTAAAATTAAACCGTGGTGAAAGATATGGACTTATAGGCGCAAATGGCGCAGGAAAATCAACCTTTTTAAAAATTCTCTCAGGCCAAATAGAATCAAGCAGTGGAGAAATTTGCATAGATCCAAATTTAAAAATCGCAGTGTTAGGACAAGATCAATTTGCTTTTGAAAACTACACCATTAAAGATGCAGTAATGTGTGCAAATAAAAGATTATATGATGCACTAAAAGAAAAAGAAAAACTTTATATGAGTGAAGAATTTACCGATGAAATCAATGATAGATTAAGCGAGCTTGAAATCATAACAGCAGAAGAGGATCCAAACTATGATTGTGAGCTTAGATGTGAAAAAATTCTTAGCTCTTTAAATATAAAAGATTTTAATGCTCTCATGAGTACTTTACAAAGTGCGGATAAATTTAAAGTTTTATTAGCACAAGTGTTATTTTTAGGTGCTGATGTGTTATTTTTAGATGAGCCTACAAACAACCTTGACTTAGAAGCTATTTCTTGGCTTGAAAATGAGCTTTTAAGACATGAGGGAACTTTAGTAGTAATTAGCCATGATAGACATTTTCTAAATAAAGTTTGTACAAGAATTTTAGATGTGGATTTTAAACAAATACGCGATTTTGCTGGAAATTATGATGATTGGTACATGGCTTCAACCTTGCTTGCTAAACAAGCTGAACTCAAACGCGATAAAACCTTAAAAGAAAGAGAAGAATTAGAAAATTTCATACGCCGTTTTAGCGCTAATGCTTCAAAAGCCAAACAAGCTACAAGTAGAACCAAAGCTTTAGAAAAACTTGAACTTGAAGAGATTAAAACCTCAAGCAGGCGTGATCCTAGCATAGTTTTTAGAACAAATAGAGAAATAGGAAATGAAGTTTTAGAATTAAAAGGTATTAGCAAGGCTTATGATAAAACTTTATTTGAAAATTTAGAATTAAAATTAGAAAAAGGTGATAAAATAGCCTTAATTGGAGCAAATGGTGCTGGAAAAAGCACTTTGGCTAAAATCATCGCATCAAAATTAGAACCCGATAGTGGCCACATCCACCTTGGTGCTACCATAGAAATGGGATATTTTTCACAAGATACAACGAATTTAATCAATGAAAATTTGAAACTTTATGAATGGCTAATGAGTGAAAAATTCAAAGATTTGGATGAAATTCGCAAATGTCTTGGTAGAATGCTCTTTAGCGGAAGCGATCAAGAAAAAATGGCTTCTAGTTTAAGTGGGGGTGAAAAACACCGCTTAATGCTTTCAAAATTAATGTTAGAACGCGGAAATTTCTTGCTTTTAGATGAACCGGATAATCATTTAGACCTTGAAAGTATCATTGCATTAGGTGAAGCCTTGTATAATTTCAAAGGTTGTGTAATATGCATAAGCCACGATAGAGAGTTAATTAGCGCTTTTGCTAATCGTATATGGTTTTTAGAAGATGGGAAATTAACAGACTTTAAAGGAAGTTATGACGAATTTTTAGGAGGTTTAGAATGAATTCGTTTAAGATAAAATATGCAGCTGGTTTTGGACATTTTACTCAAAATCACAGAGGCTTTGGCCCAACTATTTATGTAGAAGAAAGTATTGATTTTCAAAGTGAAAAAGATTATTTTGACTATGTTGAATTTTATGAAAAATTCAGCAAAGAAGATGATACTTATTTTCATATTTCATTTTTAGAAGATCGCCCTTTAACTTCTCAAGAATTAGAAAGTAGAAATGATTATAGAAAGCTAAGAGATGAGCGCTGTAATAAAGCTAGAGAAGAGTTTATCAAAAACAATGAAATAGAAGCTGAATACTACCCAACTCATGGTGATTAAGGAATGATTTTTGCTTGTTTTCTCCTTGTAATATTTTGAAAGGAGAAAACATGCAAGTTAACCATGATAGTTTATCGGTTAAAGAGTATGGATATGGTCAAAGTAGTGCTTATAAAAGTACTCAAGGAGCTAATGAAGACTTTATGTCTTTACTTAGTCAAAATAGTGGCGAAAATTTAAATGAGCAAAGCATAAAACTTGATGAGCTTTTTTCAAAAGCTATGAGCCAAGATCAATTTAGCACAGGAATTTTTAGTTCCAATATGTCAAATATTTATAATTATCGTTTTAGAGGACAAAACGAAACTCCTATGCAAGCTAATATGGAAGAAAAACAAGAACCACAAAAGGACATGGTAAAAGATCTTTTAAATTCTTTATAAAAATGAAGTAAGCAAATGCTTACTTCCAAATAAGTCCGCTAAATTCGAACTCTTTTGCAAATTTTTTAAATTCCTCTTCTTCTTTTGCATTAACGCTTAAAACTAGTTCAACATTTTCTTGAAATTTTTTTTCGTATGAAATGTTATTTTTATTTAAAAAATGCTCAAATCTTGCATAAAGATGAAAAGGAATGTTTAAATTTAAAATATTTTTAGCTTCAAATTCTAAAAGCGTTGCATTTAAAATAGCTTCATTGGTTGCATCGCTATAAGCTCTAACAAGCCCACCTGTGCCAAGTTTTATCCCACCAAAATAACGCACCACAATCACCGCACAATTAACCAGCAAAGCCCCTCTTAAGACATTCAAGCAAGGCATTGCCGAAGTTCCTTTTGGCTCCCCATCATCACTTTTATCTTCTATGATTTGATCAAATTCGTTTAAATACCTATAAGCATATACAAAATGCACGGCTTTTAAATGCTCATTTCTTAGCTTTTGCATTAAAGTTTGAAAATCTTCAAAAGGACATAAAAAAGACAAAAAAGTTGATTTTTTGATTTCTATTTTTGCTTGATAAATTTGATCAATGGTTTTCATATTTTCCTTAATTTAGCTATAATATGTAAATAAAATTATAATCAAAACAACTTATAAAAATTTAAGGATAAATTATGCTTCAAACTTGTATTTTTCCTGCAGCAGGCTATGGTACTAGATTTTTACCTGCTACAAAAACCCTACCTAAAGAAATGCTACCTATACTAACTAAACCTTTAATTCACTATGGTGTAGATGAGGCTTTAGAAGCTGGTATGGAAACTATGGGCTTTGTTACAGGGCGTGGGAAAAGAGCTTTGGAGGATTATTTTGATATTTCTTATGAGCTTGAGCATCAAATTGCGGGTACTAAAAAAGAATATCTTTTAAGTGAAATAAGAACACTCATAGATCGCTGCACTTTTACTTTTACAAGACAAAATGAAATGAAAGGCTTGGGAGATGCAGTTTTAAAAGCAAAACCTTTAGTGCAAGATGAAGCTTTTGGGGTAATTTTGGCAGATGATTTATGTGTAAATGAAGATGGGGTAAATGTTTTAGCTCAAATGGTAAAAATTTATGAAAAATACCGCTGCTCTGTTATAGCTGTAATGGAAGTTGAAGCTGATCAAGTCTCAAACTATGGGGTTATAGCTGGAAATGCTGTAGAAGAGGATTTAATCATGGTAAATTCTATGGTAGAAAAACCTGATCCAAAAGATGCTCCAAGCAACTTAGCCATCATAGGAAGATACATTCTAACACCTGATATTTTTGGCATTTTAGAAAATACCAAAGCAGGTAAAAATGGAGAAATTCAACTAACCGATGCATTGCTTTCACAAGCAACTAACAATATGGTTTTAGCTTATAAATTTAAAGGAAAAAGATTTGATTGTGGAAGCGTGGAAGGCTTTGTGGAAGCGACAAATTATTTTTATGAGAAAAGTAAAAATGCTAAATAATACTTTATTTTTTAAAACCCAAGATTTTAAAAAAATTACCGCTTATGCAAATAGAATGAATGATGAGCTAGAAAGTGGCGATATAGGATATTATCACTTAGTAGATACTAGCTTTGATTTAATCGAAGAAAGCAAAGAATTTATCGCAACTAAAACTCATATAGAAAATATCGTTTTAGTGGGTATGGGTGGATCAAGTTGTGGGGTTAAAGCTTTAAAAGAGCTTTTATTTGATCAAGTAGAAGAAAAAAAACTTTTTATTATTGACAATACCTCCTCACATACTTTTACCCAAACTATGCAAAAAATAAATCCCCAAAAAACACTTTTCATCATAGCAAGTAAATCAGGCACAACTATAGAGGTGATTTCTTTATTTAAACTCATCATTGCTCATTTTGATTTTAAAAATGAAAATTTGCATGAAAATTTTGTATTTATTACAGATTTAAATTCAAAACTTCATAAACTAGGAGAAGAATTAAATATAAAATGCTTTTTTATACCTCAAAATGTCGGAGGAAGATTTAGTGTTTTATCGGCTATTGGTATTGTTCCTTTGAGCTTTTGCGGGTATGACACCAAAGCCTTATTAGAAGGCGCAAAAGCTTGTTATGTGGATTTTTTTGAGAAAAAATGTGATCAAATTTTGCAAAAGGCTTATCATTATTGCACGCATAAAAGTGCGCATATTAATGTGCTTTTTTCATATGGTGATGCTTTTAAGGGCTTTAATGAATGGTACATTCAACTCATTGCTGAAAGTCTAGGTAAAAAACAGGGCTTCAAACGCATAGGTTTAACTCCTATTGCTTTAATTGGTGCTAGAGATCAGCATAGCTTTTTACAACTTATCATGGATGGACCCAAAGATAAAACTGTTACTTTTTTAAAAATCAAAGATAGTCAAAAATCTCCTAGCATCCCAAATATAAGCTTTAATCATTTGCAAAATTGTGATTTTACTAATGAGGTTAATTTACATGATCTTTTAAACGCTCAATGTGATGCAACCATGCATGCATTAATTGCTGAAAATTTAAGTGTTGATGTCATAGAACTTGAGAAATTAGATGCTTATCATTGTGGATATTTGATGTATTATTATGAGTTATTTACTTCTGCATGTGGCATTATGCTTGGAATTAATACTTATGATCAACCTGGTGTAGAAGTGGGAAAATTAATACTCAAAAATATGTTAAGTAAATAAATTTGCTTTATTGCAAAAAAAGAGTATAATGAAAATATAACAAATTATAACATCATAATTTATTAGATAATAATAATTATTATTTAAGAATTTTATGTTATAATTTTAAAAATAAAAAAGGAGATAACATGTCAGTAACAAAACAATTATTACAATTACAAGCGGATGCTCATAGTTTATGGATTAAATTTCATAATTATCACTGGAATGTAAAAGGTTTACAGTTTTTCTCAATTCATGAATACACAGAAAAAGCTTATGAAGAAATGGCAGAGTTATTTGATGATTGCGCTGAAAGAACTTTACAACTTGGAGAAAAAGCTATTGTTTGTTCAAAAACATTACTAGAAAATGCAAAAGCACCTAAGGCTCAAAAAGATTGCTTTACACCAGTAGAAGTTTTAGAGCTTATTAGAGAAGATTATAAATATCTTTTAGCTGAATTTAAAAAGCTAAATGAAGAAGCTGAAAAAGCAAGCGATACTACAACAGCAGCATTTGCTCAAGAAAATATTGCAAAATATGAAAAAGTTCTTTGGATGCTTAATTCAACTATCCAAAATACTTGCTCTTTATAAAAAGTAGGGAATTTCCCTACTTTTAATGTAAATCTTCGTTAAGTTTTACAGCCTTTTTATTAAAAGCTGCTATCATAACTCCACTTTGAGAATCTTGTCTAAAATGCAAGCCATTTAATCCTGCTAATTCTAAACCTTTATATATATCTTTATCAAATTTAAAATCAGGATTGATTTTTTGTAATTCTTCTTTATTTTTAAGCGCAAATTTAGTTCCTTCTAATACAGCAATTCCAGCATCAACGATACAATTATCCCCTAAAGGAATTCCCGTAACTGAATTTGCACCCAAAAGACAAGCTTTACCTATACTAATAGCATTTCCACTTGTTCCACTTAAAACTCCAAGTATAGAAGCACCACCTCCTACATCGCTACCTTCGCCCACAACAGCTGAAGAACTAATACGCCCTTCTACCATACAAGCTCCAGTTGTACCTGCGTTAAAATTCACATAAGCAGCCCCTGGCATTATAGTAGTACCTGCAGCTAAAACCGCGCCCATCCTTACTTTAGAACTTTCTAAAATTCTAGTATTATCTTCAGGTATTACATGAGCTAAAAATCTTGGAAATTTATCTACATAATCAATTCTTGGATATCTTCCACCCATTTTTAAATCAATCTCATTTTCTCTTAAAAAGTCCAAATCAATAGGCTTATTATCACTCCATGCAACATTTGGTAAAATCCCAAAAGCACCTGTTAAATTTAAACTTCTTAAAGGTACTTTTTTATTAGAAAGCAAGTGAAGTTTTAAATACACACTTTCTAAACTTTTTGGTGCTTCATCTTCAAAAATACAAACAAAAGAAAAAGCATTTTCTCTAAAATTTTCCTTTGCTGCTTTGATTGCTTCTATATTTTTATGGCCTTGCTCTTGTAAAAATGGCGCAAAACATTCAAGCGCAAAATCCAAATCTTCTTTAATCAAAGTAGCTACAAACTCACTTTCATTAAAATCAACATCAACCCCTCTTCTAAAAAAAGCTTCAAACATAACAGCTGCGGCAGCATAATTTTGCTCAAAATTAATCACACCAAAATTAGCTTGAAGTTTTTTACTAGGATCAAGCTGACTTAGATCAAGTCTTGCTATAGCAAAAGCTTTAGGTTTTTTATAATTAATCCTTTGTTCGATTTGTTTGATTAGATTTAAAAATTCTTCTTTACTTTCTATTGGCATATTTTCCTCCTTATTGCGAGCACGCACTTTTACCATTCATTACAGGTTGAATTGCTGAATTATCTACTTTACCTTCTTGATTAACCTTTTCTATAAATTCCCAAATTTTTTCAGCAGCTTGTAAATATCTTTTTGAACTTACACTCTCAGGCATATAAAAACTTACAGGCTTACCACTATCTCCACCTTCTCTTACACTCATTTCGATAGGAATTTGAGCTAAAACTTCACATTTATAAGCTTTTGCCATTTCTTCTGTGGTGCCTTTACCAAAGATATCATATTCTTTGCCATTATCAGGACATAAAAAGCCGCTCATATTTTCTATAATACCTGCAACAGGAATGTGTAATTTTTCAAACATATCAAGCGCTCTTTTGCTATCATCTAAAGACACTACTTGTGGAGTACTTACGCACACACCTGCACTCACTGGCACGCTTTGAGCTAAGGTAATTTGCGCATCACCCGTTCCAGGAGGCATATCAAGTAACAATACATCAAGTTCAGGCCAAAGCACATCAGCTAAAAGTTGCTCAATCGCTTTCATGATCATAGAACCACGCCACATCAAACCCTTACCCTCTTCTATCAAAACGCCCATGCTCATCATATAAACCCCATGAGATAAAATAGGACGAATTTTTTGGCCTACAATTTCAGGTTTGCTTTTACTCTCACCAAGCATTCTTGGTATATTTGGCCCATAAATATCTGCGTCCAAAAGCCCTACTCTTTTGCCCATTTTAGCTAAAGAAATAGCCAAATTTAAAGTCGTAGTACTTTTACCTACCCCGCCTTTACCACTTGAAATCATAAGGAAATTTTTAATTTGCGGAGCGATATTTTTACCACTTCTTGAATTGCTTTTTTCTTCAGGAATTTTTGGTTGAATGATTTCTAAATCAAGCTCTAAATTTAAATCTTTTAAGGCATTTGCGATGTTTAGTCTAAGCTCTTGTGCAATTTGAGCATTAGCTGAAACAATTTCAACTACTATATGAGCTTTTTGATCATTTGATTCAATTTTTTTTACAAAACCAAAACTAACTATATCTTTTTTAAAACCTGGATATACAACTTGTTTTAGTCTTTCTTCGATTTTTTCCTTCAATTTTTCTCCTTATTATTTAAAATGATTAATTCTACTAACAAAAATATAAATTTTGGCTTTTATGGTGTATAATATCGTAACATTAATAAGAAATTAAGGTGTAACAAATGTTAGATATTTCCTTGATTATGCTATCTGCTGGAGAATCATCAAGATTTAATGCTCCGGTAAAAAAGCAGTTTTTGCGACTAGGCGAACAACCTTTATGGCTTTATGCTACTAAAAATTTAAGTTCTTTTTATCCTTTTAAACAAATAGTTGTTACTTCTGGTAATATTTCTTATATGAAAAAGTTTGCCCCTGAATATAAATTTGTCCAAGGTGGTGCAACTAGAGCCCAATCTTTACTCAATGCTTTAAGTATGGTTGAGAGTGAATATGTTTTAGTTAGTGATGTTGCAAGAGTTTTAATTTCTAAAAATCTTTTTAACAATATCATAGAAAATCACGACAAAGCTGATTGTATTACACCTGTTTTAAAAGTAAGCGATACTACAATTTATGCTCAAGAAACTATTGATAGAGATAAAATCAAACTCATACAAACCCCTCAACTTTCACGCACGAGTATGCTAAAAAAAGCTTTAGAGCAAAGCTCAAATTTCACTGATGATAGCACAGCTATACAAGCTATTGGCGGTAAAATTTGGTATGTGCAAGGTGATGAGTTAGCTAAAAAAATCACCTTTAAAGAAGATTTGAAAAGCTTAAATTTACCAAAACCATCTTGGGATATTTTTAATGGAAATGGCTTTGATGTGCATGAATTTGGAGAGCAAAGAGCCTTACTTTTGGGCGGGGTAAAAGTGCATGAAAGTATGGGTTTAAAAGCCCATTCTGATGGAGATGTATTAGCTCATGCACTAATTGATGCACTTTTGGGTGCAGCAGGGCTTGGAGATATAGGAGAACTTTTCCCAGATAATGATATGCAGTATAAAAATGCTGATTCTATGTTTTTATTACAAAATGCTTATGCTTTGGTGCAAAATTATGGTTTTGAGCTTGTAAATGCTGATATTACTATCATAGCTCAAACACCTAAAATGAAAGAATTTAAAGAAGCTATTGCTTTTAATATCGCTAAAACATTAAAAACCATGCCAAATAAAATCAATATCAAAGCCACCACTACAGAACATCTAGGTTTTGTAGGAAGAAAAGAAGGGATTGCTGTTTTAACAAGTGTAAATTTAAAATATTTTGATTGGATGAAATTATGAAAGTTTTAATAGTAGAAAATGAATTTTATTTAGCCCAAAGTATAGGATCAAAGCTTAATTCTATAGGTTATGATTGTGATATTATCGCAAATGTTAATGAGCTTACTCATCATGATTATGAAATCATTTTGCTTTCTACTAGTATGGCTAATTTTGAACATATTATAGAAATTTTTAAGCATAAAATCATTATTTTGCTCATATCTTACATAAGTTCAGATACCGTTTTAGCTCCTTTAAAATCTGGTGCTAGTGATTACATACAAAAACCTTTCATGATAGAAGAATTAATGCGCAAGATTAAGCATTTTCAAGAATTTAAAAAAATCACCATGCTAAATAGTACCTATCAAGCATATTTAAAACATAAATTTGAAACAGCAAAACTACCAACTTTTGATTATAAAAAATTCAAACTACCTTTGATTTTAAAAACTAATAATCAAATTTTTGCTGATCATTTTGTATTTAATTATACTAATGAGCACAACATTGCAAATGTTTATATAGACCTTTCACACCAGCAAAATTTAGATAAAATATTCAAAGACAATTCTTTGTATTATTTGGTTAATTTTCAAACCCTAAAGCCTTTAGAAAAAGAAAAGGTGTTAAACCTTGCTTTAAAAAAGGCTGTTATTATACACACAAGTACGAATATTGAGCATAGCAATTTTCAAATTTTAGAGCTAGGTGAAGATGAGAAAAGTTTTGAAAGTAATGGAATTTTAACCATTGATGATTATGTTAAGCATATTATCATTAGTTATCAAAATATCTTTCCTGATACGGATTTATCCAAAAAATTAGGAATTTCAAGAAAATCTTTATGGGAAAAAAGGAAAAAATATGGCATTACAAAGAAAAAATAGCATTATAATCTCAGAAGAAGAATACGAAGTTTTATGTTTCATTAAAGAAGGAATTTTTGCTTCTTTTACAAAATTGATGAACGAACAAGAAAGAGATGAATTTTTAAAAAACGAAGCAATAAACGGATATAAATTTCCCTATGCCTTAACTTTTGCTCCGCACAATGAAAACAAAAAAATCATAGAAAATGCCAAAGTTAAAGACAAAATAGATTTTGTATGCAACGATCAAATAGTAGGTCACATTATCTTAGAAAGTAAATTTAAAAACGATAAAAACATTAATGATATTTTTACACCTAATACATGCTTGATTGATGATTTTGGAGAAATTTGCATTAGTGGTGAATTTGAAATTTATCACAATCGTATCAAGGCTATAAAAGAAGATTTTGAAAAAATCAAAAAAAGATTAAACCCTTCTAATATTACTGCTATTGTTTCAAGCTTTGATCCTTTTCATAGAGCACATGAGAGAATTTTAAGATGGGCCATAGAGCAATCTGATCTAGTAATTATTTTCCTTATAGAATCTTATGAAAGTAATGGTTTAAGTTTAAAACTTAAAAAGCGTTGCTTTGATGTTTTTGCGCAAAATTATTTACCATCTTCTAGAGTTTTACTCATACCTTTGCATAATATCAAAATTTTTGCCTCGCATTTAAATCCAGTACTTGAGTGTGCTTTGGCTAAAAGTTTTGATTGTAATAAACTTTTTGTAGGGCAAAATCACGCAGGGCTTGGAATGTATTTTAATCAAAACAGAGCCTTTACAGTGCTTGATGATTTTGCAAAAGATTACAATATAGAAGTAACCATACTTCCTGAATTTGTATTTTGTGATGAGTGTAAAATGATAGTAAGTACCAAATCATGCCCACATGGAGCTCATCATCATATGAAATACCACGGGGATTCTTTAAAAAATTTACTCAGACTTGGTATCATTCCACCAGCAGTTTTTATAAGAAGAGAAATTTCTGCTTTGATTTTATCAGAGCTTTTTCCAAATCGTTTCCATAATAAACAAAATATCTACAGCAATCTTTTCCCTACGCATGGTATTTTAGAATATAGAGGCGATAAAGAATTTTATGAGCAACTTATAAAACTCCATCAAATGTCATATATGGTGTAATCATGCAAAAATTATTTTTAACTTTTTTTTATTCAGGTAGTGTTAATAAAGCTCCAGGAACTTTTGGCACAATAGCAGCGCTAATCCCTGCATTTTTTATTTTAAGGTATTTGGGCATAGGAACTTTAATCTTACTTGCAATTTTGCTTTTTTTAATCTCTATAAAAATCATCGATCAATACGAACAAGAAACAGGCAAACACGATGATAAGCACATTGTAATAGATGAAGTTGTTGGGGTATTTTTAGCTTTGGCAATTTGCGGGCAAAGTGTTTTTACTTTTTTGCTTTCTTTTGTTTTGTTTAGATTTTTTGATATCACAAAACCTTCTATCATCGGAAAAATTGATAAAAAAACCAAAGGTGGTTTAGGCGTAATGCTAGATGATGTTTTAGCAGGAATTTTCGCAGGATTATTTAGCGCAGTCATTTATGGAATTTTACTTAAATTTGATCTTTTGTGGTTTGATATGAGTATAATGGAGATATTTTAATTCGTAATTTTTTTGATTTAACTTCATTTATGATAAACTTTACAAACTAAAGCGAAAAGGATAAAAAATGATTAAAAAAACAATGTTTGGTGCTTTAGCGTTAATTTCTTTTATGGCATGTGCTAATGGAGTGGATTATAAATATGATCCAAGTAGAGGTTCTAAGGGTGGTTATGATTTATTCATTAAAACTTTAAAAAAAGATTATGGTTCTAATGTTGTGATAAAAAGCCTTAAAGATGTTGATTTAAATGCTTTAAAGCAAAGACACCCAGAAGTAGCTGAAGATTTTGAAGGAATTAAAATAGAACAAGATGGCTTACTAGGAGATGTTGCAAGAGGCGAAATAGAATATGGCGATGTTGTTTATATCAACTATAAAAATGGCGACTTGAATAAACATAAAATAGTTTATGGAGCATGTGATACAAGAAAATGGAATAAAGAAAGATGTGAAAGTAGAGGAGCGATTGTTGATATGACTGAATAAGATCAACTTATCTAACACAATATAATTTTTCTAAGATAAGATTTACTTAATCTATCTTAGAAAAATCTCAACTATAATCTTCTTATTTTTTATTACAATAAAATAATTTTAATTTTTTAAAAGAAGTTAGTATAAAGGGTTCAACGCTAAAGGGTTGCAACCCTTTAACGTTAATTTATAAATCCACTTGCAAGCACTAAATCTTTATCGTAAAACACAGCCATTTGTCCGCTAGCAAGTCCATAAACAGGCTCTTTTAATATTACCTTAGCGCTTTTATCATCATTTATCATTACTTTACATGGGGTTGATCTTGATCTATAGCGTATTTTTACTTCACAATCTAATTCTTTAGCATCTATAAATAAATTTATCTTTTCTAAATCAAATCCACTTATTTTAAGTTCTTCTTTTTTACCCACTATGATTTCATTTTTTTTAGGATCAATTTTTAATACAAAATGTGGCTCATGAGCCCCCTTTACCTCAAAACCTCTTCTTTTACCTATGGTATAGTGCATATAACCTTCATGTTTTCCTACTTCTTTACCGCTACTATCTCTAACTATACCTGGAATTTTAGTATCCATAAACTGATCTAAAACTTGTACATATGTATCTTCCACAAAACAAATCTCAGAACTTTCCTTTTGTGTTGCAAAAGATTTCAGCACCTCTATAGTAGATGCAAATTTTTTCACATCTTCTTTTTTCATCTCTCCAAGAGGGAAAATCAAATACTCTAAAGCCTCTTTATCTGCATTTGCTAAAAAATAACTTTGATCTTTGCTATCATCAAATGCAGTTTTTATCAAGCCATTTTCTATCCTTGCATAATGACCTGTGGCTAATTTTTCACAACCTAAACTTTTAGCAAATTCTAATAATTTTCCAAGTTTTATAAAACGATTACACAAGGCGCAAGGATTTGGAGTTTTTCCATCTTTATAAGTATTTATAAAAGGCATATAAACTTGATTTTTAAAATCTTCTTGCAAATCTAAAATATGATATTTAATACCTAAAAAATTTGCAACTTTTTCTACTTTTTGTATATTTTCTTCGTGATAATTTGGCTTTCCATGAAGTTTCATATAACAGCCTATTATTTCATGTCCAGCTTGTTTTAGTTTATAAGCAGTAACAGTACTATCTACACCCCCGCTCATGGCAACTAGAATTTTCATCATTTTCCTTTATCATTCTTATAATCTCATCTAAATCATCACTTATGCTATATTTTAATTCATCATTTTTAGATATAACACCAAGTTCTAATAAAGAGGTTTTGATAAATTTATCAAGAGGTTGCCAAAATTTTTGCCCGACTAAAATAATAGGAACATTTTTTTTAAAACTAAGTTGTTTAAGAGTAAGAATTTCAAAGAATTCATCTAATGTTCCAAAGCCGCCTGGGAAAATCACAAAAGCTAGACTCTTTTGAATAAGAGCCATTTTGCGAATGGCTAAGCTCTTAAAAGTGATATTATACTCTAAAAAGTCATTTGCTTTTTGCTCAAATGGTAAATGTATATTAAATCCAAAAGATTTTAAATGCGAAGCTTGACTTTGCATAGCTCCATAATTTGCAGCTTGCATTATCCCTGCTCCACCACCACTAATAATACTATAACCAAGATCTGCTAACTTCTGGGCTAATTTTGAAGCCAAAATACAATACTCATTATCTTGAGCTAATCTTGCAGAGCCAAAAAAAGTTATGCCTTTTTGGATTTTTTCTAATTCTTGAAGATAAGCAACATCTTCAATGATATATTCTTTCATCTTAATTGCTCTAATCTTTCCTTCTTAGAACCAATTTCAGTTATTTGCACTCCAAAGTTTCCATCTACGATAACCACTTCCCCATAAGCAATTTTTTTATCACCTATTAAAATTTCTAAAGGATCATTTGCTAATTGATCAAGTTCTATAACAGAGCCTATATCCATAGTCAAAACATCTTTTAAAAGCATTTTTTTACTACCTATACGCACTCTTATAGGCAAGCGCACATCCATGATCAAACCGATATTTCTTAGCTCTTCTACATTGGTCAAGGCTTTATGATCTTGTGTATGATCTTCACTTGGTGCTACGATTTCTTCTAAGTCAGTTTTGGTTAAAATCTTATAAATTTTCTCATCAAAAACCAAAGAAATTTTTTCTTCTAAATCAGCTATTTTTACATTGTATAAATATAATTTATGAAAACCGCCAAGCTCTAAGCTATCTGCAACAAATTCACAATTTTCTAGACTAAACTCCATTTTTGGAATTTCTTTTTGCGCACCTAAAGTAGTAGAAAATGCTGAAATGATATTTTGTATAGCTTCTTTAGCAGCGTCCATTTCATCTTCATTTAGCTCACTGTTTTTGGAGATTTCCTCTTCTCCCATCATCCACTCACCAATAGCACTCATTAAAACCGCACTGGCTAGGATTTTGATTTTCATTTCATTATTAACGCTAAAAGTAGCACTAACTAATGGCGGAGTCATAGAATCTTGAGAATTTACATCATACTCATAATACTCACTAAATTCAGCAGTTTTTCCTGTTAAACCTTCTATTGTACTTACACATTCATTGACAAATATGCCTAAAAAATCATTGATCATCGTCTTCCTCTTCTATGTCTTCATTTTCATCATAAGAATTTGCTTTTGCTCTTCTTTCATCCTCATATTTTTCAAGCATTTCTTTAATCTCATCCTTATCGGTTTTGATAAGTTCTAAGATTTTAATTGACTTTCTAAATCTATGAAGCCCCACTTGAGCTAAAAATACTTCTTTTTTATCAATAGCCACTATAGCCTTATCGTCTGCACTTCTATCAAGCTTTAAAATATCCCCTTGTTTTAAATCTAAAAATTCATTCACATTGATAAAAGTCTTACCCAGCATAGCTTCATAAATCACTTCTGCACGGCCTATTAAGGTTTTAAGCTCTTTGTTTCTTGATTTTTTAGCCGAAGTTTCACCCATCATAATATCACGGTTTGCCAAACGGCTCAAAATACTTTCTAAATGCACAACAGGATAGCATATATTTACCATACCACTTGAATTTCCGATGATAATCTCCATAACAACCATGATAACAATTTCATTTTGTGAAACTATTTGTACGACATTTGGACTTGACTCTTTTGCTTCAACACTTGGATAAATTTCAGTAACATTCATCCAACTTTCTTTAAGCCTTTGCATGATAATACGCAAAATAGAATCAAGCAAATTAAGCTCGATTTCTGTCAATTCCCTTAAAGTATCAAAACTATCGCCTTGCCCACCTAAAAGCCTATCTATCATTGGAAAAGCAATGCTTGGATTTATTTCTAGTACGCAATTTCCATCTAAAGGTTTTATAGAAAAAACGTTAAAACTAGTTGGAGATGGTAAAGACATCAAAAACTCACCATAAGTCATTTGATCCACTGAGTGTAGTTTAATCTCAACTATACTTCTCATCATAGATGAAATTTGCGAAGCAAGATTTCTTGCTAATTTATCATGAATTCCTTTGATGGAGCGAAGTTGTTCTTTTGAAACCCTATTTGGACGCTTAAAATCATATACTACTATATCTCTTTTATCTTCTAATTCTTCTAGCTTTGAAGAAGCAGCACTATCATCGCTATCATCATCAACAACTTCTAATAAAGCATCAATTTCTTCTTGGGAAAGTATCTCAGCCATCTAAGCTAACCTCTCACGAATTTTCTTTAATAAGCGTTTGTGAATTTGTGAAATTCTTGACTCACTTATCTCTAAAATCTCTGCGATTTCTTTTAAATTTAATTCCTCGTAATAATAAAGCTGTATAACTAATTTTTCTCTTTCTTTAAATTCTTCTAAAACCGCATTGATTTTTTCTATCAATTCTTCTTTTTCAATTTGTTCTATTATATTGCTATCATTAAAGCAATTTAGCTGTTCATCTAAAGGCATCACAAGCGAGATTGCATGAGCCGCTCTTGCTTCTTTTACTTTTTCTACTTCTAAATTCAGTTTTTGTGCCAAATACTCATCATCTGGCTCTTTTTCATTCTCTTGATAATATTCATCAACTATAGCATCGATATCTTTGATAATTTTTCTATTGCTTCTACTCATTACATCAAGGCTTCTTAGATAATCAAGCATAGCCCCATTTACTCTTTTTCTTGCAAAACCCCAAAAATTATCATTTTGTTCTTTATCATAACGGCGTGAGAGTTTAATCATCTCTTCAACACCAATGCTAATTAAATCATTAACATCAATACTAGCTGGCAAACGCTCTTTTAGTCTAAATGCCATAGCTCTTAAAGCTGGCATATATGAAATGACTAAATCATCTTGCTCTTTTTTTAAAGCAGATGCGTATGCATTATGCGGCTGCATGTTTTACATTTTTCCTTTTGTTTGAACTTTCAAGCTTTTTAAGATCTTCTCTTTCTTCTTGAAGTTTTTCAAGTAAATAATCCATTTTCTTTTCTCTAGCAGCTAATTCTGCGATAAATTTATTATTTTCGTTTTCGTATTTTTCTTTATTAAAATGCCTACCACCAATTTTATGAATATCAACAAAAATCATTATAACAACATGAATTAAAACATAAAAAACAAAAGTAATCAAACAAGTATAAACTACTATTTCAATGGCATCTTCTATATTAACTATAGTAAATGTTAATCCTATAAAAAAACCACAAACTGTAAAAAAAGCTACAAAATTGTCTGGTCTCATAAATTTCCTTCAATCTCAAAAACGATCCAAAAGCTTCTTGAAAAAACTCATTATGCTTTTATCTCCCACACTATTAAGCACTTTTTGTTCCAACCTATACAAAAGCTTAGAAGCTATGACTTTGAGCTCATCACTTGCATTGGTATCTTCATCGCTAAATAAAGTTCGTTTTTTTATACTAGAACTAATATCCTTACTTTGAGCTAAATAACCCAAAAATTCTAAATTTAAGTTATGTTTTATATTTATACTTGCTACTTTTTTAATATTATCAAAAATTCTTAAAGCTTCATTCTCATTTTTTACAACATTAAATACCATCAATAAATTCTCTTTAGTTTTTGAAGTGGTTTTTATAGTCGCATAAGCATCTGTTATAGCCGCAGGATCAGGCACAGTGATAACTATAACCTCATCTGACATTTCTAAGAAATTTCCTATATTACCACCAATTCCTGCCCCAGTGTCGATGATCAAAAAATCCAAATCATCTAAAATACTAGTTTGATTTAAAAATCTCTCATAAATATTTTTATCATTATATTTTAAAATCTCATCTCCACTTTCACCTGGAATAAGCCATAAATTTGGTTTCACTTCGATTAAAATATCTTCTAATGAACACTCACCCTTTAAAACATGCAAAAGATTTTTTTCCACGCGCACATTTAAAATAACATCTAAATTTGCAAGCCCAATATCTGCATCAAAAAGCCCTACTTTATAGCCATTTTTAGATAAAATATTTCCTAAATTTGCACTAAAAGTACTTTTTCCAACTCCACCTTTGCCACTAGTTACAGCGATAAAATGAGTTTGCTTAACACCTGTTCTTTCATCTTTTATTAAATCTTTTAATTTTTCTGCTTGATTACTCATTTTCATCCCTTTTAAAACCCTCTAACACGCAACGCACCAAAAAGTCACTATTTGCTATTTCTATATCATCAGGAACTTCTTGACCTATGGAAAAAAAACTCATCGGAGTGCTAGTTTCATATAGTAAAGAAAAAACATTCCCAAAAACTTTTGTCTCATCAAATTTAGTGATGATTAAAGTGTCTATATTTAAAAATGAAAAATTATTATAAGTTTCTAATAAATCTTCATATTTAGTATTAGCAGAAAGCACCAAATTTACATCAATTTGCGCATTAGAATGCGATAAAAACTCTTTTGTTTTTTCAAGTTTTGCTTTATCATATTGTGAATTTCCAGTCGTATCTACTAAAATAACCTCACAAGTATTTAAACTTCTAATTGCATCATCTAAATCAGTTGGTTCTATGCTATCTATAATAGGAAGTTTCATCATTTTAGCATATTGAAAAAGCTGCTCTACTGCGCCTATCCTATAAGTATCAAGTGTGATAATGCCTGTTTTATAGCGTCTATCCCCATAAGCATAGCGAAAAGCAAGCTTTGCTAAAGTAGTAGTTTTACCCACTCCTGTTGGACCTACTAACATCATAATTTTTTGCTTTTTAATCTCACTTTCAATGCGACATGGAAGCATATTGCGCAAAAGCGAGTAAAAATATCTTTGCACTGCTTCCTGATTTGCTTTCATGAAACTTGGCATATTTTCAATAGTTGCTTTCATGATAGCTTGCAAATGCGCTTCTTGCATACCACTTGCCTTAGCTTGCTTATAAATACTTGCAAATTCAGGTGGTATAGCTAGTTCTTTGCGTAAATCTGCTTTATCATCCCACATCATATCCACAAGTAAATTCATTTTATCATTAAGTTTATTCATTTGTTTTTCAAAAGCTTCGATTTTTTTATCATAATTTGCATTATTTGGCATAGAAAAATCTTGATAATTAGAAACTTTGCTAATTTCTGAACTAACTTGAGAAAGTTTATTTTTTAAATTTAAAAAATTATCATCTTTTTTGCTTGTATTTAAATAAGGATTAATAGGTTTTTGCTTAGCTTTTGAAGAAAAATCAAGCACTACATCTTCTTCTTTTTTTTCATCTTCAAGTTTTGGGGCTTGAATTTTAGCCTCAGGAAAACTTGCTGTGTTTGGCTTTTTCTTTGGTGGCATAGGTAAATTGTTTTGTTTTAAATGCTCTTCATAATCAGCCTCTTCAATCGCCACTATAACCTCATACAAAGGCTTTTGATTGATAGTTTTTGGACGAATTTGTTTATTAGTTACTATCAAAGCTTTATCGCCATAATCTTGCTTAACCTTAGGTATAATCTCATCTGTGCTTTCAACTGTAAAAGTATGAATCAATTGTCCCATATTTTTCCTTATCTTAACAAGCCCAAAGGCAAAGTTACGCTAATTCTATCATTTACCCCCACATGAGGCACTGTGCAATACTCATCTTTACGCGCTTTTTTTGAAAAATACAACAAATCCAAATCAAGCGTTCTAGGAGCATTTTTAAAAGTTCTTTTTCTTTTGAATTTAAACTCATAAAAAAATAAAACTTTTAAAAGTGCTCTTGCATGCAAACTTGTACTTACAACCATCACTGCATTAGTAAAGTCTTTTTGCTCTTCAAAGCCAAAAGCTTTATTAACCAAAAATGGCGAGGTTTGCAATACTTGCAAGCGTTTATCTTGCATTAAAAGTCTAAATAAACTCCGAAAGCGTTTTTTTTCATCTTCTATATTGCTTCCAAGTCCTATAATGGCTATATATTTTCCTTTTTTTTTCTTAGTTGTATAAAAAGGAAAAAAACAATTTTTTTCTATCCTTCTAGCTCCTTTAATTAACAAATTATAACACCACCGCCTTTTCTTTATCAAGATAGACCATATCTTCTATCCTAATGCCTAATTTATCTTGGATATAAATTCCAGGTTCAATGGTAAATACCATACCTTCTTTTAACTCATAATCACTTCTTGGACTAATGTTTGGCAACTCATGTATATCAAGCCCTACTCCATGACCTAGACTATGTATAAATTCTTTTTCAAAACCTGCATTTTTAATCACTTCTCTTGCGATAAAATCAAGCTCATTTGCCATCATACCAACGCGTGCTTTTTCTATAGCTTGAAGCTGAGCTTGTTTAACCACTTCATAAATTTGCATAATTTCTTTGTCTTTAAAATTTGGCTTATTTTTATCAAACACTATGCCACTCTCATCAAAACAAGCCGTTCTTGTACGATCAGAACAATACCTTTGATAAACCACGCCCGCATCAACTAATAACAAATCTCCATATTCTAAACATTTATCACTAGGTAAAGCATGAGCCTTAGCTGCATTTTCATTAATAGCTACAATAGGCGAAAAAGAAAGTCCTAAAGCGCCTTTTTTTTGAAAAATTTCACATGCTTTAAAATGTAATTCTTTCTCACTTTTACCATGGCCTTCACAGCTTATAAATTTTGCAAATTCATCAAAGCATTCTTTTCCAAAATTTACAGCCTTTTGCAAAAGTTGTAATTCCTTAGCATTTTTTATAATGCGTTTGTTTTTACTCAAGTCTAATTTTTCTTCAAAAACGATATTTGCACTTTTACTAAGTTCTTTAAATTCAAAATAACTAAAGTCTTTTGGGTCAAAACACACCCTATCAATTCCCACTTTTTCTAAAAGCTCTCTAGCACTAGCAAAAAGATCTTGTGCTAAAACCACCTTAGCATTTTTTATCATTTCACTAGCTTCAAAGCTATATCTTGCATCAGTGATGAAAAATGCTTCATCTTCAAGTTTTAAAAATAAAGCATTATCGCAAGAATAGCCACACTCATAAAAAAGTGCATTTTCGTTTTTTAAGATGAAATTCATTGATTTGCTTGTTGTGCTTTTGCTTGAGCTGCTTTATATGCATTGATTTGATCAAAAATTTGGAAAAGTCCCATTAAAGCCATATGGTAACCAAAAGGACCAAAACCTACCACACTACCTGCACAAACTGGCGCTATCATACTTTTTTGTCTAAATTCTTCTCTTCTATAAGTATTACTAATATGCACTTCAATCACAGGCATATTAATCGCTGTAATCGCATCACGAATTGCTATAGAAGTATGTGCATAAGCAGCTGCGTTTATAATCACTCCATCAACGCTACCTAAACATTCTTGAATTTTATCTACCAATTCACCTTCAAAATTGCTTTGAAAAAATTCAATCTCTACATTAGCTTGTTTTGCGGCTTGTTTCATTTGCTCATGGATATCTTCCATTTTCATATTGCCATAAATATGAGTTTCTCTCACACCAAGCATATTGATGTTTGGTCCTTGTATTACCATAACTTTCATAATCTAACCTTTATTTAGTAAAATTTACTACATTATAGCATTTTAAAGCTAAATTTTAGCTACAATTTCCCTTTTTAAAGGAGGTAAAATGTTTATAATAGCACCTAAAATCATCTTAACTTGCGATGATGATTTTAATATTTTAGAAAACAAAGCAGTTCTTTTTGATGATAATATTTTAGAAATTAATAGCTTAGAAATTTTACAAAAATCCTACCCACAAGCTAAACTTATACAAATTCCAAAAGATAGTTTGCTTTTGCCTGCTTTTATCAACCCTCACACGCATTTAGAATTCAGTGCAAATAATGGAAATTTAGAATTTGGTGATTTTTTAAAATGGCTTGATAGCGTTTTTAATAACCGCGAGCAATTAAGCCAAAAAGCAAAAGAAAAATTAATCTTGCAAAATATCCATAAAATGCTAAAAAGTGGTACTGCAACCATAGGTGAAATTTCAAGTTTTGGGAGTGATTTAAACCCTTGTGTCAATTCACAAGCTAGAGTGATTTATTTTAATGAAATTTTAGGCTCAAATGAGGCTTTTTTACAAGAAAAACAAAATGAATTTTTAAAAAGATATGAAACTAGTTTGAAATTTAAAAACTCTAAATTTATCCCTGCTATTTCAGTACATGCACCCTATTCAACCCATCCAGAACTTGCCAAATTTGCTATAAAACTTGCTAGAGAAAATGATCATTTGTTAAGCACGCATTTTCTTGAGAGTAACCATGAAAATAATTGGTTAAGATTTAAAAAGGGTGGATTTAAAAAAAGTTTAGCTAAATTTAGCAAAAATCCCACACCATTTTACACCCCACAAAGTTTTTTAGAGCTTTTTAAAGATCAAAGGACTTTATTTACTCATTGTGTGTACTTTAAAGAATGGGATTTATTAGATAAAAATTTACACTCTATTACTCATTGTGCATTTTCAAACAAACTTTTGAGTAAATCTACTTTGAAATTAAAACAAGCGTTAAAAAATGGAGTAAATATCCACTTAGGAAGTGATGGTTTAAGCTCAAATGTATCATTAAGTATGCTAGATGAAATGCGAACAAATTTATTAATCCATAATGATTTTGAGTTAGAAAATTTTGCTAAAATACTACTTTTAATGGCAACAAACAAAACTGCTAAAGCCTTAAATTTAAACTTAGGCGAAATTAAAAAAGGTAAAATCGCTGATTTTAGCGTGTTTAAACTACCAAATAGCACAAGTTTAAAACAGCTTCCATTGCAGTTTATTTTACAATGCAAAGAAGTTTCAAAATTATTTATCGAAGGAAAAGAATGCAACTTATAAAATCATTTTTTAAAGGCATAGGCAAAATCATCTCTTTTATAAACACTTATTTTAAAACCTTTGTGTTTTTATTTATAGTTTTTTTAATCCTTGCTCCAAGTGGGGATAATGCCAAGCTTTCTAATGCAAACTTAGCACAAATCAACCTAAAAGGTGAAATTAACGATGCAAGCACTCTTTTAGAACAAATTTATAAACTCAAAGATGATAATGCTATAAAAGGGGTTTTGCTTTTTATAGATAGCCCTGGGGGAGCCTTTGCGCCAAGTATGGAGATAGCTTTAGCCATACAAGATCTAAAAGCTAAAAAACCTGTAGTAGCATATGCTGGTGGGACTATAGCAAGTGGGAGTTATTTAAGTGCAGTTGGAGCTAATATGATAATTGCTAATCCTGCTAGTTTTGTAGGATCAATTGGCGTGATTATGCAAGGTTTTAATGCAAGCGAATTAGCGCAAAAAATAGGCATAAGCGATCAAACCATAAAAGCTGGAACTTATAAAGAAGCAGGGACTTTCATGCGTAAATGGAGCGAAGAAGAAAAAGAATTTTTACAAAATTTAGCCAATCAAAGCTATATTCTTTTTACAAATTTTGTAGCTAAAAATCGCAGTTTAGACTTAAATCAAACAAAATCATGGGCTGATGCAAAAGTGTTTTTGGCAAATGAAGCTTTAAAATTAAAACTAATTGATAAAGTAGGAAATTATGAGCTTGCTAAAAAAGAAGTGGAAAAACTAGCCAAAGTACAAAACCCTATCTGGCAAAAAGAAGATGCTATAGATAAATTTTTAAAAAGATTAGAAGAGCAAAGCGCTAGCTTTTTTGCTAATGCTTTAACACAATTTTTCACGCATTTAAACTCACAAAAAATATATTAAATTTTTTCATAAATTCCATAAGTATCATTTTCTAAAAAGCCTTTGTATAAAGGCTTTAACTTCATGTCTAACTTAACATTTTCAAAAGTGTTTAAATTTGAGCTTGAAAAAATCAAAAACATGTCCATATCATCTTTAAAAGCTTTTAAAAAATTCTCTCCACCCTCATACATGATAAATTTAGCTTCATTAGGAATATTTGAGAAAATCTTCCTATTTGGCACATTAAATAAAGGAATTTTTTGATCAAAACTTTCTAAATTTTGATGGCTTAGTATGCATAAATTTGGCGCTTTAGCCTGAGCTAATCTTGCATCTAAAATAGGCCTATCATGTCTTATAGTTTCTCCGCCTACTACAAGTAAATCAAGCTTTGAGCGTAATGCGTGAGCATAGGTTCTACTTGCTTTAGAACTTACTATTTTTCCACTTGCTGAGCCATTTAAAGAAAGTGCTAGTTTAAAAATTTTAAAACTTGATTTTTGCCATTTTAAAAATGGCTTTAAAAGCTCTTTAACTCTTTTTTCACAAATACCAATTTGCACTTTAATGCCTTTGCTTTTTAAAAACTCCGCACCACCACTTGCAAGCTTATGCTCATCTTTAGTGGCAATAAAAACTTCACTAAAACCAAGCTCACTAAAAAGTTTTGCACAAGGTGGGGTTTTACCCTGATGATTGCAAGGTTCTAAACTCACATAAGCAATGGCACCTTTTAGCAAACCTTGGTGATTTTTACAAATAAACTCATGCAAATCATTTGCATTTTGTGGTAAATCTAAATTTGGATTAAGCTCCTTTAAGGCTTTACTCACTGCTTCAAGCTCTGCATGGGCTTTTCCTGCTTCTTTATGTGCTTTTATGCTTAAAATTTTGCCATTTTTATCTAAAATCACACAACCCACAGCTGGATTTGGATAAGTTAAAAACTGATACTTCCAAGCTTCATCTATAGCTAAATTCATATAAAATTCGTGATTCATACTGCCTTCTATAATTTTATTTTTAAAAATATAGCAAAATATATTAATCACTTATCAATAAATAATCAATATAATAAAATTAATATAATTAATTAGGAATAATATGATTTGGACTATCGTAGGAATAATGATATTTATACTTTTACTCTTAGCTTTTTGGGAATTATGGCTAGGTTTAGCTTTATTTATATTAATCCCAACACTTATAATTGGAGCAATCATAGGAATAGGACTTTTAATATACTATAATATTGATGTTATTATCATTATTTTCTTTAATATAGTTAAAGTTATTATTGTTATTTTTGATTATATAGTTGATATTATATTTATAATCACAGCAATTTTTGCAAGTATAGGATTTTTATATTATATTTATACTAAATTTTTATATCTGAAAAATTATCACCCAAAAACAAAAGATGAATTAAAAGAATTGATTGAAGATGAAATTAATTTAAAAGATATAGATACCCGCTTTATCACAGATATGAGTGAATTATTTAAAAATTCTACAAGAAGTGATTTTAAAGGATTAAAATATTGGGATGTTTCAAATGTAAAAAGCATGGCTTCAATGTTTGAAGGTTGTGAAAATTTTAATCAGGATTTATCGAGTTGGGATATTTCTAAAGTAAAAAATATGGATTTTATGTTTGAAAATTGCGTTAATTTTAACCAAGACTTATCTAATTGGGATACAAGTAAAGTTGATTATATGCATAAAATGTTTAGAAACTGCCATAAACTTGACAAAAGCATTGCACAAAAATGGAAACTAGATCAAGATTACTTGTTTTAAAAAGTAAAGGTGCGAAAAATACCTTAAACTTTACATGTTCATCGCAAGCTTTTAAAAAACCTTGCGCTAAAAACTTAATATCTTTGGTTTTTAATTTCCCTCTTAAGTCAAAAGTTCTCTCACATAGAGGATAAATGAGATAAATTTCCTTTATCTCGTATTTATTTGCATAAGCAAACATTTGATATAAATCACTTTGCGATATGCCATATTTTTTCTCATCTCTACCTACTAAATTTTCATCTAAAATTTCTAAAGCCTTATCTATGTATGATAAGTTTTTCCTGTCCCTGGAGACCCATAAAGAATTTGATTTAAAGGTAAATTTTGATTTTCTTTATTTTTATAACTATTGTGATTATATTGAATTATATTATTTTGATTTAACACATCAGCTAAAGAAATAGCCTTTGCTATTTCAGCTACATAGCTTTTAGATATATTTGCATATTTAACAATTTCATTGAGACTATTTTTTCTAATTTCTTCTGCAAATTTAATGCCAAAATAATGAATATAAGTAACTTTATTTCCCTTAGGTGCATTTTCATACATATTTTTTAATTCTAAACCTAACTCTTTTGCAGTCGTTACTAATCCTTAATTAAAATTATTTCGATACTTAAAAATCAATTTTATAAGCTAAAATTATAAAACACAATTTAAATTTATAATTCTACCACTGCACAAAAGTTCTAGCTTTTCTTATATCGCTAAATTTCAAAGTAGTTTTTTCTTGAGTTTTTAGATTTTCTAAAGTGATATTTTCATCATCTATAGAGATGATTTTTGCTTCGATTTTTTCTTTTTCACTAGTTGTGATTTTTACGAGTTCATTAATGCTTTTTACAAAATGCTCAATTTTGCTAAGTTTTCTTTCAAGCCCACAGCTTGATACTTCTAAAAAATACTCCCCGCTCACAGGTGGCTCTACATCAAAAATAGGCGATAAAATCTCACTAAGCCTAGCACAATCATCAAGATTTACCCCACCTTCTTTTTGCACATAAACTCTATAAATTTTTTTACCATTTTCACTTACTAGCTCATCATCATAAAAGCTAAGCCCTGCTTCTTTACAAAGTGCTTCAAGATTCATTTTGTTCCTTTTTTATCTTTTCAAAAAGTGCATCCATGTGATTTTGATATTCTAATCTATCATCAAATTTAAAGTGAAAATTCGGACATCTATACCAACCTTGCTCACTCATACAATAATTTTGCAAAGCACGGGCGGCTTTTTTTAGTTGATTTAGTATTTTTTCTTGCTCTTGAGTGTTGAAAAACATCTTATCTAAATACACAAAAGCATCATATCTGCCTTTTTTACACTCTACATCCACTACGCACAAATTTTTTAAAGCTTCGTTGTCTAAATTTGCCAAAGCTTCAGGAATAAGCTCTTTTAAAATGCTTTCTGTGCGTAGCTTTTTGATTTCAGCTGGGTTCATAAGCTTACTTGTTCCTCAACTTCTTTGTAACTTTCTATATAATCTCCCACTCTCATATCATTGCAACCTTCTATGCCTACACCGCATTCATAGCCTTTTGCAACTTCTCTTACATCATCTTTAAAGCGTTTAAGTGAGCTTACATTACCTTCAAATACCACAACCCCATCTCTAATGAGCCTGATTTTCGCACCACGATTGATCGTGCCTTCTGTTACCATACAACCTGCGATTTGTCCTAATTTTGGCACATTAATCACTTGGCGAATTTCAGCTTGACCAAGTTGCTCTTCAGAGATGATAGGACTCATCATACCACCTAGCAAGGCTTTTACATCATCAAGCAAGTTATAAATAACATTATAAGTTTTTATCTCTACGCCTTTATCTTTAGCGCGTTCTTTGATCTCACCGGTTGGGCGTATATTAAAACCTAAAACGATAGAGTTTTCACTAGCACTTGCAAGCTCTATATCACTTTGAGTAATACCACCTACCCCACTATGGATGATATTAACCTTAATCTCATCGTTTTTAAGTTTTTCTAAACTAGCCTTAATCGCTTCAAGTGAACCTTGCACATCTGCTTTTAAGATTACAGGAAGGGCTTTTAAATTACCTTCTTTGATTTTAGCACCAAGCTCATCTATGCTTACTTTAGTGGATTTGCTTAGTTCTTTTTGGCGGTTGTATTCATGGCGTTTATTAGCGTATTCTCTTGCTTGCTTATCGCTTTCTACAGCTATTAGCGTTTCTCCTGCATCAGCTACTTCACTAAGACCTATAATCACCCCGCACTCGCCTGGGCCTATTTCTTTTAAAGCTTTGCCTTGATCATCACTCATAGCACGCACTTTACCATAAGCTTCCCCTGCTACAACAGTATTTCCCACTCTTAAAGTACCATTTTGCACGATGATAGTGGCCACAGGACCTCTACCTTTTTGCACTGAAGATTCTATAATACTTGCTTTAGCATGGGCTTTTGGATTTGCTTTAAGCTCTAAAATATCAGCCTGTAATAATACAATCTCAAGTAAATCCTCTACACCATCACCCTTTTTAGCTGAAACTGGCACAAACTCATGGCTTCCGCCCCATTCTACTGGCATGATTTCCATTTCAGCTAATTGAGTTTTTACCATATCTGGATTTGCATTTTCTTTATCCATTTTATTAATTGCTATGATTATAGGCACATTAGCTGCTTTTGCGTGATTGATCGCTTCTTTAGTTTGTGGTTTTACCCCATCATCTGCGGCTACTACGATAATAACAATATCCGTTATACTGGCACCTCTTGCACGCATAGCAGTAAATGCCTCATGGCCTGGAGTATCGATAAAAGTGATTTTTCTACCATTTTTTTCTACCATATATGCACCAACATGCTGAGTGATCCCACCCGCTTCACCACTTGCAATACGTGATTTTCTTATATAATCAAGCAAAGAAGTCTTACCATGATCCACATGCCCCATGATAGTGATAACCGGAGCTCTTTGGCTTAAATTTTCTTCTGTTTGATTTTCATCATAATCTTTTACATAATCAAACTCATCAGCTTCATCGATGATATTAATCTCCACTCCAAATTCAGCAGCAAGAATTTCTATAGCATCCTCATCTAAAAAGTCATTTTTAGTCGTCATCATACCAAGCATGAAAAGTTTAGAGATAACTTCTCCGGTGTTTTTACCAAGTTTTTCAGCAAATTCATACACACGAATTTCTTTAGGTATACTTACACTTGTGATCGCTTCGCTTTCTTTTTTTTCTACCTTTTTAGGTGGTTTTTTACGACTTCTTCTTTGTATACCACCCTCGCCAAATGGATTGATAGAATTATTTAAAGATTGCTTTAAGATATTTGGTTGTTTTTTATTTGCTGGTTGTGCTGGTTTATTTTCTTTTACACTAAAATCAGGTAAAACCACCATATCATCATCTTCTAAAGAAATATCAGCAAAGTCTTTATCTCCCAAAAGATCCATTTTAGTAGTGCTTTCTTTTTTGCTTGCTACAGGATGATTTTTCTTTTCTTTTTTCTTTCTTTTTAAATTCTCATCTGAATTTGAAAAAATCATACTAAGACTTAAACCTTGAGTAGTTTGTGTACTAAGTTTTTCTTCTTTGTTTATTTGAATTTCTTTGCTTTCTTCTTTTTTCTTTTTAACGATGACCAAGCCTCTTCTTTTGGCTAAATTTAAATTAGAACCTAGCTTTTCATCGAGTTTAATTTCTTCTTTTTTCTCTTCTAATACTTCATTTTTTATAGGATTTTCAGGTTGTTTTTCTTCTTTTTTTACTTCATCTTTTTTTTCACTCACTGCTTTAGCAGGGTTTTTACTTTCTTTTTTAGTAGTAGTTTTTTTCTCTTCTTTTTTTACTTCATCTTTTTTAGTAGTTTTTTTTGCCGTACTTTCTTTTTTAGGCTTGGCTACTTTTTTTACCACATCTAGTATTTCACCAGATTGAACATATTGATAAATCGCTTCTGCGATTTCAGAAGATACTTTTTTGTTAGGGGATTTGATATCTTCTAAGCCCATTTCATTGGCTTTTTCTATAATTTCTTTACTTGTATATCCTAACTCTTGAGCAATCTCGCTAATCTTTACATCTGCCATTAAAAAATATCTCCTTTAAATCCTGCTGATTTATATTACCATGAAAATTGCCTTTGCAAGCTCTCATAAAAGCCCTTTGCAATGTTTTTTCATCTTTATCAAAACATGAATTACAAATATACAAACTCCTGCCAAATTCCACTTTAGTGATAATTTGAGAATTTTTTATTTGGAATTGATGCAAACTTTGCTTTTCATAACGGCCTTTGCAAACAATGCACATTCTAATGGGTATATGATTTTTCAAAATTATATCTTTTTTTTGGAATTTTTAGCAAATTTTAAAGCCCTCATCATCAAATTCTAAAAGCTCGACTCTAAATTTAGCAAATTTATTTTTGATTTTTTCTTTGATTTTTTTAGCATCATCTTTATAAGCAAGAGTAAAAAAACTCGAACCTGAGCCTGAAAGTGTACTCATAAAAGCATTATTATCTAAAGCTAGCTTTTGCACCTCAAAAAGCTCGGGCAAAAGCTTCATTCTTTGATTTTGATGAAGTTTATCTAAACTTGCATATTTTAATAAATCATATTTTTTCTCTAAAAAACAAGCAGTTAAAAATGAAGCATGACAAAGATTAAAAACACCATCTTCTAGGTTGATTTTTTTAGCTAAAACTGCTCTTGATTTTTGAGTATTCATCGCTACATTTGGTATGGTTATAACAGCTTGTAAGTCTTTATCCACTTCTTTTTTTATAGCTAGAACTTTTTCATTATGAGTTAATGCACATACAAAACCCCCAAGTGCTGCTGGGGCTATGTTATCTGGATGGTTTTCATATTTTAAAGCTTCATTTAAAATGGTATTTTTATCCGCTTTAAACCCACTTAATTCATAAGCACAAGCAATGGCTCCAATTATGACAGCAGAAGAGCTTCCCATGCCTCTAGCTAAAGGGATATTATTTTGAAAAACAAAGCGGAAATTATCTTTTTTACCACTAAGTCTTTGATAAATTTCATAAAAAATATTAACAAAACTATTATTTTTTTTAAGATAGATATTATTTTCACCTTCTCCATGTATGCTAATGCTAAAAAATTTAGATTTTTCAACTACGGTTTGATTAAAATATTTTAAACTCAAACCCAAACAATCAAAACCAGGACCTAAATTTGCACTTGTTGCAGGAACTAAAATCTTCATTTTTTACCTTAATTAATCGCATCTAAAACATAAAAAGGTGTATTTTCTTGACTGAAATTTAAACCTTTTAAACTTTGGGGCATAAAAAAACTTCCAGCTTGTGTCTTTTCTAAGACAATCTCATCATCATCTTTTTTTACAAAACACAAATGCTTATTAGCAGCTATAGGAGTGTTATTATTTAGCTCAAAAGCACTAATAGCTTTTAAGGGTATATTTTTAACTATAGCTAGGGTTTTAAAAGAAACATAAGAAATCTTTATGCCCATGTAAGAGCCTGGTCCATGCGCATAAATAAGCTTTTCAAGCTCATATTGTAAAAGTAAATCTTGCAATATTTTTGGCAAAACCTCACTAACTTTTAAATCACTCTCAATGGTTTTTATCAATACATCATTTTCATAAATACCAAGCATCAAAGGTTTTGCTATGGCATTTAAAAGCAAAGTAACCTTTTTTATGCAAAAACCTTTTCATAAACTTTATATGTACTTTTTTCTAAACTTACCACTTCATACGCACTAGGATCTTTTAAAAGTTCTTTGGTTAAAAGATGATTAAGCTTGTGCGAACCTGCATAAGAAGTATAATCTCCAAAAACTCTACATCCAAGCAAGGTTAAATCCCCGATAGCATCTAAAATTTTATGGCGTACAAATTCATCTTTGAAACGCAAACCTTCAGGATTTAAAATACGATTATCATCAATCACAACAGCGTTTTCTAAGCTTCCACCAAGACCTAAATTCATAGCTCTTAAAGCTTGAACATCCTTTAAAAAGCCAAAGGTTCTTGCTCTTGCTATTTGCTCTATGTAGTTTTGCTTGCTAAATTCAAAACAATAATTTTGCTTACCTATAATAGGATTATCAAATTCGATTGTATAGTTTATAATAGGCATATCCGTAGGGCTTAAACGTACAAATTTATTACCTTCTTTTACTTCTACACTTTTTTTAATCACTAAAATTTTTTTAGCCACATCAAGCTCTTTTATACCTGCTTCTTCAAGCATCATACAAAAGCCTATGCTACTACCATCCATTACAGGAGCTTCATTAGCATCTAAAACTATACGCACATTGTCAATACCATAAGCATTAATCGCACTCATTAAATGCTCTATTGTGGAAACATAACCCCTATGATCGCCTATTACAGTAGCCATTTGTGTATCGATGACATTTTCAGGTTTTGCCTCATAAGAAATTCCTAAATCGCTTCTGTAAAACACTATGCCGCTACCAGCTTCTAATGGCTCTAATTTTATACTAATAGGCTCGCCCTTATGCAAACCTATGCCAATACCTTTAACTTCTTTTGCTATTGTTGTTTGATTCATTTTTATTCACTCAAAATTCTTTTTTTGCTTGACTCTAATATATTATAGATATTTTCTTTTATCCATTTTGCATCTTGCCATTGCTCAGGACGCACTTCAACCCCTTGCACTAAAACACCAAAATGCACATGATCTCCAAGTGCTAAGCCTGTAGTACCTGTAGTACCTATAACATCGCCTGCTTTTACCCTATCGCCTACATTCATATCTGAATTAGTACAGTGTCCATAAAGAGTGTAAATCCCAAAACCATGATAGATTATAACATTTAATCCATAAATTCCATTTTCTTGCACAAATACCACTTCACCATCGTTATTACTAATGATAGGTGCTTCTTTTATGCTTGCTAAATCAAGCCCCATATGATAAGAGCTACTAAATGCTTGATTATTATAAGAATAAAATCTATGATCAGCATAATCAGCTACTTTTTGGCCATTTTTTAAAGGCTTGAAAAGATTAACTTTAAAATTATTAATCATAGTATCAGGAACTTTACTTGTAATATCATGAATGATAACTTCATTAGAAGCTCTTAAATCTTCATTAACAAATTTAAATTTTTCAAGCCTGCTTAATTCTCTATCTTTTGGAGCATATTTTTGTGCTAAAAATTCAATCTTGCCATCTAAAAATCTATCACTTACTTTTATATTTGATACACGGTATTTTTTATTAGTAAAATAATATCTAATTCTTTGTTTGTTTACATTACCTGCTTTATCTACTGCCACTACATAAGCTCTAAAATGCTCATCAGTTGCCTCCCAAGGAATTAAAGCAGCATAATACCCTTCTTTCACATAAGGAGTTGCTTTAAAAATTTTATCTTTATCGGTTGTGATATAAACTTCTTGTAAATTCTCATCATTTGCTTTAAATACCACACTACCTACTCCACCTTGCTCGATTTGGTAAGAATTATCTAAAATTTCTACAAATGGATTTTTGGTATCAATGATAACTTTTACTTCTTTAAGCGCTTGATTTCCTAAAAAGAAATTCCAAAAACTACTATCACTTGCTTCTATTACAAGTTTATACGAATCGACTTTTTCTTTATAAGCTGGTTTTGGTAATTTTAAATCAAAATGAATGCTTTTTTGATTGCCCTTAACATGCTCATTAACAAGCATTTCTCCATTTAATTCATTTGCTTTAAATAGCGTGACTTTAACATCTTTTAAAACACTTTCATCGCTTATTTCTATAGATATAGGGTCTGTTAGATTACTATAAATTACATCTGATTTTGTTTGAATCAACGGAGGATTTTTTTCAAACAGCTTTGTATTTAAAACAAACACCACAAAGGCTAAAAGTATTAAAAAAACTACAAAAATCCACTTTTTATTTGATCTTTTACGCGCAAAAACCATATTTCCACTTTCAATCTATATTTTTAAAAATATATTATTCTTTAGCAAATTAAGAGTAAATTATAAAAAGTTTTATAAAATTTCTCTTAGTTTATTTGCACTTTTAATCCAAGTCTCAAGCTCATTTACATCACATTTTTCTATCATTTTTTTACATTCTTGTAATTCTTTTTGAAATAAATCAATAGAATTTAATAAATTTTGTTTATTTTGCTCAAAAATACCACTCCACATTTGAGGGTTTGACTTAGCAATCCTACACATATCTTTAAAAGAAGGTCCACCTAAGTGAGCTATATTTTTTTTATTTTCTTCTTTCATCACAAAATTTGCCAAAGAAAAACTAATCACATGTGGTAAATGTGAAATAATAGAAGCATGATGATCATGCGAAATACTATCCATAAACACAAGCTTCATTCCTAAATCTGAAAAAATTTCTATAGCTCTTTTTTGATGGATATGGTCAGCATTTTGCACATCACACAAAACACAAACTGCATTTTTATATAAATCTTTTATAGCTGCATTTGGACCACTATTTTCAGTTCCTGCCATAGGATGGGCTGCGATAAATTGACTTTGCAAATAAGAAGGTAAATTTTTAATAATTTCTTCTTTTGTACTTCCAAGCTCAATGATAGTGCAATCTTTAGAAATGCCTTGAAATTCTTTTAAGATTTTTACAATAGCTCTTACAGGAATAGCCAAAAAAATCACATCACATTTTTTTAACTCTTCAAATGTAACAATTTTATCTATTAATTTTCGCTCTAGTGCAATTTGTTCAAATTCTTTGTTTATATCATATCCACAAACTAAATCTATTAATTTATTCTCTCTTAAGCTAAGACCTAAAGATCCACCTATTAAGCCAAGTCCGATTATACCTACTTTCATAATTTTTCCTTAAAAAGCATTAGTTAAAAATATTTTGGTATTATAACGATTTTGTATATAAAAATTTAGGTAGATTTGATGAAAAAATGGTTTGTTTTCTTTGCACTCTCAAGTTCTTTATGTGCAGCTACGATTAAAGATATAAAATTTGAAGGCTTATCGCAACTTTCTAAAGAAAGTGCTATTGCGATTTCTAAATTAAAAATAGGACAAAAAATTGATCCTGCTAGTATAGATACAGCGATTAAAAATCTTTTTGATAGAAATTATTTTAAAGACATAGTAGTAGAAGAAAAAAATGGAGTGCTAATTTTTAAAGTAGTAGAAAAACCTTCCATTGGAAAAATAGATATTCAAGGTATAGCAAGTAATGATAGAAAACAAATAGAAAGCCTTGTTGGCTTAAAACCTGGAATTTTATATGATGAAAATTCAGCTAAAGAAGCTGCTGAAAAAATCAAGCTTTTTTATCAAGCCAAAGGTTTTTATGATACTGTTGTAGAAATCAAAGATGAAAAATTAAGCAATTCAAGTTCATTAAAACTTACCTTTGTTGTAAATCGTGGGGAAAATATCATCATAGAAAAAGTGCATTTAAGTGGTGCAAAAAATTTAAGTTATTCAGATATTGAGCCTGCGGTGGCAAATAAACAAAGAGAAGCCCTAGGCTGGATGTGGGGTTTTAATGATGGTAAGCTTAAAATCTTTGATTTAGCAAATGATAGCTCAAGAATTTCAGATGTATATTTAAAAGAAGGTTATCTTGATGTAAGCGTATCTCCTGCTTTTTTAAATACTTACACAGATACTTATCAAGCTGATTTGACTTATTTTATCAATGAAGGCGAAGTTTATAAGGTCAAAGGAATTAAAATTTTTAATCCAATTTTTAGTGATGAAGAAAATGAAGCTTTGGCAAATGATTTAAAATTGAGTGTTGGAAAAATAGTCAATATAGAAAAACTAAGAGAAGATATAAAGACTATAGAAACTAAAACAGCTGATTTGGGCTATGCTTTTGTACAAGTTATACCTGATATACAAAAAGATAAAGAAAATCATGAAGCTATGATTATTTTTAAAGTCATACCTAATGAAAAAGTATATATAAGAGATGTCATCATCTCAGGTAATACCAAAACAGTTGATAGAGTTGTTCGTAGAGAGCTTTATTTAACTGAAGGCAATCTTTATAATAGAACTGATTTAATAGACTCAAGAAATGCTCTAAGAAGAACTGCATATTTTGAAAATGTAGATATTAAAGAACAAAGAGTAGATGATACGCATATTGATTTGATAGTAGAAGTCAAGGAAGCTTCAACTGGAGCCATTTCAGGTGGTATTGGTTATGGAACTAGTGATGGAATTTTACTTAGCGCTTCATTATCTGATGCAAATATCTTAGGTTCTGGTATGAAAGGAAGTGTGAGTATAGACAAAGGCGATGATACACTTTCTGGTAGAGTATCTTTAAGAAATCCTAGAGTAAATGATAGTGATTATTCTCTTGGAGGAACATTATATTCAGATCGTTTAGAATGGGATAGCTATGATGAGAGAAACTATGGTTTTGATATAAGCGTAGGAAAAACACTAGGTAGATATACTAGCATAGATTTAACCTATAATCTTGAGCAAAGCGATATTTATCATTTGAGTGATCGCTTAATCGCTCAAGGATATAAGCTTGGAAAAACCTATAAAAGTTCTATTACCCCTTCGATAGTGTTTAATAACACAGATGATTATTATCTACCAAGATCAGGTTTTATCGCCTCAACTTCGCTTGAATATGCAGGTTTAGGAGGAGATCAAGAATTTATAAGCTCTACTACTAAATTTAATTATTATCAAGGCTTAGAAGAATTTATAGGTTGGGATTTGATTTATCGTTACAAAGCAAGTTTTTATAAGGTATGGGATCAAGGTTATTTACCTATCAATGAAAAATTATATCTTGGTGGTATAGGAACTATTAGAGGTTTTGATAGAAGAAGCGTTAGCCCTAAAAACGATTGGGGTGATGAGACAGGTGGTACAGTGGCTTTTGCAAATTCTGTAGAACTTAGCTTTCCAATCTTTGATAGAATCAAACTTAGAGGTAGTGTGTTTTTTGACTATGGTGCTATAGGAGAGAGTTCTTTAAGTCAAATTCAAAGATGGAGTACAGGTGTTGGTTTTGAGTGGCTAACCCCGCTAGGTGCTTTAAATTTGGTTTTTGCTAAACCATTTAATACTAATTCAAAAGATGATTTGAGTAAATTTGAGTTTATGTTGGGTGCAAGATTTTAAAAGCAATAAAATCTTGCTATAATTTCAAAATTTTATTTTAGGTAGAGATAATGAATTTTTTAGATATTTTTTCTAGTATAAGACGCAAGCAAGCCGCTCCAAGCGAAGCTCCAAATCACTGGGTAAAATGTAATTCTTGTCATGCGTTGATGTATTATAAAGAAATAGAAACTTGTTATAATGTTTGTCCTAAATGTAATTTTCATATGAGATTAAACCCTCTAAAACGCATTGAATTACTTAGCGATGAAGGCTCTTTTGTGGAAATGGATAAAGACTTACATGCAATCGATCCACTTAAATTTGTAGATAGTAAATCATATAAAAAAAGATTAGCAGAAA
Organism: Campylobacter lari subsp. lari; assembly: GCF_013372185.1. Taxonomy (NCBI): domain Bacteria; kingdom Pseudomonadati; phylum Campylobacterota; class Epsilonproteobacteria; order Campylobacterales; family Campylobacteraceae; genus Campylobacter; species Campylobacter lari. The sequence goes on along the minus strand of NZ_CP053830.1, from coordinate 187,675 downwards.
ATGAAGAAAAAACAGGTAGAAAAAGCGCCATAATAAGCGGAGAATGTACTATAGATGGAATAAAAACTCAACTTGTTGTTTTTGATTTTTCTTTTATGGGCGGAAGTTTAGGCTCAGTAGAAGGTGAAAAAATTCTTAGAGCTATTGAAAGAGCTATTGAGAAAAAAACCCCTGTTGTTATAGTGAGTGCAAGTGGTGGAGCTAGAATGCAAGAAAGCACTTATTCTTTAATGCAAATGAGCAAAACAAGTGCAGCATTAAAACTATTAGCAGAAGAAAAACTTCCTTATATTTCAGTTTTAACTGATCCAACCATGGGTGGTGTAAGTGCGTCTTTTGCTTGGCTTGGAGATATCATCATGGCTGAACCTGGTGCCCTAGTAGGCTTTGCAGGAGCTAGGGTAATTAAACAAACCATAGGAGCTGATTTGCCAGAAGGCTTTCAAAAGGCCGAATTTTTACTTGAACATGGATTAATCGATGCAATTGTAGAAAGAAGTGAACATAAAAAATTTATAGCAGACTTTTTAAGATTTTTTTCTAAAAACTAAAAATGCAAATTAATCTTTTAAGCATTCAAAAAAATAATAATGATGAATTTAGTAAGATAGATGAGCATTATACTAAGCTCATTAAGAAATTTTGTAGTTTTAATGAAATATGTGTTTTTAATAACAAAATTAATCAAGCACAAAATACTAACTCTATAGAAGCAAAGAAATCTTATACAAATGCACTAAATCCTTACAAAAAAGGTTTTTGCATAGCATTAGACGAAAAGGGTAAAGAATTTACAAGCGTAGAATTTGCAAAATTATTGCAAGATAAAAATGAAATTACATTTTTTATAGGTGGTGCTTATGGATTTGAGCAAGAATTTATCGCACAAATGCATACAAGCATAGCTCTTAGTAAAATGACCTTAGTACATAAATTTGCTAAAACTATGCTTTTAGAGCAAATTTATCGTGCATTTTGCATTAATACAAATCACCCATATCACAAATAGGAGCGTTTATGCAAGAATTAAATCTTGAAGAATTTAAAAATATATTACTTCAAAGACAAAAAGAAATTTTACAAGAACTTCAAGGTAATATAGACAATATCCACAATCTACAAGATAGTGAACCTAGAGATGAAGTTGACTTACAACAAATTGACAATAGTTCTCATATTGATTTTAAAATCAATGAAAATTTAAAAGCCGAACTAGAAGAAATTAAACATTCATTAAGTAAAATAGATAACAATACTTATGGTATTTGTGAGTATTGTGAAGATGATATTCATCCTGAAAGACTTAAGGTTAAACCTCATGCAAAATATTGTATCAATTGTCGTGAAAATTTAGAAAAAAGGAAAGAGCTATGAAAATTAGATTATTTTTCTTTGCAAGTTTAGTTTATCTTCTAATCATCGCAGCCTTAGTTTATAATCTAAATTTAGGAAATTATACTTTTAAAATTTCCACCTTTGAATTAAATTTGCCTATTAGTTTATGGGTTGTTTTACCTGCTTTATTTTTAATGATATTAGCTTTAGCACATATGAGTTTTTATGGCTTTTTAAAACATTTACAATATAAAAATCTAATTAAAGATAGTAAAAATTATGAAAATTTTATTATTGATATTTTTTTAAAAAAAATAAGCAAGGTTAAATTTAAAACTCAAGAATTTCAAGATATAGCTAAAAATACGCAAGCTCTTTGTTTTAAAGAAAAAATTCAAAATCCTAAAATAGATGAAATTATTGATATTTTTGAGCACTTAGAAAAAAAAGAAATTGTAGAATTAAAAAAATATAAATTAGATTCAAATAATGAAATTTTCATTTTAAATGAAAAAAATCGCTTTCAAAATGATAGCAATTATGCTTTTTCTTTTATCAAAAACAAAGATATCTTAACAGGTGAGCTAGAAAATTTTGCTTATAAAATGGTGTTAGAAAATGCACCCTATAGTCAGATTAAAACACTAAAAACTCAAAAAAAACAAGATGATGTTTTATTACTTTTGGGTAGATTTGAAAAAGAAAATTTAGAATTAAATCATGCTGAAATTGAAGTTTTACTTAGTATGAATACTTTAGATGATAAGTCATATTTACGCTGTGCTAAAATGCTTTGTAAAAAAATAGAACCTCAAGTATTAATTGCTTTGTTTAAAAAGTTAAAAGATAATCATCCTCAAGCTTTAAGAGCTTATCTTTATACTTTAGCAGAATTTGGCATGTATGATGAATTGCTTAATGAATTAGGAAATGATCAAAATAAACATAAGGACTTTAGACTCTTACTCTTTTTAAGAGACCATAATAAAAAAATAGAACTTGAAAAATTAATACAATGATAGATTTTAGTAAAAAGCCTTTATTTTTAGCTCCTATGGCAGGTTTTTCAGACTTGCCATTAAGAAATTTAGTAAAGCAATTTGGGGCTGATGTAACCATTAGTGAAATGATAAGTTCTAATGCCTTAGTATATGAGAGCTCAAAAACTCTTAAAATGCTAGAAAAAGCCGAACTTGAAAATCCTTACATAGTTCAAATTGCAGGCTCAGACGAAAGCGTAATTTGCAAAGCAGTAGAAATTTTAAATCGTTTTGATTTTATAGATGGTATTGATTTTAATTGTGGTTGTCCTGTGAATAAGGTTATAAAACAATGTGCAGGTAGCGCTCTTTTACAAGATCTTGATAAATTACAAAGAATTTTAGAACTTATCAAAAAAACAAGCAATAAAAAATCAACTAGCGTCAAAGTAAGATTAGGATTTGATAAAAAAGATCCCATTGCCATCGCTAAAGCGTGTGAAAATGCTGGAGTAGATTTTATCAGTATGCATGGTCGCACTAGAAAACAAATGTATAGTGGAAATGCTGATTATGAAGCCATAGCTTTAGCCAAAGAAAATATCAAAATTCCTTTAGTTGCAAATGGTGATATTAGCGAAGATAATGCAAAAGAGGTGTTTAAAATAACAAATTGTGATGCTTTGATGATAGGGCGTGCAAGTGTAGGAAAACCTTGGATATTTTATGAGATAAAAACTGGTAAAAAAATCGAAAAAGCTATGAAAAATAAAATCATTTTTGCACATTTTGAAGAAATGTTAAAGCATTATAAAGAACAAGGCATAAGCATCTTTAGAAAACATTTGCATGAGTATTCTAAAGGTTATGATGATGCTTCTAATTTTAGAGATTGTGTTAATCGCATTAATGACGCAGAAATTATGCGAAAATATATTCAAGAATTTTTCAATAAGGAATGATTTTTGCTTGTAAATTGTCAAGCAATATGAATGAAGAGATACCATAAAACAAGGAAGGTTCATGGCAGCTCATATCAATTCAAAAGGGATTTACAAAGCATTAGGTGGCATTAGAACAAGTGCGAATAATTTAGCAGCACATGCTTCAAAGCTTAACAATCAAAGTTTAAATTTCGAGCAAGTTTTACAACAAACCCAACCAAAATGTATAAAAACTTGTTTACAAAACTCTCAAAAAGAACTTGAAAATTTGCTTGAAAATATTAAAAATAGCCAAGATACTATCACAAAAAATATACACAAAGATAGTGCAAATATCATTGCAAGATTGAGACAAGAAGTCATTATGATGTATGATATTACCCTTAAAAACCCTCTTTGATAATTTTATATAAATTATCAATATATTCATCGCTAAAATGCGATGAATTAAAACTCCTATATAATTTTACAAGATCTTTAGCATTAAACTCGTAACCAAAAGCGCATTTTTTATGAGCGGGCAAAAAAGCTCTTATTAGTACAACATTTTTTTGAATATACTCATCACAATAAAAACATACAAAACTTTTATGCAAACGCCCTTCAAAATCTAAAATTTTTAAATAAGCATCCACTATAACACGCTTGCAATCTTGCTTTTCAAAACGCTTAGCACAGTCTTCTAAAAGTTCAAAATAAAAACTATCGATCTCTTCAACATCTTTTAAATGCAAATAAAAAAGTCTAATAAACTCCTGCCAAAAAAACATTCTCTCTCTATCTAAAATCCAAGAAAAACCAATATGTAAAACATCTTTTAAACGTGGTAAAAATCTCGAACTTTCTTCAAGCTCAAAATCGATCTTATACCCACTTAGTATATTAGAATGACGCATGCCATAAAATCTATAACTTTTAATAACTTTTTTAGCACTTAAAAGATAAACGATTAAGTCCTCATCTTTTACACTCTGAGTGTGTAAAATATATCCTTGCATTTTATAAAAGTTCTATGCCATAAGCTTGCAAAATTTCATATGCACTATTTTCCAAAGACTTACTAAAACTCGCTGTTGCATTTTTATGTAATATAATTTTTGAGTTGATACTAGCGCTTTGAGCGAAAATAATATTGCTAAATACACAAATATGTGAAACAAGACCGCAAAATTCTATACTTTCATAATAATTTTGCTTTAAAAAATTGGCTAATTCTAAGCTACCAAAAGCATTCTTATAAAATATTTTTTTTGCATTTTTTAAATACACATCAAAATCACCTGGCATTTGCCAACCTAAAGTATCTCTAATACAATGACGAATAGGTAAATTTTTTCCTTCTTGAGTTTTTAAATAATTTTCATCATGCGTATCATAAGTAAAAACAATATCACCTTGATGATTTTTTAAAAGAGCAAGAATATTATCTTTTATCTTGGCAGCTTCTTCAAAACCCAAGCTACCATCGATAAAATCATTTTGATAATCAACAACAACTAAAAGCTTAGCCATTATCCTTAACCATAAAAAAGCTATCCATGTGGATATTTTCAAATGCAGTTTTTAAGCTTGTGAATAATTTTGGATTTTCTTTCTCTAAATTTGCTAAAAGCTGCTTAGCTTCTTCTCTTGCATGAGGAAATTTTACATTTTTTTCACTTAACTTCATGCCAGGACAAAATTCATTACCAATTACTTCTAATTCATTATTAATAGCATTTTCTCTTAATTGTCTTTCTCTTACAAAAATCAAAGGACGAATAACCTCTACGCCTCTTTTACTTTTATACTTGGGAGCTAAACTCCTAAGAGAGCCATTATAAATAAAATTCATAAAAAAACTCTCTACCGCATCATCTAAATGATGGGCTATGGCTAATTTATTAAAACCATTTTCCAAAGCATAAGTATATAAAGCACCACGCCTCATCCTTGAAAAATAGCTACAAAAACTAGAATTTTTTCTTATAGTATCACCTGAAATTTCATAAATATTAGAATCAATCACTTCATGATTAATACCATGTTCTTTGCAATGATTATGAAGTTTTGTATAATCTTCACCCATGCCATAACTTAAAGTTACTGCTTTGAGTTGAAATTTAAAAGGCGCATGCGCTTGCATACGCTTTAAAAGATGAGCTAAAGCTAGAGAGTCTTTACCGCCACTAAGTCCTAATAAAACTTTATCATTATCTCCTATTAAAGAAAATTTAGCATTAGCTTTAGCTACTTCTCTGATTAGTTTTTTACTAAGATTTATCATAATTTCTCACAAATTTTTAAGACAAAATTAGCTGAAATTTTAGCTGATTTTTCAACAAATTCATCAAAGTCAAATTCAGCTTTCTCACCTGCTTTATCACTCATTGATCTTAAAATTAAGCATGGAATTTTTAAAGCATCACATACCAAAGCTACACTAGCTCCTTCCATTTCACAAGCATCAGCATTAAAAATTTCTCTAATTTTTGCTTTTTTATTCTCATCACAAATAAACTCATCACCTGTAGCGATAATACCTGATTGTAATTTAACACCAAGTTCTTTAGCAACTTCTATAGCAAGATTATTAAGCTTATCGTCTGTTTTTATAAAAATTTCATTACCAGGAACATAGCCAAGAGGATGACCAAAAGCAGTGATATCTAAATCATATTGAGCTAATTTTGTAGCATAGATTAAATCACCTATATCTAAATTTGGATTAAAAGCACCAGCAACACCAGTAAAAAGTAAAACTTCAGCTTTAAATTTTTCTATCATAATAGTCGCACTAAGGGTAGAATTTACTTTCCCTATCTTAGAATAAGCGATAATTAATTCATGATTTTTATATTTTGCAAGATAATAAGTATTATTTGCATATTCGATTGTTTGATACTCTTTTAATGTTTCTAATAAAGGAGTAACCTCTTCAGGCATAGCTCCTAAAATGGCTATTTTCATTTAATTACCTTTAAAATTTCATCAATGTCTTCTATTTTACTTAAAGTATAAGTTTCTTTCTGGGTGATTTTTTTATTTAAACCCTTTAACACACTTGCGCCAAATTCTATATAAAAATCTACTTCTTCATCTATTGCTTTAATACTTTGTTTATAGAGAACAGGCTTGATAAGTTGCTCACTTAAAAGCATTAGAGCTTGATTTTTATCATTATACACTTTTGCATTAACATTTGACACTACACTTTTAAAGTTCTCTTTTAAAATAGGTTCTAATTCTTTTGTAAGTTTTAAAGATGCATTTTTTAATAATGGACAATGGCTTGCAACACTCATGTTTAAAAGCATAGCTCTTTTAGCCCCTGCATTTTTAAATTCACTCTCATAAGAAGCCAAATTAGGCTTTAAACCTGCTACTACAATTTGCCCATCACAATTATAATTAGCAGCAAAAATACTTTTTTGCTCACTTAATGCTTTTTGACAAAGTTCTTCTACTACTTTATCTTCAAGCCCTAAAATCACCATCATACCAGCTTCTATTTTAGAGCAATCTTCTTGCATGAATTGACCGCGTTTATTAACAAGCGCTATAACATCTAAAAAACTAAATGCATCTTGAGTTGCCAAAGCACTAAATTCTCCTAGTGAATGACCTAGGCTATACTTAGCTTCTATATCAACTTGCTCTTTTAAAGCTTCATAAGCCATTAGCGAGTTTAATACTATGGCCATTTGCGTAAATTCGCTTTTATTTAAATTTTCATTTTCTTTAAAAAGCAAATTTTTAAAATCAATTTTACAAAAATCACTAGCATTATCTAGTAATTCTTTTGCTTTTTTAGAATTATCATAAAAGCTCAAACCCATGCCAACACTTTGAGAGCCTTGACCTGGGAAAATAAATGCACTATTCATTAATGACCACCGCAGCAACCGCCGCCACCATGTCCATGGCCTCCACAACATCCGCCGCCACCATGTCCGTGATGATGATCATGATGATGTTCTCCGCCACCACATCCGCAACTTCTACTACCTGCAATAATTCCTGTTAAAATTTCATCTTCGCTTGCAGCTCTAACATCTACGATATTGATTGAAAACAACAAGTCTTTTCCTGCATAAGCATGATTGTAATCAATAGTAACTTCATTTTCAGTAATTTCTCTAACAATTACTCTTACCGTATTACCATCTTCACCTTCGCCAAAAAGCTCCATACCAATTTGCAAATCAATCCCTGCAAACTGCTCTTTTGGTAAAGTTTGTAATGCATTTGCATCATATTCACCCAAAGCATTTTCTTTTTTTATCACAATATCAGCATTACAAGGAGCATTAAGTTTTTGAATTTCTTCTTCTAATCCTTCTAAAATTTGACCTTTACCCAAAATAAAAGAAATAGGTTCAGCATAAATATTTGATTCTAAAACTTCATTGGTATTTGCATCTTTTAATTCATAAAACATTGAAACTACACTATTTTTTTCTATAGCCATTTTATCTCCTTTGTTATTTTCTATCTGGTGAAACTTTTGCTTCAGGGCTATCAGGATAAGCCGTTTTTAAAGCTTTATAAAATTTATTTGCACTTTTTGGATCCCCAACCTTATCTAGGCTAATAGCTGTATGATAAAGCAATTTTGGTACATAATCGCCTTTAGTGCTTATAGCAGAACTTTTCTTATAAAATCCCAAAGCACCTGCGTAATCTTGCTGCTTATATCTTATCTCTCCAAGCCAAAAAGTAGATCTAGCAGGTTTATAATGAATACTTATTAGATGTTCAAATTTTTCTTTTGCATCCTCAAATTGATTTTTATTAGTTTCTTCTATCGCTTTTTTCAAAATTTCACTAGATTGCAACTTTTTCCAACTATCATCTTTTACTTCAATCACTTCATCTTGAGTTTCATTTACATCTTGAATGACTTCTTCGGTTTTATTATCATCACTTACAATAGGAACAACTGGAGTAATTTTTGTTTGATTTTGCACTCTAGCTATTTCAGATTGAAAAAAACTTATAGTTTTATTCATATCTTCTTTTGAAATATAATCATCATTGATTTTATTAATCAAAGTCGTAATTTCACTTAAAACTTTTTGAATTTCTTGATGATTTTTTTCTTGAATTTGCCTATTTTCCTCCACATAAGCTCTTAAATTTTGAATTTCTTGAGTTATGTTTGCATCAAAATTTTGATAAGTTTCTTCTAATGAAAGCAATTTTGTGTTAGCTTTTGAATATTGAGCATTCAAACCCTCTGTTACACTTTGCAATCCTTCTATATTCTCTACTGCTGTATTTATTTTACTTGTTAAATTTGTATAATATTCATTCAATGCCCTTAGGCGTTCTTGATTTTCATATTGTAATTTTTCATTTTGAGTTAAGCCATAAGGTGTTTTTGTATCTACTTTTCCTGCATCAAAAGCTGAAATTTCAGCGTGTAAAAAAGTAGCCCCTAAAAGAGCTACTGATAATAATTTTAATTTCATTTATTTAAAACTTATTTTGATAATTTAAATTCTGCACGGCGATTTTGAGCATCGCAAGCTTTTGTTCTTTCAGTACATACAGGATTAGTTTCTCCATAGCTTTTAACGCTAATTCTATCTGCGCTAACACCTTGAGCTACTAAAGATTCTTTTACCGCTTTAGCTCTTTTTAGACCTAAAGCTTGATTATACTCATCAGTTCCCCACTCATCGCAGTTTCCTTCAACTACTATTGCAGCATTAGCAGCTTCTTTATTAAAGATTTCAGCATTATTTGCAATAACTTTTTGCATATCTGATCTAACATTAAATTTATCAAAATCAAAATATACATTTGCTACAGAATTTAAAGATTCAAGATTTTCAAATCTATCAGATCCACCACTACCTTTTGAGCCATCTACACTACTTGAACTACTAACACTAGTGTTTTTAGTAGCACAACCACTTACAATAACAGCAAATGCAGTAATTGAAGCAAAAATGATTTTTTTCATTGATTTCCCCTTTTATTTATTTAAAAATCATAATTTAATTATAACAAAAAAAATGTGATTTTAGTATTTTACCAATCAATTGATTGAATTTTGCCCACTTTTAAGCCATAATGAAAAGCTTTATTTGCATTAATTCGAATAACACCTAAAGCACTTTGAGAGCCTAAGTACTTAATAAACACAACACTTTCTCCATCACTTGAAAATCTTGGAAAAAGATTTTTACCATTTGCAGTGAGTTGTCTTATGTAATCACTTTGGGTTGACATCAAATAAAGATTAAAAACTCCGCTTTGACTTATTTCTCTACTAGAATAAACCATATAGTGTTTATAAGTAGAAACCGAAGAATTATTTTTACCATGAAAAACAACTTGTTCTGTTAAATTTGAATCTAAATTTTGCATAAAAATATTTGGATAACCTAAACGATCAGACACAAATATAATTTTTTTATCACCATCAACAAAATTGCCATTTACATCAATACCCATATAGTTTGTAATTTGTGTCAGATTTTTTGAGTCTACATCATACAAATATACATCAGGTTGGTCTTTTGGAGCCATGGTAAGTAAAATTTTTTTGCCATCATCACTCACATCAGAAGCAACCATCATACCTTTGCTAGCAATAATTTTTGTTATATTTTTATTTTTCATATTATATTTATAAAGAGTTGGAATCTCATCTTCATAGGCAGTAAAATAAAAAGCATTTTGCTCTTTATTTGCCCATTTAGGAAACAAATTTAAGCCTTTTGAAATCAATACTTTTTGGTAAGTTAAAGTATAATCTGCTAATAAAATATCACTTTGCTTACTACCTTGAGTTCTAGCTATTAAAATTTTATGGTCCATCCAATCAACCGGAGCAAAACCTAATTTTTTATTCATTTGAGCAACACTTCTATGCGCTAAAAATGGATACTCTTCGATAGAAAGAATTTGTTCATAAAATCTTGTTTTAGTTTCATTTGCAGCTAAAATTTCAACATCAATATCTAAAAGCTTACCATTTTTATTTAATATATAAGAAAAAATATAATCACCTTGTTTTTCATCTTGAGTTATCTCGAAATTTGAACTTACTTTTATATCATTAACAAGCATATTATAAAAACTTTTTTTAAGATCTAAATCATTCAATTTAGACTGATCTTTAATGTAAATTTTTGGCAATTGCATACCTTTATTAACAACAGATATTGTTGCATCTTGTCCAAATAATACTGAACAAAAAAATAAAAATACTAGTATTTTTTTCATTGTTTCTCCGTTTTAAACTCAATTATATCACTAAGTTGCATTTTAATTTTTCTTATTTTACCATTTGGAGGTAAAGTTATGTATTTTCCTTCTAAATTTTGTAAAAATTCTTTTGCTTTTTTGTCAAAATTATCACTATGAGCACTAGTAGTGTTTAACAAGTAAAAATAACCATTATTATCAATTACAAATTCTACTTCTATACTTAAATTACCACTAGGATTATAAATTCTCCATCGATCTTCAAGGTATTTTCTAACAGTGCCTAAGAATTGATCATAAACCCCTATTTTTTGCTCCATAACAGACTGACCTAATTCTTGATTTATTTTTAAATTTTCATTGAGCTGTTTAGAAAAATCATTGATTTGTTCTCTTTGGGCAAAAGTAGGTTTTTTTGAAGGCATGGAAGATTGCACTTTTGTCGTTTTTTCTTCTTGGTAATCTTCTATTTTACCAAACAACTCATTAAAAACACTTGCTTGTTGCTCTATATTTTGCGTGTTAACGTTTTTATTAGTAGTATATTTTTGTAAAAGATTTTCTTCAAATAAACTTTGTAAATTTTCTTTTTGTAATTCTTGTATCATATTTACTTGATTTTGATTGATGCTATCTCCAAGCTCTATATTGATAAAACTATTAGGATCATCAGTATATTCAATGGCTTTTGGTTTATACCCAACCAACTTAAAAAATACCAAAAAAACAACAAAAAAATAGACTAAAATTGCATAAATAAAAGCTTTAAGATTGTGTGTAGAATTTTCTTCCATTTTTTACTCAGTTTGCAAGGCAACTTTTTGGAAACCTAAATGTTTCATTGTTCTTAAAACACTCATTACATCATCATATTTTAGATTCTTATCTGCTCTTATAAAAACTGTCTCTTGAGTATTATACTGAACTTTTAAAGCATTCATATTATCTGCAAAACTTATAAAATCAAATTTATCTTTTCCTATAAAAATTTCTTTTTTTGCATTAATTGTTATAATCAAACTTTTAATGTTTGGCGCACTTGAAGTTTTTTGTGAACCTTGAGGAAGTTGAACCTTTTCTTCATATGTGATACTTGGTGCTGTTACCATTAAAATAGCAAGCAACACAAGCATAATATCTACTAAGGGTGTAATATTGAGTTCAGGTTTTTCTTCTAAAAACATTAACTATGCCTTTGTAGAGCTTACCAATACTTTGATCTCACTATCTAAGATATTAATCAATTCATAGGCTTTACGCTTAATAATCAAGTGAAAACTGTATGCAGGAATCGCCACTAAAATACCACAACCTGTAGCCACCAAAGCTTCACTGATTTTAGGAGCTATAATACTTAAAGAATTTTGCATCTCTAAGCCACCAAAAGTTTCAAGTATAGAAATGACCGTACCAAAAAGACCTATAAAAGGAGAGGTTGAAGCGATAATGCTAAGCCAAGTTAACCCTACTGTAGCTTTTTTTTCAACAGAATTTTTATAAATATTCATCTTTATTTCATCAACTTCAACACATTTTTTTAAAATTGATGCACTTTGACTTAAATCTTTTTCGCCTCTCATTAAAGCTTCTAAAGCTTGGCTTTCATTTTGAGTCCATTTATTAATAAGCATCAACCTTGAAAATAATATACTAAAACTAAGTATGAAATACACCGAAAGCCAAGCTAATACTATATAAGTGATTAAGCTTGTATTTTCAAAAAAATGAAAAATTGCTTGAAAATCCACTATTTTTGCCTTACATTATTATCCATTTTAGCAAAAGTAGAAGCAAGTGCAATACTATCACTACTCATAGATTTAATTAAATCTTTTGCTTCTTCTAATCTTTTTGCTATTTCGCTATCACTATTTCCTCCAACCCATACAGCACCTTTTGCTAAAACACTCACTTTAGTTTCAGAAACTTTTGCATGACCTGAATCAATAGCAACTAATTCATGAGTTGAATCTGATTTTTCTATATCTATAATTCCTGCTTTTAAAGAAGAAATTAAAGATGCATGTCCTTTTAAAACACCAAATTCACCCTCACTTCCAGGAAGAACTACTAATCTTGCATCCCCTTGATAAATCATGCCAAGGGGTGTAATGATTTCTAAAGATATTAAATCTTGCATAAATTAACCTTTTTTAGCCTTATCCACTTTACAATTATCTAAACAAACGTCTTTTCTGCTAACCTCTTTAAGTGTTTCAGCTTTTGCTATAGCTTCATCTATATTACCAACCATATAGAAAGCATTTTCTGGTAAATCATCATATTTACCTTCTAAAATACCTTTAAATCCTGCAATTGTATCTTCTAAGCTAATATATTTTCCAGGGCTACCTGTGAAAACTTCAGCGACGAAGAATGGTTGAGATAGGAATTTTTCAATTTTTCTTGCTCTTTCAACAATCAATTTATCTTCTTCGCTTAATTCATCCATACCTAAAATAGCAATAATATCTTGCAAATCTTTATATTTTTGTAATACTGATTGAACTCCACGAGCCACTTTATAGTGTTCTTCTCCTATGATTTGAGGATCTAACATTCTTGAAGTAGAATCAAGTGGATCAACAGCAGGATAAATACCTTTTTCAGCGATTGATCTATTTAAAACCGTTGTTGCATCTAAGTGCGCAAAAACTGTTGCTGGTGCAGGGTCTGTTAAGTCATCTGCTGGCACATAAACTGCTTGAACTGAAGTAATAGATCCTTTCTTGGTTGAAGTAATTCTTTCTTGGAACTTACCCATTTCACTAGCTAGGGTTGGTTGATAACCAACAGCTGAAGGAATTCTTCCTAAAAGCGCTGACATTTCTGAACCTGATTGAGAAAATCTAAAAATATTATCAATAAACATTAAAACATCAAGTCCCATTTCATCTCTAAAATACTCAGCCATAGTAAGACCTGTTAAAGCTATACGATTTCTTGCCCCTGGCGGTTCATTCATTTGACCATAACACAATGCAACTTTATCTAATACATTACTTTCTTTCATTTCATTGTAAAGGTCATTACCCTCACGAGTTCTTTCGCCAACACCTGCAAAAACAGAATATCCGCTATGTTTAAATGCAACATTGTGAATTAATTCCATAATAATAACGGTTTTACCAACACCTGCACCACCAAAAAGACCAACTTTTCCACCTTTAGCATAAGGAGCTAGCAAATCAACAACCTTTATACCTGTTTCAAAGATTTCGCTTTTTGTACTTTGTTCTTCAAATGGAGGTGGATCTCTATGAATTGACCAGTGCTTATCAAAATTGATTTCTTCACCCTCATCAATCAAATCACCCGTTACATTAAAAATTCTTCCAAGAACTTTTTCGCCTACTGGAACACTAATTGGATTTCCAGTTGCGACGGCTGTTAAACCTCTAACAAGACCATCTGTCATATCCATAGCGATGGTTCTTACTTTATTATCGCCTAAATGTGCAGCTACTTCAAGAACTAGCTTGCATTCTTTTCCTTCTAATTCATAATTAACAACAATAGCTTCATTAATTTGTGGAAGATAGTCTTTAAATTCAACATCAACCACTGGTCCTAAAACTTGAGAAATAAAACCTTGCATCATCACTCCTAAATTTATTTCATTGACTCAACACCGCTGATGATTTCTATCAACTCGGTGGTAATAGATTCTTGTCTTGCTTTATTATAAGCTAAATTAAGTTGCTTAACTCTAGCTTTTGCATTATTGGTTGCATTATCCATAGCTTGCATTCTAGCACTATGTTCAGCCGCTAAAGAATCAACTAAAGAAAAATACATATTATATTCAAAATAAGTTTTTAACAAATCATTTAAAATTTCTTCATCTTCTGGTTCTAAGTCCATTAAAGATTCAGACTTTTGTTCTTCTTTACTAACAATAGCTTCTACTGGCAACAATTCATTAATACGAATTTCTTGAGAAATCATATTTTTATAACCATTATGAATGATTACAATTTTATCTGTCACGCCATTTACAAAATCATCAACAGCTTTTTGGATAATAGCACAAGCCTTATCATAATCTGGACTTGAACTTGTATCTAAATATTTTTCCAAAATTTCTATATTTTGAAAATTAAAATATTCTATACCTGTTTTACCAATAGCTCTTAATCTTACTTTGATTTTTTTTGTTTTGCAATCTTCAAGCATTTCATTTACGGCTTTAATGGTTTTAATATTAAATCCACCACACAAGCCTTTATCGGCTGTGACAAAAATAATATCCATTTTTTCTATATTATCTTTTTTTCTAAAAAATGGAAGTTTATCATCAAGCCCTTCGTATTGATTGATCTTAAACGCAATTTCTGACAAAACTTCATCAATTTTTTGAGCAAAAACCTTTGATTTTTTAGCTGCCTCTTCTGCTTTTCTTAATTTAGCAGTAGAGACAAGCTTCATCGCATTGGTTGTCTTTTGTGTGTTATGAACACTTTTTATCTTTCTTTTGATTTCTTTTAAATTAGACATTTAAAAACCTTATATATGGTTTGCTTTAAACTCACTCAATGCTTTAGCTAATTTTTCTTCTAAATCCTTATCTAAAGCTTTTTTAGTTCTAATTTGCTCAAAAATTTCTGGATACTTAGCCTCAATAAATGGATATAAAGCTGCTTCGAATTCTCCAATTTTTGAAACTGCAACATCATCTAAATAACCTTTAGTACCCGCAAAAATAATCACAACTTGATTTTCTGGTGAAAGTGGAGAATATGGAGGTTGCTTTAAAACTTCAACCATTCTTTGTCCACGCTCAAGTTGCTTTCTACTAGCTTCATCCAAATCACTTGCAAATTGTGCAAAAGCTTGAAGTTCTCTGTACTGAGCTAAATCAAGTCTTAATGTACCTGAAACTTGTTTTGTTGCTTTAATTTGCGCGGCACCACCAACACGAGATACAGATAAACCAACATTAATCGCAGGGCGAATACCTGAGTTAAATAAATCTGTTTCTAAAAAAATTTGACCATCTGTAATTGAAATAACATTAGTTGGAATATAAGCTGAAACATCCCCTGCTTGAGTTTCAATAATAGGAAGTGCAGTCAAGCTTCCCGCGCCAAGCTCATCGCTTAATTTACTTGCTCTTTCAAGCAACCTTGAATGTAGATAGAACACATCTCCTGGATAAGCTTCACGACCTGGAGGACGACGTAAAATCAAAGACATTTCACGATATGCAACAGCGTGTTTACTTAAATCATCATAAACGATCAATGCATGTCTTGAATTATCTCTAAAATATTCACCCATAGTTACCCCAGCATATGGCGCAAGATATTGTAATGCAGCAGGATCTGATGCACCCGCATTCACCACTATAGTATAATCCATTGCACCATATTCTTCAAGTTTTTTAACTACTTGAGCTACAGTACTTTGTTTTTGACCAATTGCAACATAAATACAAATAACATCTTTACCTTTTTGACTAATGATAGTGTCAATTGCCACAGTTGTTTTACCAGTTTGTCTATCACCAATAATCAATTCTCTTTGTCCTCTACCAATTGGAACTAAAGCATCAATTGCTTTAATACCTGTGTGTAATGGTTCATGAACACTTTTTCTAGCCATAATGCCTTTTGCTTTTTCTTCCACAAAACGATATTCACTCGCTTCAATTACACCTTTAGCATCAATTGGCTCACCTAAAGCATTTACAACACGCCCTATCAACGCATCTCCAACTGGAACTTTTAAAAGTTTTTTTAATCTTTTTACTGAGCTTCCTTCCTTAAATCCAAGTCTCTTACCTAAGATAACAATACCAACACTTGATTCTTCAAGGTTAAGAACCATTCCTTTTTCGCCATTTTCAAATTCAACCATCTCTCCAGCCATAGCATTTTTAAGGCCATATACCTTAGCAACACCATCGGCAACTGAAATAATTTTACCGGTTTCTTCTATTTCAAGATTAAAGTCAAATTTTTCAATTCTTTCTTTTATAATAGAACTAATTTCATCTGCTTTAAATTTCATCAAATCTCCTTAAATTGCTTTTAATATATATTCATTCATCTTAGCTTTTAAGCTTTGCATTGAAAATGAAATTTCATATCCAAGTCCATCTAAGCTAATTTTTACACTATCATTATCACTTATTTTACTATCTAATCTAATTTTTGCATTAAATTTAAGACTAAGTTTTTCCTCTAAATTTTTAATTTCTTCTTCGCTTAATTTTTCTTTTGAGTAAACTTGTCCTAAAAATGTATTTTCTTTTGATGCTTTTTGTTCGCTTAATTCTTTAGTTATTTCTGGAATTAACATTTCTCTTTTATTATCCACAATCAAATTTATAAAATTTTTAAAAGCATCACTTGGATTATCTAATAATGAAAGTATTAATTCTAGTTTTTTATCTTGTTTTATTTCGTATGAATTTAAAATATCTATAAATTTATTAGACGCAAAAGCTGAGCTTAACTCCAACAAATTAGAATAAAAATATTCAAAATCGTTTCTTTCTAATATTGCCTTTGCATATGTTTTAGCAATTACTTTTTCCATCAAGACACCTTTTTCATCATGATATTTAAAATTTCTTTTTGTTGTAGCTGTAAATTTTGATCTTGAAAAATTTCCTCTAAAACTACTTGTACAACTTCTTTTTCCATTTTTCTTATTTCGTATTCTTTATGCTCTTCATAAGTTTTTTCTAGAACTTTAATTTCCATTTTTGTTTCATTCTCGATTTTTTCAGTAATGATTTCTGCTTCTTTTTTTGCAAGAGCAACTGCATTAGCAGCTTCTTGTTTGGCTAAATCTAATTTTTTCATCATTTCTAATTTATGATTTTTACTTGCAATAAGTTTTTCTTGAATTTCATTCATTCTAGATGCAATCTTTGTGATTCTACCATTGTAGAAATTTTTCAAAGGCGTTGCTATGAAGTAATACAAAATAGCAGCAAATAAAATAAAATTAACCGCTCTTGGGATAATATCATACTCACCACTTCCATTACCTGCTGCAAAAGCATAAAAAGGAAGTATTGATAATAATGTAATTTTTTTCAACATTTATCTTCCTTAAATTTTACTCAAGCTATTTTTAAAGCTTTGTTTAAATTCTGGCATTTTTAAACGCATTTCTTCTTTCAACTCTTTTTCTTTTTCTTTTAGACTTTTAAGAAAAACAAGCATTTGATCTTCTAATTCTCTTTTTTTTGTTGATAATTCTTTTTCTTGTTTTAATTTAGCTTCTTCTATAGCCTTTGCTTTGATTTGATTGATTTCATCTCTTGTTTGGATATGAATTTTTTCCAATTCACTTTCCACATTTGAAACATCGTCGGAATTTTTTTTCATTTTTTCTTCATCATTTTTTATGGTTAAATCTCTAGAATCCATAAATTTAATCAAAGGTTTATAAAGCATAGAATTTAAAATCACTATCATAAGCAAAAAAATGACACCAGTGGCTATCATGATGGAAAAATGTACATCATTAAACATTAATACTCCTAAATAAATCTAAATAAAACGCGAAATTATAGCAAAACATACCTAAAAACATATTTAATTTATTGTCTTTAGAAATTCCTTAACCTCATCTTCGTTTTCAAAATTTATAGTAATTTTTAAATCTTTAGTATTTACTTTTAAGCCCAAAGACTCGATTTTTTCTTTTAAATTTATTATTGATTGATATTCTTTATTTGAACTTGTGTTTTTTTCTAATTGATTTGTATTTTTAAAATTTTTAATTAATTTTTCTGTATCTCTTACATTAAGTTTTTGCCCGATGATAGTATCAACTATCATTTTTTCTTCCTCTTTTTCAAGTCCCACTAAAACTTTTGCATGTCCTTGTGAAATTTTACCTTCTATAATAAGATTTTGTATTTGCTCGTTTAAATTTAAAAGTCTTAAAGTATTAGCAATTTGAGATCTTGATTTATGAATAAGATCGGCTAATTTTTCTTGAGTGATATCATGAATTTCTAGTAATTCTTTATAAGAATGTGCTAATTCTATAGGATTTAAATTCTCTCTTTGAATATTTTCTATTAAGGCAAGCTCGCGTAATTTTATATCATCTACATTTAAAACTACAGCTTTAATCTGTTCTTTTCCTAAAAGCTTACACGCTCTAAATCTTCTTTCGCCTGCTATTAAAATATAATCAAATTCATCTTTTTTAAAAACCACAACAGGCTGAATCAAACCATATTCTTTAATAGATCCTGCAAGTTCTTCTAAAGCTTGGGTGTCAAAATTTTTTCTTGGCTGATAAGGGTTTGGGCTAATTAAATCTATATCAATTTCTTCTATTCTGCCTTCATTAGAGCCTAATTCTTTTTCATAAACCTCATCAATATCAGCCAAAATACTACTTAAACCTCTTCCTAATGCACTTTTTTTTGCCATTTTTTATCCTAATATAGAATGTGCTAAATTTTGGTACGCCACTGAACCTGGAGATTTTATATCATAAAGTATAATAGGCTTTCCATAGCTTGGACTTTCAGCAAGTTTTACATTTCTTGGTATGATGATAAAATCATCTTCATTATCACCTGTTCTAAATAGCTTTTGTTTGAAATTTTGCTTTAAATCCTCCACAGTATCTTTTGAAAGATTATTTTGAGAGCTATACATAGTTGGCAAAAAGCCTTTTATTTTTAGTTTTGGATTGATAGTTTTTTTCACAAATTTAATAGTGTTTAAAACCATCGCAACACCCTCAAGTGCATAAAACTCACATTGTATAGGTATGATGACACTATCGCTTGCTGCAAAAGCATTTACCGTAATGCTTCCAAGCGCAGGAGGTGAGTCAATGATAATAAAATCATAATCTTTAGCAATTTCTTTGATTTTTTCCCTTAAAATCGTTCTATATTCACCACTTTCTTTTACTACTTCTTGCTCAATCCCAACCAAAGAAATATTTGATGGAGCTAAATATAATTGCGGAAGCTCAGTTTTTAAAATAATCTCGGAAAGTTTTTTCCTACCTATAAAAACATGATAAATATTATATTCATAATTACTTCTATTAAAACCAAGTCCTGTTGTAGCATTAGCTTGTGGATCAATATCTATCAAAAGAACCTTTTTTTCAGCTACTGCTAAAGAAGCCGCTAGATTAATAGCAGTAGTAGTTTTACCCACTCCGCCTTTTTGATTTGCAATAGTTATTATCTCACTCATCTTAAACTATATATCCTTTTATTATCTAACAATATAGAACCATCTTTATACAACAAAGCATCTTTTAAAGATAAAATCTTACCTTCATTATGTATAAAAAAATTTCTTGATTTTTCAAATTCTAGCATATACTTGCTAAAAATATTCTTCCATAAAATTTTCTCATCTACATAAGAAAAATACTCATTTAAAAGTTTTGCTATATCTACTTCTATGTCTAAAATTTCAGCATTAAATGGAGCATATTTAAGATTAATCCCTATTCCTACAACCAAAAAATCATTGATTTTAGAACTCATCAGACCGCCTATTTTTTTATCTTCTATGTAAAAATCATTGGGCCATTTAATCCATACTTTTGAATTTTGTCTTTGCAATACTTCTTTCATTAAAAATGCAAAGTATATACTAGCAGAAGCCAAAGGAAGATCTTGTGCTAATTCTTGAGTTTTTATGCAAAAAGATACATGTAAATTTCCTTGCTTACTTTGCCAAGTATTATCCCTGCTGCCTATACCAGCACTTTGAACAAAAGCACAAATGGCTGTATTGTTAGTAATTTCTCCGCTGCGAATTTTATCACTTAAATAAATTTGAGTTGATTCAAGTTCATCAAAATAAACTATCTCCAAGTTTTAACCTTTTTCCATTTAGATAAGTCTTAGCATCTAAAGCTTTTTTTCCACTTTCTTGTAAAGTTTTAATCCTTAAAATACCTTTTTTACATGAAAGCAAAAAGCTTTCCTTTTCTACTTGTAAAATCACACCTGATTTTTGAGTTTTTTCACTATCAATTAGTTCTATGTCTAAAAATTTCATACCATTTTCAAAAAAAATTCCAGGCCAAGGTGTAAAAGCTAGAAATTTTTGATAGATTTCACTTGCATTATCTAAAGTAATCAAGCCATCTTCTTTTTTGATTTTTTTACAATGTATAACCAAGCTTTCATCTTGCTTTTTTGGGATAATTTTTTCAAAATTCAAAAGTGTAGAAATAGTAAGTTTGGCTGCTAAATTAGAAAGCATAATAAAAACTTCGGCTGAATTTTTACCTTCTATATCACATTCTGTGCTTTCTAAAATTGCACCACTATCAAGCCCTTCTTCCATAAGCATAGTGCAAACCCCACTTATTTTATCCCCATTTAAAATAGCGCTTTGTATAGGCGAAGCACCACGATATTTAGGAAGCAAGGAAGCGTGCAAATTGATACAAGGAGCGATGTCTAAAATTTCTTTTGGTAAAATCTTCCCATAAGCAGCAACCACTATAAAATCAGGTTTTAGGATTTTTATTTCATTAATTATATTTTCATCTTTTAAGCTTTTTGGAGTAAAAATTTTTATATTTAAATTATTTTCTAAAACAAATTTTTTAGTATCACTTGGAGTTAAAATTTGTTTTCTTCCCACAGGTTTATCGCTTTGAGTAAATAAAGCTTGTATATTAAAACCTTCTTTAATCAACTCTTTTAAAATACAAGTTGCATAAGAAGGTGTTCCCATAAAAATGATATTTTTCATAATACTACTATCCTTTTTTGGTGGGTTTTTATAGTTTTTTGATATAAAAACCATGTTCTTTAGTAAAGAAATTGATACACCAAGCCTTTAAAATGAGACTTGATATATTCTTGGATAAAATCTATAGTTAAATTTTCACTTATTAAAGATTATTTTGGTTTCTAATTTTTTTAACTTCTTCTAAAAGCATAAATTTAAGTTCTTTAAGTCCGGTTTTTTCAAGACTTGATACTTTTATAAAAAAACTTTGCGGATTATTTTGACTTTGCAAATAAGCTTTTAATTCATTATAATCATCTTCTATTTTTTTAGCAAATTCTTCGCCTAAATTTACGCTATCACTTTTTGAAAGCATTAAGCCAAAATTTCTTGTATAAAGTTTGCTTGAAAATTTTTCTAATTCTTTTCTTAAAATGCAAAATTGCTCTTTTAAGCTCATATCTCTTAATGGATCAAGTACAAAAAGCAAAAAAGAAGTTCTTTCTATGTGCCTTAAAAACTCAAGTCCCAAACCCCTACCATCGCTTGCACCTTCTATAATACCTGGGATATCTGCCATTACAAAAGAATTATAATCATCTACTTCAACCATACCAAGTTTTGGAGTTAAAGTAGTAAATTCATAATTAGCTATTTCAGGTCTTGCATTAGACACTACACTTATAAGAGTGGATTTTCCTACATTTGGAAATCCTACAAGCCCAACATCTGCTATGAGTTTTAGCTCTAAACGCACACTTAAGGTTTTTCCTGCCACGCCTGGTTGGGCGTAATCTGGGCGCTGATTAGTAGAGTTTTTAAAGTGAGTATTGCCAAGACCGCCTTTACCACCTTTTAAAAAGAGTTCTTTTTGACCTTCTACTAGCATATCAAGCAAAACTTCCCCGCTTTGCGCATCAATTACCTGAGTGCCTTGAGGAACGATTAATTCTAAACTTTCCCCTCTTTTGCCATTTTTATTACGACCCAAACCTGGTTGACCATTTTGTGCTTTAAGTTCTTTTTTGCCTTTAAAGTGTGCTAAGGTATGGGTATTGTTATCACATATAAAATATACATCGCCACCGTTTCCACCATCGCCACCATCAGGCCCACCAAGTGGAACATGTTTTTCACGGCGAAAACTCACAGCGCCTTTACCACCATTACCTGAACTTAAAACTAATTTCACATTATCTATAAACATACAATCACCAAAGTATAAATTTTTTAAAATGATATTATATTTTTTTTAATATATTAAGATTAAAAAGAAGAAAAAGGCTACAAAGTAGCCTTTAATTTATGCAGGATAAACAGAAACTTTTTTTCTATTTTTATCTTTTCTTTCAAATTTTACAAAACCATCAATTAAAGCAAATATAGTATGATCTTTACCTATACCTACATTATTTCCAGCATGAGTTGCTGTTCCTCTTTGGCGAATGATAATGTTGCCAGCGCGAACAAATTCTCCACCAAATTTCTTAACACCTAGACGACGACCTATAGAATCACGATTATTTTGAGTTGAACCTTGACCTTTCTTGTGTGCCATTCTTTACTCCTTAAGCTTTAATATCTACTACTCTAACGCGAGTAAATTGTCTTCTAAAACCGCGTTTTAATTTTGAGTCTTTTCTGCGTCTTTTTTTATAAATCACAACTTTTTTGTCTTTTCCATGAGCAATCACTTCTAAAACAACTTTTGCACCCGCAACAAACGGCGCACCTACCTTTAATTCTTTATCGCATACAGCAAGAACTTCACTTACTTCTACGCTTGATTTTACTTCAGCTTCAAAACGATCTAGTTTAAGCTCATCACCTTGGCTTACTCTATATTGTTTTCCACTGTGTTTTATAATAGCATACATACAGCTATCCTTTCTTAAAAATATTTTGGTAGCACCATAAAGCATTATGCATAAAACATAAATTTAAAAAGCTTTAGTGGTTAAAACTTGAGATTATACTCAAAATAATTTTAAATTTAGGTTAATTACCAACCTAAATTTACTGTACCATTTGGATTTACACTATGTTGTTTTTCCACACCCATACTAGCATCATCTAAAGGTCTGCAAACATCACCTTTTTTAACACTTCCTTCAAGAATTTTAGCATATGAAAGTTTTGGTGTTGAGCGGGTAATTTGAACCTTTCCACTTTTTGTTTCAACCCTTGCTGTATTTTCTTTAGTATAAGCATCTTTTACTACTTCACCCAAAGAATAACACTCATAAATTTCATCATTATCCAAAATCTGTGAAAATACTACTTCATTATTGTTAACCTGTACGATTTTCAAAGGATAAATAGCATTTAAAATATCATCTGAAATTTTCTTTGCTATTTTTTCACTTAACTTTTCATTAGCCACCAAAGAATCACCTTTAACAGAGGCTGACATGGTTAAAGTATTTGAAAATTTAATTTGTCTGGTGGCAAATAAAAGCACGCGATAATCCACCACAACATCTATTTTATTTTTATTTCCTTTGGTTTTAAGATCTACCCCGCCTACATGAAATAGCAAAATATAATCAGTAGCTAAAACATTTTTAAGTTTGTAAATTTCATCTTTATGCGTATTAGATGAATTTATCAAAGCTTTCTCCATTTCATAATAACCTTTAGAATCTCTATCTAAAACATTAAATTTCCTACTTTGAAGCAAATCTGTGATAATTTTTTGCTGTAAAATATTTCCAAGGTCTTGGTATTTAGAAGAGGTATTAAATACCGTGATACTTCTTCTACTATCTGGCTTATAACCTGGTATTTGATATTTTTTATGAGTAGTAGTTTTAAAAATGGTTACATTTGCTATGTATTTGTCGTTTTCTTGAACCACACTTTCAATTTCATATGCATCAACTCTGCCTTTTGTAGCTTTTATGATTTGCTCTTTATAGCTATCTTCTATATTAGTCTTGTTGCTATTTGAATTTACCCCGACAAAAGACTGCTTGGTTGAATCGATATTAACACCATTTAATTTACCAATAGCTTCTATTATGGCATTATTTATCGCCTCTTCTCTGCTGGCTCCTATACCCTCACCCGTACTTGAATTGGTAGTGTTTGTAGTGATTATTTTGGCATATAAACTCAAATGAAAACATAAAATCAAAATACAAATTTGTAATATCTTCATAAATTATTCCTAAAAATCATCTATGTCATTTACAACATTAGAACTTCTTTGTATGTTAGAAGATTTTTTAGATTCAGTTTTTGGGACACTAGTGTTTGAATTTGATTTTAAAGCTTCGTTAATATTTGCCACATTATCATAAGAATAAAATCTTACAACACCTACATGTTCTATACCATTTTCGCTTGTATAATTCCATCTTTTAAGTGTTCCTATGCCTTTGATTTTTCCGCTAGCACTTGCTTTTACTTTTGTATTGATTTTTTCTACAATATTTGTAAAATCTTTAATTTCTTCTTGAGTAGTATTATCATTGATATTTAAGCTTTGCTTGATGATCTCTTCATAACTTTCACCTGTAGTTTTTTCATCTTTTAAACTTAAATTTGTATTGATAAATTCAATTATAGCTGCATCAGCCATAGTTGAAGCTGTATCTTTTGCCCTATCTTCTAATATATTAGTTTTTTTAGCATTATTTGCATCAGCAATATAGCCCCAATTTCCATAGCTTAAAATGACAGGTGAACCTTTTTCATCATAAACTAAGCGAATACCATATTCATTAAGAAAACCTTTATTGTCTTTTGGTAAATACTCGTTGATATTTTTTCCTTTACCTTTGATGTTACTTTGGCGTGCTAAAGACATATCTTTAGCAAGTTGACGAGTTTTTTTAGAAACAACTGCAATTACACCAATATCATATTGCCCTCTTCTTTGCGTAACTATAGTTTGCACAGGAATTAAACCGCTCATTGAACCAACTGCACTAGTAATTATTTTGTTAAGAAATTCTTCTTTTAATAGAGTCTTTTTTCTTTCCTCTGTTAAACCTTCTACATTAATACCTAAATCTTTTAAAGCTTTATCTAGTTTTGCTCCGCTTAATTGAACCAGTTTATCAAAAATTTGCCCTACAACACTTCCTTTTGGTAATTCTTCAAATTCTTTTGCATTAGTAGAATTATCAGCTTCGTAATTTTGAATTTTACTCACTGCTATTCTTCCAAAAGCATCTTTGATAAATTCAACTTGCAAATTTAACATAGCTTTTTGATATGCATTTTGCAAAGCTTGAGCAAGTTGAGGATCGCTATCGCTTAGCGCAACTACACTTCTACCCGTATAAAAGGTTTTTCCATCTTTTGTAATGCCATATTCTATGCCAAAATTATCTGCAAATTCTTCAAAAAAATCATCCAAAGATTTTGGAGTAATATCTTTAGAGCTAGCATCTGACATTTCATTTTGAGCTTTAATATCTTCTTGAGTAATTTCAGCTTGTGGAGTAGCTTGTGCATAAAGAAGACTCGCTACTAACAAAGACCCAATAATAAATATTTTTTTCATCATATCTTTCCTTATTGTTTTATATTACCAACTTACGGTTTTACTAGAACCTAATTTATTAATTCTATTTGTTTTTTGCCATACCACCAAACCGCTTGATTTTTCAGCCAATTTCATAACAAAAAAGTATTCAACTTGAGTTTTTCCATTGCTTAATTTTACATTTTGTTGTCCAATTCTTCCTTGCAAAGTCAAAGAAGCACTAATTTGCGTATGATTTTTAGATACTGTGGCCT
Source organism: Campylobacter lari subsp. lari (assembly GCF_013372185.1). Classification (NCBI taxonomy): domain Bacteria; kingdom Pseudomonadati; phylum Campylobacterota; class Epsilonproteobacteria; order Campylobacterales; family Campylobacteraceae; genus Campylobacter; species Campylobacter lari. The sequence goes on along the minus strand of NZ_CP053830.1, from coordinate 161,773 downwards.
TATCATATCTATCATCATCCTTATCGCTCATAAGATCATCCATATTATCTTGAGTAGCATTATCATTACCTTGAGTAGCTGAAGCTATAAATTTGCCTGAATTTATAAGCTCTTCCACCATCAAATCTGTTAAATTTCTAGTATCTATTCTTAATGCTGTATCATTTACTACATCATAAACTGCAACCACAGCCCTACCAGAATTTCCTATTTTATTTACAACATAACCTGAAGAAAATAAACTATTTAACATTTCTTTAGCAGTATTATCAAAATCTTCTCCAGTTAAAGACATACTTAAAGAATCACCTTTTTTAACTTGCGCAGCTGTGCCATCTACATAAGTTGGTTGTTGCACACAAGCACTAAATAATACGCCAATAGCCACAATACTTGTTAAGATTTTAATTTTTTTCATTTTTTATCCTTTTTAAATTATTTTTCTATGATATTTATACTTGGTGTAATATTTGGCGCAAATGAACGCACTATTAATAATACATTTTTCTTTGGATTTACATCTTGTGTAAGTAAATTAGAACCATTTGGAGTTTTAATCACCACCTTACCTGTATTTTTAACCATAACCACACCTACACTTTGAGGCAAGCCTCTCCAAGATCTAACATCAGCTTTAGTTGAAGTTGCTGTAACAATGCTACTTGCAAGACTTAAAATTCCACCTGTTGAATCATTATTAGCCACTGCAGCATTTATAACAGTTTTTATAATAGCTGAAGTTATAGCCTTTGTAACCACAGCACTTTGCTCAAATTTAAACTCACTTGCAACTACATTGTCTAAATTTATTAAAGTTGTTGTGTTAGTATCATTTACACTAAGATATTCAAAAGATGAATTTCTTTTTTTTAAAGTTGGAAGCGCAATAGATGCTGTAACAATGTTTTCATTTAAAATAAGTGGCAAAGTCATTTTAAATTCATCTTTTATCACACCGAGTCCATTTTCATAAACTACAAAAATGTATTTTGGATTTTTTTTGCCTTTATTGATGATTTTGTATTCTTTAGCTATTTCTTTATTTTTTGGATTTAAAATTTGTATTTCTTTAAATAAATCTTTAGCCAAAGTATAATCTTTATTCATAAAATAAAATATCGAAGCAAGATAGGTCGCATAAGGATTTGTAAAATTTTTACTTGTAGAAAATTCTTCAAATAAAGCTTCATATTGTGCATTGATTTGTTTGTTTGATTCTTTGAAATTTTTATCAAAATTTGGATCTTCTTTTTTTGCTTTTTCTAAATCTGCTTTATTTTTAGCAATTTGAGCTTTAAAATAATCTTTTGCTCTATCTTGGCGAAGCAATGCTCTTTTAAATTCTACTCTTGCATTATTATAATCGCCCTCGCTCATAAAATTTAAGCCTTTATAAACATTAACCATTATTCTTTCATATAAAGAACCATCATAATCTAATATAGAATCATTTATCAATGTAGTCGTAGCAGTTTTAGCAAGCTTTGATGCTCCATCTCTTAAATCCACATCAACTTGATATGACTCCTCAACCTTATCAAAAAATTCATTACTAAGATTAAAATCACTACAATTTCTAGCGATTAATCCTGCATTTAATCCCACATATACTGGATCATCTTTTTTATCTACTTTTGCCATTTCTTGAACAAAAAATTCATTCAAACATATCTTTTGGATTAACTTTTGTTCTAATTCATTGTTTACTTTTGCATGATTAGCACACGCACTAAATAAAATAGCTGTTAATGCAATCACACTAAATAAAATTTTATTTTTCATAACTAATTCCTATTAAAAATTAAGAAATGTATTATATATAAAAATAAACAAAAAAATAACATTCCCTAAAGAATATCTTTAGGGAAATTTTATTAAAGTTCTGGTTTTGGAGTTTTTTCAGTAGCTTTTGGAAGCTGAGGGTAAGTAATATTTGGTTTTTTACCTGTTAAAGCATGCAAGAAAGTTTCTATAGAAGCTGCTTCTTTGTCAGAAATTTCTATGCCAAGTTGCACACTACCCATTTCTTTAATCGCATCTTGTAAAGACCAAATAGCGCCATTATGGAAGTATGGAGCTGTTTCGGCAATATTTCTTAAAGTTGGAGTTTTAACTAAACCATTTGCATCACCTTTAAAATCACCTACATTTGCAAATTTATATTTAGCTGCCACTTGGAAAGCTTGCATGCTACCACCTAAATTTACTCCTGTATGACAAGCTGTACAGCCTTTATCAATGAAAGTTTTCAAACCTTCTTTTTCTTTTTTACTTAAAGCTTTTGTATCACCTTCTAAGAATTTATCAAATTTAGATGGAGTTAAAAGCGTTCTTTCAAAAGTTGCAATCGCATCAGCAATGTTATCAAAAGTTACTCCATCATTACCATATATTTTTTTAAATTCTTTAACATATTCTGGCATAGAAGCTATTTTTTCTACCGCTAATTTAGCAGGAGTTGCCATTTCAGGCTCTGCTTCGATTGGCCCTTTTGCTTGATCTGCTAAAGTACCTGCTCTACCATCCCAAAATTGGGTTGAATTTAAAACAGAGTTATAAACTGTTGGCGAATTTAAATGATGAGGATTAGTAGTCCATTTATGCCCCACAGCAGCTGCTATGCCATCAGTACCACCCATACCTAAGTTGTGACAGGTATTACAAGAAATCAAGCCACTTTTAGAAAGTCTTGGTTCAAAATACAACTTTTTACCAAGATTAGCTTTTTCTTTAGAAAACTTACTAGCTTTAATGCCCATTTCCTTTAGTAGTTTTTCAACACCTGCTTGATCCTTTGGCAAAGGCGCCAAACCCGCTGCTTTTGCTTCATCAAGCAAAGCTTTATCGTTAGCAAAAGCAGTTGATGCAACTAATAATGATGATGCAACTAATAATGAAATTTTTTTCATTATTCACTCCTAAATAAGATAAAATAAAGCCTATTTAAAATAAACTTATTGAAAATATATCTATAATTTTCTTTAAATAAAATAAAAAATTTCTATTTAACAATAAAAATTATTATAAGATAAAATATCTCTTAAATATTTATTTTAGAGTTTTTTGCTATTATTATTATAAATCTTTATAGAATTAGGATAGAAAGTAAATGGAAAATTTAATAATTTATCTTTTAGCTTATCTTATAGGCGCTATACCTTTTGGTCTTTTACTAGCTCAAATTTTTGCTAAAACAAATATTAAAAACGCAGGCAGCAAAAGCATAGGCGCTACTAATGTTTTAAGAGTGGTAAAAGAAAGCAACCCTAAGCTTGCCAAAACACTTGCTGTTGCAACCGTTATTTTAGATGCTTTAAAAGGAGTACTTCCTATATTGATGGCAAAATTTTATGGTTTTGATGATAATATTTTATGGACTATGGCGGTTTTAGCGGTATTTGGTCATTGTTTTTCTCCTTATTTGAAATTTGAAGGTGGTAAAGGAGTAGCTACTGGAGCTGGGGTTTTAGCGGTATTTTTACCTTTTGAGATTATATGTGCACTTTTGGTTTGGTTTATTATAGGCAAAGTATTTAAAATTTCAAGCTTAGCCTCGCTTGGAGCAATGATTGTTTTAATTGCAACTTCTTTTATATTCCATTATGATATACCTGTGATTAATACCCATGCGCCGATATTTATCATCGCTTTTATAGTAGTTTATAAACACATACCAAATATTTTAAGGCTTATTGGAAAACAAGAATGCAAAGTCATATAAAAGTTAGTTTAGAATTTAAATGCATTATAGGGCTTTTAGATTTTGAAAGAATTCAAGAGCAAAAAGTCCTAATAGAATTAGAAGCTAAAAGTAAGAAATTTTTAGACTATGCAAAATTATGTACTAGAATAGAAAAGATCTATAAAAAGAAAAAATTTAAGACTATAGAAAAATCTTTAAAATATATATGTAAAGATATTAAAAAGCGCCATAAAAAACTTCAATTTATAAATATTACTTGTTATAAGCCCGATATTATTAAAAATGCGCGTGTTGGAGCTAGTTTAAGCAAAAAATATTAAAATTTTTTTAAAGAATTTTGAACATTTGCTTAATTTGTGTTATACTTTTGCACTAAAACTATCTTCAAAGGAATAAAATGCGTATTTTAGTTGTAGAAGATGAAGCATCGCTTAATAAAACTTTATCAAACACTTTAAATGAGTTTGGCTACCAAAGCGACACTTCGGAAAATTTTAAAGACGCTGAGTATTTTATAGGTATTAGACATTATGATTTAGTATTATCAAATTGGACTATAGGTAATAACGATGCAAGTGATTTGATCAATGCTATCAAACAAAGATCTCCAAGAACTGCCATAATAACAATGTGCACAAAAGCAGACAAAGAAAATGAAATCAAAGCTTTAAAAGCTGGAGCAGATGATTATATAAAAAAACCTTTGGATTTTGAAATTTTAATGGCAAGAATCGAGGCTAGACTTAGATTTGGTGGGACAAATGTGATTAAGATTGATGATTTAGTGATTGATCCTGATGAAGAAAAAATCACTTATCAAGGAAAAGACATAGAATTAAAAGGAAAGCCTTTTGAAGTTTTAACTCACCTTGCTAGACACTCTGATCAAATCGTATCAAAAGAACAACTTTTAGATGCTATTTGGGAAGAGCCTGAACTTGTAACTCCAAATGTTATAGAAGTTGCAATCAATCAAATAAGACAAAAAATGGATAAACCTTTAAATATTTCCACTATAGAAACCGTACGCCGCAGAGGATATCGCTTTTGTTTTCCTAAAAAAACTAACTAAAAATTTTTAGAATGACTTGATCATTCTAAAAATTAAATATTTTTACCTCTTTTTAAATTAGCTATAAGTTTTTATATAGTATAAGTTTGCTTTATTATCAATAAAAGGAAAAGTATGTCACTTTTAATCACTAGAGAATGTATATCCTGTGATGCATGCAGAGAAGAATGCCCAGATGAAGCAATTTATGATAATGATCCAATCTATGTTATAGATCCTGATCTTTGCACTGAATGTGTGAATGAATTTTCAGAACCAGCCTGTATAGTGGCCTGTCCGGTAGATTGCATCATACCTGATCCTGATAATGTAGAAAGCATTGACGAACTTCGCTTAAAACATAAAAATAAAGATATTTAATGGCTAAAAAAACAGCGGTAATTGATCTTGGTTCTAACTCCGTTCGTATGGTTGTTTTTGAAAGAACTTCAAGATATGGTTTTTTTATTTGCAGTGAACACAAAAAGAAAGTAAGGCTTGGAGAAAATGCTTATAATAACAACAAAATCCTCCAAGAAGAAGCCATGCTTAAGGCTGAAGAGGCGCTAGCTTATTTTAAAGAAAAAGCTGTAAAAGAAAAATGTAGGAAAATTATTGCTGTTGGAACTTCTGCACTAAGAGATGCGCCTAATGCAAAAGAATTTATTGCTAGAATATCAAAAAATGTGGGTTTAAATATAAAATGCATTAATGGAAAAACAGAGTCATTTTTAGGTGGTCTTGCTGCATTAAATTTGCTATCAAATATTCAAAATGCCACCACCATAGACATAGGTGGTGGATCAACCGAGCTTTGCTTGATTAAAGAAGGTAAAATTGTAGATTGTATTTCACTTGATCTAGGAACCGTAAGATTAAAAGAAATTTTTTATGACACTAAAAGATTAAATGCCCTAGATCAATTCATACAAGAAACTTTAATGCAAGTTCCAAAACATTTTCAAAACGAAAATATTATTGCCATAGGTGGAAGTTTAAGAGCATTGTCAAATTCTATAATGAAAAAAAATTCCTATCCTTTAAAAATAATCCATAATTTCAGCTACAATTTTGAAAAAGAGAAAAGTTATATAGAAAAAATTCAAAATGCAAAAAATTTAATAGATTTTGATATCAAAAAAGATCGTTTTGATACCATAAAAGAAGGTTGTGTCATATTTTTAGCCTTAGCTAAAAAACTCAAAGCTAAAAATATCATCACTTCTGCAGTAGGTGTTAGAGAAGGTGTGTTTTTATCTAATCTTTTTCAAAAATACGCCAAAATAAAAAATGACACCAATGACTTTTCGCAATTTAATGCCAAATTTCCACCAAATTTCAACCCAAGCTTAAAATCCTTACAAGATCGCTTTGGTGTTGATTATAAAGATAAAAGTGCTTATTTTGCAAATAAATTATTTGATGTACTTTTGCCTATTCACAAAATAAATTCAAATTTTAAAAAAGAGCTTTTAAACGCTGCTAAACTAGCTCATATAGGTGAAAAAATTAATTTTTATTTTGCTAATGAACATAGTGCCTATATGGCAATGAGTGGTTTAAACTTTGGCTTTTCACACAAAGAAATTTTACTTATCACAACTCTTTTAAAAGCCAATGGTAAAAAAATAAATCCCCTTGCTATAGAACACATTAAAGAATTATTACCAAATAACCATATATTAGCTTGGCTTAATTTTATTCTAGCACTAGCAAAAAAACTTGCCAAAGATAGCGATGAAAATCTTGATTTTACATTAAAAAATCATACCTTGTATATTTATTCAACAAAAAAACAAATTTATTTCTCAAAAGAAGAAATCAAAAAAATTTCAAAGCCAAAACTTATTGTTTTAGCTTTTAATCAATCTAATTAAGTATTTTGTTTTAAAAGTAAATTTTGCAATCTTTGTTTATTTTCTTCAAAATAAGAATCAAAGTCTTTTTCTTTTGGTTTTTGAGGTGTTTTATTTTGCTCCTCATTTTTCATCATAGCTTCACTCGTTTCTAATACCACATTAGAATTTCCTACGATCATAGTATAGCGTTTTAAGCCATACTCAAAGACTACAAGTTGGTTGTGTCTATCAAGTGGTCTTTGAAAAATCAAAGTAAAATTTCTATCTAAAGGATGTTTTTGCCTTAAATACATTTTTAAAAACCAAAGCCCAACAAGCAAAAGTATCAAAACACTTACAACTAAAATATAATTTGTAAAATCATACTCTTGCATTTTTATCTCCTCATTTTTTTCTTCCAAAGCTTTTTTAGTTGTTAAATTTACACCTTCTTTTTGAGCGCGCAATCTCAATCCGTATTCACCAATCGTATCTGCATTAATTTGTATCTTATCGCCAACACTTAAGGCTATAAAAGTTTTTTTGTCTTCTGAAAAAATTTTTATTTTTTTAATAATGCTAGAATTTAATGTTTTATCTTCTTCTTTAACGCTTTGAGCATTTAATGTAAAGATAATAATATCACCTTTTCTCTTCTGACTAATACCCTCTTTATAGGGAATATCAAATGAAAAAGTAATATCCACTCTATCTTCTCTAGGATAGATATTATAATCAAGAATTTTTGCCCCAAAAAGAGGCAAAGCAAGTAGTAAAATCAAAATAAATTTCATTGCAATTCTTTTTTAAAATACTGCAATACTGATTTAGAATCTAAAATCTCATTAATCCTTATGGCAAGGTTTTTTTCATACACCATCACCTCGCCTTTTCCAAAAATTCTTTTATTTAGATAAAGCTCCACACTTTCACCAGCTGGCTTTTCAAGATCAATAACAGAACCAACTTCTAGCTTTAAGAGTTCTCTCACACTCATATTAGTCGTGCCAAGCTCACTAACAAAGTCAACGCTAATATCTAAAATATCTTCATAAGATTGCAATAATCCTAAATGATCTTCTATCATATTTTTTTATAACCTATCCTAAAGGAAGCATTTTTTACTTCATAAGTAAATTTTTCTTTGAGTTTAATTTTTGAAAATCCTTCAATACGCCCTAAATACTCAGGAACTCCTAAACGATATTCATCTTTTCCATTAGTATCATTAAGTAATTTTTTCGCATAGCCTATGATTTGATTAGCCACTTCTTTAACTAAATCTGCCAATCCATCTTCTTTTAATTCTTCATGTAATAAAAATTGTGCAATTTCATTTAATGCTTGTTTTTGAAAAAACAAATAAAAACTATATTCCTCATCCTTAAAATACAAAGGTATAGAAGCCCCATAAAGTTCACCTCTAATCACGCTTTTTGGTGAAATTTTTAATTTTAGAATATGTTCAAAAAAATGATAAATCGAATACTCAAGTGTTTTAGTCATAGTTTTTCCTTAATAAACTTATAATAAATTTATTTTACTAAATAAACCTTTAATCATAATTAATAATTTCATTATAAAATATATAAAATATTATAATTTTAAGGCATATAGTGTTTATAGAAAATTTTGATTTAAATAAAAAAGTTTTTATCATCGCAGAACTTTCAGCAAATCATGCAAATGATCTTCAAACAGCTCTAAAAACTATACAAGCAGCCAAAAAAGCAGGGGCTGATGCTATAAAAATTCAAACCTACACCCCAGATAGTTTGACTTTAAATTGTGATAAAAAAGATTTTATCATTGAAGGTGGATTGTGGCATGGTAGAAAATTATATGAGCTATATGAAGAAGCTAAAACTCCATACGAGTGGCATGAGAGCTTATTTGAGTGCGCTAAAAACGAAGGTTTGATTTGCTTTTCTAGTCCTTTTTCTAAAGAAGATGTGAATTTTTTAAGACAATTTAACCCACCAGCTTACAAAATCGCTTCTTTTGAAATAAATGATTATGATTTTGTGCGTTATGTTGCAAAAGAGCAAAAACCCACTTTGGTTTCTACAGGCATTGCATTTATGGAAGAAATTGAAGAAGTTGTTAAGATTTTTAAAGAAGAAAACAACCCAAATTTAATTTTGCTAAAATGCACTTCAGCCTATCCTTCACAAATTTGTGATTTAAATCTAAATGCTATTAAAACTTTGCAAGAAAAATTTAAAACTATAATTGGCTTAAGTGATCATAGCGAGGGATTTTTAGCTCCTGCTTTAGCAATAGCACTTGGCGCTAGAGTAATAGAAAAACATTTCATATTAGATAAAGCTTTAAATAGCGCTGATGCTAAATTTAGTCTTGATTATGAAGAATTTAAACAAATGTGTTCTATGGTGCGCTTAAGCGAGCAAGCATTGGGTGGGGCTAATTTAGCAATGGATAAAAAAACCTTAAAAAATCGCCATTTTGCAAGAAGTTTATATGCAAACAAAGATATCAAAAAAGGAGAAATTTTTACATTAGAAAATGTAAAAAGCATAAGGCCAAATTTAGGCTTGCATCCTAAATTTTTATCTCTTATACTTGGTAAAAAAGCAAATCATGATATAAAATTTGGACAAGCATTAAAAAAAGAAGATTTTATGGAGTAAATTGTGGACAAAAAGTTATTTAATAAAAATCTTAATTCTTTAAAAAATGAAAATTTAAAAAATAAATTAAAAAATCTAAAAGCAAATAAATTTAAAGTTAGCATTGGCTCTGATCCTTTGGATATAAATTTTATAAGTAATGATAAAATCACAAAAAGCAAGCTTTATGAAAATTCTTTAGCGCAATTAAATGAAAAATTAAATTTATATAATGATAAATATTTTCTATACCCTGTATTTTATTTTTTTGGCTTTGGAAATGGAATTTTATACAAAGCTCTTTTACAAAATAAAAATCATCAAAAAATTGTTGTTTTTGAATGCGAGCTTGAATTTATTTATTTAAGTTTTCATTTTGTTGATTTTAGCAAAGAATTAAATGATGATGCTTTAATTATATTAGATATAAAAGAGCTAAATGAGCTTGATTTTCAAATTTTATGTAGCAATGATCCTTTTTTTCATTTTTTAAGAGTATATTTTTTAGATATTCATTGTGATTATTATGAAAAATATCATGATGAAATTTTAAATACTAATGAAAACATGCAAAAACACATAAAACAAATTATATTAGGTCATGGTAACGATTCAAAAGATGCCTTAATAGGCATAGAAAATTATCTTTACAATTTACCTGATTTGATTTCAAATTTAAGTTTTAATGAATTGATTTTAAAAAGAGAAAAAGTATACAAAAATGCTATTATAGTCTCCACTGGCCCTTCTTTAACCAAACAACTTCCACTTTTAAAACAATATGCAAATCATGCTAGTATATTTTGTGCTGATGGTTCTTATCCTATATTAGCTAAAGAAGGAATTAAGCCTGATTATGTTTTTTCTTTAGAAAGATTAGAAAAAACAAGTGAGTTTTTTAATAATGATTTTGGGGATTTTGATGAGAATATTTTATTTATATTGATGAATGTAGTACATCCAAATACAATAAAATATTTAAAACAAAATAATAGAAAATTTATTATAACTCAAAGATTATTATCTTTTGTAAAATTTCTTAATTTAAAATCTAATGGCTATATAAGCGGTTGTCCAAGCGTAGCAAATATGGCTTATTTTATAGCAATTCTTCTTAAACATGAAAATATAATTTTTATAGGACAAGATCTTGCTTATGCTAAAGATGGTAGTTCTCATCCTAAAGATTATCATTATTCTAGCACTTGTGATACATATCGCAGGATTCATATAAATACTTTAGCATATGGTGGAAAAGAGCAAGTGAAAACCCATAAAGTATGGGATATGTTTAGATTAGAATTAGAAAAAGAAATTATTTTAGCAAAAGATAGTTTTAATATCACTACTTATAATGCCACAGAAGGTGGAGCTAGGATAAAAGGAGCTGTAGAAAAGCCTTTTAAAGAACTTTGTGAAGAATTATTAGCAAAAGAAGCTTTAAAGAATTTTGCCAAGCTTGATGAAACAAACAAAGAAAAAAAGATAGAATTATTATTGAAATCTTTTTACAAACTACACCAAGCTGGTAAAATTTGTGAAAGCTTAATTTTAAAATCATCATCGTTAATTAATAAAATACATTTTTTAATTAATGATGAAAATAATTTTTCTAAAATAATCCAAGAAATTGATATCTTTAAAAATCAAATAGACAAAATTACAATCACACGAGAATTTATTAATCCTTTATTAACACAATTTGAGCTAAATCTAGCAAAAATTTATGTATTGCATCCAAAAACTCAAGAAGATGCTTATAATAAAAAATTATTATGGATAAAAGAGCATTTAGAATGGTTTGTGCTTATAGAAAATCATATTCAAATTTTAAAAGAAGTTATAGAAAAAAACTTTTTAAGATTTGAAAATATTTTAATAGAAAATAATATACAAAAATATATTCATAAAATTCAAAATAAAAAATTATATCAAGACTAAATCCCATAGGAAAAATATGAATAAAGAATTATTTTTAAAAAACACTCAAGCCTTATTTGAAGTAGATCAAATTTTAGCTTATGAATTAAGAAAACTGACTAACACTCAAAGATTTCAACTTATAGAGAACAAAATTTTTGATACATACAATCAAGTATTCTTAGACGAAAATCACTCTTTTGACTTTGAAAAATTTGAATTATATCCAGTATTGTTTTTTTACGGCTTTGGCGATGGAAAATTTTTTATAAAACTTTTTAAAAATCATCACTTAAAGCATATCGTAATCTTTGAAGAAGAATTAGAAATTTTATATCTAGCTTTTCATTTAAATGATTTTTCCGCATTTTTAAGAAAGGAAAAATTGATTTTATTTTTTACTCCAAATATCAACACAGCCCAATTAAAAGTTTTATTTAATTATCAACACATCAAATACAGTGCTAAAATATTTAATTTTCATTTTTATGATGAATTTTATGCAAATTTTTATATGGAAAAAGCAAATATTTTGGTTCAAAATTTAGTAAATATCATTAAAACTATGGTTTTAAGTAGGGGAAATGATCCAAAAGATGCTTTAATTGGTATAAAACATAATGTAATTAGTCTAGAAAAAATCATCACTCACACTCCTTTTCAAACCTTTTTAAAAGAAAAAAAACAAAAATACAAAAATGCCATTATAGTCTCCACAGGCCCTTCTTTAATCAAACAACTTCCATTATTAAAACAATATCAAGAAAATGTAGTGATTTTTAGCGCTGATAGCTCTTATCCTATATTAGCCAAAGAAGGGATTAAACCTGATTATGTTTTTTCCTTAGAAAGAGAAGAGATGACTAGTGAATTTTTTAATAATGACTTTGGCAAATTTGATGAAAATATCTTATTTATAATCTCTTCACTAACTCATCCTAAAACTATAGAGTATTTAGAAAAAAATGATAGAAAATACATGCTTGTTTTAAGACCATTGTTTTTTGAAAGCAAGCTTGGCTTAAAAGAATATGGGTTTTTGGGAAATGGCATGAGCGTGGCTAATATGGCATATGAATTAGCTGGAGCTTTAAGATTTGAAAATATTATTTTAATAGGACAAGATTTAGCCTATAGTGATGATGGAAAATCACATCCAAAAGAGCATATATACGGAGATCAAGGCGATGAAGAAGTAATTTATAAGCAAATTACTGCATATGGTGGAAAAGGTGTGGTAAATACTCAGCTTACATGGTATTTATTTTTAAAAAGTTTTGAAAAAGATATAGCTTTGGCAAAAAATATTTTAAAAATCACTACTTATAATGCAACAGAAGGTGGAGCTAGGATAGAAGGAACCATAGAAAAGCCATTTAAAGAGCTTTGCGAAGAAATGTTAAAAGAAAAAATTGACAAAAACATCACCTTAACAAAACCAAAAAATCCACAAAAAAAAATCAAACAATGCAAAGAAAAGCTTATCAAACAAACAAAGCAAAGTGAGATATTTATTAATGAGATCAAAAAAGCTATTAAAGAAAAAAATTTAACAAAATTAGAAAGGCTTAGGATAAAAATTCCAAAAAGTGATTTTTTTTCCGATATATTACAGGCAAGACACTTTCAAAATGAATGTGATGTTTTAAAATATAAAGTTGAAAAAGAAAAAGACGAAAATGTTTTTTTGCAAAGCCAAATTGAATTTTTTCAAGAAATAATTTTATATTTAAAAAAATACAATGAAACTATTAGTGAGAATTTAAATAAAAACAAGGATAATATATGAAAACTGAAATTTTCAAAAAAAATCTCAAAGCCTTAAAAGGCGAGCAGTATGATAATTTAAGAAAAAAGCTTCAAAAAATAAAGCAATTAAAAGATTTTACTTATATTATTGATAAAGATCCGCTAAATTGCAATGTCATTTTTCAAAGCACGAAAAAAATATATGAAAATCCTTTATTAGAATTACAAGAGAATTTAAAGCTTTTTCAAAATGATTATGCAAGATATCCTGTTTTATTTTTTTATGGACTTGGAAATGGAATTTTATACAAAAGCTTATTAGCAAATAAAGAACATAAAAAAATCATAGTTTATGAAAAAGATATTGAGCTTATCTTTTTGGCCTTAAATATGATAGATTTTTATGATGAGCTTGGTAGCGGAAGATTTATCATAATCCATAATGAAGAAATGAATTATGCTAAAGCTGATTTTCTATGTTCATTTTTAAATTTATTTTTAAAAACATATAATTTACATATTCATTCAAAATTTTATGAAGAACAAAAAAAAGATATAAACTATATAAACACACTAAACATCCAAGCCATTAGAAGTTTGGCTTTAAGAAAAGGCAATGATCCTATAGATGCTTTACAAGGGATTGAACAATTTGTATTAAATTTACCAAAAATGATCAATCATCCAAGTTTTAATGAATTAAAGAAAAAAAGAACCAACAAAAGCAAGACCGCCATTTTGGTTGCTACTGGACCATCTTTAAAAAAACAACTTCCTTTGCTAAAAAAATATGCTAATAAAGCAACTATATTTTGCGTAGATAGTGCTTATGCTGTACTTGCCAAAGAAGGCATCAAACCTGATTATGTTTGTATGCTTGAAAGAACTAAAACAGTTACGAAATGTTTTGATAACGATTTTAAAGATTTTGATAAAGATATTACTTTTATCCTTGTATCATTAGTTTATAAAGATGCTATTAAATTTTTAGAAAAAAACAAAAGAAATTATATCTTGGTTTCAAGAGCTTATCCTTTTGCTTATTCTTTAGGGCTTCATGAGTTTGGTTATATGCAATGTGGGATGAGTGTGGCACATATGAATGCAGAATTAGCAATTTTACTTGGTCATGAAAATATTATCATAATAGGGCAAGATTTAGCCTATAGTGATGATGGGAAATCTCATAGCGAAGGCTTTGTCTATGGAGATAAGTTTAATGAATATGAAAAAGATAAAGGTAAAAATGAAATATTGGCTTATGGAGGCAAAGGTGTAGTTCAAAGCTCTAAAATTTGGGTTTTATTTAAGCAAATATTTGAAAATTTAATAAGTAAAGAAAAAAATGTTAAATTTTATAATGCAACAGAAGGTGGGGCTAGAATAGAAGGAGCTATAGAAAAGCCTTTTAAGGAACTTTGTGAAAAATTACTCACACAAGATATAAAAAAACCTTTTGCAAAATTACACCCTTTAAAAAAAGATCAACGCGAAAAATTAATGCTACAAGCTTATAAGCGTATAAAAGAACATATAAAAAATAGTCAAAAATTTTTAAAAGAATGTAAAAAATTACATAAGGCATTAAATCAAAAAAGTAAAATTCGCTATACTCTTAATGAGCTAAATACTCAAATTGATGATTTAAAACGACAAATAGAAAGTAATAAATTTATATTTATGCAAGAAGCAATAACTCCTTCTTTATTTCATCTTGAAAGCACATTTTCTAAAATTTATGTTCATGCTATGCATAATGAAAGTGACAAACAAAATAAATTAGTAGCTTGGATAGAAGCTCATAAAACTTGGATAGAAGATATCAGCGAACTTGTAAATATTCAAGAAAAAGCGTTAAAAATAGCCATCATGCCTTTGCAAGATATCTTAGAAAAAAGAAAATTAATATAAGGTAAGGAAAATTCCTTACCTTTGGATTTATTGTAAAAGTTTTAGAACATTTTGTTGCACAGCATTTGCTTGGCTCATAGCATAAGATCCACTTTGAGCTAGGATGTTATACTTAGAAAAATTCGCACTTTCTGCTGCAAAGTCTACATCTCTGATAGTAGATTCGGCTGATTTAATATTTACTTGAGTAACACTAATGTTATTAAGTGTAGCTGTGATTTGATTTTGCACAGCACCAATGTCAGCTCTGATAGCATCAAGATTTGCTGTAGCAGTTTCAACTATATCCATCATAGCCATAGCACCTTTAAGCGTAGTAACACCTGGAGCTTGATCTCTAGCAGCTATTTGACCTTGAGTTCCTGTAGCAATAAATGCAGCAAATTGAGAAGATCCATCACCTTTTGCACTAAAACCAAATGCGACAGAAAATGCTGTTACAAAAGCAAGATTTCCTTCATATAATGCAGACATATCTTTACCACTACCTACAGAATACCCTGAACCCGCACTCATACCACTACCAGTAGAGCTCATAAAAGCAGAAATAGTTGCGAAAGTAACCACCATTTTACCGCCACCTTTGTAAGCATTAAAGCCCATAGCATCGGCTACATGAGTGTCTATCCTGCCTTTTGATTCTCTTAAAGATACAGAAGCTTGAGATATCATATCAGCTGTGCCCATACCTATAGTAGAAAGATTAGATCCTGATATTAATATATCTTTACCATCATTTTTTACTAATGATAAGCGACCAAAGTTTTTATAATCATCTTTTAAAACACCAGAACCAGGTCCCATATCTCCAGTTATTTCTATACCTCTACCATCTCTTGAATTAAGCACTAATCTACCATTAGCATCTCTTGAAGCTTCGATCCCAGTGCTGTCTTTAACTGAGTTTATAGCAGCTATCAAGGCTCCATTTTGATCACTATCTTGATATTCTATTCTACCTATTTTAACCCCATTAATAGCAAAATCATCGCTTGTAACCCCGGCTTTTATAGGGCCAACACCAGTGGTTTCAACTAAAAAACTTGCTCTTACTCCAGTTACATCAGCTACTCTGTTAATCTCTTCAGCTAAGGCACCCATACCAGTACCTACTGATGATGAGATTACTACAGGTTGGAATTTAAAATCATCCACACCATTGTAGTTTTTAATAGTTAGTTGAGCTACACCGCTACTATGAGACATAGAACCTGTTTCAAATCTAGTAACACCGATTTTACTTGATTGGGTTGGTCCTATGCTAGCTTTTATAGTTTGATTTGATTGAGCGCCGATTTGAAATTCTTGATTTGTAAAACCACCGCTTAAAAGTTGCTTACCATTAAAAGCTGTAGTGTTTGCGATATTATCAAGTTCTTCCATCAAACGGTTAATATCAGCTTGAAGCATGTTTCTTGTCTTAGTGCTTTGTCCATCTTGAGCAGCTTGAGTTGCTTTTACTTTGATAGTATCTAAAATTTTAAGTTGCTCATCCATAGCTTTATCAGCTGTTTGTAAAATACCTATAGCATCATTACCATTGTTAATTGCTTGACCTAGAGTTGCTGCTTGAGATCTTAAGCTATCTGCAATAGCCATACCAGAAGCATCATCTGCAGCTGAGTTGATTCTAAGACCTGAACTAAGTCTAGATAGAGATTTATCTAACTCTCTTGCAGTGATAGTTGAATTTGCATGCGCATTCATTGCGCCTATATTGGTGTTTATTCTAAAACCCATTTTAAATCCTTTCAATAAATTGCTTGAAAAGATTTAAAGCAAAAAGTATTCCAAAAATAAAAAGAAAAAACGCCTTGTTTTCAAGGCGTTTGGGAAATTAGACTATTGTAATAATCTCATTACATTTTGTTGCACAGCATTTGCTTGACTCATAGCATAAGATCCACTTTGAGCTAGGATGTTATACTTAGCAAAGTTTGCACTCTCAGCCGCAAAATCAACATCTCTAATGTTTGATTCAGCTGATTTAATATTTACTTGAGTTACACTAATGTTATTTAGTGTAGCTGTGATTTGATTTTGAACCGCACCTAAATCTGCTCTGATTTGATCAAGATTAGTAATAGCAGTTTCAGCTATATCCATAACGGCCATAGCACCTTTTAGTGTGGTAACTCCAGCTTGTTGATCTTTGGCAGCTATTTGACCTTGAGTTCCTGTAGCAATAAATGCAGCAAATTGAGAGGTTCCATCACCTTTTGCACTAAAACCAAATGCGACAGAAAACGCTGTTACAAAAGCAAGATTTCCTTCATATAATGCAGACATATCTTTACCGCTACCTACAGAATACCCTGAACCCGCACTCATACCACTACCAGCAGAGCTCATAAAAGCAGAAATAGTTGCGAAAGTAACCACCATTTTACCGCCACCTTTGTAAGCATTAAAGCCCATAGCATCGGCTACATGGGTGTCGATATTTCCTTTTGATTCTCTTAAAGATATAGAAGCTTGTGATATCATATCAGCTGTGCCCATACCTATAGCAGAAAGATTAGATCCTGATATTAAGATATCTTTACCATCATTTTTTACTAATGATAAGCGACCAAAGTTTTTATAATCATCTTTTAAAATACCTGCACCAGGTCCCATGCTACCAGTGATTTCTATACCTCTACCATCTCTTGAGTTAAGCACTAATCTACCATTAGCATCTTTAGAAGCTTCAACTCCAGTTGTATCTTTTACTGAGTTAATAGCTGAAATTAAGGCTCCATTTTCATCACCATCTTTATATTCAACTTCACCAATTCTTACACCATTGATAGTAAAATCTTGTGAAGTTTTATCAGCTTTTATAGATCCAGCTCCAGTAGTTTGAACCAAGAAATTAGCTCTAACTCCTGTGATATCAGAAACTCTGTTAATCTCTTCAGCTAAAGCACCCATACCAGTACCTACTGATGATGAGATTACTACAGGTTGGAATTTAAAATCATCTATACCATTATAGTTTTTAATAGTTAGTTGAGCTACACCACTACTATGAGACATAGAACCTGTTTCAAATCTAGTAACACCGATTTTACTTGATTGGGTCGCACCTATGCTAGCTTGGATGGTTTGATTTGATTGAGCACCGATTTGGAAGCTTTGATTAGTAAAACCACCACTTAAAAGTTGTTTACCATTAAATGCTGTAGTGTTTGCGATATTATCAAGTTCTTCCATCAAACGGTTAATGTCAGCTTGAAGCATGTTTCTTGTCTTAGTGCTTTGTCCATCTTGAGCAGCTTGAGTTGCTTTTACTTTGATAGTATCTAAGATTTTAAGTTGCTCATCCATAGCTTTATCAGCTGTTTGTAAAATACCTAAAGCATCATTACCATTATTTATAGCTTGACCTAAAGTATTAGCTTGAGATCTTAAGCTATCTGCAATAGCCATACCAGAAGCATCATCTGCAGCTGAGTTGATTCTAAGACCTGAACTAAGTCTAGATAAAGAACTATCTAATGCTCTTGAGTTTAAATTTGCGTTGTTTTGAGCATTTAAAGATGCCACATTAGTATTTATACGAAATCCCATTTTAAATCCTTTTAAATAAATTCAACCACTTCCATGCAGTTGTTAAAAGCTATATCGAAAAAAAATAAAAATAATTTATACTTTTAAGATATTTTTATATTGCTTAATGGCTAAATCCAAATTTTCTAAAGATATTGAACAAATTTCTAAAAAGATTTCTAAAAAATCTTTAAAGTGTAAATTTGCATTTTGTGGTTCTTGATAATATTTCATATTAAATAATCCTTTATAATAAAATAAAGGCTTATACATAGTACTTTGAAAGATATAAGAATTATTTATCGACTCATTAAAATGTAAAACATCCTCTTCTACTTGCATGTGGTTTTTTTCTTCTAGAATTTGTATAAGATTTTGTGCTTTTTCATGCAATAACAAAAGCTCATTATGTTCTTTTTGAATTTGTTCTAAAACTTTTTTCAATAATTTTTCTTGTCTATTAACACTTAATGGATTTGGCAAAATATATGATTTTTTATAATCTTTTAATTTTTCTAAAATTTCTTTAAAAGAAATTTCAATAGTATAATCAATAAAAGCTCCACCCTCTGTGGCATTATAAAAATTTATTTGAGAATTTGAAAGAAATATTACTTCTAATCTTTTTCTAAATTCATCCCAAGCTATATTAGTTTCAACTAGAGTTTTTTTACCATAAGATAAAACTTTCTTTTTATTTATAGAATGCTCGATTGATTCTACAGGGGTGAAATTAAAAACATCATAGTCTGCATGAGATTTTCCATCATCACCATATGCTAAATCTTGCCCTATTATAATCACATTTTTAAATTTTAAAGCTATAGCAAGATTATAAGCAAAATGTGCTACGTTTAATCCTATATCTAAATAACCAAAATCATTCAAATGAAATTTTTCTTGATAATCTAAATTTTGTAAGATAAAAAATTTATTTTGTTCTTGATCAAATTTAGCTCTTAATTTTTCATTAATACAAGCACTAAAAGCTAAAACTGGCTTTTTAAATTCATTTTTAGGTAAATTCTCATAAAAACAAATCCATTTTTCTTCATGCACATCCATAGTAAAAACAAAATCAGGATAAATATCATTTTTCAGCAAGGTTTTATAGGTTGCATCTACAGCAAAAATTACAAAATTTTCTTGATATTTTTTTAAAAGTTCAAGTTGTTTATTTAAAGATGGCCCTGCACAAACTACTATAACACTTTTGTTTTTTGTCTTATTTTCATAGATAAATCTAGCGAAGGGTGAATTTTGAAATACTGCTGGCAAATTTAATAAAAATTGTTTATAGATTTTACTATCCATTTTAAAGCTTACATCAACATTGCCAACCACTCTAGCAATAGCATCAATACACATTTTATAAGCAAAATCAAACATTGGGCTTTGATCATAAAACTCACTATAAGGCAAAAGCTTAAAAAGCCCTAAATACTCAAAACATTCATTTTGTGAAAAAAGCAAACAAAGATATTCTTCTAGCCTTTTTTCTTCTACATCACAAAGATATATTTTTCCGCTTGAAAGTTCTTGACTTAAATCCATCTTACTTAAAACATTTGCAAAAAACTCAACCTTATCAAATATAAATATATGTTTATTGATAAGTTTTTTTAAAAAAAGTCCATCTCCAATGCCACAAAAAAATATATTTGGCATCATTAAATCATCTTTTGATGGTACAAAGGGTGTTTGGCTTGGAAAGATGTCGATAAAATCTTGTTTTAAAGATAGAATTTTTTCTTGTAAGGGTTTGTTAGTAAATTCTAAAGCTTGTAAATTTTTTTGCAAAAACATTATATATCCTATGAAATTAAATTATAGAAAATTATAACATTAATTATATTTTATTTAAAAACCCATCTAAGCAAAAAATTTAACTTTTTTTTATACACTTCTAGCAATTTTTATATTTTTAAGGTAATAAATGAAAAACTTAATAATAGTAGAATCACCAGCTAAAGCAAAAACTATAGGAAATTTTTTAGGAAAAGATTATGAAGTAATAGCCTCTAAAGGTCATATTAGAGATTTGCCAAAAAGTAGTTTTGGTATAAAAATAGAAGATGAAAATTTCAAACCAGAATATAGAATTTCAAGCGATCATTCTACTTTAGTAAAAGAATTAAAAGAAAAAGCAAAAAATGCAAAACAAATCTATCTTGCAACCGATGAGGATCGCGAAGGAGAAGCTATAGCTTATCACATAGCAAAAGCTATAAATAAAGATGAAAATTCATTACCTAGGATAGTTTTTCATGAAATTACAAAATCAGCTATAGAAAATGCACTAAATAATCCAAGACATCTTGATATAAATAGCGTTAATGCCCAACAAGCTAGACGCTTGCTTGATCGCATTGTAGGATATAAATTAAGCCCTTTACTCAATCAAAAAATTCAAAAAGGTCTAAGTGCAGGCCGTGTTCAAAGTGCAGCATTAAAAATCATAGTAGATAGAGAAAGAGAAATTAAAGCTTTTACTCCTTTAAAGTATTTTAGTATCGATGTAATTTTTAAAAAAGATTTAGAAGCTGAATTGGTAGAATTTCAAGGCCAAAAAATAGAAAAACTTACCATAACTAACGAAGATAGAGCAAAATTAATCTTTGAAGCTTGCAAAAATGCTAAATTTAAAATAAATAACATAGAAAGCAAAGATAGAAAAATAACCCCACCACCACCTTTTATGACTTCTACTTTGCAACAAAGCGCTAGTAATCGCTTGGGATTTAACCCTAAAAAAACTATGATGATAGCTCAAAAGCTTTATGAAGGTGTAAAAACTCATGAAGGTATTATGGGTGTAATCACTTATATGAGAACTGATAGTTTAAATATAGCCAAAGAAGCATTAGAGCAAGTAAGAAAACTTATAAAAGATGAATTTGGAAAAGAATATTTACCAGCTAAAGCAAACATTTATGCCACAAAAGCCAAAGGCGCTCAAGAAGCACATGAGGCTATAAGACCTACAAATTTAAGCTTTACTCCTAAACTTGCAAATGAATTTTTAGACAAAGATGAGGCAAAGCTTTATACGCTAATTTATAATCGCTTCATAGCTAGTCAAATGCAAGCAGCAATTTCTCAAAGTCAAAATGTTTTTGTAAGCTCTAATGATGCTATTTTTAAAATTAGTGGTAGAAAAATTTTATTTGATGGACATTATAAAGCTTATGGAGATATGGATAAAGACAAAATCTTACCTTTACTAAATTTAAATGATGAATTAAATATTCAAGATATACAATTAAATTCCCATTTTACAGAGCCACCTTCTAGATATTCTGAAGCTGGACTTGTAAAAAAACTTGAAAATTTAGGCATAGGACGCCCTTCTACTTATGCTCCAACTATTTCTTTACTTAGCGCAAGAGATTATGTGCGTATAGATAAAAAACAACTTATCCCAAATGAAATAGCATTTAATGTGATAGAAGTTTTAGAACAAAATTTTAGCGATATAGTAGATAGTGATTTTACCTTTAAAATGGAAGAATCTTTAGATGAGATAGCAGAAGGAAAGCTTGATTGGCAAGAGCTTTTAAGAGAATTTTACTTTCCTTTTATGAGAAAAATTGATGAGGGTAAAAAAAATATAAAAAGCCAAAAAACTATTACAAAAATAGATGAAACTTGTCCTGATTGTGGTGGTGAGCTTGCTATAAGAAAAGGAAGATATGGAGAATTTATAGCATGTTTAAATTTTCCAAAATGTAAATATTCAAGAAATTTAAAACAAGAAAATAAAAACGAAGAAAAAACTCAAGCCAAACAAGTAAATTCCATAGGATTAACTTGCCCAGAGTGTAAAAAAGGTGAGATAGTAGAGCGTTTTTCTAAGCGTGGTAAATTTTATGGATGTAGTGCTTATCCAAAATGTAATTTTATAAGCAAATACAAGCCGAGTGAAGAAAAATGCGAAGAATGTGGTGAAAATTTAATAATTAAAGAATTAAAAAAAGGCACATTTTTAGAATGCTTAAAATGTAAAATCAAAAAGGAAATCTAATGCAAATTATGCTTTGTGCTATATCTAATATAGCAAGTGGAGGGTGCGGTGAGGACTGCAAATATTGCACCCAAAGCGCTCATGTGAAAACAAATATCAACAAATATAAAAGAAAAGATATAGATCAAATTGTTTTAGAAGCTAAAATGGCTAAAAAAAATGAGGCTTTGGGATTTTGTTTAGTCACAGCAGGCGCTGGACTTGATGATGAAAAACTTGAGTATGTGTGTAAAGTAGCTCACGCAGTGCAAAAAGAAGTAGAAGGGCTTTTACTTATAGCTTGCAATGGTATAGCCAATTTAGAACAACTCAAAGAATTAAAAAAAGCAGGAATTTTTTCTTATAATCATAATCTAGAAACTTCCAAAGAATTTTTCCCAAACATTTGCTCTACGCATACTTGGGAACAAAGATTTCAAACTAATCTTTATGCTAAAGAAGTAGGTTTAATGCTTTGCTGTGGTGGAATTTATGGTCTTGGAGAAAGCGAAGCTGATAGAAAAAGTTTTAGAGCTAGTTTAAAAGAACTTGATCCTTTTTCCTCGCCTATTAATTTTTTCATACCAAATGAAAATTTAAAACTCAAACAAGCTTTACTTGATCCTGATGAGGCGTTAAATATCATCAAAGACACTAAAAAAGACTTACCAAATGCACATATCATGGTAGCAGGTGGTAGAGAGGTAGTGTTAAAAGAAAGACAATATGAAATTTTTGACGCAGGAGCTAGTGCTATAGTAGTAGGTGATTATCTTACAACTAAAGGCGAAGAACCTAGCAAAGACATACAAAAACTAAAACAAATGGGATTTAGCTTTGCTAGCTCATGCCATTGATGCTCAAGCTGCTACGGATTTAAAAATTTTATTAGTCGTAGCAGGGTGTTTGCTAACTTCACCTTATATTGCTAAATTTTTAAAACTCCCGCTTTCAGCCACTGAAATTATGCTTGGCTCTTTTATAGGATTTTTGGGTTTTATAGGAGAAAGTGAGAATTTTAAGCTTTTAGCTAATGCGGGGTTTTATTATCTTATGTTTATTGCGGGTATGGAGATTAATCTTAAAACCTTTTTAAATACAGAAAGAAGCTTACTTAATAAATCTTTTATCTACATCATACTTTTATATGCTTTTAGCGTTTTAGCAGTTGAAAGCGTGGACATTTCTTATATTTTTGTCATTATTATACCTATAATGAGCGTTGGCTTGCTTTCTACTTTGTATAGAGATTTTGGTAAAAATTGTGATTGGTTAAATATTTCTATGATAGTTGCCACACTAGCAGAAGTAGTAAGTATAGTTTTATTAACCATCACAGCAGCTTTTTTAGGACAAGGAAAAGACATTTTTTCCTTAACACAAAATTTATTATATCTTGTGGGATTTTTAGCACTTTGTATATTTGGATTTAAATTTTTAGAAGTGCTTTTTTGGTGGTATCCGCAACTTAAAACCATACTTATGCCTTGGCAAGATCAAAATGAAAAAGACATAAGATTTTGTATGGCCATTTTCATAGCCATAGTTGCGATTATGATTTATTTTAAACTTGAAGTTGCACTTGGGGCTTTTATAGCAGGTTCATTCATAGCTACTTTTTTTGATCATAAAAAAGACTTAGAGCATAAACTTTCTAGTTTTGGTTATGGTTTTTTAATACCTATATTTTTCATCTATATAGGCTCAAGTTTTAAACTCCAAATGCTTTTAAACCCTCAAGTTTTACTCATAGCTTTTTCGCTAACTGCCTTTATGATAGGACTAAGAATACTTTGTGCTATGACTTTTATAAAAATACTTGGTTTAAAAAATACCTTTTTATTTGGCCTAAGCCATTCTATGCCACTAACCTTACTCATCGCAGTGGCTACGCTTTCTTACCAAACTAATATCATCACTCAAGATATATACTCAGGATTAGTGCTTACTGCTTTGCTTGAAGCAATTTTAGCTATTAGTTTGATAAAATTTATCAATAATCTTAGTAGAAAATAATTCTACTAAGTATTTATATAAAATTGCTATACTTTTTTTATGAAAAATTTAGACGCACTTTTAGAATTAGCTTTAAAAGCAGGCAAGGAAGCCTCAAAAGTATTGCTTGAATATAAAGATAAAAATACCTTGTGGCTTAAAGACGATGATTCTCCAGTAGGTTTGGCTGATATAAAGTCTAATGAAGCTATTAGTGAGATTTTGACTTCAAGCGATATAGCTATATGCTCTGAAGAAAACATACTTTCTTATGAAGAAAGAAAAAATTTAGAGTATTTTTGGCTTATAGATCCTCTTGATGGCACTAAATCTTATGCTAAAAAAGATAAAGAATATTGTGTTTTAATCGCATTAATCCATAAAAATACCCCTATGCTTTCACTCATAGGCGATGTGGAAAATAATGCATACTATTATGCACATGCTCATACTAAAGTCTATAAAAATAATGAAATTTTAAATCTTAGTTTAGAGCAATATGAAAAGGTTAAAAATATAGCCCTTTACTCTAAAAATCATGATAATAATGAAGATTTTTTCATTCAAAATAAACTAGAGGGCATTAAGGTTTCATCTGCTTTGAAATTTGTGTATTTGCTTGAAGCAAAAGCTGGAATTTACCCGCGTTTTGGTGGCCCAAAAGCTTGGGATATAGCTGCGGGAGATTTTTTGGTCAAACAAAATGGTGGAATAATGCAAGATTTTGATAAAAAAGCTTTAAATTATAATAGTCCTGATTTTAAACTTCCAAGTTTTATAGCCTTTGCTAAGGATGAATTTAAATTAAAAGGTTTTTAGTGAGATTTTTTTTAATATTTTTTTGTTTTTTAAGTGCTATTTATGCTAACTCTTTTGCAAATAAAAAAATTATAAAATTAAAAAATAACGATGATTTTAATATCATCAATCTTGAACAAAATATAAATTATGACAAACTCTCACATATTAGCATCTTAGCTTTAGTACCAAGCTATGAAAAAGAATATAATTTTTATTTTTCAAATTTAAAAATCGATGCTAAAAGCATGGCAAAAGATACGCTAAAAGCATTAAGTGCTATTTTAAATGAGCAAAATAATTTTGCCTTGCTTAGTCAAAAAGAAAATCAAACTTATATCAATAGTCAAAATATCTTGCAAACAAATAAAAATTTCATCAATGCAAGTGAGTTTTTAGAATTTAATCGTTTTAAAAAGGCTGATTTTATTATTTTGCTAGATTTAAAAAGCATTCAAGCAAGCCAACAAAATTTCTTGCTTTTTTCCAATTTTGAAGTCAAAGCCGACATAGAGTATAAGCTTTTTAATGCTAAAACAAAAAAATTAAAAGATCATAAAATTCTTACTATCAATACTCAATTTAGCACAAATGATAAAAATAAATCTTATCAAGAATTAGTCCAAGAAATAGCTAAAATTGTTTATGAAGATATCAAAAATACTATATAATCACCACTTCTTCTTCTAAAAAAATCCCAAAATCTTCAAAAACTCTTTTTTTAGCAAGCTCTATTAAAAACATAGCATCATCAAAACTAGCATGTTTTTTATTAATCAAAAAATTCGCATGTTCATTACTAAACATCGCATCATTTTTATTAAAACCCTTTAAACCAACTGCTTCTATCAACCTTCCTGCATGATCGTTTTTGGGATTTTTAAAAATAGATCCAAAACTAGCACCTTTGGGTTGATTTTTTCTTGCATTTTTTAAAAGCTCATCTTTAACTGGGTCAAATCCATATTCTAAAAAAAACTTTGCGCTAAACATTACTTCTTTAATAGGATTAAACCTATAAGCAAATGCGATATCTTGTTTTAAAATTTCTTGATTAAAAGTACAAATACTAATTAAGTTTTTACTAATATCCTCATTTTTTAATCCTGCATTCATTTTTAAAATTCCACCCAAAGTTCCTGGGATATTTCTTAAAAACTCAAAGCCTTTTAAATTGTTTTCTTTGGCAAAATGATACATTTTAAAAGATTTCACACTAGAGCCTATCTCTAAAAACATGCCTTTTTCATTTTGCTCTAAAATTTTAATATAATCAAATTTTTTCCCTAAAATTCCTAATTTTTTGGGTTCTGGAGAGATTAAAAGATTATTTGCCCCGCCTATTAAAAAACCATCAAATTCGCAAGGCTCTTCAAGCACTTGTACTTCAAAGCTCTCACCTATACGCACAGAAGAATATTTAGAAAAATCGATAATCATCGAATAAAGCTTGGAATTTGATTTAAGATATTCGTTGTAAAATCAATCATAGAGCTTATCATCCAAGGCATTAAAAATACTATCACCACAACAACAAGTAAAATTTTTGGCACAAAAGAAAGCGTAGCTTCATTAATTTGTGTTACAGCTTGAAAAATACTTATTATAAGCCCTGCAATAAGCCCTGCTAAAAGCATAGGCAAAGAAAGCATAAGTGTGATTTTAAAAGTTTGTACACCCAAGGCCACTAAAGTACTTTCCATATTTACTCCTTAAAATTCAAATTCTATCAAGAATTTCTAAATTCTTCATACTCACTAGGTATAAGATAATCTTTGCTTTTAATTAATTTCTCATAAAATCCATGATTAAACCCAAGCTCAAAAAGCTTATCTATAGCTTCATATTGCTTATCATTCATATTTATAGAGTTTTTATTTGCGTATAAATTTAAATACACATCAAGTTTTTGCGCATCAACGCGTATTAAATTACGCTCTAAAAGCATGGAAGCTAGAATTTTTCTGTTATTATCTGCTACTTCTACTGCTTTAATCAAATCTTTTTCAACCGCTATAGCATCATTAAGCGGTAAAGATCTTCTAAGTGCCATACCACCCAAAGGTAAAGGCAAGTCATCTTTGGCTAATTCTTGCCAAATATCCCAAAGTTCAGCCTCAACACATAAATCATCATTAAATTCTAAAATACTCTCATGTATTAAAACACCAGCATCAACTTCATCTTCTAAAACAGCCTTTTCAATCTCTAAAAAATTCTTATAAATTATCCTAGCTTGAGGGTATTTTATGCGAAAGATTAAAGCATTAGTAGTGTGTACTCCACTTAAAGCAACCTTAAAATTTGGCTTTAATTTTTTATCTTTTTTCTTAATAAGCTTTGGCCCATAGCCCTCGCCAAAGCTCACAGCAGTTTTTAAAAGAGCATATTCACTAGCTATTAAAGGATAAAGCGCAAAAGATATCGCGCTAACATCATATATATTTTGCAAGGCTAATTCGTTTAAAGTTTGTATATCTAAAGCTGTATTTTCATACTTATAAGCATTTCCAACCCAACCAAATTTAATCGCCATATACATAAAAATATCATCAGCATCAGGAGAGTGCGCTACACTAATTTTTTTATTCATTTTTTTCCTTGAAAAATTTAAAAAAGTATTTTAGCAAAATTCAAAATAAAAACTTATATTAAATTTCTTTTTGATACAATTTTAAACATATTATAAAAGGATTAACAAGCATGGATGATAATAAAAGAAAATCACTTGATGCAGCCTTAAAAAGTCTTGATAAAACCTTTGGAAAAGGTACTATTTTAAGACTTGGCGATAAAGAAGTTGAAAAAATTGATTCTATTCCTACAGGTTCGGTTGGACTGGATTTAGCTTTAGGAATTGGCGGGGTTCCAAAAGGAAGAATTATAGAAATTTATGGACCTGAAAGTTCAGGTAAAACCACACTTACCTTACACATCATAGCAGAATGTCAAAAAAAAGGCGGAGTTTGTGCGTTTATAGATGCTGAGCATGCTCTTGATGTAAAATATGCGAAAAATTTGGGTGTAGATACAGAAAATCTTTACATCTCTCAACCTGATTTTGGTGAGCAAGCTTTAGAGATTGTTGAAACTATAGCAAGAAGTGGGGCTATTGATTTAATAGTAGTAGATAGTGTGGCCGCACTTACTCCAAAAGCTGAAATAGAAGGCGATATGGGAGATCAACATGTAGGTCTTCAAGCAAGATTAATGAGCCAAGCTTTAAGAAAATTAACCGGAATAGTGCATAAAATGAACACAACGGTGATTTTTATCAATCAAATTCGTATGAAAATAGGTATGATGGGTTATGGCACTCCAGAAACTACAACAGGTGGTAATGCACTTAAATTTTACTCTTCAGTGCGTTTAGATGTTAGAAAAACCGCTACTTTAAAACAAAACGATGAGCCTATTGGAAACCGCGTTAAAGTAAAAGTAGCCAAAAACAAAGTCGCACCTCCATTTAAACAAGCTGAATTTGATGTGATGTTTGGAGAGGGTGTTAGCCGTGAGGGCGAGTTAATAGATTATGGTGTGAAACTTGATATTATCGATAAAAGTGGTGCGTGGTTTTCTTATAAAGCTTCTAAACTTGGTCAAGGTAGAGAAAATGCTAAAGCCTTTTTGAAAGAAAATCCAGCTATTGCAGATGAAATCACTCAAGCTATACAAAATTCCATTGGCATTGATAGCATGATTTTAGGTGCAAAAGAAGATGATGAGGGAGAAGAATAATGCTAATTATTGAAGATTTAAGAGCTTTTGAAGTTTTAGATAGTAGAGGCAATCCTACCATAAAAGCTGAAATTATGCTAAGTGATGGAAGCATGGGTAGTGCTATAGTTCCAAGCGGAGCAAGCACAGGAAAAAAAGAAGCTTTAGAACTTAGAGATAATAATGAAAGATTTGGTGGCAAAGGCGTTTTAAAAGCTATAGAAAATATCAATGGCACAATAGCTGAAAACATCATTGGGCTTGATGCGTTTAATCAAACTCAACTAGATAACACTCTTTTAGAGCTTGATGGAACTAAAAATTATTCAAATTTAGGTGCCAATGCAACTTTAGGAATTTCTATGGCTACAGCACGCGCAGCTGCTAATGCCCTAGGAATACCTTTATATAGATATTTAGGTGGGGCAAATGCAAGTGTATTGCCTGTACCAATGTGTAATATCATAAATGGTGGTGCTCATGCAAATAATAATGTAGATTTTCAAGAATTTATGATTATGCCTTTTGGTTTTTCAAGCTTTAAAGAGGGCTTAAGATCAGTTTGTGAAATTTATGCAATATTAAAAAAAGAATTAGCCGCTTTAGGCCACTCTACAGCTTTAGGAGATGAGGGTGGTTTTGCTCCAAATTTAGCAAATAACACAGAACCTCTTGATCTTTTAATGACTTGTATTAAAAAAGCAGGCTATGAAAATAAAATCAAACTAGCGCTAGATGTAGCAAGTAGCGAGCTTTATAAAGATGGTAAATACCACTTAGAAGGTAAAGTTTTCTCAAATGAAGATTTAATCGCTCGTTATGAAGAATTATGTGCTAAGTACCCTATTTTTAGCATTGAAGATGGCTTAGCTGAAGATGATTATGAAGGATGGATTAAGCTTACTCAAAAACTTGGTAATAAAATTCAACTTGTGGGTGATGATTTATTTGTAACTAATGAAGATATTTTAAGAGAGGGAATTTTAAAAAATATGGCAAATGCTGTATTAATTAAACCTAATCAAATAGGAACTATCACTCAAACTATGAGAACAGTAAGATTAGCTCATAGAAATAATTATAAATGCATTATGAGCCATAGAAGCGGCGAAAGCGAAGATGCATTTATAGCTGATTTTGCAGTAGCATTAAATACAGGGCAAATTAAAACAGGAGCTCTAGCAAGAGGCGAAAGAACTGCAAAATATAATCGTTTATTAGAAATTGAACTTGATAATGATGAGTACTTAGGAGATAAACTCTGAGCGATTTATTAAAAGAGTATGATGAGCATTCTAAAAAAAAGGAGGCTCGTCATCATCTAATAAAAACTATTGCATTATCATTTGTAGCTATTATCGTTGCTATGTATTTTGGTAATATGTTTTTTGGTAAATCTTCACTAGATGTGCTACTAACACTTAAAGAAGAACAAAAAATTTTAGAAAAAAACATAATGACTTTAAAAGCTAAAAATGCTCAAGCTCAAAAAGAATATTTGCAACTTTTAAGACTTAAGGGAGAAAATTCACATGAGAATTAAATTTTTTATATTGTTTTTACTTACTTGTGTATTTTTAAATGCAAAAGACAATCCTTTTGATAACAATATAGAACAAAAAAATGCCGAATTTGCAAAACTTAGCCCTTTCCAAAGGCAAGATTTTAACTTTAATTCTGATGCGAGAATTTTAAAAAATATTACCATTACTTATGTCAACCTTGATGGCTCTGAAGAACAAACCACTTTGGATATATACAAAAGCATTAACTGGCATGATACCTATTCATTTATAAAAACTAAAAGTCCAAATGCCACGCCTATACTTGATGTATCTGTAACCGTACCACAAAAACAAGGAAATAAAAACTCAAAAACAGAAGAAAATAACACTACTTTAAACATAGAAACACCACTTTTTAGTGGAAATATTTATAATTTTATTTCTCTTGGTTTTTACAATAACAAAATCAATATCAAAACCCAAGATAAAATACTAAGACATCTATCTATAGGAGATCCTACTAAAATCATTATAGATTTTGCTAAAAAACAAAATTTTAATACCAAAACACTGCAAGTTAATACAGCACAAGTTAGAAAAGTTGTATTTGGTTCGCATAAAGGGTATTATCGTTTGGTAATATATCTTGATGGAAAATATAGTTATAAGTATTCTCAAGGTGAAAATTTACATACCTTTAACTACCGCTAAGAGTTTTTAAACTCTTAAGCAAATCTATGATCATAAATAATCATTTGAAATCTTTGAGCTATCATTCTAGCTCTTTCTATAATGATATTTCTTGGCTCGTCTTCAAAAACTTCTTGCAAACTCTCATCAAATAAATTAAGCCAAATATCAAAAAATTCTCTTGGAAATGGAGGTAATTCATGATGAGCTCTCAAAGGTGAACCACTATAACTTGGATCAGCTAAAAACATCCCAGCCCAAAAGCTTGCTATTTTTTCTTTATGTTTTTTCCAACTCTCATCGTCTGTACCGATTTTTTCATTAAAAATAGGTCCTAAATCTTTGTCCACTCTAACCTTTGCATAAAAAACATCCATAAGTTTTTTTATACCTTCATGATTAATAGTTTCAAATTTCATGCTTTTCCTTAAAAATAATTTTTACTTATTGTATTAAATTTAGAAATTAAAAATATAAACAAAAGTCAATTTTTAGTATAATTTTAAAAACAAAATTAAAGAAAAACTATGACTTATACTATTTTACCACCTAATCAATTCTTAGATGATTATGTCTTAAATGTGCAATTACATCAATTAGCAAATATCTCTAAAAATGCTTATAAATTTTGGAAAAATGCTCAAGCAGCGCGCTATCAAGGCACAAGAGTAATTTTTTTACATAAAAAAAGTATTTTAACAAAATATCAAGACCTCATAAAAGAATGTGAAAATTTAAGTGGCTATGTATTAGCTAGTGCATTTTGTTCTTTTACAACGCTTGCTCCATCACATTTAGTAGAAAAAAATAATTCTCAAATTTATAAAATCTTAGATATAAAAGAAGTATGTGGGATTAAATTTGTAAATTTAAAGGCATTTTACGATCTTTTAAAGCTAGATTATAATTATAATATTTACATCGAAAAATGCCATTTTTTTAGCCCTACTCCTTTGGAAAAGCGTATTAAAATCACTGAGAGTATGTGCGTTGGGTATTACTAAGATATTTAAACATCAAAGCAGAAAAAAGCGAGATTATAGCCATAGCTAGCATATAAAATCCCAAAGAAAAACGAGCAATATTTTCTAAATTTGCCAAAGCAATGGTGTGCAAAAATAAAGCAAGTTGCGGGGTAAAACCACCAGCTAATGCATAAGCTATATTGTATGAAAAACTAAGTCCTGAAAATTTAATCTTAGCATCAAATACTTCACTCATCATTAAAGGACAAAAATTCATCACTCCAGCAAAAAAACAAGCGCTTAAATAATACACACTCACTGTATTAAAATCAGGTATTTTAATATAAAGAGCATTAAAATAAAACAAGCAAGTTAAGAAAAATCCTAATGAAAAAATCACACAAGCTTTTACTATGCCTATTTTATCAGCCAAAATTCCACTTAATATACAACCAATTACAAGCACAATTATACCAAGCATTTGCATATAAGCTTGAACGCTTGCATCAATACTTAACATTTTTGCCATAAAAGAAGGTATGATTAAAATCATCACAACAATACAAGCAGTTAAAACCCAAGTTATTAACATAGAAAGTACTATGCCTAGCTTAGCCTTTTTAAACACTTCTTTTAAAGGAAATTTTTCTAAGGCTTTGTCTTTTTTCATTTGCTCAAAAACAGGAGTTTCTCTTAAAAATTTACGCAAATAAGCAGAAATGATCCCAAAAATTCCACCCAAGAAAAATGGAATTCTCCAAGCCCACTCATAAAGCTCTTCTTGTGTATAAAGTTTATTCATCATCAAAAACACAAAACTACCAAGTAAAATTCCACCTACCACAGAAGCTGTTAAAATTCCAAGATAAGTGCGTTTTTGACCCTTTGGAGCATGCTCAAATACAAAAACCCAAGCACCAGGCAATTCCCCGCCTATAGCTATGCCTTGACAAACTCTTACAAACACCAAAAATACTATACATAAATACCCTATACTTTCATAAGCAGGTATAAAAGCAAGCATAAAAGTTGGCACAACCATCAGTAAAATACTAAGCATAAACATTTTCTTGCGGCCAAATTTATCGCCAAAATGAGCCATAACTATACCACCAAGTGGTCTAGCTAAATATCCTGCAGCAAAAATTCCATAAGTATTAAACATTTGCCAAAATGGGCTTAAATTTTCAGGAAAGAAATTTTTAGAAATATAACTTGCAAAAAATACAAAAATGATAAAATCATAAAATTCTAAAGTCCCTCCTAAAGATGAAAGACCTAAAACTTTTATATCTTTTTTACTAAGATTTTTACTCACTCTTAATCCATCTCATAAGTATCATCATCATTATAATCATCATCGTATTCATAATCATCATCATCATAATTATACGATCTTTGATTATTTGCATAAGTATCATCATCTGTTTCATCATACATTTCATCATCGTAATTTTCAAATTCTTCATCATCATAAGCCATTGCAAATCCTTTAAAATTTTTTAGTAGTATTTTAATATAAAAATATACATTTTGGTATAATTTTTCAAACTTTACTTAAGGAAAAATATGAATTTAACACATTTAGATGAAAAAAATCATCCCAAAATGGTAGATGTAAGTCAAAAAAATATCACCCAAAGAGAAGCTTGTGCAAGCGGTAAAATATACATGAGCAAAGAAGCATTTGAAGCTATAATAACAAACACTGCAAAAAAAGGACCTGTATTGCAAACTGCTATTACAGCAGCTATCATGGGAGCTAAGCAAACTTCAAATCTTATCCCAATGTGTCATCCTTTGATGATTTCAAAAGTACAAACCCATATAGAAGAAAACAAAGAAGAATGTTCTTTTAAACTTTTTGTGACCGTAAAATGTGAAGGAAAAACCGGAGTTGAAATGGAAAGCTTAACCGCTGTTAGCATTGGGCTTTTAACTATTTATGATATGATCAAAGCTATTGATAAAAGTATGCAAATTACTGATATAGTTTTAGAAAGTAAAGAAGGAGGTAAAAGTGGTAAATATCTGCGATCTTAAAAAAGAGCCTATTATAAATTACCCTACTTTTTGGGATTACAAAGTTGTTTTTGAAGCTGATGTTGATGCTTTAGAAGTTTTTACTCAAATACTCAATGAAAGAGAATTTAAATACAAAATCTCAAATACTAGCAAACAAGGTACATATAAAAGCTATCTTTTAAGTGTTTATGTAGACAGCAAAAGTGATCGTTTAAATATTTTTAATCAATTAAAAAATAAAGCCAAATTTGTACTATAAAAAGGAAAAACTATGAAAAATTTAGCCATTATTTTTGAAAATTCTCTCTTAGCTTGTGAAAAAAATGAAATTCCAAACTTAATTAGTGAGCTTGTTTTTAGCCTAAGTTATAAAAAAATTAGTTTTGAAAATACTAGCAATGAAGAGCTTTTTGCCATTTTTTCTAAGGTATTAGAAAAACTTGAACTTATAAATGAAGAAAATATTTCTAGAATAATCCAAGGCATCATCAAAGCTAGAGTAGAAGAGGATAAAAAAGTATTTTTTACCTATATTAATGAATATGGCAAATTAAAAGTAAAAATCGAAGATCAAAAAAACACCATTAAGCATAAAATTTGTGATAATTTTTTTGACTTAGAAAAAACCTTAAAAGATTTGAATTTAAATGAATTTAATATAAGCATTAATGATGCTATGCTTTATGATGTAGAAATACTAGGTCTTTTAAAAGAAACCGCCGAAAGTGCTTTTATCACAACCTTAGAAAAAGGAGAAAATATAGAACTTACTTCTTGTGAGATTGCTAAAAATTTAGTCTTTAATGCAATTTGCGAAGGAAGTTTTGAAAAAGAAAGAATTTTAAAAATCTCCCAAGTAGTTTTAAATACAGCTTTTGAACTTGCTAATGAATCACAAGCCTTTGCTTATGATTTATGTATTGGAAGTATTTATGGAGCGCAAGAAGGAATTTCTTTAGCGATTGAAAAATTTAAAGCAAGCTTTGCATATAGTGCTTTAGAATATGATTTAAAAAATAAAGAAAAAGAGCTTATAGATATAGAACAAGAATTTATTCAAATGCTTAAAAAAATATCATCAGAACTTGACAATCCCGCAAAAGACATACTCAAAGATTTATTAGAAAATAAATTTGACACTTTATTTGCTAAATTTAAACGTCTGATACAAGAAAATAGAGAACAAATTTTCATTAAAATAAATGAAATTAAACAAAATCCAAAAATCGACGACTTTACTAGACTAGCTCAAACTAAGTTAAACTCTTTAGCCAAAGAGCTTGGAGAATTAGAAAAAATAACTAGTAAAAAGTATAAAAATATAGATACAAGCTATGCTAAAAAACTCGGCCTGAGACTATGGGAAAAGGCAAAGAATTTAATAAACAATTAAAAACTATTGATAAATAATTTATATACACTCACTATAATTTAAGAAAAATCGTAGGAGTGTATTATGTTTTCTAGTTTGAAAATTAAATTATCTTTGCTAGCAAATATTTTTGCAGCTTTGTCACTTATTGTTTTAGGAATTATAAGTTTTATCTTTACGAAAAATTTTCTTTATGAAAATGAACTAAAAAGACAAAATGATATTTTACAAGTATCAAGAATTTCTTTAGAAACTTTCAGAGAAAATAATATTAAATTAATTAATCACCTAGAGGAAAGTGTTTTAGAACTTCCTTATGAAAAATTAAATTCTCAAGAAGATCTTATAGAAAATCTTGGCCAAATGCTAAAATCTTACAGAAAAGCCTCTGGAGTTTTGGCAACATTTATAGGTTTAGACAATGGGGAAAATATAGTTAGCGATAACAGTAGCGATAATAAAAACACTAATGTAGTAATATATGGTAAAGCCATAAATTATGACACAAGAACAAGAGAATGGTATATAGAAGCAAGAAAAACAAACAAAGTATTTATCACATTTCCATACATCGATAAAGCAACCAACCAATATGTAATTACTTATACAAAATCAATCTCAAAAGATGGTAAATTTATAGGTGTAATCGGTGTTGATATACCTATAGCTGATCTTCAAAAAGACTTTGAAAATAAACCAGGAAATAGCTTTTTGTTTAATCAAAACGAAAAAGTTTTTGTAGCTAAAAACAAACAGCTCTTAGATCCATCCGTAGATCACTCTCCTGTAATCAACGCCCATAAACAAAATGGAGATTATAAATTTTTTGAATATGGCTTAAAGGGTCAAGAAAGACTTGGAATTTGTGCAAATATCTATGATTATCGTGTTTGTAGCACAGAAAGCGCTGAAATAATCAACAAACCTATCATGCAAATTGCACTAACGCAAGCTATCGTTGTGATTATAATGATTGTTTTAAGTATAGCGGTATTATATTTCATAGTTTCACGCTATCTTTCTCCACTAGAAAAAATCCAAACAGGCCTTAACTCATTCTTTGATTTTATCAATCATAAAACCAAAGACTCAGCTATGATTAATGTTAATACAAATGATGAACTAGGTGCTATGGCAAAAGCTATCAATGAAAACATCACTAAAACTAAAAATGCTTTAGAACAAGATGCTAAAGCAGTAGAACAATCAGTTGAAACAGCTAAAGAAATAGAAGCTGGTAATTTAACAGCAAGAATAACAGCTATTCCTGCTAATCCTCAATTAATAGAATTAAAAAATGTATTAAATGATATGCTTAGTGTATTAGAAGAAAAAGTTGGTTCTAATATGAATGAAATTAACCGTGTATTTGATAGCTATAAAGCATTAGACTTTACAACAGAAGTTGCTAATGCTAAAGGTGGGGTTGAAATAACTACTAATGTATTAGGTCAAGAAATAGTAGCTATGCTAAGACAATCTTCTGAATTTGCTAATTTACTTGCAACACAAAGTGGTAAATTACAAAGTGCTGTTAGAGAATTAACAGATTCTTCATCAAGCCAAGCTTCTTCTTTGGAAGAAACAGCTGCTGCTTTAGAAGAGATTACTTCTTCTATGCAAAATGTATCTCATAAAACAAGTGAAGTAATAGCTCAAAGTGAAGAAATTAAAAATGTTACTTCTATAATAGGAGATATAGCTGATCAAATTAATCTACTTGCATTAAATGCTGCTATAGAAGCTGCAAGAGCTGGAGAACACGGACGTGGCTTTGCTGTTGTTGCTGATGAAGTTAGAAATTTAGCTGAGAGAACTCAAAAGTCTTTAGGTGAGATAGAAGCTAATACTAATATCTTAGTTCAATCTATTAATGAAATGGGTGAAAGTATTAAAGAACAAACTACAGGTATTACTCAAATCAATGATGCTGTAGCTCAAATTGATCATGTAACACAAGAAAATCTTAAAATAGCTAATGATAGTGCTGCAATATCTGAAAATGTAAATAAAATAGCCAATGATATCTTAGAGGATGCTAAGAAGAAGAGGTTTTAATTGAGTAACTAGCAAGTATTAGGCTTGCTAGTTATTCTTACGCTTTCTATAAATAATACTTTTTTTATCTCTTTTTATTTATTTATTATTGAACTTTATTTATTTATGCTAGTTTTTATATTTAAAGTATTGACACATAATTACGGCATTTAATAAAAACAAAAGGATTTGTCCATGAAAATTAATAGTATAGTTTCAAAGGTAAATATACTAGTTGGTATTCTCTTTGCTGCTACTATTGTTATAATTGGAAGTATAGCTTATTTTCAAACAAAGCAAAGTAGCTTTGAATATTTAAGAGAAAACCACAATAAAGTATTATTTGATGTTGGTTATATTTTTAATACTTATGAAGCAGATAATCAATCGGCTATACAAAATTTAGCTAATTTCGCAGTCGAAAATCATATTCTAGATAATGAACAAGAAATTTTTAACGCATTAAAACTAACACAAGAATATGTTGGTTTTGAAATAGTATTTTTAGCCACAGAAGATGGTATTACATATGATAGCACGGGAGTTAAAAAAACTTTAAATAATGGCTTTGATGGTAGAAGTAGATCATGGTATATAGGCGCAAAGAAAAATATGGGTTTATACACTAGTGATCCTTACAAGTCAGTTACTTCAGGTATAGAAGGTATAGCATATTCTGCTCCATTAATTATAAATGGAAAATTTAAAGGAGTTGTTGCAGGTGTATATAGCTTAGAACAATATTCAGCAGATGCTTTAGAAGTAGGCAAGACAGAAAATTCTTTTGTTGCAGTATACTCTCAAGATGGAACTACTATGTTTCATCAAGATCCAAAATTGATATTAACTAAAACAGTATTAGGACAAAATATAGCAAAAGCTATCACGGAAGATCCTAGTCTTTTAGATCCTGAAAATATTGACACCTTATTTTACGCAAAAGATGATAAAGGTGTCACACAGGCAGTATTATGTGATAAGACACCAAATCCAAATATTAATATTTGTGCTATGGTTGAAAACGATACTTATACAAAAGCTAGCGATTTAGCACTTAAAACTCAGCTCATTGTTGGATTTATTGCATTAATAATTGTATTGGTGTTAATTAAATTTTTTGCATCTTATCTGCTTAATCCAATTTTTATTATCCAAACAGGCCTTAACTCATTCTTTGATTTTATCAACCATAAAACCAAAGACTCAGCTATGATTAATGTTAATACAAATGATGAATTTGGAGTAATAGCTAAAGCCATTAATGAAAACATCACTAAAACTAAAAATGCTTTAGAACAAGATGCTAAAGCAGTAGAACAATCAGTTGAAACAGCTAAAGAAATAGAAGCTGGTAATTTAACAGCAAGAATAACAGCTATTCCTGCTAATCCTCAATTAATAGAATTAAAAAATGTATTAAATGATATGCTTAGTGTATTAGAAGAAAAAGTTGGTTCTAATATGAATGAAATTAACCGTGTATTTGATAGCTATAAAGCATTAGACTTTACAACAGAAGTTGCTAATGCTAAAGGTGGGGTTGAAATAACTACTAATGTATTAGGTCAAGAAATAGTAGCTATGCTAAGACAATCTTCTGAATTTGCTAATTTACTTGCAACACAAAGTGGTAAATTACAAAGTGCTGTTAGAGAATTAACAGATTCTTCATCAAGCCAAGCTTCTTCTTTGGAAGAAACAGCTGCTGCTTTAGAAGAGATTACTTCTTCTATGCAAAATGTATCTCATAAAACAAGTGAAGTAATAGCTCAAAGTGAAGAGATTAAAAATGTTACTTCTATAATAGGAGATATAGCTGATCAAATTAATCTACTTGCATTAAATGCTGCTATAGAAGCTGCAAGAGCTGGAGAGCATGGTAGAGGATTTGCTGTTGTTGCTGATGAAGTTAGAAATTTAGCTGAGAGAACTCAAAAGTCTTTAGGTGAGATAGAAGCTAATACTAATATCTTAGTTCAATCTATTAATGAAATGGGTGAAAGTATTAAAGAACAAACTACAGGTATTACTCAAATCAATGATGCTGTAGCTCAAATTGATCATGTAACACAAGAAAATCTTAAAATAGCTAATGATAGTGCTGCAATATCTGAAAATGTAAATAAAATAGCCAATGATATCTTAGAGGATGCTAAGAAGAAGAGGTTTTAACAATCAACCAAACCCTTAACGGGTTTAGTTGATCAGTTAACGAACTAAGGCTTGTTGATTGACTTAGTAAAAATTCAAATTTAATTTCCCTAAACTTAATTTATAAAATAATAATCTTTTATCTTTTTATGATTTTAAAATTATATAAAAAATAAATATAAAGTTTTTAAAAATAAACTGTAGAAGTAATAATAAATACTACAAATATTAAATACCTACCAAAAAAGTACTATATTTATAAAATGAATATCAATATTTTAATTTATTTTATATATTTTTATTGATTTTTAATAAATTCAGAAAAATTTATGAAACTTTTATAAAAAATTGTTATATAATACTCATTAAGTTTATAAACAAAACTTAAATAAAACCCACAAGGAGTACATCATGGGAACAAGGAAAGAACACGACTTTATTGGTGAGTTAGAAATCCCTGATAATGTTTATTATGGAGTGCAAACTTACAGAGCACTAGATAATTTTCATATGAGTGGTAGAAGATTACAAGATTATCCTTATTTTGTAAAAGCCTTTGCCCAAGTTAAAAAAGCAGCTGCTCTTGCCAACAAAGAAGTTGGAGTTCTTGATGCTGACAAAGCTGATGCAATTGCTAAAGCTTGCGATAGATTGATTGCTGGTGAATTTTTAGATCAGTTCGTTGTTGATATGATCCAAGGTGGTGCTGGTACTAGTACAAATATGAATACAAATGAAGTTATCACTAATATTGCACTTGAGAGCATGGGGCACAAAAAAGGTGAATACCAATATCTTCATCCAAATGATCACACAAACCTAGGTCAATCTACAAATGACACTTATCCAAGCTCCATTAAAGTTGCTGCTTATGCAAAACTTAGTGATCTTTTAAAAGCAATGGAAGAGCTAAAAGCTGAGTTAGAAGCAAAAGCTAAAGAATACAAAGATATCATTAAAATGGGTAGAACAGAGCTTGAAGATGCAGTTCCTACTACTTTAGGAAATACTTTTAACGCTTTTGCTAGCTATATTAAAAGTGATATTGCTAAAATCACAGCAGCTCGTGAGTCAATGAGTTATTTAAATCTTGGTGCAACAGCTATTGGTACAGGAATTAACTGCCACCCTGATTACAAATTTGTGGTTGAGAAAAAATTAAAAGAGATTACGGGTGTTGATTTTAAACCAGCTGAAGACTTTATCGCTGCTACTCAAGATACAGCTGATTTTGTTCATGTAAGTGGAGCTTTAAAAACTGCTGCAGTAAGACTTTCTAAGATTGCAAACGATTTAAGATTAATGAACTCAGGCCCAAGATGCGGTTTAGGTGAAATCAATCTACCAAAAATGCAACCAGGTAGTTCTATAATGCCAGGTAAAGTAAATCCTGTAATTTGCGAAGTTGTAGGTGAAGCTTGCTATGAAGTTATAGGAAATGATGTAACCATCATGCTTTGTTCTGAAAGAGGAGAATTTGAACTCAATGCTTTTGAGCCAGGCATTGCTTATGGTTTGTTTAACTCTATAGTATTGCTTGAAAATGCCATGAAAACTTTAGCTCAAAAAGCTATCAAACATCTAACAGCAAATCCAGAAGCTTGCAAACAATCTGTATTAAATTCAATAGGCATTGTTACAGCATTTAATCCTATTTTGGGATATGAAAAATCAGCAAGTATTGCTAAAGAAGCTTTAGAAACCGGCAAAGCTGTTGGTGATATTTGTCTAGAAAGAGGATATTTATCAAAAGCAGAAATTGATGAAATTTTATCACCTGAGAGAATGTTAAATCCTCACATGACCAAAGAAAGAAAAGCTTAATTAGCTAAAGGAGGTTCTTATGGATTTAATGATTATTTTACAACTTATTGTCTTTCTTGGGGCAATATTCATAGGTATCCGCCTTGGTGGCATAGCGATAGGCTATGCTGGAGGTTTGGGCGTTGTTGTTTTAGGTCTTGTTTTAGGAATGAAGCCAGGTAATATTCCATGGGATGTTATCTTAATCATTGCTGCGGCAATTGCAGCGATTTCTGCTATGCAGCAAGCTGGTGGTTTAGATTATATGGTTAAAATTACCGAAAGAGTTTTACGCAAACATCCAAAATTTATCAATTATCTTGCTCCAGCATGCGGTTGGCTGCTTACCATTTTAGCAGGTACTGGTAATGCGGTATTTTCATTAATGCCTGTTGTTATTGATGTTGCAAAGTCTCAAAACATCAAACCATCGGCTCCACTTTCATTAATGGTTGTTGCCTCACAAATTGGTATTACAGCTTCTCCAGTTAGTGCTGCTGTTGTTTATATGACAGGTGTATTAGAACCACTTGGTTGGAGCTATCCTGCATTAATTGGAATTTGGATAGTTACTACTTTTATTGCTTGTATGGCTACAGCTTTCATAGTAAGTTTAATCACTCCTATGGATTTAAGCAAAGATCCTGTATATCAAGAACGCTTAAAAGCTGGACTTGTAAAAAGTGCTTCTGATGTTTTACAAAGTGAAGACAAACCAGGTGCAAAACTTTCAGTTGCAATCTTTTTAATCACGGTTTTATGTGTTGTTCTTTATGCTACAGCGATTTCAAATAATATTAAATGGATTGATCCAGTAGTTATCCCAAGAGATGCTGCAATTATGAGTTTCTTATTAACTGCTGCAACTTTAATTACATTCTTATGTAAAGTTGAGCCTGCAAAAATTCTAAATACAAGTGTATTTAAATCAGGCATGACTGCTTGTGTGTGCGTATTTGGTGTTGCTTGGCTTGGAAATACTTTCGTTGCAGGTCATGAAGCAGGTATTAAAGAAGTTGCAGGTGAATGGGTTAAACAAACTCCAGCTATGCTTGCAGTTGCATTCTTCTTTGCCAGTATGCTTTTATACTCTCAAGCAGCTACTGCAAAAGCTATTGTTCCAGTTATCATTGCTGCATTAGGAATTTCAGCTACAAACCCAAGCGATTCTTATATGTTAGTTGCTTGTTTTGCTGCCGTTTCAGCGCTTTTCGTTCTTCCAACCTACCCTACTTTATTAGGTGCAGTTCAAATGGATGATACAGGCACAACAAGAATTGGAAAATTCATATTTAACCACGCATTCTTTATCCCTGGTGTGTTAGCTATAGCTATAGCTGTTGCTTTAGGCTTTTTA
The DNA here is from genome assembly GCF_013372185.1 of Campylobacter lari subsp. lari. Taxonomy (NCBI): domain Bacteria; kingdom Pseudomonadati; phylum Campylobacterota; class Epsilonproteobacteria; order Campylobacterales; family Campylobacteraceae; genus Campylobacter; species Campylobacter lari. The sequence continues at coordinate 119,019 of NZ_CP053830.1, read as the reverse complement.
GCGGTAGGAATGCTTTAATACTTTTACTTTCCACTTTTAAGGTGGAAAGTTCTCTTTTTATTTATTAACCAATTTTAAGTAAAATTTTTTATTTCAAAGAATTAATATGGCAAAATTATCCTTAGATAGAAAAAATATAAGAATTTTATTCATAGGCTACATTCTAGTTGCACTTTTTGGCACCTTTATTCTAATGCTTCCTATTATGCATACCAAGCCTATATCTTTTTTAGATGCATTTTTTACTAGCGCCTCAGCTGTAAGCATGACAGGTCTTATTGTGTTAAATACCTCGCTAGATTTTAGTTTTTATGGTCAACTTGTTATTTTATTGCTTATTCAAATAGGTGGCTTGGGATACATGAGCATAGCTATGGCTTTATATATTTTAGTGCGTAAAAAAATGAGCTTTGGAGAAAAAAATCTTTTAAGAGAATCTTTAATTTATCCTGAATCTGATGGCCTTGTAGGATTTTTAAAAAAGGTTTTATTTTTTGTATTTGCCATTGAATTTACAGGAGCTATTTTATTATTTTTAAGATTTAAACTAGACATGAATTTAACTGAAGCTCTATGGGCTAGTGTTTTTCACTCTATTTCTGCTTTTAATAATGCAGGATTTAGTATATTTGAAAGCGGAATGATGCCCTATAGAGATGATTTTTGGATTAACTTTATCATCACCTCTTTGATTATCGTTGGAGGTTTGGGATATTTTGTATTGTTAGAATTATATTTTTTTTCCAAAAAGCGCTTTGCTAGTTTGAGTCTGCACACAAAGCTTGTTTTAATTTCTACTATTATACTAATCATTTTTGCGAGTTTGATTGTGTTTTTATTTGAATATCATAACCCAAAAAGCATAGGAGAATTTTCTCTCTTTGATAAAATTATGAGTGCATATTTTACAGCAGTAAATTATCGAACAGCAGGGTTTAACACTCTTGATCTTAGCACTTTTAAAGATGCAAGCTTGTTTTTTGGATCTTTGTTTATGATTGTAGGTGGTGCACCTGGTGGAACTGCGGGAGGTATTAAAGTCACTACGGTTGCTGTATTATTAATCTATGCTTATTGGAGTATCAAAGATAGCAATGCAAGAATTTTCAACTTTGAAATTCCTACAGAAACTATCAACAAAGCTTTCATTATAGCAGTAAGTTCTATTGTGTATATCATCACTTGTGTATTAATTTTATCCTTAATCGAAGATGATAAAAGTTTTTTACCCTTGCTTTTTGAAACAAGTTCAGCATTTGCTACAGTAGGGGTTTCAGTAGGAGATGGTGGGACTTTATCGTTTAGCGCACTTTTTAATTCCGAAAGCAAATTACTTATTATATTGTTAATGCTTAGCGGTAGAGTGGGAGTGCTTGCATTTTTATTTAGTATATTTTTTAAAGAAAAAGAAAAATATTTAAATTATCCAAAAGGAAAGATAATATTATGAAAAAAGAAACTTATGGTATTATAGGACTTGGAAGATTTGGCTCGGTTTTAGCAAAAGAGCTTATTGATCAAGGTAAAAGAGTTATTGTTTCAGACATTAATGAAGAAGCGGTTAAGGAATTACAAGATCATGCGGACTTTGCTTATATTTTAGATTCTACTCATACCATAGCCTTAAAAGAAGCAGGTTATGCAAATGCAGATGTTGTTATACTTAGTATAGGTGAAAATTTAGAATCAAGCATACTTACTTTTATGGCTTTAAAAGAAATTGGCGTAAAAAATATCATTGCCAAAGCAAATTCTTCTACACATGGGCAAATTCTTTCAAAACTCGGGGTTAATAAAGTTATCTACCCTGAAAAAGAATCCGCAAAGCGTTTGGCTAAAATTCTTATCACTAATCCAAATTTTGAAATCATAGATCTTTCAGCTAATACCATCAAAGTAGCAAAACTTTTAATAGATGAAAATTTAGCAGGAAAAACTTTGCAATCTATTAGTCAAAACTTAAAAGTCATTGCACATAAACAGCATGATACTTGGAGCATTATGCCAAATTTAGAAACCACTGCTTACTTAAATGATATACTAATGTTACTTGGTACTCAAGAGGAATTGAATCGGTATGAGTATTGATGGTGTCAAGGGGGAGACTTGAACTCCCGACCTCCGGCTTATGAGACCAGCGCTCTAGCCAGCTGAGCTACCCTGACATAAAAAGAAGTTAAAATTATACTTTATTTTGCTTAACATTTTATAAAACATTTATTTTATAAATTTTTCAACTTTTTTGTGATAAAAATATAAAATTATATTTGAAAGGATTTTTATGCAAATAAGCTCAAGTTATAGCAATGCTTTTTATACACAAAATCCTTATCAAAACAAAGACAAAGAAGAAACCAAAGAAAATATTACTGAAAAAGAAAATCCACAGCAAACAAAAGAAGATAAAAACGATCAAGAAAAAGAAGAAAAAACTCAAAAAGTAAATGGTAAAGATCTAAGTGAGAGTGAAGTTAGACAAGTAAGAGAACTTGAAAAAATTGATAGAGAAGTAAGAGCGCACGAAGCAGCTCATCAAGCAGCTGGTGGAGCTTTAGCCGGTGCTGCGAGCTTTGGATATACAAGAGGCCCTGATAATAGAATGTATGCTGTTGAGGGCGAAGTGCCTATAAGAATGCAAAAAGGCAATACTCCCGAAGAAACTATAGCTAATGCTATGCAGGTGATTGCCGCTGCTATGGCACCAGCTGATCCTAGTCCGCAAGATTACAAAGTAGCAGCTAATGCTATGCAAATGCAAAATGACGCGCGCGCCGAACAAGCTAAAATAAAGGCAGAAGAGCTAAAAGCACAAAATGAAAAAAACGAAAATGAGAATGAGAAAAAGACAAATTCAAATTCCAAAGCTATAAAATCATACACACAAAATGCATCACAAGACTATATTGGAAGTCAGTATAACAAAAGCGCATAGTGGCAGAGAGAAAGGGATTCGAACCCTCGGTGAGTTGCCCCACACACGCGTTCCAGGCGTGCTCCTTCGACCACTCGGACACCTCTCTAAAATTAAAAATTATAACTTATTTTTTTAAATTTATAATAAAAATTTCATAGACTTTCTGGGTATTTAACCTTAAGTATAAAATTTACAGTCAAGATATGATTAAACTTATAGTGTTAAAATAAAATATTTATTTTATTATTCAAAAACAAAAAGAGAATAGTTATGATAAAAAAACTACTTATACTTTTTTTAAGTCTTATTTGTGTTTATCAAGCACAGGCTGCTTTAAACAAAGAAAGCCTTGGGGAGGGCTTTGGAAATACAAGAAGCGAAGCGATTAAAAATGCTATTAATGATGCTTTGGAAAAAACAGAAGATTTAAAACAAGTCAAATTGAAAAAATTTGAACTTAATTTTAATGGAAATTTTAATATAGGTTATAATGAAGAAATTGATTTTGTGAGCAATGGGGTTTTTAATAGCTATGACATAAAATCTCTAACTCAAACAAATCAAAGTGAATTTCACGCAAAAGTTTTAATCTATAAAAAACTCTATGGTGACAAAAGTCTTGAAAACAAAAACTCTCTAATTATTGTCAATAAAATCAAAACCGGACTTTCAGCTAAATTTGAACAAGAATTTTTGAGCGTTTTACTTCAGAATAAAAAATTTAAAATCTTAGATAAAACAAGTCTTGATCTTTATAATCAGGAAAAATTATTACTTTCCAAAAATTCAAGCGATGAAGAACTTATAAAGCTTTATAAGACTTTAGAAGCTGATTTTTTGCTCATTTTAAACCCAAAAATAAAACAAATACAAAATGAAAACAACACTCAATCTTATGATATTATCATTGATTATCGCTTAATAGAATTTGCTACAAGCGAAAGTAAATCTTCTAATACTTTAGAGTTTAAAATGAGCTCTACAAGCAGTTCAAGTAGACAAAAAGCTCTTAGAGGTATTGCCACAAAAATCGCAGAAGATATTTTTAAACATTCCAAAGACGATCAAAAAGAAGTGAAGCAAGATTTAGATGTAAATTATCAAATTAACGATGAAGATGAAATTAGTTTAGGTTTTTAGCCTCTAAAAACTCACACCTTTTACAAAGCTTGGCTTTTAAAATTCCTTGCTTAAAGCCTTCTTTTAATTCTACATATAAAGACGAATTTAAAAGCTCATTAAAATCTCTTTCAAAACAATTTCCAAGTTTTATATCTCCTTTAGTATCCAAACAACAAGGCACTAAAGTCCCATCGCTCAAAATAGCAATTTGCCCATTTAAAGCATGACAATATCCATTCTCTCTAACAACCTCATCTTTTAAAGAAGGCCATTTAAAAAATCTAGCTTGGTGTAAGATAATATGTCTTTCTAAGCGATTTTTTGTTTTTTTCTTTTGAATTTTTACTTTAAAATTTTGCTCTAAAAAATCATAAATTTTATCATTTTCTAAAGGTGGGTTGAAATTTTTATCCAAATTCCAAAGTCTTAGATTAATAAAAGAATTATTTTTATTTTCTAAGTGTAAAATAATAAGCTTTAAAATAGGTTCAAAATATTCTTTCAAACTCATTTTGTTTTGAGATAAAAAAGCAGCTAAGGAAATATTGATTTGTCGTATGTTTTTAGAGTCTAAAATGAGTTTTATCTTCTCATTATCAAAATAAAATCCACTTGTAGTAAGCTCTATTTGCATATCATATTTTAAAGCTATTTCTAGATACTCTTTTAAATTTAAAACTCTTAAAGGATCTCCAAGCACATGAAAAGTAAAAAGCTTGGCATGATTATGCACGCTTTTGCAAATTTTTTCAAAGTTTTCAAGGCTCATTTGTTTTCTTTGGGCTTTTTGGCTAGGACAAAAATCACATTTTAATCCACAAATATCACTTAATTCTATATAAATTTTCTCAAAATGCACAATCACTCTTTTTAAAAAGTTCAAGTGTTTTTAGGGCAAATTTTGAAAGAGCAAGATATTCTAAGTCTTTATAAGAAAATGCTTTTGCTTTTAAATCATCAAAATCATCATCTTTTAAAAAATACACCTTAGCATTGATTTTGTATTTGGTATAAGAATGTTTAAATTCTCCTATAAATTTTGCTTTTTTTTGATTTTTATATTCTAAAAAATTATACATATTAAAATACAATTTTTCCTTGCTTTTAACAAGTAAGAATTGCTCATTTTTTTGCACTATAAGTATTTTTAAAACAATGTTTTTATATTGAGTTTTTTTAGATACATGAAATTTTTCATATTCATCTTTTCCAGCACAAAAACACTTTAAAGGACAAATTTCACATTTTGCATTTTTGGGCAAACAAACCAAAGCTCCTATATCTAGCAAAGCTTGATTATGCTCAAATGCATTATCATAGTTTAAAAATTCTTTTGCTTTTTGCACTAAAATTTTAGAGTTTGGATTTTGCAAGCCATAAAATCTACTCAAAACTCTTTTAATATTTGCATCCACAAAAGACTTAGCTTGCAAAAAACCAAAACATGCTATAGCTCCAGCGGTATATTCTCCAATGCCAGGAAGTTTTTGAAGCTCTTTAATCTCAAGTGGTAATCTTGCATCAAATTCTTGCACGCAAATTTTTGCACATTTGTGTATATTTCTAGCTCTAGTATAATACCCAAGTCCTTGCCAAGCTTTTAAAACCTCATCTTCACTTGCCATAGAAAGTGCTTTTAAAGAAGGAAATTGAGCTAAAAACTGAAAATAATAATTTTGCAAAACACTTTTTACTTGAGTTTGCTGAAGCATAATCTCACTAACATAAACTGCATAAGCAATGTCAATATTTTTTAGCTTTTTTAAATCATCCTCGCTACCATATTTTCTATACTCTTCATGTAAAATACGCCAAGGAAGGCTTTTCCTGCCATTTTGTTCATACCACTTTAAAATACTTTTATGAATTTTTTGCATTAAGACTTTCTTTATTTTTTAAAAATTATACAATCAATTCCTAAAAGCTTTATGTTAAAATAAAAAATATTTTTTAAAAAGGAGCAAAAATGAAAAGTTTTTTAAAAGGCTTAGGCTTAGGGCTACTTTGTTTGGTATTATTTGTATTAGGAGTGGTTTTTAACACTGAATTTTTAGGCTTAAAAAACCATAATAATCAAAATATAGAATTTTCAAGAAGTATAGAAGTGTCCAATGAAATCATGCCGAATATTTTTAATGCTACTTTAAATTTTAGTGCCAGCGAGGAACTTAGTAAAAAAACCATTGTTTCTAGTGAAGAAAAAAATCATATTGCTAAAACTTTCAAAGAAATCTCAGATCGTATTGCTAAAGAAAATTATTGCAAAGGTGGAAGTTATACTTTAGAGCCAAGTTATAATTATTACCAAGGAGTAAAAACACTTAATGGATATAGATTACATTCTAACTTTACTTGTCAAATACCACAAAACAAAAACAAAGACTATGAAAATCTTATAAAAGATATAGAAAGCATTAGTACTACCAATGCCTTAATTTCTTTTAACACCAAAGCCTTACAAGCTGGTTTTGATGAAGTTATTTTAGAAGAAAACAAAGAAGATTTATATGATCTTGCATTTAAAAAAGCTTTTGAAAAGGCTCAATATTATTCTAAAACTCTAGCAAAAACTTGCATGATAAAAAATATTCATTTTGATAGTTGCAATATTAAATACAACTCCCCAAGTTTAGCAGCTAGTGCAGATAGTGTTGTATTGCCTATTATTAAAAGTGAAAAACAAAACTTAAAAGCCAATGTACTTTTTATTTGTCAATAAATTTCATTTTGGCTTTATTTTGAGTTTTTATAATTTCTCATCATTAATTTAAAGGAGAAACAATGAAAAAAATTGTAAGTTTATTTATCGTGGGTTCTTTGGCTGCTTCATTTGCCTTAGGAGCTGATTTTTCTAAAAAAAGCAATGATGAGATTTTAAATCTTGCAAAAAGTGTAAAAGCACAAGATCAAGCTGATTTAGTTATTGAGATGAAAAAAAGAATGAATGAAATGAAATACAAAGATGCGAGAAATTTTCATCAACAATTTAAAGCTAATTTACACGAAAATATCTCTAAACTCTCTACTCAAGAAAGAAGCCAAAGAAGAGTTATCGTTCAAGAAGATATGCAAAAACTAACCGATGAAATGAGCGGCAAAGAAATAAGAGAGTTAAATTTGCACCATTACAACAACGCCCATTCGCACAAAAATTATCATGGTTTCAAAGCACACCATGCAAATTGTCCGATGAGATAAAATGGCAGCAAAAATTCTGCTCTTAGAAGATGATTTAAGTTTAAATGAAATTATAAATGAAGCCTTAAGCGATGAAGGCTTTAAAGTCTCTTGTGTATATGATGCACAAGAGGCACTAGAAAAAGCTTATGAAGAAATTTTTGATCTTTGGATTTTTGACGTTAAAGTTCCAAAAGGCAATGGCTTTGAAGTTTTAAAAGAATTAAGAGAAAGTGGTAAAAATACTCCTGCTATATTTTTAACTTCTTTATCCATGCTTGATGATGTAAAACAAGGATTTTTGTCAGGTTGTGATGATTATATTAAAAAGCCTTTTGACATAGATGAATTAATTATCCGTGTAAAAAATATCATTAAAAGAAATTTTAGCCACCAAAAAGAAGATTTGATTTTGCTTAACTCCTCAAAAAATATTTCTTTTGATCCACTTAATAAAACTCTTTATCAAGACAAAACAATCATCAATCTTACCAACAAAGAAAAAGAGCTTTTAGTCTTGCTTTTAAAAAAACGTCCACATTTTGTAAGCATAGAAACCATTTTTGATGAAATTTGGAGTTTGGATGAAGAACCTGTGATTATGAGTCTTAGAGTTTATGTAAAAAATTTAAGAAAAATTCTTGGCAAAGATTTAATCATCAACCAAAGAAACATAGGCTATGCCATAAGGCTAGAAAATGAAAAGTGAAAATTTTAATAATACTATTTTTAAAATTTTAGCCCTTTACATCATCACAAGTGGTGTGTTTCTAACGATTTTTTTTATCACTTTTTATCAAAAAGAAGCAAACTATATACGATTAAATCAAATAACACATTCATATACTCACTATAATTATATTTTGCAAAATATCATCGAAGCAAGACACGATAGAACATATTTAAATCAAGAAGATTTTTCCTATATATCCAAAAGACTCAACACTCAATTTGCCATTATTATAAATAACCAAGTTGTTTTTAGTAATTTAACCTTCGATGCTTTAAAAATATTAACACAACTTAAAAAAAATGATTTTATTTACAATGAAAACAAAAGATTATTTATAGATTTTTCAAGGATTAGAAATCTCAACACCTATATAGACATAAGCAATCTAAAAAAACCGAGACGCCATTCTCATTTTTTAAGACATAAAAATATTCATATCATTATAGAAACTGATGATCTTGGTTTTAAAAAAGAACAATACCGCAAAGATAATTATAATAATCTAGACATCAACGATTTTTCCAATGAACTTTGGAAATTAAAATTAAAAACCATTTTTTATACTCTTATATGTATTTTGTTGCTTGCTGTGGTTGCTTATATACTCATCTTGCTTGTCTTTAAAAATATCAAAGAGCAATTTAAAGCGCTTAATGATTTCATCAAAGACACTACGCACGAAATTAATACGCCTTTAAGTGTTATTTTAGCTAGTATTAAAAAATTTGATGATACAAATTTAAATCCAAATAATATAAAAAAGTTAAACCATATCAAGCTAGCAAGTAAAAATTTAAACCATATCTATCAAAATCTCATAGCCTTAAATTTTTTCTTACAAAAAGAAAATATCAAAGAAGATATCAATTTAAAAGAGCTTTTAGAACAAAGACTAGAATACTTTGAAACTTTAATCACACAAAAAAACCTCATCATTGAAAAAAATCTTTTGGAGCAAAACTTTTATGCTAATAAAGAAGAAATGCAAATTTTAATCGATAATCTTTTAAATAATGCTATAAAATACACCAATGCTCATAAAAAAATCTATATTTGCTTAAAAGAAAAAATACTTAGTATTAAAGATGAGGGTCAAGGTATGAGTGCTAAAGAAATAGCTCAAATTTTTACACGCTACAAACGCTTTAATCAAGATCAAGGTGGCTTTGGCATAGGTTTAAACTTGGTTAAGCAAATAGCTGATAAAAACAATATCAACATTAAAGTTTTAAGCAAAGAAAATGAAGGAAGTGAGTTTATACTTTCTTGGTAAGGATAAAAATGGATATTTGTTTAGAAAAAATAAAAATAGAACAAACTTGGAAAGAATTTTTAAAAGATGAGTTTTTAAAACCTTATTTTTTAGAGATAAAAACTCATTATATTAACGCCTTAAACGAAGGAAAAACTATATATCCACCAGCAAATTTAATCTTTAATGCATTTAACCTAGCTCCTTTACAGGATTTAAAAATCATACTTTTAGGACAAGATCCCTACCACAACCCTCATCAAGCTATGGGTTTAAGCTTTAGCGTACCAATGGGAGTTAAAATTCCCCCATCTTTACTTAATATCTACAAAGAATTACAAAATGATTTAAACATTCCTATGGCAAAACATGGTGATTTAAGTAAATGGGCTAAACAAGGGGTTTTACTCTTAAATTCTATTTTAAGTGTAGAAGCCAACAAACCTGCTTCACATGCACATTTTGGCTGGCAAAAATTTACCGATGCAGTTATATCAAAACTTAGCGATGAAAAAGAGGGATTAGTGTTTTTGCTTTGGGGAAATTATGCTAAAAACAAAAAAGTTTTAATCAACCCTCAAAAACACTTTATCCTAGAAGCAGCACATCCATCGCCTTTAGCAAGGAATGCTTTTTTAGGTTGCAAACATTTTTCAAAAAGCAATGAAATTTTATTAAAACTTGGCAAAAGTCCTATTGATTGGAACTTAAACTTATAATTTACTTTAAATCTATATACTTTATGAAATTTTTTATAAAGGATAAAATATGAATTGCCCAGTTTGCATAAATACTGATTTATTAATGAGTGAAAGAAATGGAGTTGAGATTGATTATTGTCCAAAATGTCGTGGTGTTTGGCTTGATCGCGGTGAACTTGATAAAATCATAGAAAGAAGTACGCCTCAAAGCGCGCCACAACAATCTCATCAACAAAATTACAACCAACAAGCAAACTATCATCATAACAATGGTTATAAATACAAGAAAAAAGAAAGTTGGCTTGGAGAATTATTTGACTTTTAAGCCAAAAGGCTTAAAAGTTTTTATAATTTTACTTTGATTAAGGCATTCTCTGCCATTTTTGGCACCCATAAATACTCCCCATCAAAAAACATATCCGCAGGGCCTTTTATAGGGCTTAGATCTAGTTTTATCTCTTTATTATCTTTTAGAGTATAAATATATCCTTGAAGATTTTTACCCCAGCTTGATACTAAAAGATTTTTATCTTTATCATATACAATACCATCAAATTGTTCTATTTTTTTGCTTAATTCTTGAATTTTCTTTGTATTTAAATCAATGCTGATGATTTTTCCACCTGCTTTATCACTTGGATCATAACCTGCTACAAATAAAGTATTTTTTTCTACCAGCAAACCATTAGGACCGCCGTATTTTGAATCTAAATGGATGAAGTTTTCGTATTTTTTATCTTTTAAAAATACTTTATGGATATATCCTGTGCCTGTATCACTCACTAACAATGTATCATTATCTAAAATTGCTATATCATTTAAAAATACTGCATTTTTTATAGGAAGTTTGAAAATTTCTTTTTTGCTTTTTACATCAAAGCCATATAAAATATCAATATCCACCACATACAAAACATCAGCTATTTTAGACATGCCTTTTGGAGCATTAAGATTTTTGATAAATTCTAGTTCTATAACTTTTCCATTTTTATCTAATTTTGAGATAAAGCCATCGTTATCTTTGTTTAATGGAGCTAATTCTTTTCCTACATTAGACACATAAACAACGCTTTCATCTACATACACACTTTCAGGATGTGCAAAACCTTTAAATTCTTGAAGCTCTAAAGCATTTGCGCTACAAAATGCAAACAAAGCTAAAGTTAAGATACTTTTTTTCATATTGTTACCTTTCTTAAATTTTATTCAAAAATTCTAGTAAAAATTTAAAATAAAATCTATCACTTTTAGGATAAAAAATATAAGTTTTTTGATTTTTGCTCTTGTTTTGGAGTAATACCATATCTTTTTTTGTATCTTGCTATAAACCAAGCAGGAGAATTAAATCCAAGCTCATGACAAATTTGAGTAATATTTTTAGTGGAAAATTCTAATAAAAATTTAGCCTTCTCAAAGCGCTTATTATCAAGCCACTCTTTAGGACTAATCCCAAAACTTTGCTTGAAATTTCGACTAAAACTAGCAATATCCATTTTGCTAAATTTAGCCATAGAAGCTACATTTTCAAAATCATTTTTACAATATGCAAACATCTGATAAAGATCTAATTTAAAACCACTTAAAATGGCTTTTAAAAAAGCAAGAAATTCTGCATTGTCTTCGCTGTATAATAAAGACAAAAATAATTCTTCAAATTTTAATCTTAGTAAAAATTCACCGTTTTTAGAAGCGCCTATGCAAGGTAAAAAAGATTGAAAAATACTTTTAGTTATTAAATCTGATTTTAAACTAAATAAGCTCTTGGAATATTCCAAAGAGTTTAATGTAGAAATTAAATCTTGATATTTAAAAACAAGTTCTATTAAAATACTTTCTTTAAAGCACAAAATAACAGATTTATATATATTTGCTTCATTTAAATAATCTCTAATGGAAAAAGAGTTTTTTGTAAAAAAAATAATTTCATCTTTGTTTGCCTTAAAATGATTATCAATAGTATAAATACTTTTAGAACCTTCTAATATAAAAACCAAAGCATAGTCTTTAAATACCACTTCTTGATTTATATCGCTTGATAGTTGTTTTTGATAATAACACAAAGAAAATAAAGAATTATGTAAAACTTTTTGACTCACTTTTTCAAAATCTTTTGGAAAAACTAACATTAAAACCTTTTTATAAGTTTTTTGATTATTATATTTTATAAAAAATAATTTTTCATTAATAATATATGTTACAATAAAATAATTTTAACAAAAGGAGAAAAAATGAAAAAAATAATTATAGGCTCTTTGCTAGCATCAAGCTTTTTAATTGGGGCAAATTTAGAAAATTTTGATCCAAAAACACAAAAAGATCATTTAGTTATCAAAATGGAAATTCTTGATAAAAATACCAATAAAAATGCAGGTGAAGTGGTAGCGGTGCAAACTCCTTATGGAGTAGCGTTTTACCCAAATCTTCAAGGTTTAGAAAGTGGAATTCATGGTTTTCATGTTCATGCAAACGCTGATTGTGGAGCAACTGATAAGGGTTTAGGTATGAAAGCTGGTGGTCACTGGGATCCTGAAAAAACTGACGCACACTCAAGTCCATGGGATGATAAAGGTCACAGAGGTGATTTACCACCACTTTATGTAGACAAAGATGGCAAAGCGACTAATCCTGTATTAGCACCAAAAATCAAAACTCTTGATGAGCTTAAAAATCATTCTTTAATGATACATTTTGGAGGAGATAATCATAGCGATCATCCTGCAGCACTTGGCGGTGGTGGCGCTAGAATGGCTTGTGGAGTTATTAAGTAATACACATACTAAAGGCTTTTTGCCTTTAGTATTATTTAAAAAGCTTAGTAAAATCTAAATCATTCATAAAATCATGACTTGATCCGCCAAAACTTTGGCTAGGACTATAAGTAGCAATAGCTACTGCAAGTTCGCTAAGCATAGAAGCTATTTCTTCTCTTTTATCTATTATATAAGCTTTCATACCTTCATAATCACTGGTTTCTAAAATTTTTAAAGGATTGTAAATTTCAAAAGCAAAAGCCTTTGAGCCTACATTTACATTATAATTATTATCAAATAAAGCATTACCTAAAAACGAGCAATTATCTACTATCTTTAAACTTTCACTTGCAATTAATACTTTATCTTGCACATCTTCATAATTTTTATCTTCTAAAAGTTTTAAAATTTTTTTCAACGAAGAATCTAAAATTTGTAAAGCACCGACAAAATCATTTGCATCAGTGATATCTTCGCTAAATTTTTGTGTTTGATGCTTTAAATTCGCACCATCTATACTTGAACCTACTTGTCCTAAATGCTTTTGCAAGATTTCTAATTCATCTCTCATAATACACCTTCCTTGTTATTGCTACAACTAAGGAAAGCATTTTTTATTCCAAATTTTGATCTATCCAAACTCTAAAATCTTTAGCAAAAAGCAAAAAAACCTCATCATAATTTTGGATTAAAATTTGAGGATTATTGTCATTTAATTCTTTTTCATAGTAAAAATACTTACTTGCTATAAGTTTTTTAGTATTTATTTGCACCAAATTTAAATTAATGCCTAATTTTATTTTAGAATACATCTCATCGCTAAAATCTTGCTCTAATATATCTACTTTGCTCTCTAAAACATAATCAGCGCTAGCTAGACTATCTTGGTTTAAAACCGCTTTAAATACCCCCAAATCTTGCAAATGAAATTCCAAAAAAGTTTTAATCATCAAAGCAGGATTTTCTTTCCAAAAATGATAAGCATAAGCATTAACAACATGATCTTTTTTATAAAAAATTTCATTAGTATAAGATAAGCCCTTAGGTAAAGAAACTATGATAGTAGAATTTTTCATTTTATTTTGACTTTGTTCTAGCTTTTCTAAATTAATACTAAAATATTTATTTGCAGGCAAAGTTTGACTTGGACTAACCAAAGAACAAGCACTAAAAAAAATGGCTATTAAACTAATATATAAAAATTTCATTTTATTCTCCTGGAGCATATTGAATGGCTTTGTCTTTATAAATTACATCTGAAGGATTTTGCTTTAAATTTTTTAATAATTGCGTAAAATCTAAAAACAAAACTCTTAAAATATCTAAATTTTCATTTAAAAGTATCCTGCTTTTATTAAGCTCGTTAAGTTGGCCATTAGCATTATTTAAAAAATTTGAAAAATCATCTGAACTTTTACCAAGTTTAGAACTTGTTTTATTTAAATTTTCTAAAAATACTGGCGCCTTGGTATTTAAATACGCAGAAAACTCGGATGTATTTTGTAAAATACGCTCTATATTATTTAAATTTTTATCACTAAAGAGCTTATCTAATTTTTCTTTAGAGCTAGAAATTAATTCTATGATATTTGTAGTTTGTTTATCAAGACTTGCGAAAAAACTTTCTTTTGATGGGATAATTGGATATTCTTCATTATATGCTTTTAAAGCAGGAGCCTTTTCGCTGCCTCCTGAAAGTTGTATAAATTTAAATCCTGTTATGCCTTGAATTTGCAAGCTTGCATAAGTATCTGTTTTGATGATTAATTCAGAATCAAGTTTAACCAAAATTTTTACTCTAAAATTTGATCCTTTAGTATCAATGCCTATTTTTTCAACACTTCCTACATCAACACCCAAAAATTTAACCGGAGCTTTAACGCTAAGTCCTGCTACTGATTCTTCCATAAAAATTTCATAATACTTAAAAGTTTTTTCATCTTTTAAATTTCCATACCAAACCACAAAAAACAAACTGATAAAAAATAATATAAATACAAAAATTCCAATTAAAATATAATTTGCCCTATTTTCCATTAACTCATAAACCTCTCATATAAATTTGTATTTTGCACTTTTAATTCATCCATAGTTCCTAAAAAGCCAATTTGTTTATTATCTATGATCAAAAATCTATCTAAAACTTTCTTCATGCTTTCTTGATCGTGGGTAACTAATATCACGCACAAATTAAAACTATGTTTTAAGCTCAAAAGCAACTCATCAAATTCTCTTGAACTATAAGGATCAAGCCCTGAAGTTGGCTCATCTAAAAAAAGCAATTTAGAATCAAGTGCTAAAGCCCTAGCTATAGCCACCCTTTTTTTCATACCACCACTTATTTCGCTAGGATAAAGCTTAGCAGCACTTTCATCAAGCCCTACCATTTTAAGCTTCATCATGGCTATTTCTTTGATATCGTTTTTATTTAATTTTGTGTATTCATTTAAAGGTATGCTAATATTTTCAAGTATATTAAAAAAACTAAATAATGCTCCATATTGAAAAACAACACCCCATTGTTTTTGTAAAAACAAAGCATCATCATCGCTAATCCCTCTTAGCTTTTTTCCTAAAATTTCATACTCACCATCATCAAAATGCTCTAACAAAAGCATTTGCCTTAAAAGCACAGATTTTCCGCTACCACTTCCACCTAATACGCCAAAAATTTCATTTTCTTTTATATCAAAATTTATATTTTTATGCACGCATTTTGCAC
Source organism: Campylobacter lari subsp. lari (assembly GCF_013372185.1). Lineage (NCBI taxonomy): Bacteria > Pseudomonadati > Campylobacterota > Epsilonproteobacteria > Campylobacterales > Campylobacteraceae > Campylobacter > Campylobacter lari. The sequence continues at coordinate 103,648 of NZ_CP053830.1, read as the reverse complement.
CAAAATAAGTACTAATCCCTCTAGCTTTTATAATCAAATTCCAGCCTTTGTTAAAAATACAGAAAAAATTGCATCAAAAGCTATCACCCAAAATATAGCATTTACAACGCTTTTTGTAGTGTAAATTCCTATACTTTCAGTTGTTTTTTGCACAAAAAATCCCCTAAAACAAGCAATGGAAGCAATCAAAAATCCAAAAATAGGCGCCTTTATAAGTCCTATGATGATATGTTTTAACTCCACTGCTTCTTTAAAACGGCTCATAAATTCACTTACATTTATTTCTAAACTCATCCAAGCAACTAAAATTCCACCCAATACACTTAAAATATCAGCTACTATCACCACAAAAGGCATAGCTAAAGTTAAAGCTAAAACCCTAGGCAAAATGATAAATTCACTCTCTTTAAAACCCATAGTTTTCATAGCATCAATTTCATCTGTAAGCTTCATCACTCCAATTTGAGCTGTATAAGAACTCGCACTCCTACCAGCTATAACTATAGCGCTAATTAATGGCGCAAGCTCCCTAGTAGCTGAAATTCCCATTAAATCAACTATATAAATATTTGCTCCAAATTGGGCAAGCTGATAAGCAGCTTGATAAGCTAAAACAACACCCACGAGCAAAGATGTAAGCATTATGATTGGTAAAGCATTAATGGCGCTATTTTCTACATGATATAAAAATGCTCTAAAGCGTAATTTTTTTAAGTGAAATAAAGTATTAAAACAAGTTGCTATAATAAGCCCTATGAAATTTAAAAACTGCACCAAAAGTGTAAAAGATTCAACAACCTTTTTTCCTAAATTTTCAAAAAAATCTTTGATTGTTTTTTTATCTTCATAAGAATCACAAAAGCTTTTGTAATGTTTTTGACAAAGTTCAAAAAGTTTAGCATGCTCGCTTTTAAGATTTACCCTGCTAAGCTCAAAACCTTTTTGTTTTAACTCATTTTCTAAAGCTAGAAAATACCTAATCCCAGCAGTATCTATAAAATCTAAATTTGTAAAATCAAAAATAATATTTTTTTGAGTAGGAAAATCTAATTTTTCCAATTTTCCTACACTAGTTTTATCCCATATACCAAAGACACTAAAAATGCATTCTTGATTTTTAACATCTTTGATGATTTTATTTTTCATTACATAAACTTAAAATATATGAGCTTAATTTTTCCTCGCTAAAGCCAAAATGCTCAAACACATCTTTATCTTTACCGCTTTCCCCAAAACTTTCTATGCCATAAAGCTCATCACAAAATCTATAAAGTTCATTAGAATTTGCAGCTTCTACCCCTATAACCTTACCTTGTAAAATTCTATCTTTGTAAGATTTTTCTTGCTTGATAAACAATTCATAACAAGGCATAGAAACTACATTAACACTCACGCCTTTTTCTTTTAAAATTTTTGCAGTTTTTACACACAATGCTACTTCACTACCACTTGCTAAAAGCGTGAAATTTGCATTTTCATTTTCTTCTAGTAAATAAGCTCCATTTAAAACATCTCCAAAAACAGGCTCATTTAAAGCGCTTAATTTTTGACGCGATAAAACAAAAACACTAGGCATATTAGTTTTAAGTGCTATTTGCCACGCTTTCACATTTTCAACCCCATCAGCCACTCTAAATGTCAATGAATTTGGCATAGCTCTAAAGGTGCTAAGTTGTTCTATAGGTTGATGAGTTGGCCCATCTTCACCAACCCCTATGCTATCGTGAGTAAAGATGAAAAAATGTTTGATTTTCATTAATGCAGCTATTCTTGCAGCAGGCTTTAAATACTCACTAAATATAAAAAATGTTGCACAATAAGGCAAAAACAAACCATATCTTGCAAAAGCATTTGATATAGCAGCCATTGCATGCTCTCTTATGCCATAGTGGATATTTTTACCATTTGGAAAATCACCCATATCTTTTAGTTCAGTTTTATTTGATGGTCCTAAATCCGCACTTCCACCTAAAAATCCTGGTAAGGCTTTAGCGATAGCATTTAAAATCATACCATTGCTATCTCTAGTAGCTAAATCTTTTCCTTTAAAATCTGGAAAATTAATCTTGCTAAAATCAGGCTCTAATAATTCTTTCAATAAAGCCTTTTTGCTCTCATCTAAATTTTGCACTTTTTGATTCCATTTAGCTTGCGCTAAATCTCCAAGTTCTATTGCTCCGCTAAAGCGAATTTTAACATCTTCTGGAATTTCAAAAGTTTTTTGCGGATCAAAACCCAAAGCTTCTTTTGCTTTTTTTATAAGCTCTTCACCCAAAGGTGCCCCATGAGAATGATGACTTCCCTCAAGTTCTAAGGCTCCTTTTGCTATCTTAGTATGAGCGATGATAAGACAAGGCTTTTGACTTTGCTTAGCTGTTTTAAGCGCTAAATCAATTTGCTCAAAATCATGCCCATCTATCTCAAGTACTTCAAAATTTTGAGCCCTAAAACGCTCTTTTACATTTTCATTAAAAGCAATAGCCACATCACCTTCGATTGAAATATTATTACTATCATAAATGATGATTAAATTATCAAGCTTATGAAGCCCAACTAAAGAGCAAGCTTCATATGAAATTCCCTCTTGCAAATCTCCATCACCACACAAACAATACACTTTATGATTGATAATATCCTCACCCAAAAGCAAGCTTGCTTTTTTAGCTGCCATTGCAAAACCAACTGCATTTGCCACACCTTGCCCTAAAGGCCCTGTAGCTATTTCAACACCTGAGGTAAAAATTTCAGGATGTCCAGGGGTTTTAGAGTGTAATTGACGGAAGTTTTTTAAATCTTCTAAACTTATATCATAACCACTCAAATGTAAAAAACTATAAAGCAAAGCACTTGCGTGACCCCCCGAAAAGACTAATCTATCGCGGTTTAACCATGTGGGATCTTTTGGATTATGTACTAAATGAGTACTTAAAACACTCATAATATCTGCTAAACCCATAGGTGCGCCTGGATGGCCTGAATTTGCCTTTTGTATCATATCCGCACATAAAAATCTTATAGTGTTGGCTTGTTTTTGTAACATTGTTTAACCTTTTAAATATTTATCAATTAAAATTTGAAGCTCATTAGCAAGCTTAGAGTCTAAATTTTTTATCTTTTCTTCGCATAATGCAATTTTATCATCTTTAGCCTTTTTAGCACCTTCTAAGCCCAAAAGATTTATGAAAGAATTTTTATGTAAATCATTATGAGTTGGCTTACCTGCTTCTTGGGTATCTAAAGTCGCATCGATGATATCATCTTTAATTTGAAAAATTAAGCCTATTAAAAGCCCTATATCATAAATTTGCTCGCATTCTTTTTCATCTAACTCACAAATTTCACAACCCATTTTTAAAGCCGCTGCGATTAATCTTGCAGTTTTATGAATGTGCAAAAACTCAACTTGTTCTAAATTTAAAGGTATATCTTCAAAATAACAATCAATCGCCTGACCAATGATCATACCGCCAAGCCCTGCATTAAAGGCTAGGGTTTCTATGAGTTTTAACCTTACATTTTCTTTTAAATCAAGTTTTGAAAGCAGTAAAAAAGCTTGAGTATTTAGTGCATCACCTACTAAAATAGCAGTGGTTTCATCGTATTTTTTATGCAAGGTTTGCTTGCCTCTGCGCAAAGAAGCATTATCCATAGCAGGTAAATCATCGTGTATCAAAGAGTAAGTGTGGATAAATTCCAAAGCCAAAGCTGCATTTAAAGCCTTGCTAAATAAGGCAGGATTTTTAGCATTTACTATACCCAAAAGAAGTTGGGCTCTAAAATGCTTCCCACCAGCTTCTAACATCCATTTTAAAGCCTCATTAAAAAAAGGATGAAAGCTTTGAATACTAGGAAAATTTTGCTCTAAATGCTGTTTAAATTTTTCTAAGATCACTTAGTAAGCCTTATAAAAAAGTCAAAATACCCTCGTTTTATTTGCTCAAGTTCGTTATTTTGTGCTGATGGCATATTACTTGCTTGTCTTGAAACTAAAATATCAAAAGAATTAGCTTGAGCTAATATAGCTTGAAGTTCATTGAAATTGTTGATTTTTTGATTATTAATTCTTAAAATCTTATCCCCTTTTAAAAATCCAGCCATTTGCGCTTTAGAATTTGGAGTTACCTCTGTAACATTCATTTTCATATCTACGCGTAATCCTAGATTACTATAAAAAGAAGTTGGCTTAGCTTGAACTACTTTTTTAGGTTTAGCAAATATGCCCAAATCTTTATCAAAAACTGTCGTAGAAATATTTACATCTTTATTATCTCTTAGCATATTAAAATACAAAGTTGCACCACGATCAGCAAATAAAATTTTCTCGTTTAACTTTCTTATATCATCATAAACTTGCCCATCTACACTCACAAGCTCATCATTAAGTAAAAATTGTCCATTTTTGCGTACATTTTTTACATAAATTTTGCCATCACGAATTTCAAAATCTACACCTATATCACCCCAATAAACATCAGGATATTTTGCAAAGTGTTTTAAGTAGCGATTACCTATAAGTTTGCCATCTTCTAAGCTTATACCAAGCATTTTACAACATGGAGAATTAAGCTCTCCGATTTTAGAAGTAAAATCAAGCTGATCGCGCTCTGTTAAACTTTGTCCAAAATACTTTAAATGTCCTATATAGCTTTGATTATTATCTAAAATTCCCACCCAGCTATTGCGTGTTAATTCTTCTTCATCGCCCATAGGAGCAGGAATTAAACTAAAATCAGTTTTTACTAAATACAAATTTAAGAATGGATCATATTTAGTATAGCTGTTTAATTTTGCGTTTTTAGTTTTAACTACTGCTAAAGTATTTTCATTTAAAACAAAGGCAGGTAAGCCCTCATAAATTAACATACTAGCTTTATTTTTTTCATAACAACCCAAAAAATCATTAAAAGTCGGTCTTGGCACAGCAAAAAGTGTGCAAACTACACCCAAAATACAAAGTAAAATTTTCATAGCATTCCCATTCCGCTAAATAAATTACTAGCCATTGATTTTTTATTTTGTTCTACCATTTTCATCACATCATTAATCGCTGCTATTAGTAAAATTTGCATAGACTCTTTATCTTCTAACAAAGAATCATCAATGTTAATATCTATAATTTCGCCTTTTCCATTAGCACTAACTTTCACTAAACCACCGCCACTTTTTGCGCTAAATTCTTTTTTTAAAGCTTCTTGTTCTAATTCATTTGCTTTTTCTTGAGCCTTAGTTAAAAGCTCGCCCATTTTTGAAAAATCCATATTTTCAAACATTTATTTTCCTTCTTTTAAAATCTCTAAAACTACTTCTTTATCATTAAAAGGATATTTTACACCCTTGATCTCTTGATAAGTCTCATCACCCTTACCCAAAATCACGACAAAATCATCATCATTTTTAAATTCTAAAGCTTTTTTAATCGCTTTTTTTCTATCGCATTCTATAAAAATACTTTCATCTTTTTCTATACCACTTAAAATATCATTTATGATATCCATTGGTTCTTCAAAGCGAGGATTATCGCTTGTGATGATGAGTTTTTTAGCATAATGTTTAGCAATTTTTGCCATTAAAGGACGCTTAGTTTTATCTCTATTACCCCCTGCTCCAAAAACTACAATTAAATTCTTATATTTTAAAGCATCAAGCACTTTTTCTATGCCATCAGGTGTATGAGCAAAATCTACAATCACATCTTTTGCAACCACTTGCATTCTACCTTCTATGCCACCAAAATTGCTAATAGCCTTTTCAAGCTCTTTTAAATTTGGCTTAACAAGTTCATTCACACAAGCACTTGCAGCTAAAAGATTATAAAGATTAAAAAGTCCAACTAAAGATGATTCTATAGTAAAATTGTTTTTACCAAAATTTACCACAGCTTCTATGCCATTTTTCAAAGCATAAGCTTTAATGTGATAATAACTTGGATTTTCTATGCCATAAGAAAAAGAATTTTTTACATTAAATGCGATAGCGTTTGCATCTTTGTTGATAAATTTCATACACTCATCAGTAAAAAAACTTTCTTTAGCTGCTTGATAATTTTGAAAACTCCCGTGAAAATCTAAATGATCTTGAGTAAGATTTGTAAAAATCTTAGCACTAAATTTCAGCCCTTCTATGCGATTTTGTACTAAAGCGTGCGAGCTTACTTCCATGATTAAAAACTCACATTTTTGCTCACTTGCTAAGGATAAAATTTCTAAGGTTTGTAAAATTGGCGCAGTGGTTAAGCCTTTTGGGGTGATATTTTTATCATTTATAAAACTACCCCTTGTACCCATTAGAGCACATTTATAACCCAAATCAAGCAAGATAGAATAAATAGCACCTGCTGTGGTTGTTTTACCATTTGTCCCTGTAATGCCTATGATTTTGATATTTTCATCTATATTTAAAAGACTTTTACACTCAGCTATGCTTATAATTTTTGCTTGTTTTTCTAAAGCTTGATGAGTAAATTTTTCATTTTGAGAAGTTTTTAAGAAAAAACAATCTTTTTCGCATTCCTTAGAATTATCACAAATGAAAGTATTTTCAATCTTTACTATCATAATTTAATTCCTTGATTTTCTCGCTAAGCTTGATAAATCTATAATTAGAATAAAAATGCACCGAAACATCTTCCATATAGGCAACAAGCATATCTTTATAACCATGTTCTAAAAGTTTTTCTAAAAAATCCACAAAATCTTCTTTATCATTAATGATAAGTTTATTTGATATTATAACATTTTCCAAGGCTTGTTTAAACCCAACTTTTGCTTCACTTAGTAAAAAATCTTGATAACTCAAACCCTCAAAGTCTTCACTTTCTTCTTCAAACTGCACACTTTGACTAAGATTAATGAGTTTTTCTAAGTCTTTATCTACTTTAGTATTTTTATAATTTTGCATAAAAAACTCAAAAAATACAAAGGCTTCTTCAGGGCTTTTTAAAGCTAAATCACAAATATTGATAAAGGTTAAAAGTCTTTTATTTTTACGCTTTTCATACGCAAGAGAAAAGTACATTTTAGCATTTTTAAAATCTTTTTTATAAAAACATTCTATGGCTATTTTTTTATAATTTTGCAAATTCGCTTTCCCCACCTGCTAAATTTACTATAGTTATATCTGGGTGTATGTCGATTTTAAGCTGTTTTTCTAAGCCATATTTTAAGGTAGTTCCACTTGAAGGACAGCCATGACAAGCTCCGGTTAATTTCACATAAACCACACCATTTTTAACCCCTAAAAAATCAAGTCCTCCACCATCATTTTCTAAAATATGCATAGTTTTAGCCAAACTTGCTTTTACAGGTTCGATTAATTCCTCATCACTAAAAGGCATATTCATAACTTTTCCTTGATTATTTTTAGTTTAATTTTATCTTATTTGCCTTTAAAAAATGTAAATTATTGTTTATTTTAGACTTTTTGCTATACAATGATAAAAATATTTTAGGATTTTGTATGCAAAAATGCACTCAAATAAAAGGTTTTGAAAAACTCAAACTCATTTTCATACTAGGCTTTTTATCTGCCATAGCACCACTTTCAACTGATATGTATTTACCTGCTTTAAACGAAGTAGAAAAAAGCTTTCAAACCAATTCTTTTTACACTCAACTTTCCCTTGCAAGTTTTTTTATAGCCTTTTCTTTGGGTCAGCTTTTTTATGGGCCATTAAGTGATGTATATGGCAGAAAAAAACCTTTATATATAGGACTTTTTCTTTTTATTTCTTCAAGTATTGCTTGTGTTTTAGTTGATTCTATTCATGCTTTTATAGCTTTGCGTTTTTTTGAAGCTTTGGGAGGTTGTGTGGGCGTAGTCGTAGCAAGAGCTATAGTAAATGATGTTTTTGAGCTTAAAGAAGCAGCAGGGGTTTATGCTTTGATGATGGTTTTTACTTCTTTAGCACCTATGCTCTCTCCTACTTTTGGTGGGATTTTGCTTGAGTTTTTTTCTTGGCGTAGTATATTTTTGACATTATTTATCTTGGGTTTTATTTTATTTTTGCTTATTATTTTTGCTCTAAAAGAAAGCAACCTCAACACCCAAGGTAAGAAATTTAATCACAAAGAAGTTGCAAAAAGTTACAAAAACATCTTAAAAGATCGTCGTTTTGTAGTGTATTTGCTTTGTGGGAATTTAATTTTTGCGGGATTTTTTGCTTATTTAACCGGCTCATCTTTTGTTTTTACACGCGTTTTTGGATTAAGCGAGCAACAATATGCAGCCCTTTTTGGAGCTCATGCTCTAAGCTTTGTTATATGTGCAAATATCAATGCAAGATTAGTCCTTAGATTTTCTCCTTATTATATACTCCCTAGAGCGCTTATGGTGATTACTTTTTTAACTTTTTTACTCATTTTGGGTGCAACTTTTGAGCTAGGTTTTTGGGCTTTTGAAATTCCTTTGTGTTTTATCATAGCAAGTTTGGGTTTTATCCTGCCAAATACCACAACCTTAGCCATGGCAAGATCAAAACAAAATGCAGGTAGCGCTTCAGCACTCTTAGGTGCAGCACAATTTGCTATGGCAGGAGTAATGGCATTTTTAGTAAGTCTTTTAAATGCTAATACACCTATATTTTTATCACTTATTTTAGGAACTTGTGCGTTTTTATCTTTGATTTCTTATCTGAGTTTGATTAATAAAAGAAAGTTAAATAAAATCAAAAAGAAGTTAAGCGTGATTTCTCACGCTTAATTAAGCAATATTTTTGAAAAGATTCACTGACTATATCGAACCTTTTTCAAAAAACTTTATATTTATTTTCAAAACACTTATAAACAATTTATGTTAAAATTTCTCATCAATCAATAAAGGCTTTATTAATGAAAAAAATAGCTACTATTTTTGCAGGTGTTAATGGATGTGGAAAAACTACCTTATATTATAATGAACTTGAAAAAAACAAAGACTTTGGACTTAGAATCAACATCGATGAAATCGTAAGTAGCTTTGGAGATTGGAAAAATCAAGAAGATCAATTTAGAGCTTCAAGGATAGCCATTAAAATGCGTGAAAACTATATTAAAAAAGCTTATGATTTTAACCAAGAAACCACACTTTGTGGCACTAGCATTTTATCTTTATTCAAAAAGCTACAAAAAAATTCTTACACTATAAATCTTTACTACATCGGACTAGACTCTCCAAACACAGCAAAACAAAGAGTTAAAATTCGCGTAGCTAAAGGCGGGCATGATATAAAAGAAGAACTCATAGAAAAAAGATATTATGAGTCTTTACAAAATTTTAACATCGTTGCTAAATTTTGTAATCACATTACTGTTTTTGACAATACTCAAAATTATAAAAAACTCTTAGAATTTAAAAACAACAAGCTAGAAGTATTTGAAACTACCAAATGGCTAGAACCACTAATGATAAATTTTAAAAGCCAAAATTTATAAATTTTCATTTTCTTTTGTCGATATGCAAATCATGCTACTCACTTCTTAAGGCAAGAAAGAAGTGAGTTAGCAATAGATTGAAGGCTTCAAGGCTATCAAGTATTACAAAGTTACCTTAATAACCTTGTAAAGCTTGATCCCAAGGTTTTTAAAACCTTGGGTTAAGATTATTGTTTTAATTGAAGCAAAGTATTTAAAAGCTGATCGCTTGTGGTAATCGTTTTTGAGTTTGCTTGATAACCCCTTTGGATTACGATAAGCTCTGTTAATGCACGGCTTAAATCCACATTCGACATTTCTATGGCTGAGCCTTTTAAGCCCCCTCTACCACCTTCACCAGCATGGCCTATAGTAGGTGTTCCTGAGTTTGCTGTTGCTTTGAAAAGGTTATTACCCATTTCTTCAAGACCCATATTATTTGGGAAAGAAGCCAAGGCAACCTTAGCTAGAGCCAAAGTTTTACCATTTGTAAATTCTCCGTAGATATAACCATTCTCATCAGTTCTTAATGCATCTGGCTTTAGATTACCCCCTGTGTAACCATCTGTTTCTTGTTTAGTGGTAGCTGAGTCTTTATCATAACTTGTTAAGCCATCAAAACCACCTGTTGTACCAAAGTCAAGTTTTACCACTTGATCAGGTTTTGAGCCGTTATTTCCGGTGAAGTTTAATACATTTGGCGTATAGCTTTGAAGCGAGCCATCATTGCCAAATCTTAAATTTCCTACTACTATATTTCCAGGTGCGCCATCACCACTAAAATTTATCTCTGCAGGTTCAGGCACTGAAATGATGATAGACCATTCAGCCCCACCATCTGCTGTTTTAGTCTGCTTAGTAAATTGCACAGTTAGCTCATGTCTAGTTCCTAATGAGTCAAAAATTTCTATACTAGCAGTATGAGCTGATAAGTACATATCTTGAGAATATTTTTCATTATTACCTGCGTTGAAATTTCCATCTAAGGCACTAAACATCGCTGTGAATTTATCGTTAGTTGCGATTTTATTTGCCTCATTAGAATAGCCTGTAACTTTAAAAGTCATGTCTTTGGATTCTGTTGTTTTTGGATTTGTGATTTTAAATCTACCATCACTTTCCACTACTACTTCTACAGCTGCATTCGCATCTTGTTTAGAGCCTTGTGTACCAGCTGCATTTGCCCAATTTTCTATAGTCCCATCGCCATCATAATCAACCGCCCATCTAGCATCTCTTTGCAAAAGCTCTCTTAAATCTTCGGTTGTGTGAAAAGTTCTCTGACCAGTAGGTTGAGGCATATTAGCTTCAGCTTGTGTAGCCGCATTAGGATTTGGATTTGCACCTATATCTACACTACTAGAACTATAAATATATTCATGTGCTGTTATAACTTGAATATTCGTTTTAACTTGACCATTAGGTTGTCCATCTTGTGTTCCAAGCCAAGCTCTATCAGCTGTACCTCTTCCAACTAAAAGTCCTGCTATATCTCCACCAGTTGACACATCAGTTCCTCTTGTAGTAACCTGAGCGCCAGCTGTAGTACCATCAGGATTTATAGTAATATTTAAATTTTTGGATTTGGCTGTAGTTCCTGTACTATTATCATTTGTAAATGTAATTTTACCATCTACTATAGAAGCCACTACTCCAGTTTCAGCTGTCTTAGCATTGATAGCATTGATGAAAGTTTCTTGTCCCACACCTTCTGCTTTTATATTTACACCATTTATTGTAATATCTAATGTAGCTGGATATGTTTGGTCTCCATCTTTAAATCCCCAAAAAGTATAATTTGTATTTGGAGTAAATTGAGATCTATCTGTAGGTAAATTCCCATCCATTTTTATATTACTTTGATGCTTAGCATCCGCATAACTTACCCATATACCTTGACCATCTCTTAAGTTTAAACCTTCACCTTGAGCATTAAACACTACGCCCATATCTACACCTTTTTCGGTGACTTGGGCTCCAGTTTTTGAAGTAGTATAAAACTCAGTATGACCTGTATCATTTTCATCTATAGCCGTTCCAGTGTCCTCTCTTCTACCATGAGTAGAATCTAGTGCATAAATAGGTCTTTTAGCAGAAGCATTAGCACCTAAAGAATTTCCACTATCAAGATTAGCAGTAAGACTTACTATAGTACTTGGTTTAGCTGGCATACTCATACCTGGTGGGATGACTATATCTGTTACTGATTTTGAAGAGTCGATTTGACCTGTTTCTTGATTATAATTCCAGCCTTGAACGGTATAGCCGTTATTATCTACGAAATTTCCTACTGCATCTGTTTTAAAGTCCCCTGCACGAGTATAATACTGAGTAGTACCACCATCATTTGAAACGATGAAAAATCCATCACCATTAATAGCCATATCGGTGTTTTTATCTGTAGTTTGTATATTACCTTGAGAGTGAATTCTTGTAGTAGAATTTACACCTGCACCAAGTCCAACTTGCATAGGGTTTTTACCACCTAAATTACCATCTGGAGCTGTAGCTATCTTAGAAGTTTGACTCATAAGCGTTGAGAAATCCGCACGAGAATATTTAAAACCAAATGTATTAACATTTGCTATGTTGTTACCTTCTACATCCATTGCGTATTGGTGCGCTTGAAGTCCTGAAACTCCAGCCCAAAGAGATCTCATCATAATTAAATCCTTTAAAAAATATTGCTTTGTGAATATCTCACAATATTCTATTGCTTAGCAAAAATAAAGCAATAAGTGTTCCAAAAATACAAATATTTCTAAAACTTGTATAAATTTATAATGTGAATTGTGTAATTAAGAATTGCTAGTATTTTTAAAAACTGATGAAAGAATATCTATATGCTCTAATAAACCTTTTTTGATTTGAGAATTTGGAACTCTCATAGGATCTAACTGAACAATAACTCCTTCTTTTCTTGCGTGTTTTATAGCTGGTATAAAATCGCTATCTGCAGTGATAAGAATGATTTTTTCGATTTGCTTTTTTATAGACAAAGTAGCAATATCTAGTCCTATTTTCATATCAACACCTTTTTGCCTAATATCTAAAACAAAATCATCCTCAGTTAAACTATCGATTTTTATTTCTTTTTGCAAAAGCTGTTGAAATTTTTTATAATCTTTGATTTTCCATTGAAAACTATTTTCATCAATCTCGCCCAATCTTACAGCAAAATATGGTTGCTGTCTTAGACAATCTAACAAACTAGTTCTAAATTTAAAAGTATCGGTTTTTCCAAGATTTAATGATTTATCTGTTTTTTCTATAGGTGACATAGGAACATTTTTATTTAATGGTTCGCAGTCATAAACATAAACTCTATATAAATAATCTCTATTTCTTTTAACAGACTCAAACACATAGTCTTTTAATCTTTTAGCTAATTCTTCAGGAGTCATATCTTTGATATGTTTAAAGTGTTATATCTTTCTATAAAAAAAGACAAATCTACTAAAACTGCGGTTTTTCTAGGCTGTATGATGGAAAAATTTATGTTTTCGTTAAGGTTACTCTTAAAAATCCTAAATACATAACGAGATGTCAATCTAAAAATAAACGGCTAGACGACTTCTCGCTATGCAATGATGATTTATTATAACATAATAAATTAAAATTGCTATAACTTTTCAAAAAGGCATTTGTAAAAATTTTGTAAAGTTTTTTTAAAATTACTCGATATAGTTAGTGAATCTTTTCAAAAATATTGCTTAATTAAGCGTGAGAAATCACGCTTAACTTTATACTAGCTTGATAGATTAGAAACTTCTTTTTGTAATTGTGAAAAATCATCTTTTATGTATCTTGAAAATTCTTTTATATTATGTGAATTTTGAAGATTTTCATCTGCTAAAGCAACTATGTGATTGATACTTTTTACTATAAAATTTAAATTTTCTTTAGTAGTGGAACTATGAGATATGATTTGTTCTATGTTTTTAAAATTTTGTTGAAATAATGTTTCAAAACTATCTATCTTTTCGCTTGTAGTATTACTTTCTAAAAGAAGATTTTCCACGCTAAACTTACTAGAATTTAAACTTTCCTTGCTTTTATCTACATTTTGAGTGATAGATTTTACATTTAAATCAATATCTAAAAGAGAATTTTGAGTCGATTCTGCTAGTTTTCTAATCTCATCAGCTACCACAGCAAAACCCTTTCCATGCTCGCCTGCACGAGCTGCTTCTATAGCTGCATTAAGTGATAAAAGATTGGTTTGATCAGCTATATTTCTTACAGCTTCTACTATTTTAGTAATAGATTGTGTATTCGAGTGCAAATCATCAAAATGCTTGATTAAATCTGAATTTTGAAGAACTATTTTTTCAACTATGATTTTTACATTTTCTAGCAATGATTTGATTTCTTGTGCCACTTCAAACATATTTTCTTGATTATTTTTTCCTGATAAAATATCTTTTATAAAATTGTCTAATAAATCATTACTTTGCATACTTTTATCTTGCGTATAATCAATCAATTCTTTCATAGTTTTACTAGAATCAAACAAGGCATTTGAGATACCATCTAAACCTTTTATATTTTTTTCTACACAGATGCTTTTTTGTGTGATAACAACAAGAATATTTTTGATTTTTTGTTTGAATTTTTCTATCAAAGAAAGAATTTTCTCATTTTCTATACTTAAATAAGTATTAATTTTGCTAGTAGAATTTAAAGAAAGATTTTCCAACTCATTAGTAATAGTTTTAGTCATATCCACACCCCATTTCTTCTCATCTGTGTCGTGAAAAATCAAAGCGAGAGCCATAAAATATTGGATAATCTGACCTATTATATTTTGAGTAAAAAAATAAGCATTAATCAACAAAACTATAATACCTACAATATGAATTATTCTCATACGAAAATACAATGAACGAAACATATTAAAATCCTTTTTTTTGTTTTATAGACTTTTAACATAAAGTGTTATTGAATTTTCTTGATTTATGTTAATAAAACTAAATTAATCTTATTTAAAAAATAATATGTAGAATTTCGCAACAATCATTTAGTATTTCTTTCTTTTAATTTAGCAATCACATCATTTAAACTCAAATTTGCATCGGCCAATAACACTTCTAAATGATAAAGTAAATCAGCAGCTTCATTTATCAACTCATCTTTATCTTTAATAGTAGCAGCCAAAGCGGTTTCAACGCCTTCTTCACCTACTTTTTGTGCTATGCGTTTAGTGCCTTTTGAAAAAAGTTCAGCCGTGTAAGAAGAGCTTGCACAAGTGTTTTTGCGTGAGTTGATAAGTCTTTCAAGACGCGATAAAAATACAAAATCAGCTTTTTTAGAAAGTGCTTCAAAACAAGAAGTATCGCCTGTATGACAAGTAGCACCTTGAGCTTTTACAAGGATTAAAATACAATCTCTATCACAATCAAGCCCCATATCTATAATATGCAAGAAATTCCCACTTTGCTCGCCTTTCATCCACAAACGCTCTTTAGTGCGTGAGTAAAACACAACCTTTTGGTGCTTAAAACTCTCTCTTAGAGCTTGTTCATTCATAAAACCTTGCATTAAAACTTCACAAGAATGATAATCTTGGATTATCACGGGGATAAGGTTATTAACCTTTTGCCAATTTATACTTTTTATAAATTCTTCTTCATTTATATTCATAGCTTTTCCTTTTAAATACGAATTTGTATGCCTTGATCTTTTAAAAATAGTTTTAATTCTTTAATATCTATCAGCTTTTTATGAAACACTGAAGCTGCTAAAGCCCCATCAACACCAAGCTTAAAAGCGTCCAAAAAATGCTCTTTGGCCCCTGCGCCACCGCTTGCTACTAAAGGTACGGGACAAATTTGTCTAACTTTAGCAAGTTGATCAAGATCATAGCCCTTTCTCATGCCATCTTGATTCATCATATTTAGCACGATTTCGCCAGCTCCTAGCTCACATACTTGCTTTACCCATTCTAGTGTTTTTTTACCACTGTGATGAGATTTACTCTCATCTCCGGTGTATTTATATACTAAAAGCTCGTTGTTTTCATCTTTAAAAGTATCTATGCCTACGACTACACATTGAACTCCAAAGTTTTTTGCAAGGCGTGAAATTAAATCAGGGTCATTTAAAGCAGGGGAATTAATAGAAATTTTATCAGCACCATTTGCTAAAAGTTCTTTTGCATCATCTTCACTTTTTATGCCCCCTGCAACGCAAAATGGTATAGAGATATTTTGTGCTACTTTACTTACCCAAGTTCTATTGATACGCTCATTTTTAGCTGAGGCTGTTATATCATAAAATACAAGCTCATCAATGCCGTTTTGTGAGTAAAATTTAGCAAGTTCTATAATATCTCCCATATCCTCATGGTTTTTAAACTGCACCCCTTTAACTACTCTACCATCTTTTACATCCAAACATGCAATTATGCGTTTTGCAAGCATTCTTTAGCCTCCTTTATGCTAAATTCTTTATCAAGTAAGGCTTTGCCTACAATGATACCACTTACTATGCCATTTAACTTTTTAAAATCTTTTAAGCTCGCCACGCCTCCGCTTGCTTGGGTTTGTAAATGTGGAAATTTCTCATGCAAAGCTTTATATAAAGTGATGTTTGCTCCACTCATCGTGCCATCTTTAGAAATATCTGTGCATAAAATATGCTTTACATTTTTGTAAAAATTTAAAAGCTCAAATAATTTTTCATCGCTTGTTTTGCTCCATGCATCAATAGCCACAAAAAACTCATCTTTAATGCAAACACTATCAAGCGCTAAGACTATATTTTCTACGCCAAATTCATTTAAAAGCTCTTGCGTAAAGGCTTTATTTTTAACTGCTAAAGAACCTATGACTACACGCTTAACACCACTATCAAACAAAGCTTTAATCTCATCTTTAGTGCGAATTCCACCACCTACTTGAAGATTCACTCTAATCTTAGAAGCTAGGTTTTCTATAAGCTTAAGCTGTCTTTTGCTAGGATCTTTTGCACCACTTAAATCCACCAAATGAAGCCAAGCAACGCCTTGAGCTTCATACTCTTGAAATTTAGCTAAAGGATCAAAGCTGTATTCTTGCTTTTTAGTATAATCTCCTTTATAAAGCCTTACTACTTTGCCATCTATTAAGTCCAATGCTGGAATGATTTGAGTTTGCATTTTTACCTACATATTTATGAAATTTTTTAATAATATTTCACCCGCTTCGCCACTTCTTTCAGGGTGAAACTGCACGCCATAAAAATTGTCTTTGTTTAAACTTGCACTAAATTTGATAGAGTACTCACACTCTGCGATGGTGTATTCATTTAACCCCACACAATAACTATGCACAAAATAAAAATAAGCTCCATCTAAGCCTTTAAAAAGCTCATGCGAGCTAAAGACTTGATTCCACCCCATATGCGGAAAAGTAAAATTTGCTTTTTCTTGGAATTTTTGTGTTTTAAAAGGCATAATACCAAGTGTTTTTTGGCGTAATTCTTCTGAAAATTTACCCAAAATTTGCATACCAAGACAAATGCCTAAAAGTGGTTTTGTGGTAGTTTGGATAAAATTTTCTAAATTAAGTGCTTGTAAATTTTCCATCGCTTTGGCTGCTGTGCCAACCCCAGGAAGTAAAAGCTTATCTACACATGAGAGTTCTTTTACATCATTACTGATAATGCATTTTTGCCCTACACGCTCGAGTGCAAAAGCAAGAGAAGCCAAATTCGCACAACCTGTATCTATAATAGCTAGTTTCATATTATTCTCTCTTGAAATAAATTTGCTTTTGTTAAAACTTTTAAATCGTTAATTTTATTTTTAATCATTTGAAAATTTTTCTCTAACTCTATTTTACGATTTACAGAAATTTTAATAAATTCATCTTCTTTTTCAAAACCTATAAATTTTCTATTTAATAAATTGGCTGCAATCCCTGTAGTCGAACTTCCACTAAATGGATCGCAAATTAACGAATTTTCATTACTTGCCATTAAAATTAATCTAACAAGTAAGGGTAATGGCTTTTGAGTAGGGTGTTTGCCATTATTTTTTTCCCACGGAGCTATAGCGCTAAATTGCCACACATCTCGCATTTGCTTATTATCATTTAATTTTTTCATCAACTCATAATTAAATATATGTTTGTGTTTAGGACTTTTTCTAGCCCATATAATCTGTTCTGTAGAATGAGTTAAATATCTACAAGAAAAATTAGGCGGTGGGTTGGTTTTTTGCCAAGTAATAATATTTAAAATTTTAAAATCAAGTTTTTGTAAAATTCTACCAAGAGAAAAAATATTGTGATAAGTTCCACTTATTAAAATACTTCCAGTATCTTTTAGCGCTATTTTTGCATTTGAGAGCCATTTTAAGTTAAACTCATCTATTTTTTCAATATCATCACCTTTATCCCATTGCCCCTTATTCACACTTACTATTTTACCACTTTGGATACTCAAACCATCATTAGATAAAAAATAAGGAGGATCTGCAAAAATTAGATCAATTTGATTTTCAAATTGAGGCAATAATTTATTACAATCATCTTGATAAAGCTGAAAAAGTTTATCTTTACTTGTAAAAATAGATTTTATTATCATGCTAGTCCACACTCACAAAGAGCTTCAAAAAATTTTCTTCTTCCAGAATAATTCCAATATGTAATATCTTGTTCTATAAATAACCATTTAATACAATATAATAATATAGAAATTGGATATTCTTGGTTATCAAAGTTAACAAACTTTGGAAAATTTTGTGTATTTTGATTTAAAACTACTTTTTCACAATTATAAATTTGTATTATAATATCTCTTATCTTAAAATAATTTTCTTCATACATACTCTTATATTTCATCAATAAAGATAAAATATCATCATGCGATGGAGCTGAATGGCGTCTTGTATTGTTTTCATTAAAATAAAAATTTTCTACATTTACAACAAAATCAAATCCTTTATTTAGCGGAGCAGGACGTTTTAATATAATATTATAACCATCAGCATTTTCTACAATATAACAATATTTACTCGCCTGTTCTTGATTTCCATTTCCTGGTAATTCTCTTAAGAACACCTCAACTAACTCTCTTCTAATTGCTTCTCTTGATGTAGAGTATAAATTTAATTCTACTATGTTTACATTCATCATATCACTCCTTTAGAGCTTGCTAGGTTTTCATTTTCTATTTTTATAGCCATTTTTAAAGCTCTTGCAAAGGCCTTAAAAAGTCCTTCGACTTTGTGATGATCGTTTTTGCCTTTAACTTTTAAATGCAAACTCGCACCCATAGCATAGCTTAGTGAGTAGAAAAAATGCTCTATCATTTCTGTGCTAAGTTCGCCAAGCTTTTCTTTTTTAAATTTAGCCTTATAAACTAAATGTGGTCGGTTGCAAAAGTCAATCGCACAACTTGCCAAGCACTCATCCATAGGTAAAACAAAGCCATATCTTGCAATGCCTATTTTTTGATCAAGTGCGCTTTTGATAGCCTCGCCCAAGGCAAGTGCTACATCTTCTACACTGTGATGCTCATCCACTTCTAAATCCCCTTTGCATTTTATCTCTAAAGATATATTTGCATGCGTAGCAATTTGCTCTAACATATGATCAAAAAATGCGATATTTGTTTTTATATTAGCTTTTGCTTTTTCATTAAAAGCTATTTTAACTTGAATTTGAGTTTCTTTGGTATTACGCTCTATATAGGCGCTGCGGTAATTTTGCAAGATAAAATCAGCAATTTGCTCCCAATTAAAGTCGTTTTTGTCATATTTTAAACCTTGAATTTTAAGATTTTGCGCCAAAAGCATATCGCTGTCTCTATCGCCTATAACAAAGCTTTTATTTTTGTCATAAAGTTTATTTTTGATATAGTTTTCAAGCATGGCAGTTTTTGGCTTCCTACAAGCACAATTTTCATGCTCAAAATGCGGGCATATAAAGATATCTTCAAATTCTATACCACAACTTTGAAAAACACTTAGCATTTTTTCATGAGCCTTGTCAAAATTTTCCCTAGGAAAAGAATTTGTGCCTAGGCCATCTTGATTACTCACCATAACAAATTTAAAACCGAAATTTTTTAACTTTAAAAGTGCATTGATGGCACCTTTTTCAAACTCAAGCTTTTCTAAAGAATCAATTTGAAAATCATTTTTTGGCTCATCAATGAGCGTGCCATCTCTATCGATAAATAAAATTTTTGCACTCATTTTAGACTTTCTAATCTTAAACTCACGGCATTTTTATGCCCATCAAGCCCTTCAGCTGCTGCTAAAATTTCCACCACAGGACCAAGTTTTTTAAAGCCTTCTTTGCTAAGTTCTTGTACAGTCATTCTTTTCATAAAATCAGCAAGTCCTAATGAAGAATAAGACTTAGTAAAACCATAAGTTGGTAATACATGATTTGTCCCACTTGCATAATCTCCCATGGATTCTGGAGAATACTCACCTAAAAATACTGAACCTGCATGCATAATATCATCAAGCAAGCTAGATGGATTTTGTGTATGAATGATCAAATGCTCAGGTGCATAGTCATTTGAAATGCTTATAGCGTGTTTTATATCTTTTGCAAGAATGATTTTTGAGTGTGCTAAAGATTTTGAAGCAATTTCTTTACGCGAAAGTTTTTCAAGCTGTAAAGCAACTTCACTATCTACTTCTTTGGCTAATTTTTCACTTGTGCAAACTAAAATTGCTTGAGAATCTGTTCCATGCTCAGCTTGTGAAAGTAAATCTGAAGCTATAAATTTAGCATTAGCAAACTCATCCGCTAAAACTAACACCTCAGAAGGCCCTGCTTGCATATCAATAGCTACTCCATGATTATTAACTTGCTTTTTGGCTTCAGTTACAAAGGCATTTCCTGGGCCAAAAATTTTATCTACTTTTTGCACGCTTTGCGTTCCATAAGCAAGTGCTGCTATGGCTCCTGCTCCACCTATTTGATACACTGCATCAACTTCGCAAAGTTTTGCTACAAAAGCAATGGCAGGATGAAGTGGTGCTGGGGAAGCTAAGGCTATGAATTTACATTGTGCAATTTTTGCTGGTATAGCTAGCATAAGTGCAGTTGAAAAAAGCGGTGCTAAACCTCCTGGTATATAAAGTCCCACTTTTTCAATAGCTCTTGTTAGTACTTTGCAAGTTACTCCTTCAAAGGTTTGAACTTCTATGGTTTTACTTTCTTGAGCTTTGTGGAATTTATAGATATTTTCATAAGCTATTTTGATAGCTTGCTTTAACTCATCATCAATTTGCTCTGCTAAATTACTAAGTTCTTCATCGCTTAGTTTGATGGAATTTAACTCCACTTTATCAAATTTTATAGCCATTTGTTTTAAAGCTTCATCACCATTTATTTTGACATCTTCAATGATTTGCTCTACTATGGTTTTAACCTGTGCATTAGCGCTTATAGCAGGACGCTTGAGTGCTAATTCTTGTTCGCTTTGGTTTAATTTTTCAAAATCAAGTATTTGCATGTTTATCCTTTAAGAGAGCATTTTTTCAATAGGTAAAACTAAAATCGCACTTGCGCCTTCTTTTTTCAAAGCTTCCATAGTTTCCCAAAATAAATTTTCTTGGCTAACCATATGTAGCGCCACTCTAGCTTTATCATTTTCTAAAGGTAAAATCGTAGGTTTTTCAACACCTGGCAATAAAGCTGTAATTTTTTCTAGCTTTTCAATAGGAGCATGAAGCATGATGTATTTTGACTCTCTTGCTTGCATAACTCCATTAATCCTAATAAGTAATTTATCGATTAATTCTTGTTTATGTGAAACCAAGCTTTCTTTTCTTTGGATAATACACGCTTTTGATTTATAAATCACCATAACTTCTTTAAGTCCATTTGCTTTTAAAGTAGCACC
Source organism: Campylobacter lari subsp. lari (assembly GCF_013372185.1). Taxonomy (NCBI): domain Bacteria; kingdom Pseudomonadati; phylum Campylobacterota; class Epsilonproteobacteria; order Campylobacterales; family Campylobacteraceae; genus Campylobacter; species Campylobacter lari. The sequence continues at coordinate 82,412 of NZ_CP053830.1, read as the reverse complement.
ACTTGAAACTAAATCACAAATTCCATCAGCTAAATTTGCACTTGGTGCTACTTCAACTGAGCCTGTTAGCATACAAGTTTTATAAGGAATGTTATTTTCTTCCATAAAACGCTTTAAAAGCTGTGGATAAGAAGTTGCTATACGTAAATTTTTAAAACTTTCTACACCTTTATACTCGCTATTTTCTGGCAATGCTAAAGACAAACGACATCCGCCAAAATCGAGTTTTTTAAGCATTATAAAATCTGCGTTTTCGTTTTTTGATTTTCTTTCTAATTCATTTTCTTCTAAAACATTTTCTCCAACTATGCCAAGATCTACTACTCCATCAAAAATTAATCCTGGTATATCATCATCTCTTACTCTAAGTAGATCAATGGGTAAATTTGTAGAAAAAGCAATCAAACTTTGATCGTGTATGCGAAGTTTTACACCTATGGACTCAAGTAGGGCAATAGAATCTTTACTTAGACGACCTGATTTTTGTATAGCTATGCGTAATCTTGAATTTTCTTGCATTTTTTTCCTTTTTTGTAGTTAAAAAGATTAATAGTAGCAAAAAATGGATAAAAATACAAAAAATAGTAAGTAAAAAAGAAGAAGTTTTTAGCCTTTAAAAAGGCTAAAAATCAAGCTACAAATTCGATGAAAGCCATTTCTGCAGCATCACCGCGGCGAATTCTTGTTTTAATAATTCTTGTATAACCACCGTTTCTATCTGCAAATTTAGGTGCGATTTCTGTTACAAGTTTGTTTGTAGCTTCTTTATCTTGCAAGCTAGCAAAAACTGCTCTATGGGCATTAAAATCACCTTTTCTTGCACGAGTAATTAATCTTTCAACATAACCTCTTAATTCTTTTGCTTTAGGTAATGTTGTTTCTATTTTACCTGCTTTAATAATAGCAATGGTAAGGTTTTTTAATAAGGCTGCACGATGAGTAGAAGTGCGACCTAACTTTCTATATCCATGTCTATGTCTCATTGATTATCCTTCATTTTGTGCTTTTAATTCTGTAATTTTTTTCTTTAGCGTTTCTTTTGCACTATCACTGAGTTTTGAATTTCCTATAGGAAAACCTATAGACTCCATTACACTTTTAATCTCATCTAAAGATTTTTTACCTAGATTTTTTAAATCTGCAAGTTCACTTGCGTTCATTAAAGCAAGTTCGCCTATATAAACTACATTTGCTTTTTCTAAACAGTTAAAACTTCTTGCACCTAAATTTAACTCAGTTATATTTTGAAGTAATTTTACATGTTCTACTTCATTATTTTGTGTTTGGCTTCTTACAACGCTTTGAGCATTAGTGATTTTATCAAACACTGATAATTGTTTATACATTGCTTCTAAAGCATTTTTAAAAGCATCACTTGGTGAAATTTGGCCATCAGTTGTTATAGTGAAAACTACTTTTTCATAGTCTGGATTGTCTTCAAAAAGCACTTTTTCTATATCATAAACCGCATGTTTTACCGGGGTAAAGAATGCATCAAGTGCTATAAATTCAGGATCTAAGAAATTTTGTACTTCTTCAGAAGGCACATAACCTATACCTTTTTCAATGATTAAGGTAAATTCTAAATCCGCATCTTCATTAATCGTTGCAAGATAGCTATCTGCGTTCACAACCTCAACAACATCGTTATCTAAGTCTTTTCCGCAAATTTCTTTTGGTCCTTTAAAACTAAAAGTTACGATTTCTTTTTCAGAATCTGTTTTTAGTTTAAATCTTAATTTTTTTAGATTGATAATAAACAATGCTACATCTTCAAGCATACCACGCATACTATCAAATTCATGTGCTACGCCTTTGATTTTAACTCCTGTTGGAGCAAAACCTACTGTACTTGAATAAAGCAAACGACGCAAAGGATGCGCCAAAGTAATAGCATAGCCGATTTCAAAAGGCCATGCGCTTACTTTTGCTACTGTATCACTGATATTTTCAATACTAAACTCTGTTGGTGTATAAGCAGAAGTTGTAATATGTCTCATATCAAAACCCTTTATTATTTAGAGTACAACTCAACGATATATCTTTCCTCAACCGGAATGATAACTTCTTCTCTTTCAGGTTTTCTTGTAAAAATTCCAAATCTTTTATCTTTTTCTACATCAACCCAAGCAACTATACCAGTTTGAGCAGTAAGTTCAATCGCTCTTGAAATTTGTGGATTGTTTTTGCTTTTTTCAATCACTTCGATTTTTTGACCTGCTTCAACTCTATAACTAGGAATATCCACTCTTTTACCATTTACTAAAATGTGTCCATGAGTTACAAGTTGTCTTGCAAAACGGCGAGTTGTTGCAAAGCCCATTCTATAAACAACATTATCAAGTCTTTGCTCTAAAAGCTGGATTAAAAGCGCACCTGTATTACCATCTTTTCTTGCAGCTTCAGCAAATAATCTTCTAAATTGTTTTTCGCTAACTCCATACATAAATTTAGCTTTTTGTTTTTCTCTTAATTGAAGTCCGTATTCACTAATTTTTGCTTTTCTTTGTCCATGCTGACCTGGTGCATAAGGACGTTTATCTAAAGCGCTTTTACCTGCTAATCTTCTCTCGCCCTTCATTGCTAAACTTACGCCAAGTCGTCTTTCTAATTTTTCAACTGGTCCTCTATATCTTGCCATAATATTCTCCTAAAATCTTATATCTTATTCTTAGACACGACGACGTTTTGGTGGTCTACAACCATTATGAGCTAATGGAGTTATATCTTTTAAGAAAGTTACTTTAATACCTTCCATAGCACCTACACTTTTTACCGCTGTCTCACGACCACTTCCTGGTCCTTGAACTTTAATCCCTACTTCTTTAATGCCATGTTCTTTTGCTTTGTTTAAAGCATCTTCAACTGCTTGTTGTGCTGCATAAGGAGTTGATTTTTTAGAACCTTTAAATCCTAAACCACCTGCACTACTCCAAGCTATAGCATTTCCCATTTCATCTGTAACTGTTACCATAGTATTGTTAAATGTTGCGCTGATATAAACTATACCTTTTGCAATATTTTTCTTAACTACTTTTTTCTTAACTACTTTTCTTTTTGCCATTTCTTATCCTTATGATTTTGCACCAACAGTTTTTCTCTTACCTTTTCTAGTTCTGGCATTTGTTTTTGTTTTTTGACCACGAACTGGTAAGCCTTTTCTGTGTCTTAAGCCTCTAAAGCTTCCTAAATCCATCAATGCTTTGATATCCATAGCAACTTGTTTTCTAAGATCACCTTCAACCATATAGTTTTCTTGAATTTCTTTACGGATAGCTGCAGCTTCATCTTCGCTTAATTCATGAACTCTTTTATCGTAAGAAATTCCTGTTTTGTCTAAAATTTTTCTTGAAGTATGCAAACCTATACCATAAATATAAGTCAAGCCATATTCAATTCTTTTTTTCTTTGGTAAATCCACACCTGCAATACGAGCCATAAATTATCCTTGTCTTTGTTTGTGTTTTGGATTTTCGCAAATAATGCGAACTACGCCTTTACGGCGAACTACTTTGCACTTGTCACACATCTTTTTAACAGATGGTCTAACTTTCATGCTATTCTCCTGTTTATGTAAATTCCACTTTGATTTTACAACTGCACCAGGTTTTTTGAATAACCAACTATTTTCAAAATAAGTGGTGATTTTGAAAATACTTCTTCATACAGTTTAATTGCAATTTCTGCAAAAGTGCTAATTATATTCTACTTTTGCTTTTAAACAACTTAGACTTATTTATATCTAAAAGTTATACGACCCTTATCAAGACTATAAGGTGTTAGTTCTACTTTAACTCTATCACCAGGCATAATTCTTATATAATGCATACGCATTTTGCCAGCGATATGACAAAGTATTACATGTTTATTATCTAGTTCAACTTTAAAGGTTGCATTTGGTAAAGCTTCAATTACATTACCATCAATTTCGATAATATCATCTTTTGCCAATGTTTTTCTCCTTTCTAAAAAATAAAAAGGTACTATTTTATCATAATTTTCTTTTTAAATTTTTAATATTTCTTATACAATTTTTAATATTTTTATTATAATTATAAAATTACTACAAAAAGAAAGTATTTAAATGTTAAAAACTTTAAAAAGAAAAGACTATAAAACACTCTCTCTCTATCTTCTTTGGGTGGGGCTTTGGAATTTTATGATTTTGTAATTTTTGTCTTTTTTGCTAATTATATCTCAAAAAATTTTTTCCCAAGCGAGATGAGTGATTTTTGGAAGCTTTTAAACACTTATGGAACCTTTGCAGCAGGCTATTTAGCTAGACCACTTGGCGGTATAGTTATGGCTCATTTTGGTGATAAATTAGGCCGTAAAAAAATGTTTATGCTAAGTATATTACTCATGGTTCTTCCAACTTTCTCTTTGGCTTTTATACCTACTTATGAAAGTATAGGTTATTTAGCTCCGGTATTTTTATTATTTATTAGAATAGCTCAAGGTATAGCCATAGGCGGGGAATTGCCTGGTGCGTGGGTATTTGCAAAAGAACACGCACCCGAAGGTAAAGATAGTTTTTATATTAGTGCTATTAACGCATCTATGGCTTTTGGCATTCTTCTAGGATGTGTTGTTTCATTGGCGATCAACTATTATTTTGATCAAAAATCAATTTATGATTATGCTTGGCGTATTCCATTTGCCATAGGTGGATTTTTTGGCATTATTTCTATATATCTTAGAAAATTTCTAGATGAAACACCTGTTTTTAAAAAAATGTATCAAGAAAATAATTTAGAAAAATTCCCACTAAAAACATTTTTTAAAGAAAAAAATATTTTTTTGGACATCATCGCTTCTATGCTTTTAACATGGATGCTAACAGCTTGTGTAATTATACTTATTCTACTTATGCCAAATTTTATACCAGAAATTTTAGTTCTTAATAAAATAGATGCTATTTTAATACAGATGATTGCAATAGTGATTTTATCTTGCGGGACCTTGCTTGCTGGAATTTGGGTAGATAAATTTGGCTTTTTAACTACTAGTTTAATATTTACAATAGGTTTTAGTCTTTCTTGCTTTTTTTATTTTTACTTTTTTTATGCACAAATTTTGCATTTAAGTATATATTTTTATTTTATTGCATGTTTTTTTTGGTGGCATTAATGCTCTAGCACCTATTTTGATGTGTAAAATCTTTAAACCAAGCATTCGTTTTAGTGGAATATCTTTTTCATATAATATAGCTTATGCTATAGCAGGTGGTTTTACACCTCAACTTGTATTCGCACTACACTCTTTAGCTATAAGACCTGAAAATCCTTTTATTTATGGAATTTTTATTTATATTTTATTTTTATCTTCAACAACACTTCTAGCTACTGTATTTACTTATAAGAAATTAAGATTTTAGTGCTATAATTAAGAAAAATTATTAATCAAAAATTAATGAAATAAAAGGAAATAATTATGAAAACTTTTATTATTTTAATATTTTCTTTGCTACCACTTTTAGCACTTGAAATGATTACCCCTTTGCCTGAAAGTATTCCTTATGATAAAGAAAAGGCTATCTTAGGCAAAAAACTTTACATGGATACAAGTTTATCAAAAGACAAAAAAGTATCTTGCAATACTTGTCATGATATTACAAAATTTGGAGTAGATAATAAAACTTTTTCAACAGGTATTAATGGCATAATAGATGAGCCATTTCATACACCTACAAATTTCAATGCGGTTTTCAATCTATCTCAATTTTGGAGAGGTAACGCAAAAGACTTACAAGATCAAGCCAAACATCCTTTGTTAAATCCTAAAGAAATGGGTTTAAAAGATGAAAGTGAAGTAATACAAATTGTAAAAGCTAATCCAATTTATGAAAAAGAGTTTAAAAAACTTTATGGAGAAGTCAACTTTGAAAACATAACACACGCTTTAGCTGAGTTTCAAAAAACCTTACTAACTCCAAATTCCCCTTTTGATCGCTACTTAAAAGGTGAAAAAAATGCTATAAGTGAACAGGCAAAAAGAGGTTATAACGCTTTTTTATCTAATGGTTGTATAGCCTGTCATCAAGGTCAAAATATAGGTGGCAATATGTATCAAAAAATGGGGGTATTTGTACCTTATGATAATGGAACAAACTGGAAAGGACGCTATGAGATTACCCAAGATCCTCATGATCAGTTTGTAGTAAAAGTACCAAGTCTTAGAAATATAGCTAAAACTGCGCCTTATTTTCACGATGGTTCTATGCCAACACTTGATGCTTGCGTGCAATTTATGGCTTATTATCAACTTGGTAAATTTTTAGAACAAAATGTGGTTGATGATATAGTTGCTTTTTTAAATTCTTTAACAGGAGAATACCATGACCCACTCAAATAAAAAATCTTTTTCTTTTTTAAAGCAATTTATTACTTTATCAGCTGTAGTTTTAGTACTACTTTTAACTTTAACTTTATTTATTTTTAACACTTATAGCACTACTAAAAAAAATTCACTCATCATGGGTTCTTTTCAAAAATTAGAAATTCTAGATACTAAAATAGACGAGATTTTTAAAAACAAACTCAATTTGCAAAATTATGACACTAGCGTTGCTTTAATACAAGATTTTGAAAATACTTTAGCAATTTTAAAAGCCAATAAAATTGACATCAAAAAAATACAAACGATTTTTGAGAAAAAAAATACTCAATTACAGCATTTTAAATCGGCTAATTCTATCGCTATAAATTCAAAACTTTATCTTTATGAAATTCAACAAGAAATCATCAAAGCAACTAACAAAATAGCACTTAGCGCACAAGAAGCAAAACAAATTAATACGATGGGAAATATTTTGAGTATCATAGGTACTATGGATATTTTAGAACCATTGGCTCAAAATAGATTGCAAGGTTTAATATCGAGCTTAAACATAGAAAATTCTCAACTTCCACGAGAATTATTTGAACTTTTTAGCACACACTGCAAAATGATATTAAACCAAATTAAAATTTTAAAAGATAATTCTCAAAGTTATCTTGATCAAGAATTACAAAAAGAAATCATATCCCACAAAAGTTTCATTACGCAAGAAATCAATCTTAATAATAAATACAATCTTTATACCGCTATAGGAATTTTCTTATTTACTTTAATTGTATTGGTATTTTTTATATTACTAACATTAAAAAAAGTAATCATACCTATATCTTTGCTTGAAAAACTAAGTGCAAATCTAGCAGGAGAACATGCAAACTTAAGCGCAAGATTAAATATTGATAAAAAAAGTGAATTAGCTACAAGTGCTGGCTATATAAACTCTTTTATACAAATAGTACAAAATTCAATTTTAGAAGCTATACAAACTGCAAATTCAAGCCACAAAAGCTCACAAAAACTGTCTCAAAATGCTGAAGTTTTACAGCAAAGCTCACTTTTACAACATGAACAAATTTCTAATGTCCATGAAATAAGTTCTATCTTGGAAAGTCATATAGATTTAACACAAAATTTAGCTAAAAATACTATAAATGATATGCATGATATGCAAGAGGTAATGGCTAAAGTCGAACTTACGCTTAAAGAATTAGTAGAGCTTATATTGTTAAGTGGCGAAAAAGAACAAAGTGTTTTAAGCGCTATGGACATGTTAGTACAAAGTGCTGATAGTATAGTAGAAGTTACCACAACCATAAAAGATATAGCCGATCAAACCAACCTACTTGCGCTAAATGCAGCTATTGAAGCAGCGCGCGCAGGTGAACACGGACGCGGCTTTGCTGTGGTTGCAGATGAAGTTAGAAATCTAGCCGATAAAACCACAAAATCTTTAGTTGCTATAGAAACTACCGTAAGAACCATAGTGCAACAAATCAATGATAATAAAAGTTTGATGGATGGAATTCATCAATCCATGAATGATACTTCCAATAAAGCCAACATCTTACAAGGTGAAGTTGGAACTTCTATAGAAAAATTAAAAACAAGTATTCATTCTACACAAATCATGGAAGAAAAAAGTGATGAATCAAAAGCTAAAATGAGTGAGTTAGAACAAAATATAGAAAAAGTAACCGAGCTTGCAAATTGTGTTAAAAATTACTCCCTTGATTTAACACAAATTTCACAAGATGTTTTAGAAAATGCTTCTAAACTTTCAGAAAAACTAAAAACATTTGAGTAAGAAAGACTAAACTTTCTTACTTAGATAAAATATCTGCCTTACCATTTATAATGGCAACACAATGCTCATAATGAGCAGCATTTAAACCATCTTTGCTTCCTGCTTCCCAATTACCTTTTAAATGCACAGGTGTGCCATCTTTTTGGCATACCATAGGTTCTATGCAAAATACCATGCCATTTTTTATCTTTGGTCCACTTTTAGCACTAGCTCCATTTTCAAGATAATTTGGAATTTCAGGTTCTCCATGTGGTTTTTTACCTATGCCGTGACCACAGTAACCTTTCAAAGGCACAAAACCTCTTTTAGTAATAAACTCGCCAAGCTCATAAGAAAGCTCTTTAAAACGCATACCCTCTTTAATGATATCTATAGCATAATATAAAGCATCTTTTGCACAAGCAATTAATGCTTCATCTGTAGCTGAAATTTTACCTATAGGTATAGTCCTTGCTGCATCGCCATAATATCCATCTATACAAGTGCCCACATCAAGACCTAAAATATCACCTTCTTTTAAAACACGCTCATCGCCCACACCATGAATGCAAGCTTGATTAAGTGAAATGCAAATGCTACCTGGAAAACCATACAAGCCTTTAAAAGATGGTTTTGCACCATGATCAAGTATAAATTCTTCTGCTTTAATATCAATTTCTTTTAAACTCATACCTGGAACTATGATAGTTTCTAGATAATCAAGCGTTCTAGCTACAAGCTCATTTGCTTTGCGTAGTTTTTCTATCTCTGCTGGTTTTTTGATTTCTATCATTTATATTTTCCTTAAAATTTTTAAAAATTTAGCATTTATGCGCTTTTAAAAGCTTTAAGGAAAAACCTTAAGTTCTAAAACTTAAGATTTTAACATACACTTGTAAGATTAGTAGCTAAGCCACCTAAGGAGGTTTCTTTGTATTTTGAGTTCATATCTTTGCCGGTTTCATACATAGTTTTTATAACCTCATCAAGACTTACTTTTGGAGTTGATTTTCTACTCATTGCCATTCTAGCAGCAGAAATTGCTTTAATCGCTCCAAAGGCATTTCTTTCTATACAAGGAATTTGCACCAAACCACTTACTGGATCACAAGTTAATCCTAAATGGTGCTCCATCGCAATTTCAGCAGCATTACAAGCTATCTTTGCATCAAAACCCATCACAGTAGCCATAGCTCCTGCTGCCATAGAACTTGCACTGCCAATTTCAGCTTGACAGCCAGCTTCAGCACCACTTATGCTTGCATTTTTTTTATAAAAAGAACCTATTAACATCGCAGCAAGCAAGAAGCTGATAGCTTTTTCATCATTAAAACCAACAGTGTGGTTTTTAAGATAAAGCATTACAGCAGGCACAACAGCACAAGCTCCATTAGTTGGTGCAGTTACTACTCTAGCCCCACTTGCATTTTCTTCTGCAATAGCAATAGCATACAAAGAAATAAAATCAATAATCCCTAAAGGATCACTTGTCATAGCCAAACGCTCATTAAGCCCTTTAGCACGGCGCTTTAAATGTAAATTTCCAGGAAGAAAATCTGAACTTGGATGAATACCATTATAATAAACTTCTTGCATAACTTCCCAAATTTCCAAACAATAAGCTCTTATTTCTTCTTTTGTATGAAATTGCAATTCATATTCATAAGAAAGTTTTGCTAGATCCCATGATCTTTCTTCACAAATTTTTAAAGCATCGCTTGCATTGTTAATATCAAGTTCTAATTTAGTGTGTTTTTGCTCACAAGCTCCATCTTTGTGTTTTTGAAGTTCAGCTTCACTCATAACAAAACCACCACCCACTGAATAATAAATTTCTTCAGCAATGATTTCTCCATTTTCATCATAAGCGCTTACTTTTAACCCATTTTCATGTAAAGGTAAAAAGTCTTTTTCAAAAATCAAATCTTTATCATAATCAAAACTTAATTCTTTTTGGCTATTTAAAACCAAAATTTTATCTTGTAAAATTTTATTAAATACACGATCTTGCAAAGCAGCGTTGAGTTCTTTTGCTCTTAAACCACTCAAGCCCCATATAATAGCCTTATCACTTAAATGGCCTTTACCAGTAAGCGATAAAGAGCCATAAAGTCTAATTTGAATTTTTGTAATTTGTGTGATTTTCTCTTTAATCTTTTCACAAAACATATTACCTGCTAGCATTGGTCCTAAAGTATGAGAAGATGAAGGACCAACACCAACTTTAAATATACTTAAATTACTACTCATTCACTAACACCTTAAAAAGTATAAATTACAGTAATAATTGTCAAAATACCTGTGATAAATACAAATGCATCCAAAGCTTTGTTTTGGAATTTTTTCATTTTAGAGACAGTGTAAATTGCAATCATAGGCATTAAAAATAAAATTGCAGCAATAATTGGACCACCTAGGCTTTCAATAAAACCTAAAATACTTGGATTTATATAAGCAGTAATTAACATAACAATATACATTACTAAAGTAGAATAAACTGCAATTTTTTTCAAATCAGGATTTTCATTGCCTGCTAATTTACAACATTTTCTAACTATACCATAAGCGCCTTCTCTAGCACCAAAATAATGTCCAAAAAATGAACTTGAAATTGCTAAAAATGCGATTAGTGGACCACCATAAGAAATAAATGGATTATCAAGCTTATTAGCAAAATAAGAAAGAACAGGTATATTTTGCGCTCTAGCTTCAGCAAGCTCAGTTGGAGTTAAAGAAAGCACACAAGATACCACAAAAAACATAACAAAAGCAAGCAACATTACAGAAGTTCTAAGTAAAATTTGGTTTGCTTTTTGCACTGAATTTTCAGGATATTCTCTTTTTACACTTAGAGAAAAAGTAGAAATAGCTGGTGAGTGGTTAAACGAAAACACTAGAACTGGTAAAGTTAACCATACTATAGTGATAAATTCTTTCGTACCAGGAATAGCACTAAAACTTTCAAATGACCATTGTGGGATAAGATATAAAGAAAATAAGAATAAAATAGCACATAAAGGATATACAAGCCACTCGCATACTTTGGTGATTAATTCTTCACTAAAAAGCATAATAAGCATAAAAATACTTACTAAAACAAAAGCAAAAACTGCTCTATAAAAAGGAAGTAAATTAGCTATAGTTTTTCCTTGCTCATTAACACTTGTTTGATACATAGCACTAATTGCACTTGCAAAAGAACCATTTGGATCTAAAAGTGGCAAGAATTGATTATAAATAAAACTCTCAAAAGTATTAGTTATACCCACACAGTATGCTAAACAAATTGGAAAAATTGCAAAGAAATAAAGTATAGAAATAAAAATACTTACTTTTCTACCAAAATACTCTTCAGCCGCATGAGTAATGTCTTTATCATTACCATTTGCTTGGCACACAAAGCGACTTAAAGCCCTATGGCTTAAATATACCATAGGAAAAATAATCAAAGCCATTACAACAACTGGCCAAAAACCGCCAACACCTGCCTTAATAGGTAAAAATAAAATCCCCGCACCAACTGCAGTCCCAAAAAGAGAAAGCATCCAACGCGTATCAAAAGAATTCCACTTAAGATTATCCACATTTTCTCCTTGTAAAAAATAATAAAAAAAGCTTTTACCTAAAAAAAACTTTTTGTATTATTTTACGAATATGCTCTGGGATAATTTGACATATTTTTTTCTCTTTCATTTAAAGCGACTATAGCTTCATTTGTAAAATTTGGATTTCAAAGACATAATACCCTTGAAATATTTTTATATTACTATAATAGAAAAAAATTAATTTTTCTTAAAATACATTATATTTTTAATTGATATTATAAGTTATAATAAATAATTATCAAAAAAATATTTTTTGACTATATTTTTTTATCTCAATAATAAATATTTTAAATATTAATTTTTCTATTTTTGTAAAAGCAAATAAAAATTTAAAATGAAAAAGTGTAAAAACAATACATTTTAATCAAATAAGCTTTTCTCAAAACACTTTAGCATAAAGCTTTTTCGGTGTAAAGGAGAATAACCAAATGCTTTAATCTTTTCTATATGAGCCTTTGTGCCATAACCTTTATGTTTATCAAAATCATAATTACTGTGTATTTTAGAAAAATAACGCATTTTTTGATCACGACTTACCTTGGCTAATATACTAGCTGCTGAAACTTCTTGCACCTTCATATCAGCTTTGACCATAGTTTTTATGTCCAAAATACCATAATTTAAATTTCCATCATATAAAATCTCATCTTGGCTAAAATGTTTCTTAATAATTTTTAAAGCCAGTTGTAAACATTGACTAAGCCCTAAAGTATCAATTTGCAAAGGCGAAAAAGCAAGGATTAAAAAATTTGAATTAGAAAGAATTTGCTCATATAGTTCTTCTCTTTTTTTTGCACTTAATTTTTTAGAATCAGCTAAACCATCGATATTTTTTAAAAGCTTGCAAGCCCCTATATGCATATCTCCAGCCAAAGCCCCGCGACCAGCCTCATCTACTCCAACTAAAGCCATTATTTTTCCTTTAAAATGTTATATTTTTCTACTAAATTTTCTAAAGAATAATTCATATTAGCAGGAGAGCTTGAAGGAAGTTCAAAAAATTCTTGTTCAGGATAAAATTTAGTAAAATATTTACTTGCAACTTTACCTAATACACAAATTTTTTCTATATTTGCCTTATCTAAAATAATATTTATATCATTTGCTTTAGCATAAGAAATAGTTTTATCGTCTGAATTTTTTATCTTACAACTTGCTATAACATCCCAAAGTGCTATATGATTTGCTTTTAAAAAAGCTTTTTGATCTTGCACTGTTTTTAACTCACACTCAAATAATATTTCAAAAATACGCCAAAAACGATTTTTGCTATGTTGATAATAAAAATTTTCTTCTCTTGATTTAATGGATGGAAAAGAACCTAGTATTAAAACTTTTGAATTTTCGTCAAAAAAAGGTTCAAAAGGATGAGTTAGAATTTGCATATTAGACCTTGATAAAAATAAAATATTTTATCATTTTTATCAAGATTTTTAAAATTATCCTAAAAATTCGCGTTTGAAGTATTCTTTTGGAGCTTTACATAAAGGACAGGCATTTGGTGCTTTTTTGCCACGGTGTATATGCCCACAAACTTCACAAACCCATAATTCTTCTACTTCTGAATTAAAGAAATCTTCTTCTTCAAGCATTTTTTTAAGCGCTAGATATTCTCTTTCATGTTCAATTTCTACTTTACCTATAGCTGTAAACAATCTTGCTATATTTCTTTTGCCCTCATCTTCTGCTATTTTTGCAAAATTTGGATACATAGTAGTATGCTCATAGTTTTCACCCTCTGCTGCACAGATTAAATTTTTAGCAGTTTCTTCTAAAGCTTTACCATCTACTAGTTCATGATAAGCTTTAAACTCAGCTCTTGCGTGCCATTTTTCATTTTCTGCAGCTTCTCTAAAATGCTTTGCTATAGTATGCCAACCTTCTTCTTGAGCGATATCTGCAAATAAATCATATTTATTTCTTGCCATAGATTCACCTGCAAATGCTTTCATTAAATTTACAGCCGTTAAATCTTTAGTAATACACTCCATTTCTTGACCACAACAACTAAGCTTTCCGCCACCTACATTTTGCACTTCAACCTCATTGCCACATTTTGAGCATTTATATGTTTCATATTGTCTCATCATTTCTCCTTATTAGACAATTTAAATGAAAGTTTTTAACTTTACCCAAATCATTTTACTACAATTTGGGTAATTAGTTTTTAGTATTTTAAAAAATACTCTTGAATTTCTTTAGGATTGTTCGTTTTTGTTAAAGCAAGCATTAATAAAATTCTAGCTTTTTGTGGGCTCATATCACCTGTATCAATAAAACCAAGCTTTGCATCAGCATCACTTACCGCAACTCTACCAGCTACTACGCGTGAGCTTACCGCTACATTAAGACCTTTTTTAAGCAATTCTTTTAATACATCTTTTTGATAATCATGAATACTACCAGCACCTGTTCCAGCTACAACTATACCTTTAGTTCCATTTTCAAACAAAGCTTTTGCTGCAACACCGCTACCATCATTTGCATAACTATAAAGAATATCTACTTTTGGTAGTTCTTTTAGCTTGCTAACGTCAAATGGGGATTTTTTGGTGTGTAATTTTGTATTAGTATTATAGAAAAATGCTTTTCCATCTACTATATAACCCATATCGCCCATATCTGGTGAGCTAAACGCATTTACATTTAAACTATGAGTTTTCATAACGCCTCTAGCGCTTTGAATTCTGTCATTCATAACCACCATTACGCCTTTATTTTTTGCATCAGGGTTTGCTGCTAGAGCTACTGCGTTGTAAAGATTTTTAGGACCATCTGCGCTAATTGCAGTTGATGGGCGCATTGCACCAACCAAAACAACAGGTTTGTCGCTTTTTACGGTTAAATTTAGGAAATATGCGCTCTCTTCCATAGTATCAGTACCATGGGTAATTACAACTCCATCTACATCAGATTTTAAAAGCCTATTAACTTCTTTAGCAAGTTTTAGCCAAATTTCATTTGTCATATCTTTACTATCAATATTAGCAATTTGATCTCCGCTAATTACTGCCAAATCTTGAATTTGAGGTACTGCCTTAATCAAAGCATCAACCCCCAAAACCCCGGCTGTATAACCTGTAGTAGCTACCGAACTATCAATCGAACCAGCTATAGTTCCGCCTGTAGCTAAAATCGCAACTTTTGGTTTTGCTTCCAAAATTCCTGCTCCTAAACTTAGTGCCATAGCTGCACACATTAACATTTTTTTCATGCTAGTCCTTTCATTAGAAATGATAAAGATTATAATGCAACTATGTTTAAATAAAAATAAATTATAAATATAAAAAATACTTTAGTAAATAACTATTAATTTAAAGCCATAAATTTGCAATTTTTTTTAATTTTTCCACATCACTTGAAGCATAAAATTCGACATTAGCTTCTTCTTGGATTGATGTTAAGTTAAATTCTTGCTGTAATTGCAAAGCTATAGCTTCACCTGAATGAATAAGTTTTGTATTTTTACCAAAATACTCTGACAAAGAATGAGCAATTAAAGGAAAATGTGTACATGCTAAGATTAAAGCATTAGGATGAAATTTGAGCTTATTGAAATAATACTCAAAAGCAGCTTTTAAAAAATCTCCTTGAAAAATCCCTTCTTCAACCATAGGCACAAAAAGCCCAGTTGCTTTTTCTTCTACTTTTAAAAAGCCTTCTTTAATTAAAGCTCGTTTATAAGCGTGAGAATCAACGGTAGCTTGGGTTGCAATGACTAATATATTGGAGTTTTTATCTTCTAAAGAGTTTTTAACCGCTAAAACCCCTGCTTCTATAACCCCAAGAACTGGAAATGATGCATTTGCTTTTAGAATTTCTAAAGCGTGTGCACTAACTGTATTGCACGCAATAATAAGCATATCGACTTTTTTTTCTTTGAAAAACTCCAAAGCTTCTAGGGAAAATTTAATGATGGTTTCTTTATCTTTAACTCCATAAGGCACTCTTGCGGTATCCCCATAGTAAATATATTCTTTAAAAAGTTTTGCTTGAAGTAAAGATTTTAAAACACTAAGCCCACCTACACCGCTATCAAAAACGCCTAGTCTCATCAAAATCCTTAAAAGAGAAGAAAGTAGAAAATCTACTTTCTTATAAACCTACTGCGCTTAAAGTTTGGTATTTATTCATATAAATTTGAGCTTCAATCTTTCTCATCGTATCAAGAGCAACTTGAACAACGATCAATACAGAAGTTCCACCAAAATAAAATGGCACACCAAAGAATTTAACTATCAACCAAGGTAAAGTAGATACTAATCCTAAATAAATAGAACCCGAAAGCGTTAATCTTGAAGCAACTTCATTTAAATAATTTGCAGTTCCTTCCCCTGGTCTAATTCCTGGTATAAATCCACCTTGTCTTTTAAGATTTTCAGCTATATCTTTTGCATTAAAGACAATTGAAGCATAAAAATAAGCAAAGAAAATAACAAGTAAGAATGTTAAAATATGAAAGAAAAATCCGTTTGGATTTAAAAAATCATAAATTTTTAACACATATTCATTTGTACTCGTTTGTAAAATAGTACTTGGAAACATCAAAATCGCACTTGCAAAAATAGGAGGAATTACCCCGCTTAAATTTATCTTGATAGGAATATAATTCATAATGCGTTTGTTTTGATTTTGCATGATTACTTTTCTTGAGTAAGAAATAGGAATTCTTCTCTCTCCAAGTTCTACTACTATAATAGCCCAAATAGTAAGTAAAATTACAACTAAAATAGCAATGATAGTCAAGAAATTCATTTCACCTGTATTTACCAAATTTACCGTTCCACTAATTGCACTTGGGATAGTAGAAACAATACCACCAAAGATAATTAATGAAATACCATTTCCTATACCGCGTTGGGTGATTTGCTCACCTATCCACATCAAAAGCATAGTTCCTGCTAGCATTGAAACAGCTGATAGTGCTATAAAAGTATTCATATCTATCATAATAGCTGATTGCCCAGCTTTTCCATGTAAGCTTTGCAAGCCTATAGAAACACCTATACTTTGGATTAAAGTGATAGCTATAGTAGCATAACGGATAATTTGCATATATTTTTGCATACCATCGCGTTCTTTTTTCATCTTTCCTATGTTAGGAAAAGTTGCAGCTAAAAGCTCCATAATAATAGAAGCAGTAATATAAGGCATAATGCCTAGAGAGATGATACTAAGTCTTTCAGCAGCACCTCCACTAAACATATTAAACAAGCCTAATGCATTAGAAGCATTAGAATCAAAAAATTCCTTGATAACACTGACATTAACCCCCGGAACTGGAACATAAGCTAATATTCTATAAGCAAATAAAAAAGCTAATGTAATGAGAATTTTATTTGTCAATGCTTTATTCATTATTTTTGTCCGCTAAAAGTGATCTTCTCATCTTTTATTTTACTTGCAAGATCTTTTGCACTAGCTCCAATAAGCTTAATTTTATTAACATTTTTTGAAAGCTTATGAACACTATTGATTGTTTCAAAAGTAATCTCACTAAGTTCTTTTATAGCAGTGATTTTTTCAACATTAATCACATAAGGTTTTTCAAATTTAGAAGTAAAACCAACTTTTGGTAATCTTCTTTGAAGTGGTTGTTGACCCCCTTCAAAACCTCTTTTTTCATTATAACCTTTTCTAGCAGTTTGGCCTTTTCCACCCTTAGTAGAAGTTTTACCCATACCACTACCTTGACCACGACCTATTCTTTTGGTTTTGTGTGTTGAACCTGGTGCTTTTGTTAAATTCATTGATTATCCTTTAAGCATTGTAAGTGCTTTGATAGTAGCACGCACTACATTTGCTGAATTGTTTGAACCTAAAGACTTAGTTAAAATGTCTTTAATACCTGCAAGTTCTACTATAGGACGAGTTGATCCACCTGCGATTACCCCTGTACCTTCACTTGCTGGTTTAAGTAAAATTCTACTTGCATTATATTTTACTTCTACATCATGAGGGATAGTTGAACCCTTTGTTTTAACTTCAACAATATTTTTAAAAGCATCATCAACTGCTTTTCTTATAGCATCTGGAACCTCTTTAGCTTTTCCATAACCTACACCAACTAAACCTTTTCTATTTCCAACAATAACCAAAGCAGTAAATCTAAATCTTCTACCACCTTTAACAACCTTAGTAACCCTGCCGATATCGACGATTACTTCTTCAAATTCTTCTCTATTATATTTTTCCATCGATCTTCCTTTTGGGTTATAGTTTGATTCCATTTTCTCTTAGTGCTTCAGCTAAAACCGCAATCACACCATGGTATAAATAACCATTTCTATCAAACACTGCTTCTTCAATATTTTTTGCTTTTAAAGCTTTTGTAAATTCAGCTGCTATTTTTTTAGCACCTTCTTTATTTGCTTTTACACCAATTTTTCTACCATCAACAGCTGCTAAAGTAACTGCTTTAACATCATCAATAGCTTGGATATATAAAGTTCTGTTTGATTTAAAAACAGAGATTCTTGGAAGAGCTTGTGTTCCTGAAATTTTTGCTCTAATTCTTTTTTTTCTTTTAATTCTTAAAGATAATTTTCTTTTTAATACATTTGCTCTCATATTCTATCCCTTACTTTTTAGATGTTTTACCAGCTTTGCGTATAATACGCTCAGTAGAATATTTAACACCTTTTCCTTTGTAAGGCTCAGGTGGTCTAAATTCACGAATTTGAGCAGCAACTTGACCCACAACTTGTTTATCACTACCTTTAACAATAATATTATTTTTATCAACAGTGATCTCAATACCTTCTGGTATAGCATAGTTTATAGGATGAGAAAAGCCTAAAGCAAGTTCTAATACTTTACCTTTTAATGCAGCCTTATAACCAACCCCATTAATTTCTAAAGTCTTGCTAAAGCCATCAGTTAAACCTATAATAATATTTTGAGTTAAAGCTCTATAAGTTCCCCAATATGCTCTACTTTGTCTGTCTTCACCTTTAGGAGAAAAAAGAATTTGACCTTCTTTAATCTCAACATTAACATTTGCTTTTGTATCAAGCTCTTTTGCCAAATTTCCCTTTTTAAATTTAAGCAAATTACCTTCTAATTTTACTTCTACTCCACTTGGAATAGCAACTGGTTGTTTACCGATACGTGACATATTTTTCCTTTTTATTTGTCTACGATATGACTACTTTTAAAGAATGGATACCGAATACCATAAAAAGTAGAAACTTTTACCAAATAGTACATAAAACTTCGCCGCCAACTCCAGCTTTATAAGCTTCATCGTTAGCTAAAACACCTTTTGAAGTGCTTACTACTATAGTACCATAACCGTTTTTAAATCTTTTAATTTCATCTTTGCCTTTATAAACACGACGACCAGGTTTTGAAACGCGTTTTACTTCATTGATCACGCTTTTACCTTTTTCATCGTATTTTAAAACTACATTGATGAATTTCTTTTTATTTTCTTCAATTACATTAAAGCTTTCGATATAACCTTTAGCTTGAAAAATTCCAAGTAAAGCCTCGATAACTTTAGAATGCAAAAGTTGAGTAGTTTCTAATCTTCTCATCCCTGCATTTCTAATTCTTGTTAGTGAATCTGAAATTAAATCATTTATCATGGTTCTTTCCTCTTACCAACTTGCTTTTTTAAGACCAGGAATTAAACCCTCATTTGCCATTTTTCTTAAGCAAACTCTACAAATTCCAAAATCTCTATAAACTGAATGTGGTCTTCCACAAATTTGGCATCTAGTATACCCTCTAACGCTAAATTTAGGTTTGCGGGCAGCTTTTGCAATCATTGATTTTTTAGCCATATTACTTTCCTTTTGCAAATGGCACGCCAAATAATTCTAATAATTTTTGTGCCTCTTTATCTGATTTTGCTGTTGTAACGATAGAAATATTCATACCATGAGTTCTTAAAATTTTATCATATTCAACTTCTGGGAACATTAACTGCTCGTCTAAACCAAAGTTGTAATTTCCTCTTCCATCAAAACCATCTCTTGGAAGACCTCTAAAGTCTTTCACACGAGGAAGTGCAATGGTAATTAATTTATCTAAAAAAGCATACATATTATCTTTTCTTAAAGTTACCATAACACCTACTGGGAAGCCTTCTCTCACTTTAAAACCAGCAACTGATTTTTTAGCTTTTGTGATAACTGCTTTTTGTCCAGCTATTAAAGAAATAGTATCAGCAACATTTTGCAATACTTTTTGATCTTTAGCTAATTCTCCAGCACCAACACTTATAACAACTTTTTCTATAAAAGGTATAAGCATAGGATTTTTAATATCAAATTCTTTTACCAAAGCAGGTTTGATATTTTGAGTGTATTTTTCTTTTAATCTCATCATTTTACTCACCTGCCTTTGCTACATTTGAAATATCCATTGGCATTTCTTTATTTACAAAACCACCATTTGGATTTTTATCACTTGGTTTTACAGCTTTTTTAGCAATTTTACAACCCTCAACAATTACTTTATTTGTTTTAGGAAAAACTGCTAAAACTTTACCTGTTTTACCTTTGTCATCACCTGCGATAACTTTTACCATATCATTTTTTTTGATTTTTAATTTCATTACAACACCTCCGGTGCTAGTGAAACGATTTTCATAAAGCCACCATATCTTACTTCACGACCTACTGGTCCAAAAATACGAGTTCCGATAGGCTCTCTTTTAGCATCAAGAATAACTGCTGCATTTTCATCAAAACGAATCAAAGAACCATTATCTCTATGAATTTCTTTTTTAGTTCTTACTATAACAGCTTTAACTACTTGACCTTTTTTTACTTTACCATTTGGCAAAGCTTTTTTTACAGATGCAACTATTACATCACCTATAGTAGCGTATCTTCTTTTACTACCACCTAAAACCTTAATACACATTAATTCTTTTGCACCGCTATTATCAGCAACTGCAAGCCTAGTAAAACTTTGAATCATTACTCAACTCCTGCTGATACTATAGTTTTTAAACGAAATGATTTTCTCTTAGAAAGTGGTCTGCACTCTATAGCAATTACAGTGTTTCCAACTTTAAGTTCATTTCTTTCATCATGAATTAAATATTTTTTAAAGCGTTTTACGATTTTTCTGTATTTTGGGTGAACCACTTTTCTTTCAACCAAAATAGTAGCTGTTTTATCGCCAGCTATTTGAACAACAACGCCTTGAATTTCTCTTTTAAATGCCATTGTCTATCCTTATTTTAAAGCGCTAATTGCAGTATTGATTCTAGCGATGTCTTTTTTAACTTCGCTAATTTCTTTAGGATTAGTTAGCTGCATTGTTTTTAGCTTTTGTCTTAAAGTAAATAAAAGCACCTTTTTTTCTTTTAGCATTGTTGCAAGCTCACCTGCTGTTTTATCTTTAATCTCAGTATATTTCATTTTGGCTCTCTCTTGTAACAAACTTAGTTTTAAATGGTAATTTATGCATAGCTAAAGTTAAAGCTTGTCTTGCCATTTCTTCATTAACTCCTGCCATTTCATAAATGATACGACCTGGTTTAATGTTCATCACCCATTCCTCAACTGCACCTTTACCTTTACCCATACGAGTTTCTAAAGGTTTTTTAGTTAAAGGTTTATCAGGGAAAACTCTAATCCAAGTTTTACCTTGTCTTTTTACAAAACGAGTTAAAGCAATACGAGCTGCTTCTATTTGGCGTGAATTTATACGGCCAGCTTCAGTTGCTTTTAGGGCAAAATCACCAAAAGTAAATTCAGTCCCTCTGTTGGCATAACCTCTGTTACGCCCTTTCATCATTTTACGATATTTTGTTCTTTTTGGCATTAACATGATTATTTACCTCTTCTTGCTCTTCTTGGTTTTTTAGCCGGAGCGTTTTCTTCGGTTTTTTCAGGTTGAACACCTTTTTGTAAAACTTCACCTTTGAAAATCCATACTTTAATACCTATATTTCCATAAGTAGTATGGGCTTCTGCAAAGCCATAATCAATCTTAGCTCTTAAAGTATGAAGTGGAACACGTCCTTCTAAATACCATTCAGTTCTTGCCATTTCAGCTCCACCTAAACGACCAGAAACTGAAACTTTTATACCTTTAGCACCTGCTTTTTGCGCACCTTGAATTACTTTTTTCATAGCTCTTCTAAAAGCAATTCTTTTTTCAAGTTGTGTAGCAACACTTTCTGCAGCAAGTTGAGCTGAAGCACCTGCTTTTCTTTCTTCTTTAATGTTGATATTTACTTCTTTACCAATTAAGTTTTGAAGTTCTTTTCTTAATACATCAACATCACTACCTTTTTTACCAATAATGATTCCTGGTCTTGCAGCAACAACAGTTACTCTTAATTTTTTCGCTGTTCTTTCTACAAGGATTTGGCTAATTCCAGCATAATATAATTTTCTTTTTAAGAAAGTTCTGATTTTATAATCTTCACCAATATTTTCTGCCATATTAGCTTTAGTAGGAAACCATCTTGATTCCCAATTTCTATTAATTCCTAATCTTAAACCAATCGGATTTACTTTTTGTCCCATATTAGCTTTCCTTTTTCACTGATGCTTTTTTAGCTTTTGTAGTTTTTTCAGCACTTACTTCTGCCTTGCTAACTTCTACTAAAATATGTGAAGTTGGCTTTCTAATACGACTAGCGCTTCCTCTAGCTCTTGGTCTAAATCTTTTTAAAACTGCACCAGCATCAACACGGCAACTTGAAACAATCACTTCATTTGCTTCAAAACCACCATTTGCAACAGCACTTGAAATAGCATTTGCTATGAATTTAGCACCTTTATTTGGCATAAATTTTAAACTAGCTAATGCAAGTTCAGCATTCATTCCCTGAACTTCTCTTGCGATTAATCTTGCCTTAGTTGGAGATAATCTTATGAATTTAATTAACGCTCTACTCATAAATTTCCTCCTTACTTACCAATTTTTTTCTGAACAGAGCCTTTGTGACCCTTAAAAGTTCTAGTAGGTGCAAATTCACCCAATTTATAACCTATATGATTTTCAGTTATATAAACTGGTATAAAACTTTTTCCATTATGAACGTTAAAAGTTAAACCTATCATATCAGGTATTATAGTGCTGCGTCTTGACCAAGTTTTAATTGGCTTACCATCATTAACTTTTTTAGCAGCGATGACTTTTTTCATTACATGATCATCAACAAAAGGACCTTTTTTTAGTGACCTAGCCATCTTATTTTCCTTTTCTTCTTGAGATTATTAGCTTATCGCTAGCTTTTTTACGACGAGTTTTTGCACCCTTAGTTGGTTTACCCCATGGAGTTACTGGATGACGGCCTGAATTTTTCTTACCTTCACCACCACCGTGTGGGTGATCTACTGGGTTCATAGCAGAACCTCTAGTTTGTGGGCGAATACCTCTGTGACGATTACGACCAGCTTTACCAATAGTCACATTTGACCACTCTTCATTACCAACTTCGCCAATACTTGCCATACATTCAGCTAAAACTTGTCTCATTTCACCACTTGCAAGTCTTAAAATAACATATTTTTCTTCTTTACCCATAAGTTGTGCATAAGCACCTGCTGAGCGGATCATTTGACCACCCTTACCTGGTTTTAATTCTATATTATGAACTATAGTACCAACAGGGATATTTCTAAGCTTCATTGCATTACCTGGTTTTATATCAAGTCCGCTTTCAGCTGCACATACAATATCACCTACACCTAAACCTTTTGGTTGCAAGATGTATCTTTTTTCACCATCTCTATAAGAGATTAATGCTATACGGCAATTTCTGTATGGATCATACTCGATTGCTTCAACTTTACCTTCAATACCAAATTTTCTTCTTTTAAAATCTATAATTCTATAAAGCTTTTTAGCACCTGCTTCTTTATGGCGGCTTGTGATTCTACCATTATTGTTACGACCTGCATGCGCTGGAAGTTTTACAAGCAATGAACGAACACTAGCTTTTGCTGTAATATCTTCTGAGCTTACGCCTGTGATATATCTTCTACTTGGAGTATATGGTTTATATGTTTTAATTGCCATCTTATGCCTCCGAACTTTCTAAGCTAACACCTTCTGGTAGCTTAACATAGAATTTTTTAAAGCTATTTCTTTGACCTTCACGACCTCTAAAACGCTTTATTTTTCCATCCATTTTTAAAGAATTAATTCTTACTGGAGTTACACCAAAATATTCTCTTAATACTTCTTTTAGACCATTTTTAGTCATTTTTGGTGATGTTTGAATTACCACAACACCTTGTTCTTGAAGGTTTAGACTTTTTTCAGTGTAAAGTATTGTTTTTATATCAGTAATATCTGCCATTTTAACCCTCTTTTACGAT
Organism: Campylobacter lari subsp. lari; assembly: GCF_013372185.1. Lineage (NCBI taxonomy): Bacteria > Pseudomonadati > Campylobacterota > Epsilonproteobacteria > Campylobacterales > Campylobacteraceae > Campylobacter > Campylobacter lari. The sequence continues at coordinate 58,392 of NZ_CP053830.1, read as the reverse complement.
AGATTCAAGCGCTGCTTTTTCAATAATAACAGCATTAAATACAGATACTAAATAAGCATTAACTTCGTTTACATCTACAACATAGCAATTTGCTAAATTTCTAAATGCAAGAAGTGTTTTTTCATCTAGTAAATCTTTTACTATTAAAACATCTTTTAAACCAAGCTTTTTAATAACTGCATTCGCATCTTTTGTTTTACCGCTTTCAATGCTTAAACTATCTACTGAGAATAATGCATTTTTAGCTGCTTTATCTTCCAATGCTCTTTCAAGCGCTAAGCGTTTTTGTTTTTTATTAACTTTTTGGAAATAGTTGCGGTTGTTTTTTGGACCAAATGCTACAGCACCACCAACCCAAACATTCGTTCTTGTTGAACCAGCTCTTGCGCCACCACGACCTTTTTGTCTCCATGGTTTTTTACCACCACCGCTTACATCACTTCTACCTTTAGTGTGAGCTGTGTTTGCTCTTAAACTTGCAAGGTAAGATTTTACATATAAGTAAAGGTTGTGAGGATTAACTTCTGCATATTTTGCTGGAAGATCGAGCTCACTAGCTTTTTCAAATTTATCATTTAAAACAGTTACTTTACTCATTTTGCAATCCTTATTTTACCCATAGCACCATTATGTCCTGGTACTGCACCTTTTACAACTAAGATGCCATTTTCTTCATCAAATGATACTACTTCGTTTTTCACAGTAACTTTTACATTACCATAATGACCTGCCATTTTCATACCTGGTTGAACACGACCTGGCCATTCGCGGTTACCAATTGATCCGTGTCTTCTGTGGAATCTTGAACCATGACTTGCAGGACCCCCAGCAAATCCGTGTCTTTTAACAACCCCGCTATAACCTCTACCTTTAGAATTAAAGCTTACTTTTAAGATAGAAGCTTCTTTTAAAGGATTAAGATCAATATCACCTGCCTCTGTGTTTGCTACTTCTAAAGAAGCAAATCTATTATATTCAGCTGAAAGATTATATTTTTTTTGCTGACCTGCAATGCATTTATTATTTGCTTTGCCTTTTACATAAGCAACCAAAGCTTTTCCATTTTCTACTTCACATACTTTAGTTTGAACAAGTTTAAGTAAGGTTACAGGAATGCTTGGTGTGCTGATTGTTCTACTCATACCAATTTTTTCTACAATGTATTCCATATTCTATCCTTATTTACCCATAGCTCTTACTTCAACATTGACCTCTGGAGCCAAGTCAAGCTTAGTAAGTGAATCTACTGTATCTGGAGTAGCTGCTACAATATCAAGCATACGAGCATGAATTCTCATTTCAAATTGTTCGCGTGAGTCTTTGTTAATATGCGGAGATTTCAAAACTGTGTATCTTTTGATTTTTGTAGGCATTGGCACTGGACCTCTGATGTCAGCACCTGTTCTTTTAACAGCTTCTACAATTGCTGCAACTGTGCGATCTAGAACTCTGTGGTCATAAGCTTTTAGCTTAAGCCTGATTCTTTCCATATTTTTTCCTTTATAAAGAACTCGTTAGACCCATAAGAATCTAACCACCATATAAAATGATGTTGAAATTATATAAAAACATACTTTGCTATGTCAAGAAATTTATACATTTTTTTTAATTATTTTCCTTCTAAGAAGGATAAAAATTAAATTTTATAAATTTTACAAGATTTTTTATGCATTAAGAAAATCTAAGAAAAAATATAGTATGATTTTAAAATCTAAAGGGGCATTAGCTCAGCTGGGAGAGCACAACGCTGGCAGCGTTGGGGTCAGCGGTTCGAACCCGCTATGCTCCACCATTTGGTATTAAAGAAACCTATGAAATCACTGCAATTTTTTTACGATAATTACCCAAAATTTCAAAAATTTGATGAAAGAAAAATTAAAATTCAAACTCATAAAAACATCATTATAAAAGGTGGTTTTGCAAGTGGTAAGAAAAATTTGATCTTAAATTTTTTGTCTTTGTATAAAGCAGAAAATATACTTTTTATTGATTGTGATGATTTAAAATTTCAAGCAAGTGCTTTAATAAATTTAAATTCATTTTTAACTTATAATCCACAGATTAAATTTTTAGCACTTTGTAATTTTGCTCATGATTTTGACTTTGCTAGTTTAAAACATCTTAATTTGCAAATCATATTAAGCGTTTGTGATAGTAATTTTTGCTTAGATCAGTTTGAAGAACTTCATTTAGATTATTTAGATTTTGAAGAATTTTTAAGCCTAAACAAAAAATATGCTGATACCAAAACCATGGTAAGTTATTTTTTACACACAGGACGCAATGTGATTTTAAATCATAACTTTAACACAAACTCATCGTACTTAAAAAGCTTTTATACTCCATTAGAGCTTACTATACTCAAACAAATTGCCTTAGAACTTGGGAGTGAATTTAGCGTTAATGAGTTATTAAAAACACTAAAAAATACCATAAAAATTTCCAAAGATACCTTATATAAAAGCATAGAAAAACTAGAATCAAACTACACTTTGTATTTTGTAAAAAATTTTGAAAAAAATTTAAAAAAAGTATATTTTTGGGACTTTTCACTAAAAAATTCTCTAAGCATACAAAAAGACTTTAGCGCTTTGTTTGAAAATTTAATTTTAAGCGAGTTGTTTAAATTTAAACAAGAAATTTTTTACACCAAATATTTTGATTTTTACTTACCAAGTCTTAAAAATGCATTTTTATGCTCACCCTTTAAAGATAAAGATTTGCTTAGCTTAAAAGTCAAAAAAATTCTTAGCAAAAATCAACTTGCGCTTTCGACTATTTATATCATCACACTTTCACAAAGAGATGAATTTTTCATTGAAGGGGTGCGTGTGATGATTTTACCTTTTGATGAGTGGACCTTGGGTAATTAATCTAGCTCATCAAGCTTATGTTGTTCTATAATAGAAATAATAAGCTTAGTGTAATTACTTTTAATCTCTGAATATTTTTCTAAATGACCTGCTGCTTCTTTGCCATCAAGTTTTTCATTTTCGCTTATCGCATTCCACCGCCAAGTTCTAAATTCTTTATAAGCATCATGGCGATTCAAATTAAGCAAGTATGAATCCACACTTTCTTGCAAACTATCAAATATACGAATTTTGTGAGTTTTACCTTCACCTCTTTCTTTTGGAATCAAACCTTTTTCACCCCAAGTCCATTCTCCAAATAAATTATTTGCCTCTTTAGCAAAACGACTTGTACCAGTTGCACTTTCAATAATGGCTTGAGCTATGGCTAAAGACTTTGGCACCACTTGAATACGCACGCGATATTCATGCAAATCGTATAAATTTTTCACACGGTATTTTTCTTTTAATAACCATAATTTTTTTATAGCATTAGAATTTAAAGACCTAAAATTATTTTTTAACGCTTCTTTGAAAAATGATTCTACAAATTCTTTTTCTTTTTCCACTGCCTCAAATGAAACATCTAACAAAGCATTGATTTTTTTAATAAAAACCTCACGCTTTTCTTTTATATTTAAAGCATAATATTGTGCATCAAATCCTGCTACAAATTCAGCTTTTAAAAATAAAACGCTACTAAGTAAAATTATAATCAGCTTCAAAACAGCACTTCACCTTTCCTCTAAAAAATATTTGATCCTCTTCTAATCTAAAATACAAACTTTCGTTACTTTTTGGCTTTATCAAAATATCATCTTTTACTTTTTGATTTAAATATGCAAGATAAAAACAAGCTCCCATACCTGTACCACAAGCTAAAGTCTCATCTTCCACCCCGCGCTCATAAGTTCTAACTCTTATAAATTCATCATCTTCTACTTTAGCAAAATTGACATTTGCATTGTATTTTTTACGCACTTCCTTACATAAATTTATATCAAATTCACTTAAATCATCAACAAAGGTTACTATGTGCGGAACTCCCGTATTACATCCTTGCCAAATTCTATCTTTATACTCAAAAGCTTCTTTAATATCCTTTATTCCACTAAGTTTGATTTCAACTATATCATCATCAACAAAAGATTTTATAAGTCCTGCGCCGGTTAAGAAATTTAAATATTGAGATTTTTTTAAATGATGATGAGCAAAGTGCGCTGCCGCTCTTGAGCCATTGCCACACATACTTGCCTTACTCCCATCACAATTATAAAATTCCCATTCAAAATCATATCTATCATGAGGTACTATCACTATAAGCCCATCAGCACCTATGCCTTCATAACGATTACAAAGAATTTTAGCTAATTCGCTACGATCTTTTTTTTCACTATCTGCAAATATTACAAAATCATTCCCACTAGCACAGTACTTATAAAATTTCATTTTTTAACCTTTAAAAAGTGTGTTTTAAAAAATTTAGCACATTTTTCTCAAAATTTTCATAACTTGAAATATTTTTTATCACAAAATCTGCTTTTTTTAATTTTTCCTCTATGTCAAGTTGTAAATTTATCCTTTTTAAAGCTTCTTTCTCATCTAAATTATCTCTTTGCATTAATCTTTGAAGTAAAAGTTCTTTTGGAGCATAAATCAATATGCTTTTTCCTAAATTTTGATAGTGATTGTTTTCAAAAAATAAAGGTAGCTCTATAAAAAAAGCTTTGTTTTTTTTATCTAAAATTTGGGCTTTTCGTAAAATCACTTCTTTGATTTTAGGATGTAAAAAATCTTCTAGCTTTTTTTTAGCATTTAAATCATTAAATACAATAGCACCAAGTTTTTTTCTATCTATTTTTCCTGCTATGATTAAATCATCATCGTTAAAAAGCTTAGCTATGGAATTTGCATTTTCATTTAAAAGCTCATGAGCTATCACATCTGCGCTTAAAGTATCAAAACCCAAATTTTGAACTATTTTTATAAAGCTTGACTTTCCACCTGCTATGCTTGAAGTTACAAAATAAGCATTTTGCATAATTTAACCTTAAAACATTTTTAGTTAAAATACCTTTTAAATTCTTAAAGGAAGATAAATGAATATAAGCTATGAAGATGCGGGCGTAAGTATAGACAATGGCAATGCTTTTGTGGAGGCAATCAAGCCTTTAGTAAAAGAAACTTTTAATAAAAATGTTTTAGGTGGCATAGGCTCTTTTTCAGGTGCTTTTGCTATGCCAAGCGGTTTTAAAAATCCTGTTATGTTGGCAGCAACTGATGGAGTGGGTACGAAGTTGCGCCTTGCTATTGATAGTCAAAAATTTGACACTATAGGCGAGGACTTAGTAGCAATGTGTGTGAATGATTTGATTTGTAATTTTGCTACGCCTTTGTTTTTTTTAGATTACTATGCAAGTGCAAAATTAGATGTAGAAGTAGCTAAAAAAGTTGTAGCAGGGATTGCTAATGGTTGTAAAAAAGCAAATTGTGCCTTAATAGGCGGAGAAACCGCTGAAATGCCTGGAATGTATCATAGCAATGACTTTGATTTAGCAGGTTTTTCAGTGGGTATGGCTGAAAAAGATGAGATAGATAGAAGAAATTTTGTAAAAAATGGAGATATCTTGCTAGCACTTCCTAGCAGTGGGCTTCATTCTAATGGGTATTCTTTAGCTAGAAAAGTATTATTTGAAGCACAAAAGCTTAAGTTTGATGATAAAATAGATGGTAAAAATTTAATCGATATTTTACTTGAACCTACAAGAATTTATGTAAAAGACTTTTTAAAATTAAAACCATTTATCAATGCACTAGCTCATATCACTGGCGGTGGTTTAGTAGAAAATTTACCTAGAGTTTTCCCAAGAGGAATAGGTGCTATCATTAGAAAACATCATTTAAAAACTCCTGAAATTTTTTACCAAATAGGCCAAAGTGTAGAAGAAGCTGAAATGTATAGAAGCTTTAATATGGGTGTGGGTTTAGTTATGGTAGTAGATCCATCTAATGTAGGAAAAGTTTTAGAAAGCTCAGATGCTTATGTAATAGGCGAAGTTGTGCTAAATGAAGGGGTTGTTTTAGAGTGATAGCTAAACCATCACTCTAAATTTATGCAAAATACCAAGCTATTAGGATATTTAAAGCCATTCCTACAAGCAACATAGGAGTAGATCTTTTAACAATGGCTATAGGATCTAATTTTGCAAAACCTGCCAAGGCTAAAATTCCACCCGATATCGGCGAGGCAGCACGCCCTAAACAAGAAGCAATCTCAAGTGGCAAAGCTAGCGAGATAGGATTAATCCCTAGTTTTTGAGCAATATCTGGAGCAAGTCTTCCAAAAGCATTAAAGGCAGCAATCCCACTACCCATAATCACACTTGCAAAATACACAATAAAGCTTAAAACCATAATAGTAAGCAACACAGCAGAAGCCCCCATAGAAGATACTGCTAAGGCTAAATGTTCTATACCTTTTAACGCTTTAATGCCTTCTGCAAAAATAGAAGCTGCAATGATAATACAAACAACACTTACAAAAATTTCTGCCATAGCTTTTAGTATCACCATTAAATCATCTGCAAGTTTTTTTGCATCTTTATGTCTAACATACTCTAAAATAAAAACCAAACTTATACTTAAAAAATTAGCACTCACCACATCTAACTTCACTTTATACCCATATAAACTTGCAAAATAAGCACCAAATAAAAACACTATAGGAAGCCAAGGCAAGAAAATATAAAATAAAGGGCAATTTGGGTTTTTTATTTCCATGTGTTCGATATTATCTACAACACCTTTTGCTAAGTCTTTTTTGTCCATATAACTATAATAAAACGGAATAAGCAAAGCTATCACAACAACATAAGCTATAACAGGATAAATTTGGTATTCAAAAAACATAGCAACAACATTTTCAATGCCTACCATATCTGCTAAATTTATAGAATTTCCATCTTTAGGACCATAATCAAGTGCGATTAATGATAAAACCGACACAGCAGTAATAGGACGAATTCCTATGGCAATTAAAACAGGATAAATCGAAACAAGCAATAAAAGCAACAATCCAGTGTAACTTGAAATAACTATTTTTAAAGCCATACCCACTACAAAAGTTCCACTTAAAACTAGATATTTATTTTTAATCTTGCCTAGTGGTTTATTTGCTACAAAAGCTAATTTTGCTGAAGCATTAATGTGTTTCATATAAGCTGCAAAACCTGCAACAGACATTATAATAAGCCCCACACCAGCTAAGTTAGTTTTAAAAGTTTGAGTTACAAAGCCAAAGACATCAAAAACAGGATTTCCTAAGCTTTGTTTTAACACAGACTCACCAGTTGCTAAAGAAATGATGATTAAAATAATAATACCTGAGAGAAAAAAAGTAAAGATAGGATTGTATTTTTTAAGAATAAAATAGGCTACTAAAAATACACAAAATAAAGTAGCCACAACAGAAAGAAAAACCTCCATAAAACCTCCTAATTTTTGTATTTAGTCTATTTTACGGGGTTTTTCTTAAAAAAACTTGATTATTTTACAGGGTGCAATTCGTTTGCATAAAAACTTACTGAGTTCATACCTTCTTTGATAGCCCATTCATAAGCTTTTGCTACGAATTCCCAGTTAATGTGCGCGTAGAATTTGTCTAAATACGCAGGGCGCGCATTACGGTGATCTACATAGTAAGCATGCTCCCATACATCAACTACTAAAAGCGGAACCTTACCTTCAGTAATAGGTGTAGCAGCATTACTTGTAGCTACTAGTTCTAATTTTTGATTTTGAGTATTATAAACTAGCCAAAACCAACCAGAACCAAATACTCCTGTAGCACCTTTAATAAATTCTTCTTTTAAATTCTCCATAGAGCCAAAATCTTTTTCAACTGCTGCTTTAAACTCATCACTTAAAGAACAGCCACAGCCACAGCATGTTTTTGGTTTAATGCAATCAAAATAAAAGTCATGATTATAAACTTGAGCAGCGTTGTTAAAAACCCCACCATTTGAGTTTTGAATAATATAAACTAAATCTTTTCCTGCAAATTCAGTATCTTTGATAAGATTGTTTAGGTTATTTACATAAGTTTGATGGTGTTTGCCATGATGAAACGCAAAAGTTTCTGCACTTAAAAAGTCTCCAAAAGCATCTGCTTCATAAGGTAGTTTTCTTAATTCAAACATTTTGTTCTCCTTTTTTAAATTTTATAGCATTCTAACATAGTTAAATTAAAAAAGACTAAATGAGTCTTTATTTTTCAAAAAGTATTACTTTGCCTTGATCTAAGCTTTTTGCTACATCGATAATGCGTTGGTTTTTACTACCTTTAAATTTTAAAGATAAGTCTTTTTGCTCTAAAATAAACTTCCCATCGATTAAAACATCAGCTAAGATAAGTAATTCTTTCTTTGGTTTTTCTTGCAACAACTCTTCATAAGTAAAACCTGTATATATAGTAAGATCAAGCCCTAAAGTCTTAATGTGCTTTGCTAAAATGCTTAAATTTTTTGCTTGCATAAAAGGCTCTCCGCCACTAAAAGTAACACCTTGAAGCAAAGGATTTTTACAAATCTCATCATACAAACTTGCTAAATCTTGCAAATATCCTTTGTTAAAATCGTGCGTTTGTGGATTATGACAAGCTTTGCATTTATGAGGGCATCCTTGAGTAAAAATCACATAACGCAAACCATAGCCATCGACTATGGATTCTTTTATAACACCAGCTAATCTAAGAAAAATCGTGCTTAATTCTTGCATGAACTTCAGCTTTTTTAGCATCATTAAAACGATCAAGCGTTCCTACTAAATAACCCGTGATTCTTCTGATGCGCTCAAATTTAATATCATCTTCTTCTCTATGACACTTTGGACAAAACTCATCTATCACGCCACTATAGCCACAAACTGGATCCCTATCTAGTGGGAAATTAATCGAGCCATAGCCTATATTGCTTTCTTTCATGCATTTTATAATGCGTTCAAAACTTTCTAAATTCTTACTTACATCGCCATTTAATTCTACATAAGTAATATGCCCACCATTATTTAACTCATGATATGGGGCTTCTATTTGAATTTTTTCATAGATATTGATAGGAAAATCCACAGGAATATGAAAGGAATTAGTATAAAATTCTTTATCAGTTATGCCTTTTAAAATGCCGTATTTTTTTTGATCTAGCTTTAAAAACCTTCCACTTAAACCCTCAGCTGGAGTAGCTATGAGTGAAAAATTCAGTTTATCTTTACGCGCTTTTTCATCGACAAATTCACGCATAAAACGCACGATTTGCAAGCCAAGCTCCCTTGCTTCTTGACTTTGTCCATGATGAGAACCTATCAAAGCTATTAAACTCTCACAAAGTCCTATATAACCTATAGCCAAAGTCCCGTGTGCAATAACTTTTTCTACGCTATCATTTTCTTTTAAAGTATCTGAATCTATCCAAACTCCCTCGCCCATTAAAAATGGGAAATTTTTAACCTTTTTTAGACTTTGAATTTTGTATCTATGAAGTAATTGCTCATACACAAGCTCTAATTTTTCTTTTAAAAGTGAGTAAAAAAGCTCTAAATTTCCTTTGGCTTCTATGGCTAAACGCACAAGGTTTATACTTGTAAAGCTTAAATTTCCCCTGCCACTTGTGATTTCTTTGCTCTCATCATAAACATTTGCCATAACCCTAGTTCTACAACCCATATAAGCTACTTCGCTATTATAATCGCCCTTTTTATAGTATTTTGCATTAAAACTTGCATCTAAAAAGCTAAAATTTGGAAAAAGTCTTTTAGAAGCGCATTCTATGGCAAGCTTAAAAAGCTTATAGTTTGGATCTGTTTCATTATAATTAACACCCTCTTTTACTTTAAAAATTTGCACAGGAAAAATTGGCGTTTCGCCATTTCCCAAACCTCTCATCGTAGCTTTTAGTAAATTTTCTATCACCATTTGCCCTTCAAAAGATGTATCAGTGCCATAATTTAGCGTGCTAAAAGGCACTTGGGCTCCTGCTCTTGAGTTCATAGTATTAAGATTATGTATTAAAGCTTCCATAGCTTGAAAAGTCGCATCTTGAGTTTGCTTTAATGCTCTTTTATAAGCATAAGCGTTTGCTTGTTTTAAAAAATTCTCATCGCTATTTAAATCAAGCTTTAAAAGCTCTTTGAAGCATTCTTTTTCGCTTGAAACTTGAAAATTAGCATTTTTAAAGCATTGCTCATCCAAACTTTGCTCTAATTTTATTTCAAAAAAAGCATTTATAGCCTTTTTATACTCTTTTTGAAAAGTCTTTGCCACGCCTTTTACCATAGCAAAATCAAAATTGGGTATAGATTGACCCCCATGCATCTCATTTTGATTAGCCTGCAAGGCAATACAAGCTAAAGAAGCGTAAGATCTAATATCGTTTGGCTCACGCAAGCTTCCATGTCCCGTGCCAAAACCCTTTTCAAAAAGCTTTAATAAGTCTATTTGACAGCAAGTTTGTGTTAGCATATAAAAGTCTTTATCGTGTATGTGTATATCGCCGTTTTTGTGTGCATTTGCGATATGTTTTGGCAAAATACACTCATCTACATAGTATTTTGCGCCTTCTGAGCCATATTTTAACATCATACCCATAGCGCTATCTGAATTAATATTTGCATTTTCTCTTTTTAAATCAGCTTCTTTAGAATCTTTAAAAGTTAAATCATCATACAAACTAAGTAAATCACAACTACCATTGCGAATTTGTGTTCTTTTTTGACGGTATAAAATATAAGATTTTGCAGTATTGACTAAGGTATTTTTGATTAAAACTTCTTCAACTTTATCTTGAATTTGCTCTACTTGTGTGTGCTTTTCATCAAGCAAAGCTACAACCTCATCACAAAGCTTATCTAAAAAATCTTTGTTTAATTTTTCATCTGTGGAGTTTATATTAGCTTTGAAAATAGCATTTTTGATTTTAAAAATATCAAATGCAACTTGACTCTTATCTCTTTTTATAATAAATTTTATTTTCATGGAAATTTTCCTAAAAAATAATCTCTAAGTGCTTAAAAATAGCACTTTAAAAAGATAAGTGTAGTACAAAAACTTGATGAGAAACTTAAAAAGATAAAAGAAAAATTCACACAAAAAATGTGTGAATTTGATTATTTTAGCTCCACGCCTTTTACAGCATAAAGTTTATCAATACCACGGTTTCCAAACATTTTTTGAGTATTGCAATCTTTTTGAATATTCCATTCATCTAGCTCGTGATGAAAATTTTTACAATTATGGAAAAGATAGGCCATGGTAATTACATTTTGTACATCCCAATTTGCAACGCTATGCTCATATGCATGGCAGTTTTCAAAGCAATGCGCCATTCTAGTAGCATTTGAAGTCTTCCAATGCAACAAAGAGTGGTTAAATTTAGTACAATTAAAAAACATATAAGACATATCTTTTAGACTTTGTGTGTTCCATTTTGATAAGTCTTGATTGAAATTTTTGCAGTTAAAAAACATACTTGCCATATTTTCAACCTTAGAAACATTCCAACGCGACAAATCTGCATTAAAACTTTCGCAACAATAAAACATATAAGACATATCTTTAGCATTTGATACGTCCCAACGTTCAATACCTAAAAAATCTAGTCTTTTAGAATAATAAAACACATAAGAAAAATCATCTACCAAAGATACATCAATATCTTTTAGAGAAATTCTTTCATTGTGCACCAAATTCATCAACTCATTTTTGTTTTTAGGTCTATACATTTTACCCCTCCTTTTTTGTATATTTTAAAAAACAAGTGTGAAGTCAATATAAATTTAATGAAATTAAACAAAAGATTTTAAATATTAATAATTATTAATTTAAAATTAACTTAATATAAATATATATTTACAAATTAATAAATAATTATAGATAAACGGATAAATTTTGATAAAAAATAAAAAAATAATATTGTGGAGAAAATATAGAGTGGTGACCCATACGAGACTCGAACTCGTGTTACCGCCGTGAAAGGGCGATGTCCTAACCGCTAGACGAATGGGCCATTTAAAAGTAATAAAGTTGAAATTATATCAATTTTTACTTAATAAATATTTAAGGCATTAAAATAACCTTAAATATCTATTTCTATTCCTACAGGAGCGTGATCAGAACCAAAAATATCATCTCTTATAAAAGCATTTTTAAGCTTATCTTTTAAACCATTAGAGATGAAAAAATAATCAATCCTCCAGCCTACATTTCTTTCTCTTGCCTTCATTCTATAGCTCCACCACGAATATTTTTCTTTAATATCGCCATTTACATATCTAAAAGTATCAACAAATCCAAGCTCTAAAAGATCATCTATCCAAGCACGCTCAATCGGCAAAAATCCTGAAGTTTTTTCATTTGCTTTTGGATGAGTTAAATCTATCTCACGGTGAGCTGTATTTACATCTCCACATATAATAATTTCTTTGCCTTCTTTTAAAAGTTTGTCCAAATACACTAAAAAATCATTGTAAAATTTCATTTTAAAACTTAATCGCTCTTCATCTTTTTGACCATTTGGAAAATATATATTAAACAAAGCTATATTTTTAAATCTATGCTCTAAAACCCTACCTTCATCATCATCAAAAAATTCACATTTTTTAGTTTCACAATCAAAATTTAAAAGGCTCATTACGCCTGAATATCCCGCTCTTTTAGCACTATTAAAATACATATGTTTAAAATCATATTCATAAATTCTTTTTGGAAATTTTTCTTCGTGTGCTTTGATTTCTTGAAAGCCTATAAAATCTATATTTTCTTTTTCTATCCAATCAAGTGCATTTTTATCACAAATTGCCCTTAGGCCATTTACATTCCATGATAATAATTTCATAAAATACCTTTACTAATCTTCTTTTGTTGCTATTTTATATGCGATTTATTAATTTTATTCAAATAGACTAAGTTTTTATTTTATTCCAAAGGAAAAAAATGCGTTTAAAGCTTTCATGGACAAAATTTACCTTACTTAATACGATTTTTATCATGGCGTTTAATTTCCCATTGTTTGAATTTGTATATGAAAAGATAGATCAAAACACTATGCTTTTTGGTGTGTTTTTTGGAATTTATTTTTTCTTGGTTTTGAGTATTTTGTCTTTGGTGTATTTTCCCTACATTAGCAAAATTTTAAGTGTATTTTTACTTAGTACTTGTGCTATTTGTAGTTATTTTGTTAGTAATTATGGGGTTTTAATCGATGATCATATGATACAAAATGTCATTGAAACAGATAATAGAGAATTTTTTTCTTATTTTAATTTTTCCTTTGCTTTATATATTTTAGCCTTTGTGATTTTTCCTAGTTTGCTTGTGATTTTTATTAAGATTGATTATCAAGGATATTTTTTCAAAAAAAGTGTATTGTTTTTAACTTCTTTAGTATTTTGCTTTGCTTTGGTAGCTCTTAGCTCAAAGACACTTCTACCTTTTTTAAGATCACATAATATCGTTAGAATGTATAATCTACCTTTTTACCCAATATACTCAAGCATAGAATTTACAAAGAAAAAACTAGCAGGTAAAAAAGAACTAACTATCATTTCAGATGATGCAAGTTTAAAAGATACCAATACAACTAAGCTTATGATTTTAGTCATAGGTGAAACCGCTAGGGCGAGTAATTATTCTTTAGGTACTTATAAGACTAATGATACGAATTTTTATACTAAAAACGAGCCAAATTTAGTGTATTTTAGCGATGTAAGCTCATGTGGGACTGCTACTGCAAGAAGTTTACCTTGTATGTTTTCAAGACATAAAAGAACTACTTTTGATAATAGCCTTTATGAAGAAAATGCTCTAGATGTTTTACAAAAAGTTGGAGTAAAAAGTGTATGGTTTGGCAACAACTCAGGAGGTTGTAAAGGAAATTGTGATCGTATAAAACACAAACTCATTGCAAAAGACTATGATGAGAGTTTATTAGAATTTGTCGAGCAAGAGTTAAAAGATACAGGCTCAAACAAAATCATCGTTGTACATTTACAAGGCTCACATGGGCCAACTTACTATAAACGCTATCCAAATGCATTTAAAAAATTTATGCCAACATGTGATACAAACGAGCTAAATACCTGCTCCCACGAACAAATCATAAACACATATGATAATACTTTACTTTATACAGACTTTATTATAAAAAGCCTTATAGATATGCTTAAGCAAAATCCTAACAAAGAAGCTTCTTTGCTTTATTTATCAGATCATGGGGAGAGTTTAGGTGAAAATGGGATTTATCTTCATGGTATGCCTTATTTAATAGCACCAAAAGATCAAAAGCATATACCGATGATATTTTGGAGTAAAGATAATAAATTAAGCCAAGATTTACAAAGTAAAAAAGACTATAAACTTTCTCAAGATAATCTTTTTTCAAGCTTGCTGGGGTATTTTGGTGTAAATAGCAAAGAATATGAGGCAAATTATGATATATTTAGCAAAAATTTAAAGGAAAATCCTTAATGAAACCAAAATACTCTTTACTTAAAAACGCTTCTTACGCACTTAGCGGGGTTAAATTTTTGCTAAAAGATGAAATGGCTTTTAGGATAGAATTTGCCATTATTTTACCTTTGATTTTTACAAGCTTATTTCTACCTGTGAGTTTTTTAGAGCATTTTGTACTTGTATTTGTTTTGGTATTAATTTTAATCGTAGAAGCGCTAAATTCAGCCATAGAAGCTTGCGTAGATCTTTGCACAAATGAATTTCACATCTTAGCTAAAAAGGCAAAAGATTGTGCGAGTGCTGGAGTATTTTTTAGTGTGGTTTTGGCTATAATTACTTGGAGTTTTATTCTTTTTGATTTGGTTAGAGAATGGATGATAAAGTAAAAACATTATGCATAAAAATCTTTGGTAAAAAACGCTTTGAAATTTTAGAATTTTTAGCCCTTCATGCTAATGAAGATGGCTTTGTCTTTGCAAACATAGAAGAACTTTCTAAAAAGTTAAATATCAGCAAACCTACCATCATTTCTACTTTTAAATTTTTAGAAGAAAAAGCCTTGCTTGAAAAGCTCAAAAACGGCTTATATAAACTCAAATAGGAGATAAAATGACACTTAAAAACCCTTTGGACATGCATTTACATTTACGCGATGAAAGTATGCTTGAACTTGTAGCCCCATATAGTGCAAAAGACTTTAAAGCGGGGGTTATCATGCCAAATTTAATCACCCCACTTACTGAAACAACTGCACTTAAAGCTTATAAAGAACGCATTTTAAAAGCTTGTAAAAATGAAGATTTTACACCTTTAATGACTTTGTTTTTTCAAAACTATGATGAGAAATTTTTAGAACAAGCAAAAGATGAAATTTTTGCTATAAAGCTTTATCCAGCTGGAATCACTACAAATTCAGATAATGGAATTTCAAGCTTTGATATAGAAAAACTAAAACCTACACTAAATGCTATGAGTGAGCTTAATTTGCCTTTGCTTGTGCATGGAGAAACCAATGATTTTGTCATGGATAGAGAAGCAAATTTTGCTAAAATCTATGAAAAATTAGCTCAAAATTTTCCAAAATTAAAAATTGTAATGGAGCATATTACCACTAAAGTTTTATGTGATTTATTGAAAAATTATGAAAATTTATATGCAACTATAACTTTACATCATTTAATGATAACACTTGATGATGTAATAGGTGGCAAGATGGATCCTCATTTATTTTGCAAGCCTATAGCAAAACGCTATGAAGACAAAGATGCTTTATGTGAGCTTGCTTTTAGCGGTTATGAAAAGGCTATGTTTGGAAGCGATAGCGCACCACATCCTTTACATACTAAAGAATGCTGTGGTTGTGCAGCTGGAGTATTTAGTGCTCCTGTTATACTACCTGTTTTGGCTGAGCTTTTTGAAAAAAATTCAAATGAAGAAAATTTACAAAAATTCATAAGTGACAATGCTTGCAAAATTCATAATCTCAAATTTGAAAAAGAAAAAATCATCACCTTAGAAAAAAACACATGGCAAGTTCCACAAAAATACGGCGATGTAGTGCCTTTTATGGCCGGAAAAACTCTAAATTTCAAGGTTATTTAACCTTGAAATTTAATCGATAATCAAAAGTTTTATCTTAGCTTCTATAATCTCTTCTATCTCATCTTTTACAAAAGACTCTAGATCTTGCTTAGTTGCATTAATGCCATTCATACTCAAATGCCACAAGGCATTTTCTATCGCACTTTCTTTATCTCTTTTTACTACCCTAGTTTCGCTAAAAATTTCACTCTCATAAGGGATATTTTGTGCATCTAAAAAGCTTTGTAAGTCATTTTCATAAAAACCTTTAAAATGTGTATTAAAATGCTCAAATATGGGATCTAAAAAGCTACTTTTTCTTCTACTAGCCCAACCAAGATAAATTCTTTTGGGTGCCAAATTTAAAAAAGCTAAAAAATCTTGTTCATTTTGCAAAGCAGGAGACATACTTAAAAAGGCTAGATCAAATTTTTCTTTATTATTTTTATAAAAATTTTCAAAATCCAAATTTATGGTTTTTATATTTGATATAGCATGAGTTTTGGCATCATCTTGTAAAATTTCAAGCATAGCACTAGAGCTATCTACACCCAAAACATCTTTTGCTTTTTGTGCTAAATGCAAAGTCCAAACACCGCTCCCACAGCCTATATCTACTACGCTTTTACCTTGCAAAGACCCAAGTTTTGCAAAGGTAGCTTTTTGAATTTCATTTAAATTAGAACTATATCTTGCATAGCTTTTTGCTTTTTTATTCCATAAATTCATCTTCACTCCTTATTTTTTCTAATATAGTATAATATTTTTTTGTTTTTGGAAAGGAAAATTATGCGTGTATTGTTTTTGTGTTTGATTTCATTTTTAAGTATATACGCCAAAGATTTAGTAAGTGTTAGTATAGCCCCACAAGCTTATTTTGTACAGCAAATTGCCAAAGATACTTTGGATATAAATATAGTCATACCACCTAATGCAAATGAGCATACTTTCGAATTTAAACCAAGTGGTATTTTAAAACTTGAAAAAAGCGATATTTACTTCACAGCCAATTTAGAATTTGAAAAAATTTGGATTTTAAAACTTAAAGATAATCTCAAAAACACCAAAATCATCTCTACTCAAAATGGTATTAATTTTTTACCTTTGCAAGATCATGCTCACGAAGGACACCATCACCATGGAGATGACCCTCACACATGGCTTGATCCGCTTTTAGCAAAAACTCATGCTAAAAATATCACCCTAGCACTTATAGAACAATACCCACAAAATAAAGCATTTTATGAACAAAATTTAGAAAATTTCTTAAAAGAAATGGATGCATTAAATTTACAAATACAAGCTTTATTTAAAAATGCAAAAAACAAACATTTTCTAGTCTATCATCCATCTTGGGGGTATTTTGCAAAAAGATATCATCTAAGCCAAATTCCTGTAGAAATAGAAGGCAAAGAACCTAAGCCAAAAGACCTAGCCAAGCTTGCAAAACTCATACAAAAAGAGCAAATAAAAGCTATTTTTGTACCTAAAGGAGCTAATAACAATACTATTAAAGCTATGGCGAGTAGTTATAATCTTAAAATCATAGAACTTGATCATTTGCCAAATGATTATAAAAATGAGCTTTTAAAAGATGCAAAAAATATAGCAAGCGTTTTACAATGATAAAAATCAATATTAAAAATTTAAACTTTTCATATAATCAAGATGAGGTTTTAAAAAATATCAACCTAAACTATGAAAGCAAAGATTTTTTAGCCATAGTAGGGCCAAATGGCGGGGGCAAATCTACGCTTTTAAAACTCATACTAGGCTTGCTAAATAGCCAAAAAAACATAAACTTTGAAAACTTGAGCTTAAAAGATATAGGCTATGTCCCACAAAATACTTTAGCCAATCCAAACTTTCCAGTGCGCGTGCTAGAAGTGGTAATGATGGGAAGGGTGGATAAAAAATTCTTTGGTTTTTATACCAAAAAAGATCAAGAGCAAGCCTTAATAGCTCTAGAAAAAGTAGGTATGAGAAATTTTTGGGATAAAAAAATCAACGAATTAAGCGGAGGCCAAAGACAAAGAGTTTATATAGCAAGAGCCCTAGCAAGTGAATGCAAGCTTTTGATCCTTGATGAGCCTACCGCAAGTATAGATACTAAAGGCTCGGTGCAGATTTTTGAGCTTTTGAAAAAATTACACGAAAGCGGGGTTGGTGTGATAGTAATATGCCATGATTTAAATGTAAGCTTAGCTTATGCAAACAAAATCGCATATTTAAATAAAGAATTATTCTTGCATGAAAACACCCCTGAAAAAAAGGCACATTTACTAGCACATTTAAGCCAAAATCACACGCATTTTTGTGATGTGGAGCTTAGCTTGGAGCAGTGTTGCTGTGAAGGAAAAAACCATGCTTGAACTTTTATCTAACTCTTTTATACAAAATGCTTTTTTGGCTGCATTTTTAACTAGCATCGCTTGTGGGATTATAGGGACTTTGATCATGATCAACCGCTTAAGCTCTATGGCAGGAGGCATTACGCATGGGGCTTTTGGAGGTATAGGTATAGCATTTTATTTTGGTTTGCCAGTACTTGTTAGCACGAGTTTGTTTACTCTTTTTTTAGCTTTGCTTGTAGCGTTTTTAGTGCAAAAATACCCTTTTAGAAGTGACAATATAGTCGGTGTTATATGGGCTTTTGGAATGGCTGTTGGGATCATACTTATAGACTTAACCCCTGGTTATAATGGTGATTTAATGGGGTATTTATTTGGTAGTATTTTGTCTGTACCTACGCAAGATATAGTTTTATTTGCAGTGATTGATGTGATTTTTATCATTTTAGCATTGCTTTTTTACCGCCAATTTGAAATTCTAAGCTTTGATAAAGAATTTGCAAGCTTAAGAGGGGTTAAAATTAATCTTTTTCATTATCTTTTAATCGCAATGATGGCTTTTTGTATCGTTATAAGTATCAAAGTAGTAGGACTTATACTTGTGATAGCTTTGCTTAGCATACCTGCATTTATCGCTGAGAGCTTTTCTAAAAAGCTTGGTCAAATGATGATCATCTCTACGCTTTTGAGCATAAGTTTTTGTGTGATAGGGCTTTTTGTGAGTTTTTATTATAATCTTGCAAGTGGAGCTTGTATCATAGCAAGTGCTTGTATAGCTTTTGTGTTTTATCTTTGCTTTAGTGCTTTTTTAAAGAAAAGTTAAAATTTACTTTTACTTTAAAGCGCTATTTTCATGTACTCTTAAAAAGCTAGCAAATTTTGGCTTGCCATTTTTGCTTAAGCCATTGTACTTAAAAGTGATGATAGAACCAATTGGTGGAGGATTTAAACGATCACTTTCTTTAAAACCTGAACCTATTTTAAAATTTACTTTTTTATCATTGATATTAGCTTCGCAAAGCAATGAGCCCATTTTACCTTCAAATTTACCCTTACCTTCAAAATGCTTTAGCACTACACATTCTGCATCATCAAAAGGTTTTAATTTAAAAGCATTGTTTGATCTTTTCTTTTCATAAGGTGCGTTGTTTGATCTTATGATCACACCCTCACCTTTTTTAGAAATGATATCTTGGTAAAATTGCTCTAAATGTTTTTTATCATTTATGCGAATTTGTGGGATGATTTTTATAAAATCATTAGGATTTTTAGCCAAATATTTTTTTAAAACTTCTAATCTTGCCTCTAAAGTGCAAGGCTCAAGCTTAAATTCTTCACAAGCATTTGGTACATCAAAGACATTATAACTTACTTTTTCCCAAAGTTTATCATCAGCATTTTCTTGGCGCACCAAAGATGAAATTTCTTCAAAAGAGGCTCTTTTTATCCAAAGCTCTCCATCTAATTCAAATTTAGGAAAGTTTTTTGTGAAAAATAAAGGAAGTTTTATAAGATTTTGCGCTCTTGTTTGCATAGTTTTGCCATCCCAAAGTCCTCTAACACCATCGAGTTTTTCACTCATTAAATAATGGCTTAAATTTACATCTTTAAATGCTTTTTCATCATAAACTTTAAAAAGTAAAATATCTTTTGCAAAAAGGAAATTTAAAGGAAGAAAACAAAAAAGAACAAGGCTTGCAAAAAGCCTTGTGGTAAGATTAAAGTGCTTTTTTAGCAGCATCTGCGATTTTAGCAAAAGCAGCTGCGTCATTCATCGCTAAATCAGCTAAGATTTTTCTATCAAGCTCAACGCCTGCTTTTTTAAGACCATTTATAAATTTTGAATAACTAATATCATTTAGTCTGCAAGCTGCATTGATACGTACTATCCAAAGACGACGGAAATCACGTTTTTTGCGGCGTCTATCACGATACGCATAAACCAAACTTCTTTCTAATTGTTCTTTAGCTTTTCTAAAGTGTTTGCGGCGACCACTATAAAAACCACGCGCAAGTTTTAAAACTTTTTTATGTCTGCGGCGTCTTACAACACCTGTTTTTACTCTTGCCATATTTATCCTTTCACAAATTGGCGTTCGTTAAACGAATCTTGCCCTCTAATAAGGGGAGTTTGAATGACTTTTTGTCAAAAACTAAATTTAAGCGAGCTTAAATTCCTAACATTTTTTCAACCGCTTTAACATTGGTTGAATGAACATACTTAGAAGTGCGAAGATCACGCATTCTTTTAGCAGGTTTTTTAGTCAAAATGTGGCTTCTAAAAGCTGAGCCTCTTTTAATTTTATTTTTACCTACTTTGAAGCGTTTAACAGCACTTTTAACGCTTTTCATTTTTGGCATGTGTATCCTTTGGATAAATTTTTTCATAAAAGAAAGCTAAGATTTTACTATAGTTATGCTTTAGAAAAATTAAATTTTATATGACACAGCTTGTCGCAAGAGTTAAATATAATTTTCACAAAAAATATAAACATCATTTATAAATTTATCTAAACAACGAAAGGATAAACAAATGTCTTATGCAAATAAAATACAAAATATCATACAAGAATTAAACAAAGGATTATTAGAAAGAGATGAAGTAATAAAACTTGTTTTATTAGCATTTTTTTCAGGTAAATCTATATTTTTATATGGACCTCCTGGAACAGCTAAAAGTATGATAACAAGAAGAAGTGCTTTAGCCTTTGGAGAAGATAATCATTTTTTTACTTATTTGATGAATAGGTTTTCTACACCAGAAGAAGTATTTGGACCTATAGACATTAAAGCCTTAAAAGAGAATAAATTAAAAAGAGTAACTAAAGGATATTTACCTTGTGCAAATTTTGCTTTCTTAGATGAAATTTGGAAAAGTTCTCCTGCTATATTAAATACTTTATTAACTATTATCAATGAGAAAATTTATAAAGATGGAGAAGATAATATAGAAGTTCCTTTATATGGACTTATATGTGCTTCTAATGAATTTCCTGCAGCTAATCAAGGCTTAGAAACTTTGTATGATAGAATGCTTATAAGATATGAGGTATTGCCTTTAGAGCAAAGAGAGAGTTTTGAGAATTTGGTGCAAAAACGCAAGCAAGAGCCTATAAACTTGCAAGAATTTATAAGCTTAGATGATTTACACATTATACAAACCAAAAGCCAAGAAATTTGTTTTAGCAAAGAAGCTTTAGAGATACTTTTAAATATAAAATCAGACATAGAACTACATAATCAAAACTTAGAAGATATAGATGAGTTAATTTATATATCAGATAGAAGATATAAAAGCGTGGCTGAATTACTAGCTGTATGTGCCTATCTAAACGATAGAAATGAAATATTGCCTATAGACTTAGCTTTATTAGAACATTGTTTATGGAGCAATGAAAAAGATAAAATCATAATCAAAGAAATACTGCAAAAAAATCTTTCATTTAGCAATGATTTTATTAAGATAAAAAACGCTATCTTGGATTTAGAAAACAAATTTGATACAGTGATACAAAACAAAAAGAAATCTCTTCAAGAAAAACAAAAATCTAGCGATAATTTTTTGCCAAAACTTCAAAGTATTCAAAAAAATATCATTGATTTAGAGCAAAAAATACAAGAAAAACAAAAAGAATTGAATATATTTTTAAGTGATTATTCTTATAAAACATATTTAAGTTATTTCAATAAGTTATCAGAAAATATAAAATATGAATCAATGAAAATAGAACAAATACTATACAATATCAATATCATTAAAAATCAAAAACATAAAACTTATAAATATTTTCCGAAAAACAAAGAAGAATTAATAGATCTAATAAACAATCAACATGTAAATTTAGGTGATATTAATGTGTCAAATATCACGGACATGAGCAACTTATTTAATAATTCAAAAAGAAAAGATTTTTCTGGTATAGAAGAATGGGATGTGAGTAATGTAACCAATATGAGCGATATGTTTTATTGTTGCGCAAATTTTAATCAATCATTAGAAGGATGGAATGTAAGTAATGTGACTAATATGAGCAATATGTTTTGTGGTTGTGTGAATTTTAACCAACCATTAGAAGAATGGGATGTGAGTAATGTTGTTTATATGGATAATATGTTTTATGGTTGTACAAATTTTAACCAATCATTAGAAAAGTGGAATATGTCAAATGAGGCTTCCAAACACCATATGTCTAAACACAAAAATACAAACAAGATTTAAAATTTTATCTAAATAACTGAAAGTTTATATAATGATAACAATACTAGAAAAAATACAAAAAATAAAAAATCCCAATATAAGATCTAAAATTACTGATTTTTTAGATCAATTACATGTATATATTAAAAAGATGAAAGGATTTCGTCTTTTTATAGAAGAGAAAAAAATATTATCTTATAGAGAAATTATAGCAAGAACCCAAAAAAAAATCATATTAAAAGATCTTACAGAATTTAGAAAATACAATAGAAAAAATATAGATTTTATACTAGATAGTCTAGAAAATACAAATAAATCACAAAAAGAACTTAGAGATTTTCTACTAAAAATTTGGAACGAAGAATTAAACAAGAAAATCAAAAAATACGAAGAAAAATTTTTAAAGCACTATAATAAACAAGTTTGTATTTTAATGGAAAAAATAGAGAAAGAAAATATTTTAGGAAGTGAAAATTGTGAAGGTAATAAAGCAATAAGTGTTTCAAAAAATGATTTTTTTGAAACTAATGCTAATAACATAGAAAATATATTAGAAAATTTCAAACTTGAATTCATTAAGGATTTTCACGATAAAAATCCATATTATGGAAATAATACAGGATGCGAAAAAAAGCTAAGCATAAAATCTATAATAGATTATTTTGAAATTATCAAAAATAATCACGCCTTAAAAGAAATTTGTGATTTGTTAGGAAAGTCAAGAAATGATGATAATAAAGAAGGAAAAAACGATAGTAATCTTAACAATAATGCTCAAAAGACCAGTAAAGAATCTAAAGAAGAAATCAAAGGGGTTATTTTAGGAAGAAATTTGGAAGAATTACTAGCGCAAGAACTTGGACTTTTAAATGATGAAGATTTGGAAAATTTGTTTGTTTTAAAATACTTAGAAAATAGACTTTTTTGCTTTGAAAAACAAGGCTATATAAACAAAATGCAAAATCATAAAAATAAAGGAGCTATAATAATTTGTGTAGATAGTAGTGGATCCATGGATGGCCAGCCTGAAATCATCGCTAAAGGAATTACATATTATATGGTCAAGAAAGCACTAAAAGAAAAAAGCGCTTGTTATTTGATAAATTTTAGTACAAAAACAAAATGCGAAGAAATCGATCTTTCAAAAGGTATGAAAAAACTATTTGATTTTTTATGTTTTAGTTTTAATGGAGGAACTGATGTAAGCATAGCCTTAAAAGAAGGTGTAAAGAAAATGCAAGAAGATGGTTTTGAAAGGTCTGATTTACTTGTTATTTCCGATGGATTTTTTGGTGATATAGATAATAAAATTTTAAAACAAATGGAAAAACAAAGAGAGCAAGAAAATAAATTTTATCTTTTGGATATCAATGGATGTGATAAAGTAAAAACCATTTTTGATAAACACTGGAAATATGACACCTCAACCAAAATTATAACAACACTTTATGATATCAAAAACACAAACATAATTTGATAAGTAAGCCAATATAATTTATAGCAAACAAAACATCAAAGATTTGCTAAAATAAGCAAAAACAAAAAAGGTTTTTGCATGGATAAAGACAAGCTTTCTACACGCTTGGTAGCTATATTGCAGTATTTAAACAACGGCGAGCGTTTTAGCTTAGAAGAGCTTGCGCAAGAATTTAATGTCAGCATTCGCACTATACAAAGAGACTTGCATGATCGCCTTGCTTTTATCCCTATAAAAAAAGAGAATGGAAAGTATTTTTTAGAAAGTTATGTTTTAGGAAAATTAAGCTTTAAAGATATACAAAATTTTGCCATATTAAGTGGCATAGGCAAGCTTTATCCTAGTTTAGATAAAGAATTTTTAAACGATTTACTTAATGAAAAAATCAACAAAGCCTTTTTAGTCAAAACTCAAAATTACGAAACACTTGATAGAGAAATTTTTGAAAAATTAAGCGCAGCCATCATAGCAAATCATCCTATAAAATTTTGCTATAAAGACAAAAATCGCCATGTAAATCCTTACAAACTTATAAACATCGAAAACATATGGTATCTTTTAGCAGATGAAAGTGGCACTTTAAAAACCTTTACTTTTTCTAAAATCACAAGATTATATATAGAAAAAAAAGAAAATTTCGCTTTAAAAGAAGACTTTTTAAAGCAAATTCAAAAAAATCAAAGCAATTGGATAAGCAAAGAAAACAAAGAAGCTATTTTAAAACTTGATAAAAAAGCCAAAGAATACTTCTTAAGAAAAAATGCCCTTGCTAAATACGAATGCGTAGATGAGGATGAAAATTTCATTTATATCAAGGCATTTTATACTTATGATGATGAGCTTTTAAATTTGATAAGATATTGGATACCATATATTAAGATACAAAAACCTCTTGCCTTAAAAGAAAAACTTTTTGAGCAATTAAACGCATATATGCATGATTAATATTTTTTTAAAACATAAAGTTGTTCTTGTATATGCATAGAGCGTTTAGAGAGATTTCTACTAGCCCTAAAGGCATTGTATTTTTGTTCTAAAATTTCACATTTTCCAAATTTTTGCAAGCGTTTTAAAAACTTTTCTTTTTTTACAAAACCTTCACAATTATAAGAAAGTAAAACAATTTTTGCTTTTATATCATTGATTAATTCATATAAAGCATCTTCAGCGTGTTTGTGTTTGTTAAAAACACTTCTATTCCAATCTTTTGGTATGCCAGAAATTTTAGAAATTTCATTAGGTTTTTTATAATTTGCTATTAAATTTAACATAAAATAATTTGATCCATAAGGATGTTGATTATAAGGTGGATCCAAATACACCACATCTATATCATTAAGTTCTTTTGCTAAAATATTTGCATCTTTTTGCAACACTTCATATTCACAAGTAAAATTTGAAAAAACAGGTATTTTAAGCTCTATATCACCTTTTATGCGACTTAGTGCATTTTCGCCAATTCCTCCAAATTTTCCAATTCCATTTTTATCTTTATAAAAACCCTTAAAAACTCCACTTGTATTTGCATGCACGCTTGCTTCATAAATGAGTGGAGCTAAAAAATATTTTTGCATATTATTTGGCAGGTTTGAAATTTTTTCCCTCATAGTATCTAAATACATCGCATTTTTAAGCGTGTAAAAAACTCTTTCGTTTTTTTGGATATTTTTATCATCATTTGGAGCATAAAGTTCGCTTATAAAGCCTTTTTTTAATTTTAAATCAGTAATTAAGAATTTATAATATTTTTGCAGTTCTTGCAAAAGATGTTCGTTTTGATTACTCAAATAGCATTCATTTATAATCTTAGAATAATCTTCTAAATCATTTGCTATTATAAAACTTGCATAAGGCTTCACAAAACGCGAAACTACACCTGATCCACTAAATACATCACAAAAACTAAATTTTTCTTTTTTAAGCTCATTTTGTGCGAATTTAAAACCCTTACTTAAAAAATCAAGCAAGGATCTTTTGTTTCCAAGATAAGTTATGATTTGTTCTTTTAAAAATTGCGGATTTTCTTCTAGCATAAGTTTAAAATACAAGCCTTAAAAGGCTTGTGATTATTTTTTCTTTTTAGGAGTTACTAGCATATTTACATAGCGCCCTTCAAGTAAAGGTTCTTTGTCTCTATCTGCTATATCTTCAACCATTTGCCAAATTTTTTCAAGCAAAGCTACTCCTGCCTCAGGAGAACCCATTTCACGGCCTTTTAAAAATACTCTAAATTTTACATGCTTTCCTTGTTCTAAAAACTCGCTTGCATGTTTAACTTTATAGTTTATATCATTTTGAGCAATTTTCACAGAAAGTTTGATCTCTTTTATATCAATAACTTTTTGTTTTTTCTTTGCTTCTTTTTGCTTTTTTTCTTGCTGATAACGGAATTTTCCATAATCCATTATCTTACATACAGGTGGTTTGGCTTCAGGAGCTATCATCACCAAATCAAGCCCTAGTCTATTTGCTATATCTAGCGCTTCATCACTACTTATAATGCCATATACCTTGCCATCATCACCTATACATCTAATCTCATCTGCCTGAATTTCATCATTTAGCAAAACTTCTTTTTCTTTACTCAAAAGCGCACCTCACTTAATTTCTCCTTTGTTAGGGTTATAAATTCATCTAAAGTTAATGTTTTTTGTTCTTTTGCTCTTCTATCTCTTAAAGCCACACTTTTATTTGCCACTTCTTCATCACCTAATACAAGTATCATAGGCACATGTGCTTTTTCTGCGGTGCGAATTTTTTTATTTAAGCTTTCATTTTTGCTATATACTTCACTATCTATACCAAGCTCTAAAAGCTTTTTAGCTATTTCTTTTGCGTACTCATGATGATTTTGTGAAATAGGCACTATAGCTACTTGAGTTGGAGCTATGAAAAATGGTAACTCACCCGCACAATGCTCTATTAAAATTCCTATAAATCTTTCAAAAGATCCCAAAATCGCGCGGTGAAGCATTACAGGTTGTTTTTTTTCATTATCTGCGTCTGTGTATTCAAGTTTAAAACGACTTGGCAAGTTAAAATCAACTTGTATAGTTCCACACTGCCATTTTCTCTTTAGCGCATCAGTAATTTTGATATCAATTTTTGGCCCATAGAAAGCTCCACCACCCTCATCAATGCCATATTTTAAACCTTGCTCATCTAAAGCTTGCTTTAAAGCGTTTGTGGCTATATCCCAAATTTCATCATCGCCTATTGCTTTTGCTGGGCGTGTTGAAATTTCCATTTCATAATCAAACCCAAAAGCTTTCATTAAAGTATCAACAAAGCTTAAAATTTCTAAAACTTGTTCTTTTATTTGACTTGGCATACAAAAAATATGTGCATCATCTTGAGTAAATTCTCTAACTCTAAAAAGTCCGTGTAAAACACCACTTTTTTCATGGCGGTGCACCACGCCATATTCAAAAAATTTCAAAGGCAAATCGCGATAACTTCTAACATCGCTTTGATAAATTTTAATATGCCCTACACAATTCATCGGCTTTATGCCATATTCTTGCTCATCAATTTGCGTAAAATACATATTTTCTTTATAGTTTGCATAATGCCCGCTAATCTTCCATGCATCAGCTTTTAAAAGCTCAGGCCCACGCACAGGCTCATAGCCTCTTAATCTATGAGCTTTATATAATAAATGCTCTAATTTACTTCTTAATTTTGCCCCATTGCTAAGCCATATAGGAAGCCCGCCACCTATCTCATCATCAAAAGCAAAAAGTTTCATTTCATTGCCAAGTTTTCTATGATCTCTTTTTTTGGCCTCTTCTATGATTTTTAAGTATTCATTTAAACTTTCTTTATCCGCAAAGGCAGTACCATAAATTCTTGTGAGCATTTCTCTTTTTTCATCACCACCCAAATACGCTCCAGCTACACGGGTAAGCTTGAAAAATCTTAAATATTTAGTATTTGGCACATGGGGTCCACGGCATAAATCTTCAAATTCGCCTTGCTTATAAATACTTACTTTACCATCAGGAATTCTTAATAAAACTTCTTGTTTTAAATCATCATTAGCAAATTTTTCTTTAACCTCGGCCTTTGAGAGTTCATATTTTGTGATATCTAGCTTTGCCTCTGCTAGTTCTTTCATTTTCTTTTCGATTTTACTTAAGTCTTCTTCTGAAATTTTACTATCAACCCTAAAATCATAATAAAACCCATCTTCTATCACAGGTCCTACGAAGAATTTAGCCTCTGGATATAAACTTTTAATCGCTTGAGCCATTAAATGCGCACAAGAGTGGCGGATAACTTCTAAACTTTCTTTAGAATTATCAAAATAAATCGGAGTTAAATTTGTATCATTGTTAAAACTTTGAGTATCCACTAAAGTTTCATTATTTGCATATGCAATTATATCTTTTGTCATTTCTACCCTTAACACTCACTAACCTTGTGAGCTTAAATTAAAATATAAGACTAATTTTAGCTATGAAAAACTTAAACTTTTTTTAAATAAAGGATATTTTTATATTTCAAACACCCGTTCTTGATATATCTAAAGCACCACTCATAAAAAGGTATAAAAATACAAAACCTAAAATTATCCTATAAATTCCAAAAGGTATGAAATTTATCTTGCTGATTAATTTTAAAAATATTTTAATTACCACAAAAGCCACTATAAATGCTGTTATAAAACCTATGGCTAAAGGAATGAAATTATTCATATTACTTAAAACCTGTGGTTCTTTATAAATGCTATAAGCTGTTGCTACTATCATAGTAGGAATTGCGAGTAAAAATGAAAATTCAGAAGCAACCTTGCGGTCAAGCCCAAGCAATAATCCACCTATAATACTCGCCCCACTTCTTGAAGTACCTGGTATGATAGCAAGAGCTTGGGTTAAACCTATCAAAAAAGCTTGTTTATAACTTACCTCATCTAAAGAATGTATATCATAGTCTTTTTTTCTATGTTTAAGCTCTATGATGATAAAAATAATCCCACCAATGATTAACATAGTAGCCACGGTATAGCCATTAAAAATTTCTTTTAAAAATTTATACATTATAAAACCAAAACCACCTGCTGGCAAAAATCCCACAGCAAGTTTTAACCAAATATCAAGTTTTTGAGTTAGTTTATCTTTGAAAATAAAAATCACCGCTAGTATAGAACCAAGTTGGATAATAATAAAAAAACTTCTCCAAAATTCATTAATATCCAAACCCAAAATTTCAGCACCTAAAATCATATGCCCTGTAGATGAAACAGGTAAAAATTCTGTCAAACCTTCGATAATTCCTAAAATCAAAGCATAATAATAATCTAAATTCATTTTTTAAGTACTCTTCTTGCAAAAATTAGCATAATCGCTACAAAAACTACAAAACCTATAATCCCATCATCTTTAAATGAAGTTGCAATAGCAAGTGGATCTTCAGCCCCACCTCTACTAATAGAAAGCACAGTTAAACCAGCTATTAGCACTCCAAATAAACTCTCACCTACTATCAAACCAGAGGCAAATAAGGTTCCTTTTTGCTCATGCTCTTGAATGAGTTCTTTTTTATGTGCATTTTTAGCATATCTTTGCTCTAAACGCTTTTTAATTAAATACGCTAATAATCCACCTATAAACAAAGGCATATTAACAGCAGGTGGTAAATATATACCTATGCCCACAGCTAAAGGTGGTAAAGACATATTTTTCTTTCTCAATAAACGATCGATGATAATTATACCAACACCCACAAAGGCTCCCGCTATAATATAACTCCAATCAATATTAGCATTAAAAATACCTTGCGCTATGGTACTCATCAAATTTGCTTGCGGTGCAGCAAGCGCATTTGCCTCATCCATTCCCTCTCTTGGCATTGCACCCACAAAACCATAAGCTTGGTATAATAAATTTAAAACAGGAGCTATAGCTAAAGCTCCAAATACACAACCTATAATCAAAGAAACTTGTTGTTTCCAAGGAGTTGCACCCACTAAATATCCCGTTTTTAAATCTTGTAAATTATCATTAGAAATAGCAGCAGTTGCTAAAATAACACTAGTAGTAAATATAGCAAAAGCGATGGCAAATTTAGACATTAAAGGATCGCTAAATAAATCTACTTGATATCCCAAAAGTAAAATAATCAAAGAAGAAATCATAATCCCAATTAGTCCTATACCCGAAATAGGAGAAGATGATGAACCCACCAAACCTGCCATATACCCACAAGCAGAAGCTACAAAAAAGCCTATGAAAATAGCTACTAAAGTTCCTACCAAGGCAAAAAGAATTTGATAACCACTTGCTAAATTTGAATCAGCCACAAAAGCATAAAATGAAACAAACAAACCTATACACATAAGTACAAATAAACCTAGCATAGCTTTTAAAGATAAATCCATATCTTTAGGATCTTGTGAGAGATTTAATGAGGTTTTTTTAAGCATATTTTTCATGCCATCATATACAGGTTTTGCAAGTTCTATTAAAGTCCATAATGCTGCTATAGCTATAGCTCCTGTACCTATTAAACGCACCTTTTGAGCCCAAATTTGATTAGCTATATCAAGCGCACTTAAACTCGCATCAAAGCTTTCTTTAGCAGAAAAATATGGCACAAAAACCATCCAAGCAAGCACCATACCCGCAAGCAATGCAACACCTCCAGCTATACCCACTAAATATCCAGCGCCCAAAAGCGCCACTGAATAACCCATAGAAAAGCCAAAAGTCATTTTTTGCCAAATGAATGCAAAACTACTTCCACTTGAAAGTAGTTTAAAACCGCTTGAAAAAAGACTTATCATAGAAGCAAAAGCCACACCAAGTGTGATTTCTTTTAAGCCTACTTTTCCTTTTTTATCAGCTTGATCTTTATTGGCTACTTTTAAAATTTCAGCAGCAGCTCTTCCTTCAGGATAAGCTAATTTACTCTCTACCACCATGGCTCTACGCAAAGGTATGGTAAAAAGCACACCCAATCCACCCCCACAAAGACAGAGCATAAAAGTAAGCCATAAAGGAAATTCAAACCAATATCCACACATAAAAAGACCTGGTATAACAAAAATCACAGCCGAAAGCGTACCTGCGGCTGAAACTTGAGTTTGAACCATATTATTTTCTAAAATATTAGAGTCTTTAAAGATTTTTAAAACAGCCATTGCAATCACAACAGCAGGGATAGAAGTAGAAAAAGTAAGACCAACTTTAAGCCCCAAATATACATTTGAGGCGGTAAAAATAATCGTTAAAATACTTCCTAGTATTATACCCCTAAGCGTAAGCTCCGGTAGTGAGTTTTTTGTATGCATTTTGTTTCTCCATTTTTATTGACAACCTTCACATTCTATAGTTCTATCAACCACATCATCATTTACTTTTTGACTATCAGGACTTTCACTTCTTAGATAATAAGTTGATTTAACACCTAATTCCCAAGCAAGTTGATAAATTTCATTTAAATACCCACCACTTGCTTTATCTAAAGAAACAAAGATATTTAAAGATTGGCCTTGATCAATCCATTTACCACGAATCGCTGCTGCTTTTACTAGGATTTTTTGATCAAGCTCATAAGCAGGAGTATAATACTGCCAAGTGTTAGCACTCAAATTTGGCACTACAGTTGGTATCATACCGCTTAAGTTTTGCTCAAACCATTTTCTTTTATATACAGGTTCGATTGTTTGAGTAGTACCCACTAAAATAGAAATAGAAGAGGTTGGCGCTATAGCCATTAAATAACCATTTCTTATACCATCTCTTTTTAGTTTTTCTCTTAATTTTTCCCAATCACACTCACTTTGATCAAACAAACCTTCGCTTGCAGTAAGCTTTTTGGCATTTTCATTTGCTACATCAATTGGCACTATACCTTTACTCCAATTTGATCCTTCAAAGTCAGGATAACTTCCTTTTTCTAAAGCTAAATTGGAACTAGCTAAAATAGCCTCATAGCTAATCATCTCCATAATGCGATCAATTTTTTCAAAATGTTCATTAGAGCCCCAATAAATTTGAGCTTCAGCTAGCATTTGTGCTTCGCCCATTACACCAAGCCCTATAGCTCGTGATTTTAGGTTGGTATTTTTAACCTTTACATGAGGATAAAAATTTAAATCAATCACATTATCAAGCATTCTTATTGCTGTTGGTACTACTCTTTGGATGTCTTCTTTGGTGTTGATTTTACTTAAATTTATACTTGCAAGATTACAAACTGCGGTTTTTCCTTCGTTTTTATATTTTTCTACTATATAGACTTTTTTACCATTAATACTATCTAAAGTAGAAACTTTTTTAGCAAGCTTTTTATATCCTCCATCTATTGTAAGTTCTTCATCCTCGTCTAAATGAAGTTCTGTTTTATCATCAAATATGATTTTGATTTGATAATAATTTGGCTCGGTATTTTGAAAAATTTCTGTACATAAATTTGAACTTCTTATAATCCCTGCGTGGGAATTTGGATTTGTTTTGTTTGCGCTATCTTTAAAACACAAAAACGGCAAGCCACTTTCAAAGTAAGATAAAAGTATTTTTTTCCATAGCTCTTTTGCATCAACAATTTCTTTAACTATACTTTCATCTTTTTCAAATTCTTCATATCTTTTTTCAAATTCTTGCCCATATAAATCACATAAACTTGCTGTATCAGCAGGATCAAAAAGCGTCCATTTGTCATTTGCTCTTACTCTTTTCATGAATAAATCATTAATCCACAAAGCAGGGAAAAGCTCATGCGCTCTTCTTCTTTCTTCACCTGAATTTTTACGCAAATCTAAAAAGTCATTTATATCCATATGCCAAGGTTCAATATAAACAGCAATTGCACCTTTTCTAGTGCCAAGTTGATCAACAGCTACTGCTATATCATTAGTAATTTTTAAAAATGGTATAATCCCACCTGCTGCATTTTTATGTCCATCTATACTTCCACCCATAGCACGCACCTTAGACCAATCCCAGCCTATACCACCGCCAAATTTAGATAAAAGTGCCATTTCTTGATAAGAATCAAAAATCCCTTCTATATTATCAGAAGTGCTTCCTATATAACATGAACTTAATTGATGTCTTGTGGTTCTTGCATTTGAAAGGGTTGGGGTTGCAAGCATTACTTCAAAAGTTGAGATTAAATCATAAAATTTCTTAGCCCAAGTTTGAGAATCTAGCTCATTTTGTGCTAAAAACATAGCTATAGCCATAAACATTTGCTGTGGTAATTCTATAGGCATACCCTTAGAATCTTTAATCAAATATCTATCATATAAAGTTTTTATGCCAAGATAAGTAAATTGCAAATCTCGTTCTGGCTTGATATAAGCATTAAGATCATCTAAATCATATTTTTCTTTTAAACCAATTAAAATCCTACCTTCTTTTTCACCTTTTTCAAGGTATTCTCTTAAATGTTTATATCCAGTAAAACCGCTTACTTTTTTATACAAATCATATAAAAATAACCTTGCAGCAACAAAGGTCCAATTAGGTCTATCAATATCTATTTTATCTACTGCTGTTTTGATTAAAGTTTGCTGGATTTCTTCTGTGCTTATACCATCACGAAATTGAATTTTTGCATCAACTTCTAGCTCACTTTGACTAACATTATCCAAATTTGCAACTGCATCGGTAGTATATTTTTTAATCTTAGAAACATCTAACTCTTCAGTCCTACCATTTCTTTTTAGCACTTTCATTGCAACCCACCCCTTATTTAAATGTTCTTTCAAAAATTTTATCTACGTTCTTTGTATAGTAGTTATAATCAAAACAATTTCTAATATCTTCTTGGCTTAAAGACTTTTTCAAATCCTCATCAGCTAATAAAGCTAACAAAAACAAACTCTCGCCTTTTTCATTTAACGCAGGCTTGCCATTTTGCAAATCAGCCCAAACTTTCATAGCATTTCTTTGAACGATCTTATAAGCTTCTTCCCTGCTTATACCTTTAAATGGAAGTTCAAGTAACACTCTTTGAGAAAATACTAATCCTCCAGTTAAATTTAAATTTTTCATCATGTTTTCTGGATACACCAAAAGTTTTTCTATCACACCGCATAATCTTGCAAGCATAAAATCAGTCGTGATAAAAGCATCAGGCAATACAAATCTTTCAACACTAGAATGCGATATATCTCTTTCGTGCCACAATGCTACATTTTCTAAAGCTGGCATCACATAAGCTCTTATCATCCTACAAAGGCCGGTGATATTTTCACTTAATACAGGATTTCTCTTATGAGGCATAGCAGAACTTCCTTTTTGTCCTTGTGAAAAATACTCTTCAGCTTCATATACTTCTGTTCTTTGAAAATGGCGGATAGCAACAGCAATTTGCTCACAACTTGAAGCCAAAATAGCCAAAGCTGATATAACTTGAGCATAACGATCTCTTTGTATGACTTGATTTGAAACTGGTGCTGGTTTAAGATCTAAATTTTTACAAACTTCTTCTTCAAATTCAAGCGGAGCATGAGCAAAATTTCCCATAGCTCCACTGATTTTCCCATAGCTAATTGTTTCTTTTGCATGGATGATTAAATCTTTTGCATGAACTAGTGAATCATACCAAATAGCCAAAACCAAACCAAAAGTTATAGGCTCGCCATGAATTCCATGGCTTCTTCCTACCATTAAAGTATTTTTATGCTCATACGCTCTTGTTTTAATCGCTGCTAAAACTTGATCTAAGTCTTGCAAGATTAATTCTAAACTATCTTTTATTTGTAATGCAACCGCAGTATCAATACAATCTGAACTTGTCATCGCATAATGCACAAAACGACTTTCCTCGCCTAAACTTTCACTAACACTTGTTAAAAATGCGATAACATCGTGTTTGGTGGTTTTTTCTATCTCATCTATTCTTGCTATATCAAATTTTGCATTTTTTATAATTTTTTCACAATCATCATCTTTAATAAGACCAAGTTTATTCCATGCTTTCACGGCAGCTAATTCTACTTTTAACCATGCATCATATTTTGCTTGCATGTCCCATTTTTTAGCCATGATTTCTCTACTATATCTTTCAACCATTTTCAAGACCTTTTTTTATATAATTTTTATGAAAAAAATAGTTTGAATTTTATTATAAATTACCTAAGAAAGTTATTAAATGGCATATATAAAAAAGAAACTAGCAAATAATGGAAAAAAGGCATTTAGACTACTTATGGATGAGTTAAAAATTTCTATGCGTGAGGCACAAAAACTCATTGATAAAAAAAGACTATTTTGCAATGGAAATTTAGTAGAAGAAAAAAACAAATTTTTAGATGGCTTAGTGGAATTAATCGTATATGAAAATAACCCTAAAGGATTGGAAATAGTTTTTGAAAATGAAGATTTTGCCATCGTAGAAAAGCCAAGTGGAGTGCTAACTCATCCTAATGGACGCAATTGTACTTATAGTCTTTGTGATGAAATTTGGCATTTATGGGGACAAAATGCTTGCGTGGCTCATAGACTAGATAAAGAAACGAGTGGGCTTTTACTCATAGCAAAACACAAAAATGCACAAATTGAATTAAAAACCATGTTTGAAAAAAGATTAGTGCAAAAAAGCTATCTTGCTCTAGTAAAGGGAAAAACCAAAGAAGAATTTATAGTAGATAAAAGTATGGATTTAGCTAAAGACTATGATGCAGTCAAAACTAGGATGCATATTTGTGAAAATGGCAAAGAAGCTTTAACTCAATTTTACACTTTAGAATATTTTGAAAATTTAGATGTCAGTTTAATTTTAGCTAAACCTCTAACAGGCAGACAACATCAAATAAGACTACATTTGTTTCATGTGAAACATAAAATTTTAGGTGAACCTTTATATGGTTTAGAAAAAACACAAATAGAGCAAATATTAGATGGAAAAATGAGTGATATCAAAAGAGCTCACATCACAGGGGCTAAAAGACTGCTTTTACACTCTTTTAGCTTAG
Source organism: Campylobacter lari subsp. lari (assembly GCF_013372185.1). Classification (NCBI taxonomy): domain Bacteria; kingdom Pseudomonadati; phylum Campylobacterota; class Epsilonproteobacteria; order Campylobacterales; family Campylobacteraceae; genus Campylobacter; species Campylobacter lari. The sequence continues at coordinate 22,507 of NZ_CP053830.1, read as the reverse complement.
AATTTATATATAAAAATCAAAAATTTTTGATACAATCTCAAAAAGATGTAAAAGGTGAATTTTTAAAAAATCTACCTTAATCTTTTTCTAATTTTAAAACTTTATCAGTTTGAATTGCTATTGGAATTTTTTTAATAGCCTTACTATAATCTCTACAATAATCACAAGATTTATAAAAATCTTGAGTATAAAATTCTAAAATTCTTTCTCTATTATCATCTAAGTTTATAAAATCTCCATTAAATTCTTCAAGGCTTTTCAAACGAGATAAAGAAGATGATATAGGACACACAAATACAGCGCCATTTGGAGCCAAAGTTTTATCATTTAGACCTTCAGAAGTCATCAAACTTACACATGGCATTTGACAATTATAATAGTTTTTAATGATCTCTTCTTTACTTCTTCCGCGCTTATAAATTTTATCTATATCATACCAATGATCTGTGGTGTTGTATGAAAATGCTATATTGTTTTCTTTTAATTTTTTTAATATGCTTTCTTGCTTTAATGGAACTTTTAAATTTGGCGATTTTGTATAATCAGATATACTTATTTTTCTAGCTTTTTTTGATGATTTAAATCTTTGGATTAATTCATCTTTAAAATCTATGGTTGCATTGGTCAATATATCAAAAGTTAGAATTTTTTTCTGCTCTTCTAAATAATCTATGAGTTTTGGTAAATCTTTAAAAAGCAAAGGCTCTCCACCGATAATCCTAACTCTTCCTATGCTATCTATTTTTGATAATAAAAGATCTAAAGAATTTTTAAGCCCTTCAAAAGTGCAAGTGTATTGGTTTGATGGAGAAAAATATTGCATCAAATTATTACAAGATTCACATCTTAAAGTGCATTTTGTAGTCAAAACTAATTCTAGATATGGTATATCTATTTTATCATTTAAAACTCTTTTTTCAAAATATTTTTTAAGATAAAATTTTTTCATCATTGCAGCATAAGGAATTTTAAAAATTCTTCCAAATCCTCTTTTGCCATTTAAATAAGAAAAATACCAAGAAATATTTGCTTTTATATATCTTTTTTGAAATAATTCATTTTCTAATAATTGTTTTTTATCTATCATTATTTTTCCCCTCATTTTTTAATACATAAACAATCCCACCAAGTCCTATGATCACCACTATGCTTATAAAAATAAGCTGAGCTATATCTAAAAAAGTCATTGTTTACTCTGCCTTTCTTTAAGCTGCCCACAAGCTGCTGATATATCAAGCCCTTTGCTTTCTCTTATAGTACAAGTAACACCCTTGGCACTTAGATAATCTTGAAATTTAATGGCATTTTCAACACTTGGTCTTTTATATAAACTTCCTTCGTGTGGATTAAAAAGTATTAAATTCACTTTAGCTTTTATGCCATTTAAAAGCTTGACTAGTTCTTTTGCATGCTCTATTTTATCATTTATTCCATCAATTAAAAGGTATTCAAACATCACTCTTTTACGCTGATCTATAGGAAAATTTCTCACCGCTTCCATAATGCTTGCTATATTATAAGCTTTATTAATAGGCATTAATTCACTTCTAAGCTCATCATTTACAGCATGAAGCGAAATAGCCAAAAGCACGCCTAAATTCATTTCTCCAAGCTCTTTAATCTGTTTTGCCAAACCACTTGTACTTATAGTTTGTCTTCTAGGGCTTATAGCTAAAGCGTCATTGTCGGCTAAAATTTTGACAGCTTTTGAAACATTTTTAAGATTATCCAAAGGCTCACCCATACCCATATAAACTATATTAACTCTTCTTTCGTATGGAATTTTATTGTGTTTTTTAATCCATAAAATTTGTCCAACTATTTCTCCAGCGCTTAAATTTCTACTCAAACCACCTTTGGCAGTAAGACAAAAACTACACCCACTTTTACACCCCACTTGAGAAGAAACGCAAATGGTATATCTTGCATGTTTGATGATTTTTCCATTTTCATCTACAAGTTCTTCTTTCATAGGCAGTAAAACAGCTTCTATTTTTTTACCATCTAAAAGCTCAAAAAGATACTTAATGCTTCCATCTTTGCTTTTTTCATCTTTCACACATTTTAAAGGTGAAAAATGAAAATTTTTTTGCAAGTACACTCTAAAATCTTTTGGCAAAGACGACATTTGCAAAAAATCGTCTGCATATTTTTTATATACCCATTCAAAAATTTGCTTTGCTCTAAATTTTGGTTGGACTAAATTCTCTAATTCTTCTTTAGTAAAATCTAATATGTTTTTTAATTCACTCAATTTTTTTTTCCTATATAAGTTTTTTATCTAACAAAAAATCTTTTAACAATTCTTTTGCCTTTTGGTGATTTTTTAAAAAATCTTCATGTGCCAATTCATTACAAAAATTTGTCGCACATAAATAACAAACTCCTTCTATCTCTTGCATTTTTGCACAAGAAAGCACTGCGTATGCTTCCATATTTTCTATATGCATACCTTTTTTAAAAAACTCTTTGGCGATATTTTCATCTTTACAAATATAGTTTGAAGAATTAATCATAGTTTCATGTGAAACATTTAATCTAATCTCATTTGCTATAGGCGTATAAAAACTATCAAATAAATCTGCGTATTCTAAATTCGCTGCATTAGAACTTTCATAAATATCTAAAATTTTTCCTTCTTGGTAAATTCCACATGTACCTATAAAAATCACTCTATCTACTTTTACTTGACTTAAAATTTTACCTAAAGAAAAAGCAGAATTAACCAAACCTATACCAATACTTTGTGCAAATTTAAAATCCTCATTTCCCCCTGCACATACTATAAGATTTTTCAAAAATTAGCCTTTATAAAAAATAATTCAAATTTTATCTAATTAGCGCTTAAAATAATGCTATAATTAATATTTTTTAGATAAAATAAATTTATGATAAAAGCAAAAAAACATTTTGGACAAAATTTTTTATGTGATAAAAGCGTGGTAGATAAAATCATCCAAGCCATACCCAAAGATACTAAAAATATAGTTGAGATTGGGCCTGGCTTAGGTGATTTAACGCAAGAACTTTTGAAAATCCCACAAGCTCATATTAGAGCTTATGAGATTGATAAAGATTTGATTCCTATTTTAAATAAAAAATTTCAAAATGAGATTGAAGGTGGAAATTTTGAGCTTATCCATCAAAATGCAGGCGATGCTTTTGATCAAGGAAGTTTAAGCGATAAAGAGTACTTTTTGGTAGCAAATTTACCATATTATATTGCTACAAATTTGATTTTAAAAGCCTTAGAAGATCAAAATTGTCTTGGGCTTATAGTAATGGTGCAAAAAGAAGTGGCACAGAAATTTTGTGCAAATGAAAAAGAAAGTAATTTTTCGGCTTTAGGGGTGCTTTGTGCATTGATATGCCAAAGACAGATGCTTTTTGATATACGACCACAAAGCTTTAATCCTCCACCAAAAGTTACTTCAGCTGTAATGAAGTTAATAAAAACTACTCATTATCAGCAAAAATGCGAAAATATAGAAGCTTTTAAAGAATTTCTTAGAGCTTGTTTTCAAAATCCTAGAAAACAACTCTTATCTAATTTTAAAAATAAAAAAGAAAAAATTTTAAAAGCATTTGAAGCACTAGATATCTCTTCTACCTCAAGAGCTCATGAAATTAGCGTTGATTCATACCTTAAAATTTATGACTATTTAAAGGATGACTATGAGCGAAGAAAACAAAACTCAAGAACAAAATAAAACTAAAAGATTTAATAAATTTAAAAACAAAAGAAAAAAAGATTCACAAAATCAAGAGCAAAATAGTGAAATTAAAAATGAAACAAAAATAGAAAATACTCAAACTGGAGCTAGCGAAGAAAAAAAGAAAAAGAAAAAAAATAGAAATTTACCATCTAAATTAAGCGGTAATGAAGAATGGCAAATAGAACTTGCCAAAAGTATAGAAGCTAATAAAATCATGCACGAACTAAGACTCCACCCTTTAAAACACAACAACTCAAGCGAACATAAAATTCGTATTACGCCTTTGGGTGGGCTTGGAGAAATCGGTGGAAATATCACTGTTTTTGAAACCAACAACGATGCGATTATCGTTGATATAGGCATGAGTTTTCCAGATGGAAGCATGCATGGAGTAGATATTATCATACCTGATTTTGACTATGTAAGAAAGATTAAAAACAAAATTCGCGCCATCATCATCACTCATGCTCATGAAGATCACATTGGTGCTGTGCCGTATTTTTTCAAAGAATTTCAATTTCCTATCTACGCAACACCTTTAGCACTAGGTATGATTTCAAATAAATTTGAAGAACATGGATTAAAAGCTGAAAGAAAATGGTTTAGACCTATAACAAAAAGACAAATTTATGAAATAGGTGATTTTAATTTAGAATGGATTCACATAACCCACTCTATCATCGATGCTTGTGCTTTAGCTATTAAAACTAAAGCAGGAACCATCATACATACTGGTGATTTTAAAATAGATCAAACCCCAATTGATGGTTATCCAACGGATTTAAATCGTTTAGCTCAATATGGAGAAGAAGGCGTACTTTGTCTTTTAAGTGATAGTACAAACTCATATAAAGAAGGTTATACAAAAAGTGAAAGCTCCGTAGGGCCTACTTTTGATCAAATTTTTGCCAAAACTAAAGGCAGGGTGATTATGAGCACCTTTAGCTCTAATATCCACCGTGTATATCAAGCTATTAGCTATGGTTTAAAATATGGCAGAAAAGTGTGTGTTATAGGACGCTCTATGGAAAGAAATCTTTATACTACCATGGAACTTGGTTACATCAAACTTGATAGAAAAATTTTCATTGATGCAGATGAGGTTAGCAAATATAAAGACAACGAAGTACTAATTGTCACTACAGGAAGTCAAGGTGAGACTATGAGTGCTTTATATAGAATGGCTACAGATGAGCATAAATTTATCAAAATTAAACCTAGTGATCAAGTTATCATTTCAGCTAAAGCTATACCTGGAAATGAAGCAAATGTTTCTGCTGTGCTTGATTTTCTTTTAAAAGCAGGGGCTAAAGTAGCCTATCAAGAATTTAGCGAAATTCATGTAAGCGGACATGCTAGTATAGAAGAGCAAAAACTCATGCTAACTTTAATAAAACCTAAATTTTTCTTGCCAGTGCATGGAGAGTATAATCATATCAATAAACACAAGGAAACTGCTCTAAAATGTGGTATACCTGAAAGAAATATCTACTTAATGAGTGATGGAGATCAAGTAGAGCTTTGCCAAAAATACATCAAACGCGTAAAAACAGTTAAAACAGGAAAGGTCTTTGTAGATAATCAAATCAACAAACAAATCGCAGATGATGTAGTAATTGATAGACAAAAACTAGCAGATAGCGGTATAGTTGTCATCATTGCTCAGCTTGATAAAGCAAGTAAAACACTGATTAATAAACCAAGAGTATTTAGCTATGGCTTGGTAGCTGATAAACAAGATGGAGCATTCTCAAAAGAAATGAGTGATGTTTTAAGTCAATTTTTCCCAAATGTAAAAGATGAAATTTTAGATAATCCAAAAGTTTTAGAAGCTCAAATTAGACAAGTACTAAGAAAGCATATTTTTAGAAAAATCAAAAAATATCCAACCATAGTACCAACTATTTTTGTGATGTAAAGAAAAATTATGAGAATTAATAAATTCATCTCACACAATAGCAAATATTCTCGCCGTGAGGCTGATGAGCTAATCAAGCAAGGCTTAGTAAAAATCAATAAAAAAACAGCCTTGCTAAATGATAGTGTAAATGCTGAAGATAAAGTTTTTATCAATGGTAAAAAACTCCATAAAAAAACACAATTTTCAGTCATCATTTATCACAAACAAAAAGGTGAAATAGTTAGTAAAAAAGATGATAGAGGTAGAAAAACCATTTATCATACCCTGCCAAAACAATTTAGCACATGGCTTAGCGTTGGTAGGCTTGACTTTGCAAGTGAAGGTTTGCTTTTATTAACCGATTCTCCTGTGATTGCAGATGCGTTGACGCATAGTGATTTAGAAAGAGAATATTACTTGAAAGTAAAAGGTAATATAGATAAAAATGTCATCGAGGCTATGCAAAATGGCTTAGAAATTCAAAATGAAAAAAAAGGAGCTCACACTAAAACCAAAATAACCTCAATGAGTTTTGCCCCATTTTTAGGCTTTGAAATTTTTGGCTCAAGCGGAGGCTATACGAAGCTAAAAGTAATCATTAATGAAGGTAAAAATAGAGAACTAAGACGCTTTTTTGGGCATTTTGATTTAGAAGTGATGGATCTTAAAAGAGTAGCTTTTGGAGCATTAGATCTTGGTATGTTAAAAGCTGGCAAATATCGTTATTTGGAAAATGGCGAGTACGAAAAACTACGCGATTTTTTAAAGACAAATAATATAAAATATTAAATTCACATTATTTCCACAAAGAATTTTTATAATTTTTCAAAATATTTAAAAAAGGAAAAATTGATGAAAATTCTAACTACTCTTTTTAGTGTAATTATGGTTTTTATTGCGATAACACATGAAGAAACTCTTGCAGAAAAATTAGAAAATCAATGCCAAGATCAAAAATCTTGTATAGTAAAAGTCATGAATATGATTAATTGATACTTTAAAATTACTTAAATTAATTAAATTTTAATTTTAATCTTGTATAATTAGCAATTTAATTTATATAAATAAAGGAAAATTATGGCAAACCATAAATCTGCTGAAAAAAGAGCAAGACAAACTATAAAAAGAACTGAAAGAAATAGATTTTATAGAACAAGATTAAAAAATATAACAAAAGCAGTTCGCGAAGCAGCGGCAAATAATGACAAAGAAGCAGCGGCAAATGCATTAAAAATAGCTAATAAAAGTATTCATGCTATGGTAAGCCGTGGATTTTTGAAAAAACAAACTGCGTCACGCCGTGTGAGTAGATTAGCATTATTGGTAAATAAAATAGCTTAATTAATGCTAGCTGATAAACTCAAACCTTTTTTAACACGCTTTGATGAGTTAAATACTCTTTTAAGTGATGTTAATATTTCTAATGATATTTCTAAAATGACTGCTCTATCAAAAGAGCAAAAAAATTTAGAACCCATAGTAGAAAAAGCAAAAGAATATCTTAAAACTTTAGATGATATAGAGGAAAATAAACTCCTCTTATCTGACCCAGAACTCGGTGAATTAGCCAAAGAAGAATTAAAAAATTTAGAACTTCTTAAACCAAATTTAGAAGAAGAATTAAAAATTCTTTTATTGCCTAAAGATCCAAACGATGATAAAAATATATTTTTAGAAATTCGCGCAGGAACTGGTGGAGATGAGGCTTCTTTATTTGTTGGAGATTTAGTAAAAGCTTATATACGCTATGCTGAAAATCGTGATTATAAATATGAAATTGTAAGTTCTAGCGAGGGTAGTGTTGGTGGTTTTAAAGAAATCATCATTCTTATCAAAGGAAATGGGGCATATTCAAGATTAAAATACGAAGGTGGCACGCATAGAGTTCAAAGGGTTCCTGAAACAGAATCTCAAGGTAGAGTTCATACCTCAGCCATCACAGTAGCTATTATGCCAGAAGTTGATGATGTTGAAATTCAAATTAACCCAAATGATTTAAAAATTGATGTAATGCGCAGTAGTGGTCATGGCGGACAAAGTGTAAATACTACAGATAGTGCTGTAAGAATTACCCATATTCCAACAGGTATAGTTGTAGTAAATCAAGATGGTAAAAGTCAGCATAAAAACAAGGAAAGCGCTATGAAAGTCTTAAAAGCAAGACTTTTTGAAATGCAAGAGCAAGAACGCTTAGCTAAAGAAAGCGAGGCAAGAAAATCTCAAGTTGGAAGTGGCGATAGAAGCGAGCGCATACGCACTTATAATTTTCCTCAAAATAGAATTAGCGATCATAGAATAAATCTTACTCTATATAGACTTGATGCGATTTTAGAAGGTGGTTTATTTGATGAGATAGTAGAACCATTGATCGCTTATTACCAAGCAGAAGCTTTAAAACAAGAAAATTTATAATTTCTTGTTTTAATTATTACTTGCCAATAAAATTCTATATTGTTTTTTATCCACATTTATTAAAAGAGAAGCAAGTTTAAAAGCTCTGAATTTTTCCATTATAAAAAGATCTTTGCTATCTTTTAAAACTATAGCAACTAAATTTTTCATCACTTTATCAAGCCAAATATTTTTATATTTATCATTTGCTGAATGATACCTTCCAATAGCACTCCAACTAAAACCATGTTTTTGTATAATTTCATGAAGCAATCTTGCTGCTATGTCAATATTTACACTAGATTTTACAATCGCACTCTCACTAATTCCATAGCGTTTTAAATGAATGCTATTAATTTGCATTAAACCATAATCTCTTGTTTGATTTTTATTTTTACTGGTGATATTATGCTTATAAGCTGCATTTTCTGTTAAAGCTATGGCTTTGAGTAAAGCTGTAGGTATATTGTACTTTCTAGCCGCAGTTTTAAAGTCTTTATCATACTTATAAAAATCTTCAGGTATATAAGTATCACCTATAAAAATTTTGGTATCAAAAGCGAAAGTAAAATTAAAAAATACTACTAATAATAAAATTTTTTTTAACATTTTACTCCTTTGTAATACTTATGCTATAGCAAATTTATAAATAAAAACTATGCAAATAAGTTAATGAATTATCTAAGAATTTCTTTTATAGTAAGTTGCGGGGTGATTAATCCTCTAAAATTATTTTTAGAAACACTAGCTATAAGATCAATGCTTTCTCCAAGCTCTGGCTCATAGTCAAAATTAAAAAATAAAGCTTCTAAAGTTTTATTTCCTTGAGTTAAAATAAGCTTCATATGATTTTCATCTTTACCTAGCTTTCTTTTATTTTTTACAAAAAGCTTATCAAATTTAAAATACGGCCTTGGATTTTTATGCCCAAAAGGCTCAAAAAATTCTAATATCTCTAAAAGTTCAAAATCAACTTCATTTGGATCAATACTACCCAAAACCTCATCAGCATTGTAAAAATCATCTTTAGGGATATTTTGACAAATTTCATAAAGCTTACTTTTAAAAACACCAAATTTTTCAAGTTCTACTAAAACTCCAGCTGCACCTTTATGCCCACCATAGCTTAAAACAAATTCTTTAGCTTGTTCTATAACATTTAAAATATCTATCCTACCTACACTTCTAACGCTAGCCTTAGCCTTTTGCTCACATTCTGAAAAAACAAAGGCAGGTTTGTTAAAATGCTTTGCCAAACGACTTGCAACTATACCCAAAACACCCTCATGCCAATTTTGCCCATTGACAATAATCACAGGATCATTTTCATCAACTTGTTCTAAACACTGCTTAAAAAGCTCTCGTTCTTCATCTTTACGGCTATTATTATAAGTAATGATTTGTTCTAAATAACCCATAACCTCATCGATATTTTTAGAATGTAAAAATTTATAAGAAATAATTGCATCATCCATTCTACCTGCACTATTAATCAAAGGTGCAATTAAAAAGCTGATATTATCAAGTTCAAATTTATCCTTACCAAAATACTGCTTGATCGCTTTAAATGCCACTCGTTTAGAGTCATTAATACATTCTATACCTTTTCTAACTAAGGCTCTGTTTAAATCTCTAAGCTCCATCATATCTGCGATAATTGCGATGGATAAAAGTTCTATAAATTTACACATATTATAATTAATCTTACACACTTCTTTTATCGCAGCGACTAAATACCAAGCCACTTGAGCACCACAAATTTCAATATCAGGAAAATCACAATCTTGTTGTTTAGGATTAATGATCGCATAAGCTTTTGGTAAAGTAGCTGGAGGCATATGGTGATCGGTAATGATTAAATCAATTCCTTTTTGCAAACAAAGCTCTGCTGCTTCAAATGCTGCTATACCATTATCTACAGTGATGATTAAATCTACCCCATCAAGTTCATTGATGATTTCTTCATTTAGACCATATCCATCTTTAAAACGATTTGGAATTTTTACCACATAATCATATCCGATATCATCAAAAAATTCAGATAAAATCACACAAGAAATCACCCCATCTACATCATAATCCCCAACAATAGCAAGTTTTTGATTTTTTTCAATCGCTTCTTTGATACGCAAAGCACCCTTATAGACATCTTTTAAACAAGATGGCATAGGTAAATCACAAAGCTTTACATGTGTATCGTTGATAAAACGCTGGTGTAAAATTTCTTTTATTTTAGCTTTATTTAGCATGATTTGTTAAAGATGCCTTGATAAAAGAAAAAATAGCCGGATTAACTCTAACTAAGCGTGAAGTAAATTCAGGGTGAAACTGCACTGCTAAGAAAAATGGATGATCTTTAAGCTCCACAGCCTCAACTAAACCTTCATTTTCCCCGCTTATAATAAGCCCATTTTTTTCAAACATTTCTTTATATTTTGGATTAGCTTCATAGCGGTGGCGGTGGCGTTCTTTTACACTTTTTTGATTATCATAAACCTTACTTAAAAGTGTATTTGGCTTGATATGACACTCATAAGCTCCAAGACGCATAGTTCCACCAAGTGGAGTTTTACTTGTTCTAATTTGCTTTTCTCCACTTGCATCAATAAATTCATCAATCAAAAAGATGATAGGATTTTTACAATTTGGATTAAACTCATGAGAATTTGCATCTTCAAGTTTTAAAACATTGCGTGCAAATTCCACTAAAGAAAGCTGCATACCCAAACAAATTCCTAAAAATGGAATTTTATTTTCTCTTGCATATTGTATGGCTTTGATTTTTCCTTCTACCCCACGATAACCAAAACCACCTGCTACTAAAATCCCACTTACATCTTTAAAGCTTTCTTCGACATTTGCATTTTCTAATTTTTCACTATCAATCCATTTTAAATTTACTTTCGCATCAAGTGCTGCACCTGCATGGATAATGGCCTCTGTTAAGCTTTTATAACTTTCTTTTAAATCTACATATTTTCCTACAAAAGCGATGCTAAGTTCATTACTTGGAGCGATGACTCTTTTTACTAAAGAATCCCATTCATTCATATTTGGCTTTAAATTTTGAAGATCTAATAAACTTGCAATAGAGTTTAAAATATCTTGTTTTAAGAAATTTAGTGGAATTTGATAAATACTAGCTGCGTCCACACTTTCTATAACGCAGTTTTTTTCAACTCCGCATGAAATTGCGATTTTGTCTTTTAACTCTCTATCTAAAGATTTTTCACTTCTGCAAATGATCATGTCAGGGCTTATACCTATACGGCGTAATTCTCCCACACTATGTTGAGTTGGTTTTGTTTTAAGTTCTCCTGCTGCTTTAATAAATGGCACTAAAGTTAAGTGAATATTAATAGCGTTATATTTACCCACTTCAAGCTTTAAAGCTCTAATGGCTTCTAAAAATGGCAAGCCTTCTATATCTCCTACTGTTCCACCTATTTCAACGATTAAAATATCTTTATCAACTCCGGCCTTTTTAATGCGATCTTTTATCTCATCAACTATATGAGGGATTACTTGTATAGTTTTTCCTAAGTAATCTCCTCTTCTTTCTTTTTCTATAACACTTTGATAAACTCTACCTGTTGTGAAGTTATTATCCTGAGATAAGCTCTCATTTAAAAATCTCTCATAATGTCCTAAGTCTAAATCTGTCTCAGCTCCATCATCTGTAACAAAAACTTCCCCATGCTCTAAAGGACTCATAGTACCAGGATCTACGTTGATATAAGGATCTGCTTTTAAAATACTTACTTTTAAACCTGAATTTTTTAAAATCGTAGCTATAGAAGCTGCTGCTATACCTTTTCCTAATGAGCTTAAAACACCACCGGTTACAAAAATATACTTAGTTTGTTTTAATTTCATAAAATAACCTTAATTTCTTTTTTTGAAATTATAACGAATAAAAAATTTTATTTTTATAAACATTTGTGTAAAATTCAATTATTTTTGAAGGAATTTTTTGATGAAAATCACATTATTAAACCATACTCCACTTTCTGTATGCTCTCATGCAACAAGAACATGTTGGCAAAGTTTTGACAAAGGCGATTGTGGTGGCGAAAAAGATAAAGAATTAATCGATCGAGTGGGAAATAAATTTAAACATGCTTCAACCTTAGAGCATTTAAACTATACTTTTTATATACAAGGTATTTCAAGAGCATGCTTGCAAGAAGTCGCAAGACACCGCCATACTAGTCCTAGTGTAAAAAGCACAAGATATACTTTAAAAGAGCTAAGAAATGAAAGTGAATTTAAAGAAAATGACTTTGAAAATGCTAAAAGATACTTGGTATTAACCGGAAATGAAGTAGTAGATAATGCAAGTATCAAAGCTTTAGAAAATTTGCGTTTGATTTTGCAAAATAGTATTAGTTTAGACATAGCAAAATACTGCTTACCAGAAAGCTATAAAACAGAATTAACTTTAACGATTAATGCAAGAAGTTTGCAAAATTTTATTACTCTAAGAAGCTCAAAATCAGCCCTTTGGGAGATAAGACAACTCGCAAATGCTTTATTTGAGAACTTACCTGAGGAACATCAATTTATTTTTAAGCATTGTGTTTATCAAGAAGAAAATTCCCAAGATTGATTGGGAATTTTTACTATATTTTTTTAAGAAATTCAGTTTTTAAAACAATCACACCAAATTTATCTACTTTAGCTTCAATTTCAGTGTCTTTGTTTGTAAGTTTAATATTTTTTATAGTCGTGCCACGCTTTAAAGTAGTACTTGCACCTTTAACCTTTAAATCTTTCACAACACTTACACTATCACCTGCATTAAGCTCGGTTCCATTTGCATCTTTTGGCATATATTCTCCTTAAAATTTATAAGTATATCCTAGATATAAACCATAATTTGTTTGTTTAGGATCATAAAAGTTTGATGAATTAGCAGTGCTGAAATTTCTTGTATCATAATGAGTTTGTTCAGCTTTAAAACCAAACTCAATTTCATTTGCTTGATTTAACTCATATAAAGCACCGATTTTTGCCCCATACGTATAACCATCAAAGTCTTGAGATAATGATAATATACTTGTTTTTAAAGTCATATCCGTTCTTGCATAACCACCATATACACCTAAAACTGCTCTTGTTTTTTCAAAGATTTTTGGAGTAAAATCATAACCAAGTAAAAACTTATGTGTAGTAAATTCTCCATCAATTTTTAATCTTGTGGTATTGATTACATCACTAAATTCACTTGAATAATTATAAGCACCATAAAGTCTATGATTTTCACTCAAGCGATAACCTATTTTTAAACCAAAAACAGGAACATCACCTTCTAAATCACCATTAAATTTTTTATTATTTTTAGTATTATCAAGATCAGATTTTACCTTAGTATGGAACCATCCTGCATCAATACCTAAAAGCAAACCTGAATTTTCATCAGCTAAAGCTAAATTTGAAGTTAAAGCAACACATACAACTAAAGAAAATATTTTTAATTTCATAGTTTTCCTCCATTAATTTGTATAATAATACAAAATATTTGATTATTTTTCTAATAAAACTAAAGGAATTCTTCTTCTTGTGTCGTATTTTTCTCCGTAATATTTTGTAAGATAATTAAGAATTCTTTCCTCATCATTAGCTGGAATTTCCCATAAACCTTCAGAAGCTTGCATCCATCTAATTGCAGCAAGCCAAGCTTCTTTACTTGCACGCATATTTGTTATCAAACCTGATCCATGACAAGCAAGACAATGTGCCTCTACTAAAGGTGAATCTGAATCAATAATCAAACCTGTGTCAGGATTTACTTTAGGTTGCTCTGCTGCAAAAGATAAAGTTAATCCTATACATAAAATTAAAGCAATTTTTTTAAACATTTTTATACTCCATAAACATTTACTCTATGACAAGCATTGTTTATATATCCATTTGGATTCCATTGAGCTAAAACCATAGGCTGACTATTTCCTTCACTATCAACCGCTCTAGCCCAAATTTCATAATATCCTTTTGATGGAATTGAAATTTGAGTGCTCCATTTTTGCCATGCAAGACGGTTTAATGGTTTTTCAACTTTTGCTTTAGTCCAAGTTACACCATAATCATTACTTACATAAACTTCTTTTACTTCTAACTCACCTGCCCAAGCTTTCCCTCTAACTTCAAATTTTTTATTTGCTTTTACTTTATCGTTGTTTTTGATATTTGTTATGATAGATTTTACAGGCATAGATTCTATGATTTTCATTTCACCTTTACTTGTAAAATCACCTGGTTTTACAGGATTTACTGGAACTTTATAAGAAGTATCCATTTTTTCACCATCATGAACTTTATTTCTTACAACAATTTTTGAAAGCCATTTGCCACTTGTACTTGCAGGATATCCTCCACATACTAAACGAAGTGGATAACCATTAATCCAAGGTATATCTTTGCCCTCATATGCCCAAGCAACTAAAGTTTCTTCTTGCATAGCTTTTTTAATAGGCACACCTCTACTAATAGGAGAAGATTCTTCGCCATTTAATTTAGTATCAATTCCATAATATCCTATATAAACAGCATCATCTTTTACACCACAATCTTCTAAAATATCTTTTAGTCTAACTCCTGTCCATCTACCACAAGCAACAGCTCCATAACCCCATTGAGTCCCTTTAGTACTAGGTATAACTTCACCTCTTCCATTACCACCGCATTCTAAAGTCAATGCATAGGTATAATGTTTGAATTTTTTCTTTAGCTCATCTAGAGTATATGTTTTTGCAGTTTTTACACTTTCTCCGCCAATTTCAAGTGTCCAACCTTGTTTCATTCTTTCTTTTATTTTACTCATTTCTGGTGGAACACCATTATTTCTTACAAAGAAATTCTCAGGTTTAGTAAAATCAGAATCTAAAGCATAAATTTGTGTTTCAGCTGTCATAGGTCTTTCCCCATGATAAATCACATCTTTTTTACCTTCGATTTTAAATGTGTCCAATTCTTTAGCAAGTACTTTACTTCCTAAAAAATAATTATCAAGTGAAACGTTTGCTAAGGCACTAGCTCCTAAAAGAGTAATACCTAAATTTTTTAAAAATCCTCTACGGTCTTCTTGAGAATTTTGTTCTAAATAATCTTGCATATGTTATCCTTCAAATATAAATTTTACAAATAAAATTCTAAAACATTTTTACACAAAATAATATAAAAATAGTCTTATTTATAATGAAGTGTTTCTAAAAGTAAAGTGGTTTAATTTTTGTATTTTTAAAGTTAATATAATATTGATTTTAAGACTTATTCAATCTTAAAATCATTGTGGCACTACTAAATCAGATCTACATTCTATAACAGTATGCACATTACCACGCGGATTAAAATCACCTACTACTTTTATCCATTTTGGATCGAGTTTTTCTTTTAAAGTATTGTAAATTTCATTAATACTTGCTTCATGTGAAACATTTCTATACATAAAAGTATTGATATAAAGTTTTATGGCTTTAAGCTCTACTACTAATTTATTTGGTATATATTCAAGATAAATAGTAGCAAAATCAGGATACCCACTACGCGGACAACAACACATAAACTCAGGTAAAGTTATTTTAATCACATAATCATTTTTAGCATCATTTGGCCAAACTTCCATATTTTCAACATCAAATTCTTTTATCTCTTTTTCACCGTATCGCATTGTTTTTCCTTTATTATGATTTTTTTATCTATTATATATTTTTCCATCTCTTCATCTTCTAAAATTTCATCATAAAATGAAATTCCTATACGGTTGTAATCACCTACATTTATATCTTTGTTTATATTTTCTATAAAATTTTTAAAATCTGTATTTTTATATACTAACAAATCCAAAGTTTTTAAATCTAAATTTAATTTTTCTTTCGCTGGAATAATAATTTGAGAAGAATTTAAATCACTCACATCAAGTTTGATAAATCCTATACCAAAAGCATTATTTAATCTCCAAAGTTCATCTAAAATTTCTTCATCATACTCTAATGCTATTAAATATCCTTCATTAGCCCAACTAGAATTACTCACAGCTTGAAAATAACATTGCCTTAAATTTGAAAAATCAAGTCTAATTTTAAGTTCAAAACTATAAAGTTTATAAGAAATTTGATTTAAATTCTTAAAAAGTTCAAAAGAATCATTTTCATAATCCTTAAACGGAAAATGCACTCCGACAATATCAGGATGTATCCATTCATTTTCACCACTTTTTGCCCTAGTGCTTTTTTCATGAAAAATAGTTTTACTAAAAAGGTTAAAATTAGCATTATCGTATAAAAATTTAACAACTAAAGGGTGCAAATCTCTTTCATGAAAATGATTTTTTGTTTTTTGTTTTTCTTCTTTTTTTTGTATGTCTTCTATTTTTTTAGAATTTAACTCATGCTCACGAGCTTTTAACCAAAATTTTGTAGGACTTTTTGATGCTATTAAAAAAATAGAATTTTCTTTTTTTAAATTTGTATAAACTTTTGCCAATAAGCTATGAATAGGAGTTTTAGTTAAAGTTCCATCCTTATAACTTTGCAATTTTTTATCATAACCTTTGATTAAAGCTAAATTCCAAATTTCATTACCACTAAGTGGAAACTCACACTCACTCAAAACTTCTTTGATTAAATCCAAAAAACTATATTTCATTTATAAGCCTTAATTTGTTTTACCAACTTTTCTTTTTCATTTATATTTAAAAATGATGCATTTACAGCATTAATACAAAGTTTTTTAACCTCATCTTTACTAAGCTTAAAAGTTTCATCTAAGGCTATAAAATTTTCTAAGATATATCCACCAAAATATGCAGGATCATCTGAATTTACACAAACACAGAGATTTTGTTTTAAAAGTTTTAAAATATTATGTTCTTGCATATTTTGAAAAACTTTTAATTTTATATTTGATAAAGGACATATTGTTAGTGGAATTTGACTTTTAGCTAATTGTTTTACAAGCTCTAAGTCCTCTTGACATCTTACTCCATGATCAATTCTATTTACACCAAGCTCTAAAGCTTGTTTGATATACTCACTACTTCCTTCTTCACCCGCATGCATAACTAACAAAAAGCCTTCTTCTTTAGCTTTTTGAAATAAATTTTTAAATTTAAAAGGAGGATTGTTAAGTTCAGAACTATCAAGTCCTATGGCTTTGATTTTATCTTTATATAAACAAAGTTCATCTAAAGTTTTCAAGCCTTCTTCTTCACTTAAATGTCTTAAAATACAAGCGATTAAAAAACTTGAAATTCCAAATTCTTCTTTTGCTTTTTGCAAAGCTTGCCAAATTCCTTCTATAACATCTTTTAAAGGTATATTTCTAGCAGTATGAGTTTGAGGATCAAAGAAAATTTCAGTATGAACTACATTTTGCTCTTTGCACTTTTTCATATAAGCAAAGGTTAGATCATAAAAATCTTGCTTGGTTTGTAAGACATTTGCACCTTGATAATAAATATCTAAAAAATCTTGCAAATTCGAAAAATCATAAGCTTTTTTAATCTCATCTTCACTTTTATATTTTAAAGTGATGTTATTTCTTTTAGCTAATTCAAACATCATTTTAGGCTCTAATGAGCCTTCAATGTGTAAGTGTAATTCTACTTTTGGGATATTTTGTAAAAAAGTTTTCATTTTAAAAATCAAACATCCAAATGTTTAACATCTTTAGCATGTGCTTGTATATATTCACGGCGTGGTTCTACATCATCTCCCATGAAAAGATTAAATGTTTCATCAGCTCTTTGAGCATCTTCTATAGTAATTTTTAATAAACGACGATTATTTGGATCCATAGTAGTTTCCCAAAGTTGATCAGGATTCATTTCACCAAGACCTTTATAACGCTGTATATAAGCACCTTTTTTAGCATTTTTTTCAACATCATCTAAAATTTCTAAAATATCTTTATCAAATTTCAAATCCCTATCTTTAATTTTTTGATAAATATAATTTGCTTCTTCGTATAAAGGATTTGTAAATAAATCATCATTTATTATAAGCTCTTCTAAACCATTTTCAGTTTGCACATAAAGACGAATTTCACTTTCATTGATATATGAATTTAAGATATTGTGATTTTGTTTTTCTAAAAATTCTTTTACCACTTTAAATAATTCTTCATTAGAAGCTTTAATAAAATCAGGATTTTCTATCAAATATCTAATCACTGAAATTACATTAAATCTTTTTTCTAATTCTTTTAAAACATTTTTATAAGCAGCAACTATTTTTAAAAAATCTTTTAAATCATTTAAGCCTATGCCTTCATAATTTGAACTTTCTATACCAGTTTCTATTAGATAATCATTTAAAGCTTTTTCATCTTTTAAATAAATTTCTTTTTTTTGTCCTTTTTTATAGCGGTATAAAGGTGGTTGAGCTAGATAAATATGTCCATTTGCTACAAGTTCATTCATAAAACGGAAGAAAAATGTTAAAAGCAAAGTTTGTATATGAGAACCATCTACATCAGCATCGGTCATGATGATGATTTTATGATATCTTAATTTTTCTATATCAAATTCATCTCCTATTCCACAACCAAAAGCTGTGATCATATTTTGAATTTGTTCGCTTTTTAAAATTTTATCAAGTCTTGCTTTTTCAACATTAAGTATTTTTCCTCTTAAAGGTAAAATAGCTTGAAAAGTTCTTTCTCTACCTTGTTTTGCTGAACCTCCAGCACTATCACCCTCAACTAAATAAATTTCGCTCTCACTTGGATCTTTACTTTGACAATCAGCTAATTTTCCAGGTAAAGTTCCTACACTTGAAGTTTCTTTTTTTCTTGTTAATTCTCTTGCTTTTTTCGCAGCTTCTCTACCACGAGCAGCCATTAAAGCTTTATTCATTATAGCTTTTGCTTCTATAGGATTTTCTTCAAAATATTTTGTTAAATATTCAAAAGAAGCCTTAGAAACTATAGGACGAACATAGCTTGAGCCTAATTTTCCTTTGGTTTGTCCTTCAAATTGAGGTTCAGGAACTTTTACACTAACAACAGCTATCAAACCTTCTCTTACATCTTCACCTGTGATTTTAGAATCTTTTTCTCTAGCACTAGCATTTGCTTCTATATAATTACTTATTACTCTTGTAAGACCCATTCTAAAACCAGCTTCGTGAGTTCCACCATCTGGAGTTTTAATATTGTTTACAAAAGAAAGTAAATTTTCACTATAACTATCATTGTAAAGTAAAGCAACTTCTACATTTACATCTTCTTCATCTACATTAAAAAATATAGCCTTAGTTAAAGCTTGTTTTTTATTTAAGTCTGTTACAAATTGACTTATACCACCTTCAAAATGAAAACTTTCTGCTTTTCCTATGCGATTGTCTTTAAAATTTATAGTTATTTTTGGGTTTAAATATGCAAGTTCTCTAAATCTTTTTGCTAAAATTTCATAATCAAAATTAGTTATTTCAAATATTTGATCATCTGGCCAAAATTCTATAATAGTCCCTGTTTTTTTACTAGTTCCTATGGTTTCAAAATCACTTGTTACTTTTCCTTCTGAAAATTCTTGTCTATAAATTTCACCATCTCTATGCACTGTAGCAACTAATTTTTTTGATAAAGCATTAACAACACTTACACCAACCCCGTGTAAACCACCACTAACTTTATAAGTATCTTTATCAAATTTACCACCTGCGTGTAAAACGGTTAAAACAACGGTTAAAGTAGGCATATTTTCAGTAGGATGCATTCCAACAGGAATTCCTCTACCATTATCACTAACTATACAAGAACCCTCAGTGGTAATTTCTACATTTATAGTATCACAAAAACCTGCCATAGCTTCATCTATAGAATTATCAACTACTTCATAAATCATATGATGAAGCCCACCTATGTTTGTATCTCCTATATACATACCTGGGCGTTTTCTAACAGCTTCTAAGCCTTTTAAAACCTTTATATTTCCAGCATTATAATTTTGATTTTCTTGCATTTATATTCCTTATAAAATTACTGGCATAATAACAGTTTGTAATTCTTCACTTGAAACTAAAAATGCCATGTGAGGTTCATTTATACTAAGTTTAAATGTTTCACTTTCTATAGAATTTAAAAAGTCTGTAATGAATTTATTTTTTATGCAAAGATTAAATTCTTCATCTACATTAAGTTCCATTTCAAGTTCAGTTTTTGCTTCCATATTATCTAAGCTAATACCTTCAAACACAAGTTTATCTTTGTGAAAAATTAATTTCATTTTTTCAGTAATTACATTGATTTTTTTCAATGCATCTTGAAAATCTTCAGTTTTAAAAATAAATTCTTTTGTGATATTTTTTGGGATAACTCTTTCATAATCAGGGAATTTATCATTAATAAGTTTTGTAAAAAATTCAAAATTATCATTTTTTGCTATAAGCATATTTTCATCATAATAAATTTCTATTTTTTCAAAAAATATTTTTTGCATTTCTAAAATAGCTTTTTTAGGAATACAAAGATTAAATTCTTTCTCACTTGTTTTATTTAAAGTAAAAACAGCTAAACGTTTTGTATCTGTTCCTACAAAATTAATATGTGTTGTTTTTATATCAAGTAATGCACCATTTAGTGAATATTTTGGATTATTTGTATCTACTGCTGGTAAGATTTTTTTCAAAGATCTACTTAAATCACTTGAGTCAATATCAAATTTATCTTTTCCTTCAGTGCTTGGGAAATTTGGAAAATCTTCATAATTAAACATAGGAAGTTTATATTTGGTTCCTTTTTGTCTAATAAAAAGGAAATTTTCTATAGTTTCTAAAATAACATCTTCATTATTTAAGCTTTTGATAATATCTAATATACTTTTTGCATTAGCTGTTGCAAATCCTGAATTTTCTACTTTAATTTTTTTAATTTTATAATTAATTCCTATTTCATAATCGCTTGCTCTTATAATTAATTTATCATCAACTACTTCAAAAAGTAAATGTGAAGCTATATTACTAGAGTCTTTTTTATCAACATAAGAATTTGTTAAAACTATAGCTGATTCAAGAGTGTTTTTATTTACGCTAATTTTCATTTTTATTTCCTTTATTTTTTAAATTTATTTTATCATAATAATAGGCAATGTGAAAATGTGAAATGCTTTTTAAAAGTCTTTTTTTATAGAAATTTTACTTGTAGAATAAAATTTTTTGTTTTTCACTTTTATTCACAGGGTGCTTTTTATTTTTGTCAAAATTTTATTTCTTAATTCTTCTACTATGGCTTTTAAGTTTTCATTTTCACTCATTAGTTCTTGAATTTTTTTAATATTATGTGAAATGGCGGTGTGATCTTTCATATTAAAAAATCTAGCAAGTTGAGGCATAGACATAGTCGTTAGCTCTCTTGCTAAAAATATCACAACCCTTCTTGCCATAACGATATTTTGTGTTTTTTTATTTGATTTTATATCATTAGGTTTAAGATTATAGCTTTTTGAAACATCAGCAAGTATATCTTCAACACTGATATTTTCTTTTGTTTCTTTAATGTGATCTTTCATAAAGCTTTTAACGATTTCTAAAGTAATTTCTTGATTAAAAAGTCTTGCTTGAGCATTTAAGTTAGTGATCATACCTTCGATTTCTCGGATATTATCTCCCATTGAAGTAGCGATATAACTTATGACTTCAGGTTTGAGATAAATAGCATTAAATTCGCATTTTTTCTTAATAATTGCGATTTTTGTATCAAGTTGAGGTGGAGTGATATCTGCGATAATTCCATTTGCAAAACGACTTTTTAAGCGTTCTGTTATGCCTTTTAGCATATTTGGGGGATTATCGCTTGTCATGATGATTTGTCCAAATTTTTCTTTGATTTCATTAAAAGTGAAGAAAAATTCTTCTTGGATTTTATCAGTCTTACCTAAAAATTGCACATCATCGATAAGTAAAACATCACAATTTTTATATTTTTCATGGAATTTACTCATGGTTTTGTTATTTAAATGCATGGTAAAATCATTGATAAAATTATCACTTGTAGCATAAATAACCTTATATCCATTATCTAAGCATACATTTCCAACAGCTTGAAGCAAGTGAGTTTTTCCAAGTCCTGTAGGGCCATAGATAAAGATAGGATTATATAATTTTCCAAGTTTGCTTTTATCGGTTATGGCTTTGCAAGTTGCATAGGCAAATTGATTAGAATCTCCTACAACAAAGCTTTCAAAAGTAAAAGAAGGATTTAAAATAGTACTTTGAAATTTAATTTGTGAAATATCTGTAGAAAAATGTTTTTTCTCTATTTTTTGATTATTTGTGATGATTTTAACTTGAGGATTAATTCCTGTTTTTACTTCATAAAAATAAGCTAATTTTTGTGCGTATTTTGTTTGTATAAATTTAGCTAAAAAATGATTTGGTGCTATAAATACTAAGATATTATTTTTACTTAACTTTTCACTAAATTGTAAGTGAGAAATGTAAGTATTGTATTCGTTATTGCTAATTTCAGTTTTAAACTCAAGTAAAAAATCTTTTATATTCAT